>NZ_JABMCZ010000003.1:0-604230 GCF_013186535.1 Nocardia terpenica
CGCCGCCCTGGCCCCGTATGTCCGCGGTGGTGCGTTCGGTGAGCTGCTCGACGGTGCCACCACCCACGGGGCCGAGGGCGGGTTGATCGTGTACTCGCTGCGGGCCCTGCCCGAGGAACTCAAGACCATCGGCACCCTGCTCGCATTGGACGCGACCTGGCGTCGGGTCAGCGACCCCGTGACGCGGCGGCCCCGCCTGGTCGTGGTGGACGAAGCATGGCTGCTGATGCGGCAACCGGCCGGAGCGAGGTTCTTGTTCCGGCTGGCCAAGTCGGCCCGTAAGTATCTGGCCGGGTTGACCGTTGCCACCCAGGACGGACCCGACGTGCTGTCCACCGATCTCGGTCGAGCGATCGTCGCCAATGCGGCCACCCAGGTGCTGTTGCGCCAAGCCCCGCAGTCGATCGACGAGGTCGGCGACGCGTTCGGCCTGTCCGAGGGGGAGCGTCGGTTCCTGCTGACCGCCGACCGCGGTCACGGCCTCCTCGCTGTCGGCGCGCACCAGCGCACCGTCTTCGCCTCGGTCGCCTCCCTCGCCGAGCACCAGCTGGCGACCACGTCCCCGGAGTTCGACACCGACACCGACGACCCCGGCTACATCGCCCTCCCCGGCGACGACACCGACGATACCGAGATCGACCTCGGCGCCGACGAAGTCGACTGGCCTGCCGAAGACGACGAGGACATCGACGTCGACAACGAAAACGACTTCACCGGACGATGCCGATGCCGATGACGATGCCGATGCCGATGCCGACGACGGTGACGGTGACCCCTACGTCGAGGTGCCGCAGTGATGGGCACCGGATATCACACCCAGACCACTCCCGCAGACGGCGGCAGCTACGGGACCGACGGTGGGGGAGCTGCTCACGCACCCCGGCGTTTGTCGGCGACCGCGTTCTCGCGCTCGCCGTCCACTACGCGGTCCCGGCGGCCTGCAATTACCGTCCTCGCCGCGGCGGGCATCCTCGCCCTGACCGCCCGGGTACGCAGGCTGCGCGAGCGGCGCTGGGCCGACGGGGCCCGCCACGTCGAGATCCTCATCCCGCCCGAGGTCCAGCCCACCAGCGCAGAAGTCTTGTGGGAGCAGCTGCACGGCGCACTCGAACACCCACTGTGGCGGCGCATGCTGTTCGGAACCCCCACACCTCGGGTTCGAATACCGGATCAGCCCGGACGGACGGTGCGGTGATCCGGATCTGGGTGCCGTCGGTTGTCCGCCGCACCTGGTCGAGAACGCGGTCGCCGCATCCTGGCGCGGAGCGCGCACCCGCACCGTGGCCGCCGCACCGCCGATGCCCCCGCCTGTCGCCGGGCACCAGAACGTGCTGGTGGGTGGGGAGCTGCGGCTCGGTCGACCGGAGCAGTTGGCCGATCCGCACCGACTCCCACGGCGACTCCGCCGCCGCATTGATCGCCGGCCGCCGCAGGCATGCCCCCCGGCTACCATGCGTGCATGCAGGTCCTAGCCCGCCCCGTCTTCGGCCGCCCGCGCCCGCCATACCAGCCGCCCCGGCCGGGGAGCAGGGCTGGCATCGGGTCTTTGGCCGGGATAGCGGGGGATCTGGTTCGTGAGATGTTCGGCCTGTTCTTCGGCCGGGCACAGACCCGCAACGGTGCACCCCGGCCCGCTCCGCGGTCCGCTGATCGGCAGGCCAGCCTGGAACAATCCGCGCGCGACCGCGCCGCCGCGGTCAAGACCCGCGGCACACACTGGGCCACCGTCATCCGCTACGCCGTCACCGCCCCCGTCCCCACCGGCAGCGACACGCAGGCATGTGTCCGTGCCCGCAAGGTCGCCCGGGGCCGCGCCCATGCGCTGTCGTCCTGCTTCTCGAGCTGTTCGGACTACAACCACTACGCGCGGCACCGCCGCTTCCGGCTGTCCACCGTGCTGACCGAGCGACGCCTCGGGCGCGGTGACCTGCTGTCGACGCCGGAACTCGCGACGATCGCGCACCTGCCCCTGGACGCGGGGATCGCCGAGATCCACCGCGCCGGAGCCCGCGCGCTGGCCCCCAGCGCGATCGTCGCCTTCGCCGGACCGGCCACGAAACCGCTCGGGACAGCCGACGCCGCACCGGGGCGGACGGTGGCCATGCGGGTCGCCGACGCCCGCCACCACGTCCACATCCTCGGGCCCACCGGATGCGGAAAATCGACGCTGCTGGGGCAGATGGTGCTCGCCGACGCCGACGCCGGGCGCGGTCTGGTCCTCATCGACCCCAAAGGCGACCTGATCACCGACCTACTCAAACGCTTACCACGCCGCTGCGCGGACACCGTGGTGCTGTTCGACGCCGACTCCGCCAGCCCGCCTCCGTGTATCAATCCCCTCGACACCACCACCGTCGGCGCAGACCTCGACCTGGTCGTGGACAACCTCGGCACCATCTTCGCCCGCATCTACCACCAGTTCTGGGGCCCCCCGCACCGACGACCTGTTTCCGCTCCAGCCTGCTGACGGTATGTACTCAACCCGCACCCGCCACCCTGGCCGACGTCGCGCGCCTGCTGACCGACGACACCTACCGGGCCCGGTTGACCGCCACCGTGAGCGACCCTGTGCTGCACGGGTTCTGGACCAACTTCGAGGCCCTCGGCGACGCCGGGCGCGGCCAGCTGACCGCGCCGCTGATGAACAAGCTGCGCCACCTGCTGCTGCGGCCTTTCGTCAAGACCGCCGTGGCCGGTGGCCCGGCCACCGTCGACATCGGCCAGATTCTCGACCAGGGCGGCCTGGTGCTGGCCCGCCTGCCCAAAGGGCGGCTCGGTGAAGAAACCACCCGCCTGGTCGGTGCGCTGCTGGTGGCTCGCACCTGGCAGGCCGTCACCGCCCGCGCCGCCACACCCGCCACACAGCGCCGCGACGCCGCGCTCTACCTCGACGAATTCCACAACTTCCTGCACTCGTCCACACCGGTGGAAGACATGCTCGCCGAGGCCAGGGCCTTGAAACTGTCGATGGTGCTGGCGCATCAGAACCTCGGCCAGCTCACCCCCACCCTGCGCGACGCGGTCTCCACCAACGCCAGAAACAAGATCTGTTTCGCCGTGTCACCCGAAGACGCCCGCGACCTGGCCCGCCATACCCTGCCCCAGCTCAGCGAGCACGACCTCGCCCACCTGGACGCCTACCACGCCGCCGCGCGCCTGTTCGTCCGAGGCCAGAACGCGCCCCCGTTCACCGTCGCCACCGCACCGCTTCCCCCGCCCATCCGAGGCCGATCGGCCCACATCCGCGCCGCCGCCCGCACCCACACCAACGGCATCGCAACCAACGGCATCGCACGGCCCACGCCCACCCCGCCCGCGTCCCGCCCCCGATCGGCGACACCGGCCCCGGGCACCGCCCGCCACGACCCGCGCCGCCGCTGACACGGCCCTGCCACCCGGCATTCCCGCCGTATACCCCGGCCATCCCCGTCCCCCGCCGCTGGAGGTGTATTCCGATGACCCACGTCACCCGCCGCGGACCGACCCGCGCGCACCGATTCCCGCCCGCACCCCGGCGGGCCGTCCCGGCCGGGGCAGGCCGCACTGGCCACGGTGCTGACCGGGCGGGATCGGTGGTTGCTGTGGATGCTGTACGAGCATCGCGTCCTGACCACCACCCAGATCGCGGCGCTGGCATTCACCGCCGACCGCCGCGCCAGCCGACGCCTGCAGACCCTGCACCAGACCGGGGTGATCGACCGCTTCCGGCCCCGCCGCCTGGTCGGCACCGCACCCTGGCATTGGATCCTCGCCCCGGCCGGAGCCGCGGTCCTGGCCGGCGAGCACGGCCTCGACATCCGCGAGCTGCGCTGGCGCCACGACCGCGCACTCGCACTGGCCCACAGCCTCCGGCTACGCCACGACGTCGCCGTCAACGACTGGTTCACCGACCTCGCCACCACCAGCCCCACTCAGGGCGTGCTGACCGCGTGGTGGTCACACACCCGCTGCACCCGGCTGTGGGGCGACCTGGCCCGCCCCGACGGCTACGGCCGCCTCGACCCCACCCAGCCCGGCCTCCCGGGTGTCGAGTTCTTCCTCGAATACGACTGCGGCACAGAGTCACTCACCCAGGTCTGCGGCAAACTCGCAGGCTACGCGAACCTGGCCACCGCCACCGGCATCACCACCCCACTACTGCTGTGGCTACCCACCAGCGGGCGCGAAGCCGCCGCCCGCACCGCCCTGCACGCCACAGCCGCCGCACTACCCGACCCAGCCACCGTGCCGATCGCCACCGCCGCCGCCGACTACACCGCCGCCGCCGAGACCGACCCGGCCGGGCCGGTCTGGCTGCCGCTGCACCCCCCGGCGGCCAGCGGCGGCCGGACCCGGCTCGCCCTGCACCGGCTCACCACCGCCTGGCCACAGCCAACCGGCACCACCGGACCCGACAACACCGAGAACCCGGCGGCGGACCGGCGCACCGTGCTCCCACCACCGCCACCACGCCCGCCCCGGGAAGCCACGCCGTGATGTTCGGCGCAGCCGCGGGTACCGCCGCCACGGCCCTGTTCGCTGCCGTCACCATCGGCGCGGTCACCGTCACCGTCGTCGCCGTCGACTCCGCCCGCACCAGCCTCACCGCCCCCGCCACCGGCGGATCGGTGCCGAGCCCCGACGCCGTGGCCGACATCCCCGCCGACAAACTCGCGCTCTACCGCCAGGCGTCGCGCGACTGCCCCGGCCTGGACTGGACCATCCTGGCCGCCATCGGCAAAGTCGAGACAGACCACGGCAGAAGCCCCCTGCCAGGAGTCAGCGGCGGCGAAAATTCCGCGGGCGCGGCAGGTCCGATGCAGTTCCTGGCAGCCACCTTCGACTCGGTGACCGCCCGGCACCGGTTGCCGCCGGGCGGGGCCAGCCCACCGTCGCGCTACAACGCCAGCGACGCCATCCACGCCGCCGCCTACGAACTCTGCGACACCGGCGCACCCACCGACCTACACCGCGCCCTGTTCGCCTACAACCACGCCGACTGGTATGTCCACCAAGTCCTCGACCAAGCCGCCCGCTACCGCGCCACACCACAACCCGAATCCACCGACTGCCAACACATCTCGGCCCTCGACCCGGCCGCGGTCACCGCGCTCACCTTCGCCTGCTCCCAGCTCGGCCAACCCTACGTCTGGGGAGGCAACGGCCCCGACACATCCGGCGGCTGGGACTGCTCCGGCCTGACAAAAGCCGCCTACGCCGCCGCCGGAATCGACCTGCCCCGCACCGCCGACGAGCAATACCACGCCACCACCCCGATCCCGGAAACCCAAGTCCATCCCGGCGACCTCATCTTCTACGCCAACAACAAAGACGGCATCCACCACGTCGGCATATATCTCGGAGCCGGAAAATTGATCGACGCACCCGACTTCGGAAAACGCGTCGAAATCAAACCATTCCGATACCCCGGCGACGACTTCCTCGCCGCGACACATCCAGCTCGAAAAGTGTAGGTAGGATCTCATGACTGATTGCGCCTTCTCGCCAATCTTGCGCCGACTCTGCACCATTCAAGCGCGCAGATCACGAAGTAACAGGTCAGCAGCTCGGCATGCTTTGCGCTGGCAAATATCGGCTACCAGCGCACCTGCTGGCCGAGGAATGTGCAATACCGGTGAGAATCTCCGCCGCAAAGTCGGTGAGAAACCTGACTCACGCGACCGCTGAGGCAAAGCAATAAAACACTGTCATCGACTCCGCGCAGAGAGGAATGACCGGCCATGAGAAAGACCAGCACGAAGCAGGTAAACCGCGAACTCGAGTGGGAACGAGCACACGGAATGATCACCGCTTTCGGAGAATCGAAGACCGTGACCGCCTGGTCGAACGATCCGCGGTGCACAGTGAAGCAGCGCCTGTTACGCACTCGCCTCGCTGCGGGTTGGGACCCCGGCGATGCCATCATCCGCCCGAAACGTACCGCTGCGCCGCAACTATTCACGCACAAGGGGCGCACCCTGACGCTGCGCGAATGGGCCGAACAGAGCGGGATCGAATACAACACCCTCCTCCTCAGGACCACCAGACGTCGAATGACCCTCGCGCAGGCGCTCGCCAAAGGACCCGACGACCCGAACTTCAGGATCGTCGTGACAGCATTCGGCGAAACGAAATCAATATCCCAATGGGCAGTCGACGACCGGGCCAACTGCGGCGCAGCCACCCTGCGGAAACGACTACGCGACGGGTGGGACCCCGAACAAGCCATCACTGCCCAACCGCAGGTAAGCCGACGGCAGGACACCGGGGTGCCCTACACCGTGTCCGATATGCGCATGGGCCTGAAGGACCGGGCTCACCGCGCCCACGACCCGCGGCAGACCTTCCAATCCCGCATGGACTATCACGGCCGCACCCTCGAGGCGGCCCTTCGCTCGCTGGGATGGATCCCGCACGAGCCAGAACGCATCGAGCTGGATCTGCTGCAGATCGGCGCCGAAGACCTCCAACCGGGCGACAACATCATTGCTCGCATCCAGAACACGGACTCGGGCCACCCATATTTCACGGTCCGCCGAACAACAAAACCCCTCCGATGAGCCAACATGAAATCCGGAGCACTGCGCGGATCGAGCGCGAATGCGGCCCGCGCCTTCGTGTGCCAACTGCCCGGGAGCCGCCGGAATCTTCCGGCCCCCCAAGAAACGAAAACGACTCACAAGCGCCGCAACGAATACGACAGGGACTTGAATACTTCCATGTCACCACCTCGAAAAGATATCTGATACTCGCTGGATCGGACTGTTGTGTCCGGCGCTACCAGAACAGATCTACAGCCTATCACTAGCACGAGAATCAGGCACCGTGCACGCGACCATCCACACGAAAGGACCCTTGCCATGTCAGCGAAAAAGAAGACAATCAGCGCACTGCAAGAATGCTCCTACATTCCCGACGGTTCACGGGATGTGGTGTTCCGGATAGACGAGGTCGACATCCCTGTCGCGGCCACACCCAGCTCGTGTGATCACGAAAAGTCCGTGTGTCGGCAATGCGCTCGAACCTGGCGCGAAATGCACTTGTTCGCCGAACGCCTCCCGTGGGAGCGCCGGTCACCGTGAGCTCCTACCAGGCCATGCGCAGGGCCCCGCGCAGTGCTGGCCCCGGCCGCATTAGGGCGCTACAGCGGCATGCCCGGGTCCGACCTGCATGTCCATGGTGATCGCCCGGACAACCCCCGCCGGAACGACCCATCGACCCGGCCGAGCTCCGGGCCCGGCGTGGTTCCACACCTGATCGGCTCCATCCAATTCCATCGCGGTTGTCCGTTTTCGGCTCTCGGACAGGAGTCCTTCCGGTAGCGGAGGAGTTCAGCCTCCGCGTCCGTACTCGGCACGTTCGGGAGGTTCCCCATGATCGAATCACGCGTTGTTGTCGCATCCGGTGATCTGCGGCGGCGTCGCAGCCCACTGCGGCGGCGGGCGGTGAGTGTGGCCGTGTGCGCGGCCACGGTGCTGGCCGCGGCAGGGTCTGCGGTTCCCGTCGTCGGCCTGGCCGCCCCGGTCCCGGGGTGTGCGAAGTGGACCGCGGTGTTCGTGGAAGGCACCGGGGAAACCAGCGCCGCCGCCGACCCGGGCCAGCCGGTGTCGGGGATGCTGGCCCCGGTCGCCCACGCCTTGCAGACCCGCTACGGCAGCGACCTCGCGATCGAGTCGCTACCCTACTCCGCCTCACTCAGCCCGACCTATGCGTCCTCGGAATCCTCCGGCGCGCAAGCATTGTCGTCGGTGCTGTCCGGGCTGTGCGCCTCCACACAGGTGATCCTGGTCGGCTACTCCCAGGGTGCCGACATCGCCGGAGACCTGGCCGCCCGCATCGGAAACAACCAAGGCCCGCTACCGGCCTCGCGGGTCCTTGCCGTCGGTCTGGTCGCCGACCCCCGCCGTGACTCGTCCACCCCGCAGCTGGGCAGCCCGGCCGGTGGCGAAGGCGTCGAAGGCCCCCGCACCGGAGGTTTCGGTGTCCTGGCGGGCCGGGTCCGCACGGTCTGCGCCACCGGCGACCTCTACTGCTCGGTGTCCCCGCAGACCGACCCGGTCGTGACCACCATCGGGCGCGCGTTCACCGGCAACCCCACCCCCACCACCCCCGGTTCCCCGCAGAGCACGGCGACCAATAGCGGACTCGGGGACCTGGACGCGTCCACCGTGACACGGCAAGTCCTGATCGTGCTGGCCGGGATGGCCTCGACCGCGGCGAATCTGCCCACGATCGGCGCCGACCTGCTCGCGCTGCCGCAGAAGCTGGCCGCGGTCGATATCGAGGGCACCCACCAGATCGCCGCCGACCTCAACAACCAGTTCCATCCCCTGATCACCATGGCCTCACAGGTCGACCTGCATCTGATCGCCCAGATCCTGACCCTGTTCGCCCCCGCCGACACCAGCGGCGTCACCGGGGCCGCAGCACAGATCGTCGAAGTCCTGGCCCGCCTAGACATCAACCGCCTCGCCACCGACGCCGGAACCGCCCAAGAGGTCGCATGGCAGGCCGTGCAGAAACTCACCACCGGCGACCCACTCGGCGCGGGCCTGGAACTCGTCGGACTGGTCCCCGTAGCCGCCGACCTCGCCGCAGTCGCCGCCGCCGCGCTCACCGGCACCACCGCCGCACCACTGGCCTCCCTCGGCACCGCCGCCGCATCCGGGGGCAGCACCCCCGCCTCGGCACTGACCGATCTCGCCCGCCAGGGCACCGACGCGGCTCAGTTCTTCGCTTCCGGTGTGCACCAGAGCGGATATTCCACAGGTCTGCAGCAACTCACCACCTGGCTGACCGAGCTCCTCGACCGCGCCCGGTAATCCTTGGGCCGGGCCGGTGCGCGCACCGGGCTCGCACCAGCCCGGCGGGACGCGGGGGCGCGCGCACCAGCGGCCGACGGGGCGGCGACGCGTGTTCACCAGGCTGCGCCGCAGCGTGCGCTTTCCCGGAGTACCGCAGGTCGCCAATATCTTTGGCGGCCTCGCCGGACTCATGCGATCACAGAAAGTCCGTGTGCCAGGCACTGTAGCCGGATAGGGCGCGCGAGGTATTTGTTTCACCGAGCGCTTCTCTTGGGAATTCCCGCGTCCGCTGGCCGGAAACCGGCCGGGAAAATAGTCACCACGGGCCCCGGTTATCGCGCTGAAAGAAGACGGGCATCTTATTAGATATCGGCTTGACATTCACGCGGGTAGCGAGCGTCCATGTAGGTGGTACCCCGCAACCGAATGACGGCGACGCAATTCGCGCGCGGGGAACCGTCCCGGCCGGGACATGACCCAACCACATCGAATTCACGATTTTCCGACGGGAGACGTCATGTCCACACCCGCAACAACCACACCGAACGCCAACGAAACCGCCCTGCATACGGCGCTGGCCGCCCATCCCGGGTCGACGGCTAGTTATTTGGCCTACATTGCCGAAATGAGTGTGTCGACTGCCCGGTCCATCTTGTCCCGCTGGGCCGCCGACGGCACCGCGGTACGCACCAGCAACCCCGACGCACCCCGCGCCGGATACCGATGGGCCCTGGCCACCGACACCGCCGCCGACACGGCCCCCGGCCCCGCGCCCGCCGCCCCGGCACCCGAACCGGCGACCCCGGACACCGCCGCCACCCCGCCCGACAGCGACGGCGGGGAACCGGCCGGGGCCGACCCGCAGGCCACCGATGCGGCCCCCGCGTCCGGGCCCGCACCGGCACCGGCCGCTGGGTCCGGCAGCACCCCGGCGCAGCGAACCAAGCCGGAGAAATTGCCCTCGGGCGGGTTGCGGGGAATGGTCGAAGATTTCCTGCGCGACAATCCCGGGCAGGACTTCAGCCCGACCGCGCTCAAGCATCGGCTCGACGACATCCACCAACGCGACCTGTCCAGCGGCGCGATCAACAATGCCCTCGAAAAGCTGACCACCCTCGGTATCGCACGCCGCACCAGCGACGCCCCGAAGAAATGGGCCCTGGCCGACGGGGCCTGAATTCCCGGCGCGATACGCCGATCCCGCACACGACATGCAGGGGCCCGGATTTCGTTGGGCCCCTGCATGTTCCCCTCTCCATCAACCGAAACGTTCCACCCTTGCCCCGACACCGTGGAGGCGACTGATGAGTACCGATACCCCCTATCCCGACGACGAGATCCTGTCCCGGTTCCGGCACGTGTTCTCCGGAGACGTTTCCGAATCCGTCGCCCGGTGGCTGAGCCGGGCCGAGGTCGATGCGTTGGCTGGTCTGCTGCGCCACCTCGGCGACCTCGACGCCGCCCAGCACTGGATCACCGACCACGCCGAATTCGACGAATGCGGCGACCGCCACCACAACGGCTGCACCAAATGCGCCGACACCCGCACCGGCAAATCCGACGAGCCAGCCCCGGCGCAGGGCCACACCCGAACGGCGCGACTGTATGACACGGTGACCGCGACACTCGACGAAACCTACACACGCCCCGACCGCCCCGGCCGGTTCGGAGCGATCCGGCAATACCAATTCACGATCATGCCCAGCGACGAATGCAGCCACGACCACAGCTCGGTGTGCGCCACCTGTGCCCGGGAGTGGACCGACTACGAGTTCAGCGACGATTTCCCGTTCGAGCGAGGCCCCAGAATCACGGTCCGCGACCTCATCGAGGCCGGACAGATCCAGGTCGGCACCGTGCTCACCAACGACTCACACAGCGAGGCCAGCGCGGTAGTAACCGGCGACGGCGGCCTCATGCTCACCGACGGCCGGATCTATTCCAACCCCTCCGCCGCCGCCCACGCCGTCCGACGCATGTCCAGCAACCCCAGCGGCCCCGACACCTGCCCCAACTGACACCGGCCGACCCCGACCCCACCCACCCGCACGGGAACGGGCGCGTGCGGGGCAACCGGCGTCAACAGCACACCCGGCGCGGCGATGGTTGCCGAGCACGAACACGCGCGCGAGCGGCGTCCACGGGAACCTCGTCGACTGTCAGGCTCGGCAGATCCGCACAGGCCACGCGGGCGGCCCGGCGCATGCTGTCGCGGCACTCCCTGCACACCGCCATCCATCGCGGCAACATCGCAACACCTGCACCCCCGGCCGGGTGAACGCCGCCCCCACGCGGGTACAGGATCCGCTGATACACCACCGCCGGTACCCGCCTCTGCGGATGTCGCACCCTGTTCTCACACCCTGGAACAGTCATCAACGACCAGCCCCCCTTCTTCTCCCCGGTCACCCTTTTGCTATGTCACAGTCGACAAGCCGCCTCACCACGACGCCAATCAGACCGTTTTGCCCGATTCTCGCCTATAGTTCCGCGCAGAATCAAACCCCGATCCCCACAGCGCCCGCTCGAGCGGATGCGACCAATCACGATACGCGCAGGAACCCGGTGGACAGGGGAGGGGCGCTGCATGCACGCTCGACGCGCGGCCCTGAGCTCGATACCTAGACCTGCGGGTGCGACGGCCGAGTCATTCGGCGAGCTGCGGACATTCCGGACCGGTTGCGACGATTCGCCGCCGTGGCCGGTCACGGCCCGGGTAGCGTCGGTGGCTGGGAATGGAGTGGTCGACCGTCCCACCGGGGCACCACCCGCGCGGATTATCAGTGCCCCGGCGATATCGGATACGGGTCGCAGCCGCCGGGCGGGAACCTCCGACGCCCGTTTTTCCGGCGGCTGCGGCGTGCGGGCGTCAGGACCGGTCGATGCCGGGTGGCCTGGATGGAAATCGGGTGGCGTGTACACGTCGACGGGGCGACTGTTGCCCGCGCGGGATTGTTGATGGGTACGCACGAAGCATCCGAACCGGCCCCGGGGCGATCCGCGCGGTAGTGGATTGCCCCGGGCCGTGGGGAACCGGGGTTGCCTATCCGGTGGGCGCGGTTCGTTCCTTGGCGGTGGCGCGTTGTGCCGATAGTTCCCGTCCGGCTTGGGTGCTGGAGTACCGCACGTCGTAATCTATTTCCCAGCTTCCGACGCATTCCCGGCACACCGTAATGCCGTGGTTGCATCGGCCCGGGTCCATCAACAGCAACCGGCCGATCCGCCCGGTCGAATTGCATTGCACGGACACGTAATCGGCACCGCTGAGCCTGGCCGATAGTTTGATCGCGCCCCGATCATCATGGGTCGCGTTATCCCGCATCACGTGCTCGATGCTCTCGCGCATATAGGTAATCCCCACGGCCGTGCACTGGGCCTCGATTTCGACGCGCCCCGGGTCGGCGGGGGCCGACCGCCAGATACTGACCTGCCACTTATCCTCGTAGGCGACGAACGGGTCACCGGCCTGATAGCCCTCGGCGACCTTCGCCGCAACAAATCCGGTCAATGCCTCGAGGTCGCTGCTCCGCAACGCATGAAATACAACGGTATCCACAATTCGACGTTTCACGATGCCACCGCTCCTGTTCCATGAATGAAAAGCGCCCGGAATGATCCCATCCGGGATACCCCACGCCGATTGATGGCCGGGAAACACAGCCCACGCCGCGTCGCCTAAATTCCCCATCATCAATGATTGACGCTCGATACGGCGTGAATGTCAACCCCCGCCCCCATCCGTCCCCGGCTCGAATGAGGCGCACAGCCGAAACGACGGCCGCGAATTTGCCGCGCCAACAACCGATCCGGTAGCTCACCCCAGCCCGGGGCATGCGAAGCCAGAACGGTTTACAAAACATCGGCGCGCACCATAGGGCCGCCACACATTCCAACGGCCAAAGGGCCCACCGCGCCCGGTGGGCCTTTCCTGTTGTCGCCAACGGCGGGGGACGGGCCCTGCCCAGTTGGCTGACGTCGCGCTCGTGCGGTCACTGAGGTAACTGGGCGAGCAATTCGCCGGTGGTGTTGTTGGTCCGCACGATCGCGGCGAAACCGGTGGAGGCGGAGCGCATGAGACGCACGGTGTCCGTGGCGTATTCGCCGATGTCGTCGGGGTGGACGATGAGGATGCGCGGCGCGGCTGCGGAGCCGATGGGCGCGCCGGTCACGTGTGCTGCGATGAACATTCCCTCATCGTCGTGGTCGGCGGGGGCGTAGATGATGAATTGGTCGCCGGTGACGGTGTTTTTCACCTCGTAGATCGGGACGAGCGCGGCTGACGCTACCGCGCCGCCCTTGCTTGACGATTCTGCCATTTTTCTCTTCCTTTGTTCCGAATGTGGTTGGTGCCCAAAGGTTCCCGGCGGTCGTGTCACGCTCGGGTGGTCTGGTTCGGCGGTCCGGTGGGTGCCCGTACCGGGGTACGGGCACCGGTGCGGGGCCCTGTCTGGCCGTCAGCGGTCCGGCGCTGCTTGCGTCGGGTCCGGGTCGGGTTCCGCGCCGCCGCCGTCGGTGTGGCTGTTGGTGTCGCGGGCGCGGTCCACACGTTCGGCGGGGGTGGGGGGTGCCAGTATCCGGTCGGCGTAGCGGGTTAGACATCCCAGGTGCGTAAGTTGTCAAGCGGCTTGGGTGTTTTGGCGGTGTGACCAGGCGGTGTCCTCGTTATAGGGGGTGTTGTGGCGTAGGCATCCGTGGAGGATGCCGACGAGGCGGTTGCCCAGGGCTCGCAGGGCTTGGTGATGCAGATCGCCGGCGGCGCGGTGTTGGTCGTAGTAGGCGCGGGCGCCAGGGCTTCGGGTGAGGGCGCAGAAGGCCCAGGCGTCGATGGCGTCGTAGAGGCGCCGGTTGCGGACGTGGCGGGCCAGTACGGCGCGTTTCCGCCCCGACGCGACGGTCAACGGTGATGTTCCGGCGTAGTTTTTGCGAGACTTGCTGCTGGTGTATCGGTTCGGGTCGTCCCCGAATTCACCGAGTACCCGGGCGCCGAGGATGACACCGAGTCCTGGCAGGGAGAGGTAGATCTCGGCGTCCGGGTGTTTGTCAAAATGGTTCGCCAGCTCCGATTCCAGGTGCTGGATTTGGGTGTTGATGGCGGTGATGATGCCGACCGCCGCTCGGGTGGTCGCCGCGAACGCGGTGGTGACCGCGTCGGTGGCGTGCAGGTGCTCGGCCCGCAACGCGGTCTGGATCTGTTCGGCTCTGGATTCGATATTGCGTTGTCGCCCAGCACGTTTGAGTGTCGCCTGCAACGCCGACAGGCTCAACCGGGCCCCTTCGGCTGGTGAGGCGGCGCGGGCGAGCACGGCCAAAGCGTCGCGGGCGGCGAGGTCGTCGAAGGCCTCCAACGCGGCCGGGTAGTACTCCCGCAGCGCCGACCGCAGCGCGTTGGTGTGGCGGGTGCGTGCCCAGATCAGGTTCTGATGCCCGCGGGCCAAGACCTTGATCGCTTCGGCTCCGGGTGAGTCCCCGGCGATCGGGCGGTGGTTGTGGCGGTCGGTGCGGACCAGGTCAGCGAGTAGTTTCGCGTCCCCGGCATCGGATTTCGCGCCGGACACACTGTGCCGGTCGCGGTAGCGGGCGGCGGCGAGCGGATTGACCGCATACACCTGATAGCCTGGCCGCGACCAGGGTGTCGACCCACAAGCCGCGATCGGTTTCGATACCGATCACGACCTGACTCGGATCGTCGGCGCGTGCGGCCAGCAGGTCGTGGAACCCGCTGATCCCGGCCAAGCCTTCCGGTAGCCGCCGTGCGATGAGTTTCCTACCGTTTTCGTCCATCACATGGATGTCATGATGATCCTCGGCCCAGTCGTCGCCGACGAAGATCATCGGTCACCTCCTCCACTGTTGATCCGTCGAATCTTGTTGGAGCCCAAGGCAACCCGGCGGCGACCTAATGGATCAGTACTCAACCGGTACGACACCCCATCAGCGCTACAGGAAGCCTCACCGACCGGCCGGGGCACGATCTAACCCTAGGAATCAGACATCACTCCAGGCTGTAATAGTGCTCACCGACCGGCGGCTCGGGCGATCAGCTTGCCCGCTCCCAGTCACCACCGGGCTTAGGCTCGCTGATCAATTCCCATTAGGCTGTCGATGATCTTCTGCCAGCTGGTCATCTTGTGGAATGGGTCGCGGTCGTCGGGGCTGGCGATGTGTGGCCATTCGGGGGCGGCTTCCTGCCACGCGTAGCCGTTGAAGGTGTAGGTGGCCGGTGGGATGGTCCACAGCCCGTTCCATTGTCGCCGGTCCGGGTCGTACGCCTCGACCAGGAAGTACGACTGGTGCAGGTGGGTGTCGATGTGCAGGCGGTAGCGCAGCGGGACGCCGTGGCGTTCGGCGAACACGATCACGTCGTTCCATTGGGCGCACCCGCCGGTGATGTGGGCGAGGGTCAGCTGCGGGGCCGGGGTGGTGGGGTCGGTGTTCACGGGCTTGTGCCTCGCTTCCTTGGGGGTGTGGGAATCGTGGGTCATGACGGGTCCTCGTCTCCTGCGAGCCGGGTGCGCGATCCGGTGGTCGGGGTGTTGTGGTACGCCTCGGCGATGGCCCAGGCGCGGGTGTCGAGCCACACGTTCAGCGCGGGCGTGTAGTCGCGCCGCTCGCCGCGGACGCGGTCCACGATGAACGCCGCACACACCGGTTCATCGGCCAGCACCACGGTGAAAGTCGTGTCGCCGTGGGTGATTTCGGTCCATGCCCCGCCGGGGCACGGGGTCCAGGCGGTCGCGGTGGCGGCGCGGTCGAACACGATCAGCGCGTCACGGATGTCGCGGGCCCGCATGTGCCCGGACTGACCGCCGACCGTCGCCCAGTCGTCCGCCCGGTCGTCGCGGGCGGGGTGGGCGTGGTCGGCCCACCACCCGCACCGCCCGCAGGTGCGACGGTCGGCCGGGTCCATGCCGGACCGCACCAGCAGATCCTCACAGGCCAGGGCCGTGTCGATATCGTCGGCGGCGCAGGCCCGATCCAGGTCCGCGTGCAATGTGTCGCGCGTGTGCTGGCGTTCGCGGGCCGCGATCACATCACGCGGGCGCAGATACCGCGGGCCGGTCGGTCCGATAGACGGGTAGTAGGGTGTCATCTCGATTTCTCCGATCCTGTTGCGGTAGAGGATGTTTCGCTATCCGCTGGCCTTGGTTGGGGCAGCGGGGGCGATCTCGATGCCGGGGCGGGGGCGGGCGGCGGTGCGGTCAGCGCCCCGGCGTTCGAGGTCAGGCGGCGTGCGCGGCGTCCGGCACGGGCCGCGCGGGTCCGGGCCCGGCGGGTGCGCCCGTCCCGGCCTTCTCCGGGGCGGCCGGGGTGCTCGAGGCCGATGCCGGTGCGGTCCTCGGGTGACCGGTGCCCGCGGGCGTGGCCGAGGCAGGCTTGGCCCTGGGGGCGGGCTTGCCGGGGCGGGTGGTAGCGGCCGGGGCGAGCTCGGCGGCGGCCTTCTTGGTGGTCTTGCGGGTGCTGGCAGGCGTGGCCGGGGCGCGCTTGGCGGCCGGGGTGGTGCTGGTGCTGGTGTGCGACGCGTCGCCCGACACCGGCCGCGCAGCGGCGGCGGGTTCCGGCGTGGGGGCAGGGGTGCCGCCCGTCGTGGAGCTGGCGCTGGCTGGTTCGGGCGCGGGGGTAGCCGACGCCGACGTGCGGGTTGCGCGGCGGGTGGCGGGCTTGGCCGGGGTTCGTGTGGCGGCCGGGCGGGCGGGGGCAACCGGTGGGGTCACGGGTTCGGCGGTGGCGGCGGCTAGGGCGGCGGCCTTGGCGGCAGCGACCGCGCGGGCGGTGGTGCGGCCCAGGGCGGCGCTGGCGCGGCGGCCCCATGCGGCGGCGTGCTGGCGGCCCAGCGCGGCAGCGCAGCGGCCGAACGCGGCGGCGTGATAGCCGAGGGCGGCGGCGTCGGGCAGCGGGCCCGCTGCGGCGGCGGACGGGGTAGCCGCCGCGGCGGCGGGGCGGGCCCGCCGGGGTGCGACGGCGGCCGGTGCCCCGGCGGCGGCCGTGGCGGTGGCGGCGTTGGCGCGGTAGCGGCGGGGCCGTTGCTGGGTTTGATCGGCGTCCCCGGCAGCGGCCAGCGATGCCAGCGCGTTGCCGATCGCACCGGCCGAATGCCCGATGATGGCGTGAACCTGGCGGGGCCCGTATTCGGTGCCGGGGTTCTCGGCCAGCGCACGCGCCACCATGGCGCGCAATTCACCATTGGCCAAACGGGTACCGGCAGTGGTTGTGGGGGCGCGGTCAGTCATTTCGGAACTCCTATCGGAAAACGGGTCGCGTGGCATTCCGGTGAACGGTTGCATGCGCGGCGCGTGATGTCTGGCAATTCGGGTGGTCCTGCAATGTTTCACCCCGGGATATGTCGAAGCTATCTCTGCATCACCCACGAATTCAACCCCATTCCCGAAAAACTTTCACAACCGGCCTACCGGCACCCGAACCACGGCACCGACCTCGCATCAGCCTCGCGCCAGAATTCGACACAGCAAGCCACGACAACCCTCTCCGGCACATACAGGACCGGACTCGTCCGGAATTGCGCAACATCAATACATGCACTCGAACGATTCCAGAAAGCAAAACACCCACCGGAACCGTTCGCGAACCGCCACACAGCACACCCGGCCCAGCTCGTCGACCAAGCCATCACCACCGCCCGCGATGTCGTATCCCTGTTGTATTCCATACAGCCTGGACACGGGAGCCGATCCGAATACCCTATCTAACTGCATATATACGACTGCGGGGGTGGGCCGATCTCAACCGGCCCCCGTATCGGCCCCCGTATTCGCCCACCTATTCGCCCCCGTATCGGCGGACAGTGCATCCGAGGCTTCCCCCCGCTCGCCCGGGGTGGTCGACGCTGAACGCGCACCACTCCAACCCCTCGCGGTGAGACACGATCTGCGCGGCCCTCCGGCGTGAACGAAGCCCAATACCGGCCAGGTCTCAATGACGGACTCTCAACGCTGGACGAATATCATCGAATTCTCCACTCCCGGCCGATGCCAATCCTTTTCTCCGTCCGCGTCCGGCAGCGATTCTTTTCGTTCCGCCCGGCTACCGACACGCTCATCATGACCGCACTTCTCCCGTTTTCCGAACTGTTTCGGTAAGCGGCTGGGAAGGTTCCCTAATGTGTCTTCGGAGACCTTCCGCGGGTCATGGGGGTAAAGGTCGGTGTTTCTCTCGCGGGTTTTTAGCGCGCCCGTCGACGTTGCTTCTATTGTTGGGTGGTTGGTCCCGTAATCTCCGGGCGATATCGAGGGTTTTCTGAGTTGGAATGTCGCCGATGGTTTGCAGGCGTCGGTTGAGCAGGGCCAGGGTGCGGTTGAGCGCGGCGGGCTCGCCGAGGAGGGCGTGCAGGCGCAGGATGTCTTGGTAGATGGGTTCGTTGCAGGGGTCGGCGACGAGCGCGGTTTCCAGCAGTGCCAGGGTTTGGCGGGGGTCGGAGTCGACCATCATCTGAGCCAGGTTGCCCAGGGCATTGAGTCGGTCTCGGCGCGCGTTCTCCCGGATCGGTGCGATCCAGTCACTGGTGAAATCTTCGTCGAGGACTCCGCTGGCCGCGGCGAGGATCGCGCGGCACGCATGCTTCCGGTCGTCGTCGCTGGTGGCGGTGCGCAGGGCAGTGACAGCCGCGCTGAAGTCACGGTAATCGACGCGAACCCGGCCGGGGTCGAGCCGGTAACGGACCTTGTCCCCGTCGAGGATGTCGGTGATCACGCCACCGGTCGCTGCGGCGACCGAGGCTCGCAGCCGCGACAGCACCGTGTTGAGGGCGTTCGCGGGGCGGCGAAGGTTCTGCCCGGCCCACAGGGCCTCGACCAGAGTGTCGCGAGTGACACCGTCCGGGTGTACCGCCAGCACGGTCAGCAGTTCGCGCTCGCGGGGCCGCAGCAGCCGGGTGATCTCGACCGGATCGGTGTCCGGGCTCGCGTTCCACAGCACACGAAGCCGACCGAATACCTCGACAGACAACGGCACCACCACAGCCGACGACGATGCGGGGACCGCCGCTGGCTCGACCGATCCGCCCACAGCGGCGTCGCTGCCGGTCGTGCAGCCCCGCACGACCGCCGAGCCGTGGGCCGCAGCCGGTTGGATCGGTGGTTCTGCTGCCGGTCCGGGTGGGGAGTCGATGGCGGCGGTGGGGGCCGAGACGGCAGTGTCGAGTCGGTAAACGCCGGGCACACGGCGACGCGGGGCACCCGCCCGGGTACGCCACCAGCGGGTCAGCCGTTGCCGGTCACACCGGGGGCGGGCGCTGCCGATCAGCTGAGCGGCCACGGTGTCGGCCAGACCGCGCGCGGCGATGTACAGGGAGCCGGTGCGGGCTGTGGTGCAGTCTCCGGTCACGATGGCCTGCGCAGCGGCCGGGTCCAGCGGCCAGACCGCAGCGACCGGAACTCCGAGCGCGGCGGCGATCTCACCGGTGCGTCCCTCACCGATAAGCAGTAACGCTTTCGGCGGGCCCCCGACGGCGAGGCGGGCCAGCCGGGCTCGCGTCGCAGAGTCCACCAGATCGGCGCGGACCACCACGACCAACAGGTCGGCACCGGCCATCAGCGGCAGTGCCGCTGAGTCCGGATCGGCCAGGCCGCAATCTGCGATCAGCACCGCATCCGCGGCCCACACAGGCCCGTCCGGCCCGGCCGAGACCGGAGCAGTCAGGATCGCCCGGACCTCGGCCGGTGCCCGGGGCGCGGCGATCACCGGCACACCCGACGGCAACAGACGAGCGTGCTCGGCCAGTCGGACCGGGAGGTGCGGCGAGCGGGCAGCACGAGCCAGACTCCCCAGCCCGGCACCAGGATTCCCCGACAGCAGATCACCGAGGCGGCCACCGGCCGGGTCGGCTTCCACGACGATTACCGGCTGCCGGGTAGGCCAGGCAGCGGCCAGCACCAGGGCGGTTGTGCTCGCCCCTGCGCCGGGGCTGCCCACCCCTGCGACTGCGATCAACATCGCCACCACCACCTTTCGGAAATGCTCATGTGATTTCTCGCGGACCCCATACTGTTTGGCCGTCTATCGGGTTACAGGGGTGTGATGGCGGTGATCATGGTGTGCCCGTCGCCGTCGTTGGTCGAGATCTGTTGCCGCCAGACGGTTTCCGGCTCGCCGGGACTCGATTCGTGAATCTCCACCGCGTACAGGCCCGCGGCGAGCGCATCAATGTGGACGCAGTAGGTCGTGTCCGCCGGGAGCGAGTCGATCCCGGCCTGGATACCCGCCGCGTCCCGGATCGCGGCCGAAGCGGCCACGACCTGGCGCGCCCGGCCGCCGTCGCGTGCCCGAAAATAGGCAGCCTCGAACAACGCGACCGCCTGCGCCCCACCACGCGCCTGCAGCGGCACCGCTCTGGACACCGCCGCCAGGAGATCGGCCTCACCCGAAGAGCGGGGGCATCCAGCCGAATCGCCGCTCACCAGCGACACTGCTGACACCGCCGGGGTCTGCGCGACGATCACAGGCGAGGCCGCGTGGCCGCTCGGAGCCGTGTGCGGGCTGTGATGTGCTGTGGCGGTAACCGCGGCGGCGAGCGCGACCGCGCACGTCCCGCCCACCGCCGCGCGCCAGCGGCGGTGGGCGGGGGCCGTCGGCGCGGCTGTTTCCGTGGCGTTGTCGGGTGTGTTGGCTCGGGTGGCCAGCCAGTGCGCCAGCCCTACAGCCTCGCCCGTCGGATCGTCGAGGATGACCTGGTCGGGCATGCGGTCGTCGATGTCATTCATAGGATCGACCTCCTTCGCCGCTCATATCGCCGGAAGCTGCGCCAGCAGGCCCTCGATCGCGTCGGCGGCCTGCGGAGCGAGCGCGGCCATCGGCTCGACCGCCGCGCTCACCAGAGGCTCGGCCACCTCAGCGGCCACGGGGATCAACGCCTGCGGATCGGTCGCCGCCGTCTGCACGCAAGCCAATTCCTGCGGAACCGGGACCGGATTGCCACCCGCAGCGCCGAGCACAGCGTCCACACGCGGATCACCCAGCCCCGCCTGCGCGATAGCGGTGGCTGCCCGGTCGGTGAGGAAGGTGTTCCAGCCGCGTTCTCGCGCAGCGATCGATACGGGCACCCAGTCCGGTCGCGGCAGCTCCACCGCACCCACCCGCACCGTATCCGGCTCAGCGGGCGACGCGGGCTCGGCCACCAGGGTCGAACCAGTCGATACCGACCAACTCGGAGCCGACCGCCCGGAACTCGCCGGAGCCGCCTGCGCGGACTCGGTGGAGTCCTGCGACACCACAGCCGTACTCGCGTCGGCGCCACTCGGAGACATCGCGACAGGGGTGGCGATGCGCGGGGGCGCGGTAACACCGGCTTGCCCACCCGAGTGCGGTTCGATGACCACCCCCGGCTGACCGTCCGGGGGCGCGGCCAGCGCGGGAACCGCACACACCAGCATCGCCACCGCCGCGCACGCCGCCACCAGTAGCCGCACCACCAGCGCAGCACCTCCCAGATGCGGCAGCCGAGACCGATGCGACCAGGTCCGCGGTGACCGATGCAGCGCGGGCACGACCCCGCCCACCGCCCGCCCGCGTAACGAGGTCCACAGCGTCCCCTCCCGCAGCCCGCGCACGTGGACCGCGTGTGCACGTAATCCCTTGGCCTCCAAATATTCACAGATCACGCTGGCGCGTCCGACGACCGGGCGTTCGACGCGATCCGGTGCAACAGCGATCACCACGACCGCATCGGCATCGGCGCGAACCTCCACGGGCACTTCGACATCCAGCCGCGCACACCACTCACACCCCAGCACGCGACCAGCCCGCAACCAAACCACCCACATCCCCGCCGCCGCAACCGAATCCGCCCCCACGCGAGTGGCGGCCTCCAACGCCGCCGCCACCTCCGACTGCCTACCCATCGACCAGTTCATGACAGACTCCTTCCTCGATTGCCGCCTCGCGAGATCAACGGCGCACACCGAGCTGGACGCACCGTTCGCCTTCGGCACATGCGTCGGCGAGACACCGCGCGGGCGGAGTGCAATAAATGGTTGGGTAAACGATTCGCGCCGCCGGAAAACGGGCGACGGACAGTGCAAGACAGGCACCCTATGCGTTCCGCTTGCTCGTCAGCAGGGGTGAATGCTTGTTCGGAGAGCCGTCGAGCGACCAGCGCACACTTGCCCCGATACCTACCGCGCCGAATGTCCTTGACCAGAACGGTGATGATGCAGACCGAGTGAAGGTGCATCGGCGGTTGCGCAAACGGGCGCAATGGCATGCCGAGTACGTCGTCACCGTCGCGTGCGGCGGGGACGAGGATCGCTGTCGGCAGCTGCTGCGCATGTGTTGATGGCCGATAGGGTTTCATCTGCGTGGCTTTCGAGTCGGACCGATGGGGCTTCGGTGTCCGGACCTCGAAAGCGCGGCGGCAGTCCGAGGTCCGATAACATGTCGCTTCCCATTTGGGAAACGGTGGCCGTGTACTGAAGAATCAGTAGCGGCCGAGCACATCGGCGCCGGTTGACCTCGAATCGCCGGAATTCTCAGAGGGGCAGCTGTTCTGTCGGCAAACTTGGCACGACAATACAGCGGTCGTCTAGTTGTGGTTCTCTATCCAGAAATCGATATTCGCTTGGGGCCGAGAATAATTAGCCATCGGCGAGCAGATGGCGTGCAACGTGGTCCAGGGCTCGTCGTCCGTGAACCGAATGCGTAGGGCGATCTGTGCCGATCGGTTCCCGGCGAGATCAGTGAGCACCTGGAGGACAGCGAGCCGATCGCTGGGATGGATCTGCGGGTTGCGATGCCGCCAAGGGGCCAGGCGTGGGTCGTTCCGACAGTAGAACGAGTGCATCAAGGTCGTACGCAGATCCATGAGCGCCGAGCCGTGGCCACGAGGCGTGCGAGTTGAAAGATGCTCGGTCACGGGGTCTCGGCTGGGCGCTGGAATGATGGCGGTGATATCAGCGATTACCCCACGAACGACGCGGGTACCTTGCTGGTCGGTGGCTGATCGGACTGCCATCCACAGGTGACGTTTCGATCCTGTGCCCGGGTCGTGGATGACGAGACTTTCACACCAGCGGGAGGCTGGGTCGATTGGGTCGAACATGGCAATGAGTTCGAGTCGCTTGTCGAGCCAAACGACCTGCTCCAGCAACGCTGGCAAAGTCCAGGTGGTGTCCGTGCAGAACGAGGCGGGTACTTGCCCGTGCGAGGTGCCGAATCGCGCGATGTAGCGGGAGTCGAACTCGAGCGGAACAACCGGTGTTCCACTGTCGGTTCCGATGTCACCCAAATCCATCCGAACGGCGTGCACGGCACCCGACGGACCCAGAACGGGGATGCACTTGGCGGGTACTGCGCACTCGCGACCGGGCAGATCCTCGCTGTACGGCGTCGCCTTGCGTGCAGCCTGGGCCAGCAATGCGAGCCCTGCATCCACCGATGGCAAGATGCGGCCCAGCTCGCTCCCGCGGAATGCGCGAAACAGCCGGTTGAATCGGCGGGGCCCTTGGTCGTCGACGATGACGGTCGGCTCCAGGGTGTCGCCCGCAAGGCACTCGACCAGAAGACGGTGCCTCCCAGGTGCTTCGGCGGGATTGCCCACAGGAAGGAGCCCTCGACTCGCCTGCGAGTTGCTCGTTACGAGCGTTTCACCCACCGATGCCGGTGGGCGCGCGTGATGTTGCACAGTACTCATCGCCGCACCTCCCTAGTTACAGCGGCTGAATTCGTGTTGTCGCTGGGCTTGACGGCCGTGGCTGGTGGGTGGGGTACATCTGGTGGGTGCGGTATCCGCAAGGCGGTGGGCTGACCGCCGAGCGACGGATGTTGCGGGAGCGGTTGCGGCTGGAAGCCGCGGACGCTTTCGCCCGGGGCGAGGACAATGCGGTGATCGCCCACCGGCTGCGAGTCAGCGTGCGGTCGGTGCAACGGTGGCGCCAGGCGTGGGGATCGGCGGGGCGGGAAGCGTTGCGGTCCAAGGGCCCCGCGTCGCTGCCGTTGCTGTCCGACGAACAGTTCCAGGTACTCGAACACGAGCTGGCCAAGGGCCCGGCCGAGCACGGCTGGCCGGACCAGAAATGGACTCTGGCCAGGATCAAGACCGTGATCGGGCGCCGGTTCCACATCTCCTACACGATCAAGGGGGTGTCGTTGTTGTTGCACCGGCACGGGTGGAGCCGTCAGCAACCTGCCCGCCGGGCGGTCGAACGCGACGACGCGGCGGTCGCGACGTGGGTGAAGGACGTGTGGCCGCACGTAAAACCGCCGCGGCGGCGCTCGGAGCCTGGGTCGTGTTCGAAGACGAAGCCGGGTTCACGATGACGCCGCCGACCGCACGGACCTGGGCGCCACGCGGGCACACCCCGATCGTGCGGGTCCGGGGCCGAACCACCCGCCGGATATCGATCGCCGCGCTGACCTGCTACAAGCCCGGCCATCGGTCCCGGCTGATCTGGCGACCGTATCGGCACGACCGAAATAGTTCGGGCAGGAAGAGCTTCGCCTGGACCGACTACCGGGACCTGCTCATCGCCGCCCACCGGCAACTCGGCGGGCCGATCGTGGTCTGCTGGGACAACCTCAACACCCACCTCACCGCCGGCATGCGCCGATTCGTCACCGGCCACGACTGGCTCACTGTCTACCAACTGCCCGCCTACGCGCCCGATCTGAATCCGACCGAAGGCATCTGGTCACTACTGCGGCGAGGCCGGCTGGCCAACCGCATCATCACCGACCCCGACCACCTCATGCGCATCGTGCGCAGCGACCTGCACCGCATCGGCTACCACCCCAACCTGATCGACGGCTGCCTCACCGCAACCGGACTCACACCCACCCCGAAACGATCATGACGACAACACGAAATCAGCCTCTGTAGTGCTGGCGCGCCTGATAGCGGAAGCGCCGTATGCCGTAGTCCATTCGACCAGCCATCGGCTCGTTGGAGAACGGCCGAATACAAGGCTGATGACTAGGCTTCAAGCTGGGCGGATCGCCCTCTCAAGCCAGGGCGCTAGACACCCATCGGGACTCGAGTTGATCTGATGCATACAGCTCTGACCTGCGCCGATGTGCACGATTGGTGGTATGCGACATAGTTGCTGAGGTAGTGTGGTATGCGCCACAGCGAAGGTCGGTCGTGGCGGATCGCAGAGTCCGATTGGGGGTCGCGATGAAAACCAGACAATCGAGACCCACTATGGGGTGTTCGCCGGGACGCATGCCCAGCGAACAGGAACGTTCCGCTTCCTCGTCCGCAGGTAACGGCCGGATCGCTGACGATCTGGACCGGGTGAGGGTGCGCCCGAACACCAGACTTGTCGAACGCCGCTTCGCCCGTGGCTGGACGCAGGAACAAGTGGCCAGAGCAATCGCCGATCTCGCCGCCAAACATGGGAAAACGACAGGCATCACCGCCAACACGGTGTCACGACTCGAGCGCGGCTACTGCACATGGCCTCACACTCTGGTCGCCGAATTCGAATGCCTCTTCGGGTGCTCGGCATCGGATCTAGGGTTCGTCAATCGACGGGTGGGAGGAGGATCGGTTCGCCACCGTGACGTGAGACAGGATGGTACGAGCAGCATTCCGGCTACTAAGGAAGCGTTACCTCATCCATCGCTCTCGGGCGGGAACGGTTCGTTTACCGCCGGGCTGTTCGAGGCACCCGACCCCGACATCTACTCACCGATGTTGGCCGCTTATGGAACTCCGCAGCTCTACATCCTTGCCAACAATGAAGAGTATCGGCGGGCCTTCCCCGGCATTACGGTCGGCACCAACCTCCTGGAGTGGGCCATCTTCAACCCGATCGCGCATGATGTTCTGGTCGAGTGGGATTTGGAGACTGAGCTGCTCGGGAACTCGATGCGCCAAGCTGCGTCCAACCCTCACAACGGCGAGGCTCGGGCAATACTACGGAAGTGCTTGGATGCATCACCCGAGCTTCAGGCAATCTTCGATCGGGGAAATTCCGACGTGCAGCGACCGTATCCCTACCAGTTGCTAAGAAACCCGGACAGTGGAGAGATACACCGGGTGGAATGCAATATCTGGGTAGCCTTCACGAACGGCGAACGGGTTCACTTCTATATCGGCAAGCCGCTCAACGAGCGTCCCCCGAGCTGAGACCCGCAAGCCTGCCCGGGGCAGCCGTGCAGACCAAGTCGTTGGTCCTCTACGCGCAGAGCTAAAAACCGATGCTCTGCGTCAGGTGGCCTGAGTGAGTTCCGGAACGGGCAGCGGTGGATACGGAACACCGCCGATAGCCTGGGCCCGGTCGTACAACTGGTCGTTGGCCACACACATCTGGGCAACCGTGTGGCAGCCGGGGGCTGCCGCCCGCAAGAGAGCGAAGATCACCGCGTCCGACGGGGCGCGGAGCATCGGCACGTGACCAGGGCAGAAGCGTTTGATGAGTATGTAGCCGCTGGGGCCGATGTCGGCAGGCGTGATGTCGGCCAGCGTGTGCTCGATGAAGTTGGCAGCTAGAGCGGCAGGGAGGATGACCTGTCCCCACGGATGGGGTTGTTCCCATTCTCCCAACTCGATGAATTTCTCCACGTCTGGACGCATGCGGTCGGCGAAGTCGAAGAACGTGAGTTCTTCGACTTCGGTGGGTGACAGGCCGCTGGGCGGGCTGCTTGCGTCGTACACCACGGCCTTGAGCTCGAAACCGGAAGAATTGTACTGCCCGGATATGTGGTCTGCGCTGATGCGGCTCTGCGCGGCGATGAGCTCGGCGGCGGAGGCGCAACGCGAGCGGCACGAGAGCACCCGCTCCGGTGCTGGAATCAGGCGAAGGGTAGCCGTCGTGATGACGCCGTGACGGCCCATCCCAGCCCGCAGCGTATCGAAAAGGCGGCGACGGTGAGTGGGCGAGCAGGTGACGACCTCCCCTTCGGGTGTGACGGCCTCAAGCTCGAAGACATTCGCTGCCTGAGTACGGTGAATATGGGAAGTGCCGCCAATACCGGAGGCCGAGAGCGTCCCACCGACGGTCAGGTCGAGGTAGTCGGTGAGCACCGGCGGCATGCGTCCGTACGGCAGCGTCGCCTCAAGTACCTCACGCCATGTTGCCCCTGCGTCCACTGTGACACGGTCATCGCCCACCCAATGCACGGTGGTCATGCCGCGCATGTCAAGGGCGATCCCATCGGTCAAGGACTCACCCCGCGTGGAATGGCCGCAACCTCGCGCAACCACATCGGTGGCTCCCGTCGCAGCCTCCCGGATGACGGTGACGATCTCCGCTACCGAACCCGGCCGAGCCACTAGACGAGGGGTGCGGCGGACCACTCCGCCGAAATCACGCATCGCACCACGAAGGTCCGCATCCGTCATAGCCGAACTGTATCGGAGCTCCGTGTGAATGCGGGCCGCTACTCGCTTTCCCTATCACCATGTGGCCGTCGGGCGAAGGCGTACAGGTGAATCTCGGGGTCAGCCTGAGCTACGGCAGGCGTGTAGGCGACAACCCTCATGTCGACGATGCCGAAGCCAGCCTGTTCCACGACTCCACAGAGCGCGTCGCGTTGGTAGCCGCTGACCCGGACATCGGTGTCGAGGAATTTGACCGGTACGTCATCGAGGTCCGCCTCGACCATGCTGATCAACAGGTATCCACCTGGTTTGATGGCCTCATACAACACCGAAAGTGCTTGAGCTATACCGGATCTGGGCAGCATCAGCAGTGAGAAGAACGCGACCGCACCGTCGAAGCCAGTTTCAGTGAGATTCAAGACGTCACAGTTGTAGATGACGGCCTCGGGAACCGCAGCGGCGGCGGCAGAGACCATCGCGGCTGAGATGTCGATGCCCACCACCTGAAGTCCGGCGTTGACGAGTTGACGGGCGGTAGGAACGCCAGTGCCACAACCGACGTCCAACACTCGCGCACCAGGGCCAAGGTGCTCAGCAAGCCACGTCCCAGCGCGAATCTGCTCCGGCCTGTCCCCGTAGGCCATCGCGTAGCGCTTCACCAACTGATCGAAGACCAGCGACTGCGACGCCCGCTGCTGCGCCAAATACGGCGCTTGCCCCGCATCCAGAGATGGATCTAACTGGCGTTCAGCCATGTGCACCCCGCACCCCTCGTTTCGACCCGACCCGAGAGTACCGCTCAGTTCGCGCAACTCGGCGGACTATGGTCGAATGACCTCCTCGACAACCAGGCCAATAGCCATCGAGGGCCGATGGTCACAGTTCCGTAACCACATACCGCCGCACCAGCGCGCACGACCCCGCCGCGCATTCGATCCGGGCACACCTGCCCTGTCACCCCTCGTTGCTACGATCCGTCGACCAACCCAGTATCGACGGATTCGAAGGGTGAGCGGTTATGGCCGATCTTGCGTCGGTATACGACGAGGCAGCGCAGGACACACCCGAGTGGGCCGAGTGGGACGACCCGCGCCGATCCTTCATGCAGATCGACACCCTGTTCGACGAGACGCTGCCCGCGCTGCCGGTCGCCGACGACGCCGCACTGGGAGAGACCGTGCCGCCTCGGCCGCAGGCTCCGCGCTACAGTCCCGCCATGCTCGAGTGGGTCGAATACGCCGCCTTCGCGATGTTTCCCACCCGAAAAGCATTGGCCGACAACACCGATGCCGCAGACCAGTTCGTCTGCTACCTGATCGAATACCTGGTCCGCAACGCCGGGGGCCTGCGATTCAACGTGCCCGGCAACGGCAGCCCTGTCTATGACGGGTTCGGGCCGTCGGTCTGCTACAACTACGCCTCCGACGTCGACAACCCCGTCGACATGCTGCTCACCATCGGCGAACACGGCGAAGGGTTCGCCGACGACATCATCACCCGCGCAGAGGATTACGCCGACTCCGCCACGTAGGCGGCTACGAACCGGATAGCTCTACCTTGGTGTGATCTGTTGGGGGACAACAGAATATGAACGAAGACGACGAGGAACGGCGGCGGAGGGAACGATCCGAGAAGTCCCGGGAACGGGGCCGCCAGTTCCATCGGGGGATGGCACAGCTGCGCGGGGAAACCCCGGCACGCGGATGGCAGCACGAACAAGCCATCGTGCTCGGTAAAGGTAAGGGCAACACCAGGATTCACGATACAGCCCGCACCAACGAGCAGGGTGGGCGGGAGTTCACCGAATACAAGTACGGCATGCAAGTCCGCGCGGACGCGAAGACGCTCAATCAACTCATCCTGGACCGTGAGGTGTTGACCCGGGATCAGAACGCGACCGGTACCTGGGTGATGCGCGCCGGTGCGGCGGACGCGACGCTCCGTCAACAACTCGACGCCCTGCACCGAGACTTCCCCGGCCGTTTTCAGGTAGTGGAGATCTCCCGGGAGGAAGCGGAGAAGGCCCGTAAGCTCGGCCGCTCACTGGAGCAACAAGCACAGGGCGTGCAACGGGAACTACACGACGTACCCCAGCTGATCCGCTCCCAGCAGCAGCGAGCCAGGGAGAACAAGACCCGGGTACAAGAAGCCGTTGCCCGCGCGGTAGCCCGCCAGGAAGCGGAAAAGACGGCGGAAAGAGCTCGCCAGCAAGCGTTGGCCCGCCTACAGCAAGACCGCGCGCAACTACTGGCCAGATTTCCACCGGAGGTGGCGCATCTCCTGGAGCTAGCCATGCCACCTCCAGCGCAGGAGCTCGAGGCACGGACGGCCGGTGAGCTGCCGGACGCGGAAACCGCGCGCACCCGCGCGGGACGAGAATCCCGCGTGCAGGAACGCGGACGCGAACCGCGACAACGGTGACACGATCAGGTGTTGACCCCAGCCGTGATCACGCCGAGTTCAACGCGGGTTGTCGGCCTGCTCGAGCAGGCCGGTGTCCCAGCGGTTGCTGGCTGACCGTGGCCGGTTGTCATCAATCCCGCCATTTAATGGCTGATGTCACCCAACGCCGCCAACGAACGCCAACGCCAGTGTTCGATATCACATGCCGAATCGGATGGCGGGTGGACGTATTCGCAGTTCAGGAGCCATCGACCCCAACAACACTCGATACTGCTAGGTCTTGACAACGGTGCCAATCGCAAGCTAGTTCGACGTGCGTACATGGAGTTACCCATGTTCTTACGAAATCAGTCGGTGGGTTGGCATGCAACATGCAACGAGGGTGTGGCCGACGGTTTGGGTCGGCCACAGCCTGTTTCGTGCTGTTTGTGGCGTGTTACTTCGCGCTGACCGACTTGCCTGCGGAGTTGAGGTCGTTGCAGGCTTCGACTACGCGGGCGGACATGGAGGCTTCGGCCTTCTTCAGGTAGCTGCGGGGGTCGTAGACCTTCTTGTTGCCGACCTCGCCGTCGATCTTCAGGACGCCGTCGTAGTTGGCGAACATGTGGCCCGCGATGGGGCGGGTGAAGGCGTACTGGGTGTCGGTGTCGACGTTCATCTTCACCACGCCGTACTTCAGCGAGTCCTCGATCTCGGACTTCAGCGAGCCCGAACCGCCGTGGAAGACGAAGTCGAACGGCTTGGCGCCCTGGGGCAGGCCCAGCTTGGCGGCGGCCGCGCGCTGGCCCTCGGCCAGCACCTCCGGGCGCAGCTTCACATTGCCCGGCTTGTACACGCCGTGCACATTGCCGAAGGTCGCGGCCAGCAGATACCGGCCGTTCTCGCCGGCGCCCAGGGCGTCGACGGTCTTCTCGAAATCCTCGGTGGAGGTGTAGAGCTTCTCGTTGATGGCGTTCTCGACGCCGTCCTCCTCGCCGCCCACGACGCCGATCTCGACCTCGAGAATGATGTTCGCCGCGGCGGTCTGCTTCAGCAGTTCCTTCGCGATCTCCAGGTTCTCGTCGATCGGCACCGCGGAACCGTCCCACATGTGCGACTGGAACAGCGGGTTCCGGCCGCCCTGGACCCGCTCGGCCGAGATGGCCAGCAGCGGGCGCACGAACGTGTCCAGCTTGTCCTTGGGGCAGTGGTCGGTGTGCAGCGCGATGGTCACGTCGTAGCGGGCGGCGACCACGTGCGCGAATTCCGCGAGCGCGGTGGCGCCGACGACCATGTCCTTCACACCCTGGCCGGAACCGAATTCCGCACCGCCGGTGGAGAATTGAATGATGCCGTCGCTCCCGGCCTCGGCGAATCCGCGAATCGCCGCATTGATCGTCTCCGACGACGTGCAGTTGATCGCGGGGAAGGCGAAGGAGTTCTCTTTGGCCCGACCGAGCATCTCGGCGTAGACCTCCGGAGTCGCGATGGGCACGGCGGTGACCTCCGTATGTATGCGGCAAAAATCGACTGGTACCCAATACCCTAAATACCCCCGTCGGCCCCGGTCTCGCCGGGACCGCCCCCTGTGAGGTTGGCGAGACGTTCGGTGCGATAGAGACCGGCCCGGTACTGTGGTGCCCGTGACCCTGCTGGCCATGTCCGATGTCGTAGCGAGTAACCCGATCAAGGAGTTGCTCGACCCGATGCACCTGCTCACGGAAACGTGGCTGAAGAATGCGGTGCTGCCCGCCATTCTGGTCATCGTCTTCATCGAGACGGGCCTGCTGTTCCCGATTCTGCCCGGCGATTCGCTGTTGTTCACCGGCGGCCTGCTGTCCGCGCACCCGCATCCGCCGGTCTCGATCTGGGTGCTGGTCCCGGCCGTCGCGATCACCGCGGTCGCGGGCGACCAGTGCGCGTACTGGATCGGCCGGGCCATCGGTCCGGCGCTGTTCCACAAGCAGGACGGGCGTTTCTTCAAGCAGCGCTATGTCACCGAGACGCACGAGTTCTTCGAGAAATACGGCCCGAAGACCATCATCCTGGGTCGTTTCGTGCCGATCGTGCGCACCTTCATGCCGGTGCTCGCGGGCGTGTCGAAGATGACCTACAGCACGTTCCTGACCTTCGACATCATCGGCGGCATCCTGTGGGGCGGCGGCGTCACCGTGCTCGGTTACTTCCTGGGCAATGTCGGCTTCATCCGCGACCACGTCGAGGCGATCTTCCTGCTCATCGTGCTCGTCTCGATCCTGCCGGGCATCGTCTCGGTGGCCAGAAAACTGCTGAATCGCGACGCCGCCCCGGCGCGCGACGAGATCCCCGTCTCGACGAACGATCCCACGCGCTGACATCTTGTCCATGTCGCCGCATACCCTCGCGCTGAGCGGATTCGATTCGCTGCAATCGGCAGGGCCGGTACTGGTCTGGACCGTCGTGCTGATCTTCGTCTTTCTCGAATGCGCCCTCATCATCGGGCTGTTCCTGCCCGGTGACTCCATGCTGCTGACCGCGGGCGTCGTGCTGGCCTCGCACGAGACCGGGCACGCCCAGGTGTGGGGGCTGGCGGTGGCGACCATGATCGCCGCGATCGCGGGCAACCAGGTCGGCTACGTGATCGGCCACCGCACCGGACACCACCTGGTCGCGCGCAAGAACGGCCGCTACATCAACGCCCGCAACCTGGCCCGGGTGACCGAACTGCTGCGCCGCCACGGCTTTCTCGCGGTGCTGGTGGCGCGCTGGATTCCGTGGGTGCGCACGCTGTGCCCGCTGGTCGCGGGCGCGGCCGGGATGAACCACCGCCGCTACACGCTGGCCAGTTCGCTCGGCGCGGTGTTCTGGGCCCCGGTGCTGCTGCTGATCGGCTACTACACCGGCGGCTTCCTGGAGCACGTGTCGTGGCTGATGCCGACGGTGGTGGGCACGCTGGTGGCGGGCCTGATCATCGGCACCGGGCTGGGCATTCGGCAGTACCGCATCGAAATGGCGCGCCCCGCAGAGGAATTCGAGCTGGAGGATCGGCCGCCCTGCGTCGGGGCCGAACCCGAATCCCGCTGAGCCCCATCACATTCCGGCGGCCGTCACCAGATAGGCCGCCTCCATCAGCATCCAGCCCGAGATCTGCACCGACAGGTCGCGCTCCGGTGTGCGCGAGGAGGTCACCGAGCCGCCGGAGGTGAAGCGCCCCGCACCCGCCGTGCCCGCGGGCAGCCGGGCGGGGGCCGCCCAGTCGTGGCCGAACAGCGGGTCGCCCTCCACCTCCAGGCGGTGCTCCCAGGCGGCGCGGGCCGAGCCCTTCACGAGGGCGGCGGCGGTGTGCCGGGCGTGCGCCTGGGCGGGCTCGTCGCCCGGCAGCATCAGCGCGAGCTGGGCCAGGTAACGGGCCAGGATGCCGTTGAACAGGCCGCCGTCGCCGCCCCCGCCGCCGCTGACGATGCCGCTCTCGGTCATCCGCTCCTCGACCGCGTGCAGCAGCCGCTGCGCGCGCTCGATGTGCCGGAATTCGCCGGTGTGCACGGCCAATTCGGTCTCCAGGCCGAGCACCACGCCCTGGCAGTAGCTGAACGTGGGCCGCTCGATCTCGCCGGAGGGCAGGTGGATGCCGTCCAGGATCAGCCCGGTGTCCGGGTCGCGCAGCGTCTTGTCCAGCCAGTCGGAGATATCGGTCGCGCGGTCGATCCGGCCGAGGCGGGCCAGCGCGATACCCGCGGGACCGTTGGCGGGTGCGTTGTAGAAGTCGGAGCCCTTGCGCCACGGCAGCGCGCCGAACCGCGGATCCCAGCCCGCCGCGAGCACCTTCTTCAGCGTGACGAGCGCGCCGCGGACCTCGGTGATGCCCTGGGTGCGCTCGGCGCGTTCCAGGGCGATGGCCAGCCAGGCCATGTCGTCGTAGTAGTCGTTGGTCCAGCCGGTGATGTTGCGGACCCGATGCCCGCGCGCCAGCGCCGCGATGCGGCGGGTGCGCGCCGGGGTGGGCTCGCGGTTGGCGGCGTCGATCTCGCAGTCGATCACGTGCGCCTGCCACCAGTAGTGCCAGGAGGCGAAGAGGCGGTCCCGGCGGGTGGCGGGCCAGCCCACCACCGCCAGCGCGGACCCCGGCACCGACCATAGCCTGCGTAGATGCCGAGACAGGATCGCGGACTCGGATCGGTCGGCCCGCTGCGCCCAGACGGTGGCGGCGGGCTCGGCGGCGCGGTCGACCGGTGGCCGGGGTCGCGAAGTCATGGCTCAATGGTGCCAGCCCGGCGGCGTGCTTCGCGCCCGTTTTGTTACCCGGTTGCCGCCGGACCGCAATGGGCCGGGGGTTGTCACCGCGTCCGCGGTGGCGTCTCGCCCGGCGGGTCGGTCAGGCCAGGCGCACCTGGGCCATGGCGCGGCCGAACAGTTTCTTACCCGCCGAGGTACCGCCCAGCAACACCGTGGCGGTGCGGCGTTCGGGGTCCAGCGACTTGATCCGCCCGGTGAACTCGATCTGCGCCGGGGACAGCGGCTCGACGGGAACGAACCCGGAGAACCGCACGCTGTAGGTCTCGATCGCGGTCGGATCCTCGAGCCAGGAGGTGAGGTACTGCGCGCCCAGGCCCATGGTGAGCATGCCGTGCGCCACGACCGTCGGCAGCCCGGCCAGTTCGGCGGCGCGGTCGCTGAAGTGGATCGGATTCGAATCGCCCGACACGCCAGCGTAATTGACCAGGTCGCCGCGGGTGAGCTGCATGGTGAGCGCCGGTAACTCGTCGCCGACGGCGACATCGTCGAAGCTCGGCGCGGCGTGCACGGGGGCCTCGCGCCGGGAATCGGCGAGTTCCGGTGCGGCGGTGGCCGATTCGGCGGAGATGGGCACGAGCACCTCGGGGTCGGCCTTGCCGTCGCGGCGGTGCATGACCAGGCCCTCGACCAGGCGGACGATATCGGGATCGACCTCCGCGCCGAGCCGGGCCACGATCGTGGTGGTGCCGACCTGCACGACGCTGCCCTGCTCGTCGGTGACAGTGGCCTTGACGACGATGAAGTCGTTGCCGCGCATCCGGCGGATCGAGACGATCTCGGCCTCGCTGCTGAGCCGGTCGCCCGCCACCATCGGGCGGTGGATCTCGAAGACCTGGTCGGTCTGCAGGATCTGCGACAGGTCGTAATCGGTCAGCACCGTGTCCAGCAGCGCCTGCGTGGTGGTCATGCCGACCACCGAGGCGAAGGTCGGCGGCGCGACGATGCCGTCGCAGCCCAGCTTGCCCGCGTCCGCCTCCCAGCGGTGGGCCGGATGGTCGTTCTGGACGGCGCGGGCGAATTCGCGAATCTTCTCCCGCCCGACCTCGTAGTGGTCGCGTACCCGGAAATGCCGACCGGCCGGGGCCGTGGGTGCCGGCGCATCGGGTGCCAGCTCCGGCATATCCCTTGCTCCCTCGTGTCTTACTGCGTAAATCCTGGCGCGAAATCCGGGCCATGCTACCGATGGACCAGGACCGGTGACCAGTTGTCTGTGACGTTCATCGCGGGCGGGCGCGGCAACGTCACAGTCTCGCGGCGCACATCACATCGCCTACCGGCGGCCGTCGCTCACCGACCGGCGTTCGGCGGATCACACACCTTCCAGCCGTCGGGGGTCTGCTGCAGGTCGAAGGTGCGGGCGACCCGGGTGGGGTCGGCGTCGGTGTACACGCTCGCCTGCGCCACGGCCTTGTCGCCGGTGATCTGCACGTTGTCGACGCTGCCGAGCTTCGGGATCTTCTTCTGATCCACGGAGAGCTTGTGCACGCCGGCATACTGGTCGGGGGCGATGTTCTGATAGAAGTCGTGCAGCCGACCGCAGGTCGCGCCGCGCAGGGTGTTCAGGTTCCCGCTCGCCAGCGCGTCGGTGTATCCCGTGATGGCCGAACGGATCTGGGCCTGCGGCGAATTGTCCTTGGCGTGCTGCACCAGCGCCAGCACGATGCCGACGATCGCGAGGACCGCCACCACCGCCGCCCCGGCCACGATCAGCGGGCGCCGACCGCGCGGCTTCGCTTGCGCCGCCGCGGGTGTCGGCGCGGCGGCGGGTGCGGGCGGCACGCGCTGCGGCTGCGCGAGGGGGCGCGGCTGCGGGGGTACGGGCGGCTGCTGGGGCATCGCCGCCGGTTCGGTCGGTTGCGTATCGGCCGGGGACGGCGCGCCGCCCACCTGCTGCGGCGCGGCCGACGGCCGGTGCGGCGGCGGAGGCGGCGGGGCCTGGGCGGGTCCGGCCGGGCCCTGGGGCGCCGGGTTCTTCGGCCCGGTGCCGGGGCGCGGCGTGGCCGGTGGTTTGGTGATCGGGCTGGGCCCGGCACCGCCCGGCCGCTGCACCGGCAGGATCGTGGTCGCCGCGTCCGACGGATTCGAGATCTTCGGAATGGCAACGGTTTCCGGGTCGACGGCCGGTTGCTCGGGCGGCTTCGGGTCGCCCTGCTTCGGCTTGGGGATCATGACGGTCTTCGGATCGCCGACCGGGGGCTGCGGCGGCTTCGCGGCCTCGGTACGCTCCGCCTTGGACTTCTGATCCGCTTGCCCGCCAGGGGAATTCGGTTTGCCGGAGGCGGGACCGCCGGGTTTCTGGGTGCTTTCGGCACCCGGCTTCTGTTGCGCGGGAACAGGTCGCGTCGGGGCGGCCGAGTCCGCGGCCTTCGCCGCACCCGCTGCGGTCGCTCCCGGAGCGCCTGTTTGCGCCTGCTTCGGCGCGTCACCCGAATCGCCCTGGTCGCCCGCGTCCGGCCGATCCTTTCGGTCCGCGCCGCTCGCCTTCGGCTTCGCCGTCTTGTCCGGGGCGGAGCCCGCTTCGGCGCCCTTCGCCCCGGCGGCGGTCCCCGCGTCGGATTTCTCCGTGCGCCCGGCGGCGGAATTCTCCGGCTTCCGGTCCTCCGGCTTCGAGCCCGAATCCCGCTGTGCACCAGCGTTATCGCCGCGTCCGGGAGCCGCCGGAGCGCCCGGTTTCGTCTGTATCGGCCGCGTCGGCGCGCTGCCGGAGACCGCCGGATCGCCCGTCGCCCCGGCCTGCTCGGGACCCTTCGTCGAATCCTGCGCCGCCGCGGCCGATGTCGGCCCTGGACGAGCCCCCGCCGGGCCGAATCCGGGGCGCGCGGGATTCTGCGGCAGATCGCGCTGATCCTTCGGCGCGCCGCCCGGCCGATTCGCCGGAGCGCCCGGCTTGTCCTGCGCGGGCACCGGCCGCGTGGGCGCATTGCCGGTCGACTCGACCACCGTCGGGCCGAACCAGGGCCGCGCGGGATTCTTCGGCGGGGTGGGCTTTTTCGTCGGCCCGCCGGGCGCGGGCTGCGGGCGATCGCCCGGGCGCGGCGGGGGCGGGCCGGGCGCCACGCCCGGCTTGCGGATGAACTGGGTCGCGGCGGAGGCGGACGGTCCCGGTTCACGAGAGATGCGTTCGGTCTTCCCGGCATCGGGCTGCTCGCCCTGCGGCGCGGACGGTTGGGCGCCGGCAGTGCCCGGCTGGGTCTGCCGATCCGGCTTCTGGTCGTCCTTCGGGTCGGACACGCGTTACCCCTCGCTCAATGTCAACAGGTGAAACCTCCGACGGTCAGCCTAACGAGCATTCCGGGCGGCGGTGCACAATGAAGCCCATGACCTCCTTCGGTGATCTCCTCGGACCGCAGCCGGTAATGCTTCCCGAACACCCCGAAGCGGAGGAGGCGCTGCTGGACAATCAGGATCCCGTGCAGGTCGCCGCCGCGCATCCCACGGCGTCGATCGCCTGGGCCCAGCTCGCCGAGGACGCCCTCGGCCGGGCACACGATTCGAGCGAGGGTGTGGTGAGCGCGGACGTCATCGCCGCCTACGCCTTCGCCCGCACCGGCTACCACCGCGGCCTGGACCTGTTGCGGCGCAACGGCTGGAAGGGCTTCGGTCCCGTGCCGTGGAGCCACGAGCCCAACCGTGGCTTCCTGCGCGCGGTCGGCGCGCTGGCCCGTGCCGCGCAGATCATCGGCGAGTCCGACGAGTACGCCCGCTGCCTGGATCTGCTCGAGGACTGCGACCCGCGCGCGGCCGCCGAACTCGGCCTGGATTGATCGGGTTCGTACGCAGCGTTGGTATTAGAGAGTTCACTCAGCGTCGAGACCGTCCGCGAGGGCAGTAAGGAGCGGTTGCGCAAGGGCTGGCAGCGCCTGCGCAGATCCGCGCTGCCGATCGTGCAGTGCGCGGTCGGCGCGGCGCTGGCCTGGTTCGTCGCGCACCGGCTCGTCGGCCACCCGCAGCCGTTCTTCGCGCCGTCGGCGGCGATCATCTCGATCGGCGTCTCCTTCGGCGCCCGGCTGCGGCGGTCGGTCGAACTGGTCGCCGGCGTCACCGTCGGCATCGGCATCGGCGACTTCTTCATCACCCGGGTCGGCACCGGGCCCTGGCAGATCGCCCTGGTCGTGGCGGTGGCCATGGCGATCGCGATCTTCCTCGACAGCGGCGCGGTCATTCCCATGCAGGCGGCCGGTTCGGCGGTGCTGGTGGCGACCCTGCTGCCCCCGCACAGCAACGGCGGCGTCAACCGCATGATCGACGCCCTGGTCGGCGGGTTGGTCGGAATCGTGGTGGTGGGTCTGATTCCGCTGCATCCGGTGCGGCGCGCCCGTCAGCAGGCCGCCGACATCCTCGGTGTGATGGGCAGGGCGCTCACCGACTGCGCCGACGGCCTGCACGAGCAGGATCCCGAAAAGATCCGGCTCGCACTGCAATCCGCGCGCGGCACGCAGCCCCAGATCGATGCGCTGCGCAACACGCTGGAGGGCGGGCGCGAGGTCAGCCGCATCTCGCCGCTGTACTGGAATTCGCGGCCCCGGCTGGAGCTGCTGCGCACGGCGGCCGACCCGCTCGACAACGCCGTCCGCAATGTCCGCGTGCTGCTGCGGCGCGCGCTCACCCTGGTGCGCGACGACGAGATTCTCGACCCGCGGCTGATCGACGAGGTGGAGGCGCTCGGCACCGCCCTCGACGTGATCCGCCGCTACATGCTCGCCGATCCGGGCGAGCAGCCCGACGCCGCCGAGGCGACCCGGATACTGCGCCGAGTCGCGAAGGGCGCCACCAAGGATCTGGTCGAGGGCTCCGGACTGTCGGCGCACGTGGTGTTCGCCCAGCTGCGCTCGGTCGTGGTCGACCTGATGCAGGTCTGCGGCATGAAGCGGCTGTCCGCGATCGCCCTGCTGCCGCCGACGGTGCGGCATCCCTATGTCGCACCGGAGGATTGACCGCGCCGACCGGACCGGACATTGCGAGTGACCGCCTCGGGGCCGAGGGCTCGTCGCGAAGATCTTGGGGTAGTGGACTACTCGTGTGCCGGGCCCGTCGCGCTCGTAACTTCGTACACGACCGCGTCCACGAGGGGTGCCGCGGTCGAATACTTCGCAAGGGAGCGGACATCGAGCGGCCATATGGTGTGGTGGCCGACCGGGTCCGGTATCTGTTCCCGAGCGAAGCGGGTCGCCCGCACCGGGGGGTTCGGGAGGACGGGCGGCCCGGCGGGGGAACGAGGGCCGGGCGCGGTGATTCTGGGCGCCGCATCCCGGCAGGGTGGCGGGCCGGGCGGCTCGATGGGGGAAGAGGGTCGGGCCGCCCGATGGGGACAGCGCTAGGTCCAGAACCGGGTCAGGTAGCTGCCGAAGGCGGACCAGATCGACGGCACGCCGGACAGCTCGTACAGGTCGTAGATGGCGTTGAAGAAGGCGTGATTCGCGCCGGGGATGCCCCACAACACCGCCAGCAGCAGGAGCAGCCCGAACGGCTTGACCTGATCGAGCGAGCGCCGGGTCTGATAGCTCAGCGACGGTTCCAAGATCGCGTAACCGTCGGTTCCCGGGATCGGCAGCAGATTCAGGATGGTCGCGGTCACCTGGAGGAACGCCAGGAAGGCCAGGCCGAACCAGAACGCGGCGTGCTCGTGCGCCGAGCCGAACAGCCGCAGGATCACCAGCAGCACCACCGCGCACACCGCGTTCACCGCCGGGCCCGCGCCGCTGATCATCCGCTGGGTGCGCGCCGAGAAGTTCTGGGTGTGCACGTAGACCGCGCCGCCCGGCAGCGCGAAACCGCCGAGCGCGATGAACAGCATCGGCAGGCCGATCGACAGCAGCGGGTGGGTGTACTTGAGCGGATTCAGCGTCAGATAGCCGCGCAGCTCCACCTCGCGATCCCCGGCCCGCCACGCCGTGTAGGCGTGGCCGAACTCGTGCAGGCACACGGTGACGATCCAGCCGAACACCACCAGGATGAACACGCCGAACCGGGCCTGGTTCGAGGTCACCTCGGCGTCCCAGGCGAGCGCGCCGCCGACCGCGGCCAGGACCACGATCAGCAGGAATATCGGGCTGGGGCGGACCGCGGTGCGGCGGGCCCCGAAGGGATGACTCATCGGACCAACAACCAGGGCTCGTTGTGCCGGTAGAAACTCGACCGCGGCACGGTTCGGTCGGAGGCGATGCCGTCGCGGGTCACCACCGCGCCCGGCGTGCCCAGCTGAACGGCGCGCCCGGCCACCCAGCGCCGCTTGCGCAGCCCGCGATGTACGGCGGCGCGCACGCCCGGCATCTCCAATGTAGGCGAAACATGCAGGGCGGTAACGCGTCCGGTGAACAGGCGGGTCTCGTCGACGTACGCCTCGCCCTCGAGCTTGCCGCCGTCGCGGCCGGTGACGGTGGCGCGTCCCACCAGCACCATGCCGGTGTCGTCGCGGATCAGGGGGGTCGGCGCGGACTTGCCCTCCAGCGCCCGTTTGGCGGCGGCGGATCCGGTGCCGATCTGGTAGGCACGCGAGCCGTAGGTGCGGTCGACCGGGACGTACCCGATCTCGACGCCGAGGCGGTCGGTGCGCAGCAGGTGAGTGAGCACGGCGGCCAGCCCGGCGTCCTCGCCGAGCACGATGAGCCGCGGCAGACTGTCGGCGGCCAGCACCGGCAGCAGTTCGTCGAGCTGCGCGGTATCCGGGATCGCCGCGGTCTGCGTGGTCGGCAGCGACGCGAGTGCGATCGGCACCGGAGCGCCGTTGCAGCGGAGAACATGGGTACTCAACTGCCGTACACCCTCCTTGGACCTGACAACTCCATCGTCCTCGCTGCGCTCGGCGGACCCCCTGCCGGTCCGCCTCCCGCAGCCACGATAGCCGTGTCCGAGTTCGGCCGCCGTGCTCCGCTCGGCGGGTTCGTGCCCGGTCACGGTTTGCCGTCCGGCGCGTCGCCGTGACTCGCCGGTCATGTCGGGTGCGTCCGGTGCCGGACGGACGGGTCGGCTCGCCGCGTCGGTGGGCCCGAGCGGCCCGGAGCGCGTTTCCCCTTGTGAGCCCCCGGAAATGGGGGGTTCGCGCGGCGCGGGGCGCGGTCCGGCGGCCGGGATCGGCGCGACCGGTTGTGGACGGCGATTCTCGGTGGAGTCGACCCGGCTCGCGGTGTGACATTGGTCATCCGGCACCGGACGCGCGTGTCGAACATCGCGAAAGCCCTTGTGGCCGCGGCCAATTCGTTACATTCCTGTGTCTCGCACCACAGTCGGCGGGTGGATGTCCGGGGCGCCCGCGCACCCATCCACTAGACTGTGCTCCCGGCCACCGCCTCGGAAACGGCAGGTAGCTGCAGTATCGAAACGGGATGCTGCGCGTCGAACCGTAGGAGACTCGATATGCCGGCAATCGTCCTGATCGGCGCCCAGTGGGGCGACGAGGGCAAGGGCAAAGCTACCGATCTGCTCGGCGGTCGAGTCCAGTGGGTTGTCCGCTACCAGGGCGGCAACAATGCCGGTCACACCGTGGTGCTGCCCAACGGCGACAACTTCGCGCTGCATCTGATCCCCTCCGGCATCCTCACCCCCGGCGTCACCAATGTGATCGGCAACGGCGTGGTGGTAGACCCGGGCGTGCTGCTGGCCGAGCTGGCCGGGATCGAGGAGCGCGGCGTCGACACCTCCAAGCTGCTGCTGTCCGCCGACGCGCACCTGATCATGCCGTACCACGTCGCCATCGATAAGGTGACCGAGCGCTTCCTGGGCAACAAGAAGATCGGCACCACCGGCCGCGGCATCGGCCCCTGCTACCAGGACAAGGTGGCGCGGGTGGGCGTGCGCGTCGCCGACCTGCTGGACGAGAAGATCCTCACCCAGAAGGTCGAGGCCGCACTGGAATTCAAGAACCAGGTGCTGGTCAAGATCTACAACCGCCGCGCCCTGGACCCGCAGCAGGTGGTCGACGAGGTGCTCACCAAGGCCGAGGGCTTCTCCCACCGCATCAGCGACACCCGGCTGCTGCTCAACCGGGCGCTGGAGAACGGCGAGACCATCCTGCTGGAGGGCTCGCAGGGCACGCTGCTCGACGTCGACCACGGCACCTACCCGTACGTGACCTCCTCGAACCCGACCTCCGGCGGCGCTGCGGTGGGTTCCGGCATCGGGCCCAACAAGATCGGCACCGTGCTCGGCATCCTCAAGGCGTACACCACCCGCGTGGGCTCGGGCCCGTTCCCGACCGAACTGTTCGACCAGTCCGGCGAGTACCTGGCCAAGACCGGCGGCGAGGTCGGCGTGACCACCGGCCGCGCCCGCCGCACCGGCTGGTTCGACGCGGTGATCGCCCGCTACGCCACCCGCGTCAACGGCATCACCGACTACTTCCTGACCAAGCTGGACGTACTGTCCGGCCTGGACCGGGTGCCGATCTGCGTGGCGTACGAGATCGACGGCGAGCGCGTCGAGCAGATGCCCACCACCCAGACCGAATTCCACCACGCCAAGCCCATTTACGAGGAGATGCCCGGCTGGTGGGAGGACATCTCCCACGCCCGCACCTTCGACGACCTGCCCCCCAACGCCCGGGCCTACGTCCTGCGCCTGGAGGAACTGTCCGGCGCCCGCATGTCCTGCATCGGCGTCGGCCCCGGCCGCGACGAAACCATCGTCCGCCACGATATTTTGGGCTGAGCTTCCCCGACCTCATGGGTTGCTCAATAGCAGGTGAGCGGGGCCAATGGCTCCGCCGCATGCGGAGTCAGCGCGCTGTACGCCGCCGCCATGGACTTCACCGCCAGCCGGAGGTCGGATTCCTCGTGGGTGAAGGGGAGGCGGAGGAAGCGTTCGAAGGCGCCCTGGACGCCGAATCTCGGTCCGGCGGCGAGTAGTACGCCGTGGTTGGGGGCGGTGGCGGCGAGGGCGGTGGAGACGGGGGCGGGCAGCTGCACCCACAGCGACATGCCGCCCGCGCCCTCGACCGCGCGCCAGTCGGGCAGCTCCTCGGCCAGCGCGTCGAGCAGCGCGGCGCGGCGGCTGTGCAGCTGGTCGCGGCGGCGGGCCAGGATGGTGTCGGCGCGCTCGAGCAGGTACGTGGTGGCCAGCTGATCCATCACCGGCGTGCCCAGGTCGACCGTCGAGCGGGTGCCCAGTAGCTTGCCGATCAGCGTCTGATTGGCGCGAATCCAGCCGACGCGCAGGCCGCCCCAGAACGACTTCGACGCCGAGCCGATCGTCACGATCTCCGAGCCGCGCGCGAAAGCCGCTGCCGGGGGCTGGGTTTCGCCGTCGAGCTGCTGATCCACCATGGACTCGTCGACGATCACCGTCATCCGGGTCTCGCGGGCGATGGCGGCCAGCTCGGCGCGCCCCGCGCCGTCCATGAGCAGCCCGGTCGGATTGTTGAAGTCCGGCACCAGGTAGGCGGTGCTGGCCGCGGTCTGCCGTGCGGCACTGCGGATTCCGTCGAGATCCCACCCGGCCGCCGGATGCTCCGGGCGCAGCGGCACCGGCACCGGCCGCGCGCCCACGTCGCGGATCGCCTCGATGGCATTGGGGTAGCTGGGGTGGTCGATCAGCACCCGTTCGGCGGGCGCGGTGAGCACATTGAGCAGCAGCCGCAGGCCGTGCTGGGCGCCGAGGGTGACCAGGATCTGATCGGGCTCGGTGGGCAGGCCGCGTGCGGTGTAGCGGCGCGCGATGGCCTCGCGCAGCGGCAGAATACCGACCGGGTCCATGCCGTGCGTGCCGAGGTAGATCGGAAGTCCTTGCAGCGCAGAAGAATACGCGTCGCTCATTTCCGGCGGCGCGGACATGGCGGCGTAGGTGAGGTCGATGGTCGGCACCTCGCCGGGCAGCATCATGGCGAGAATGCTGCGCGCCGGTTTGCTGCCGTCGTGCTTGACATCGGTGGGCAGCGCGACGGTACTGCGGGAACCCTGCCTGCTGATCAGGTAGCCGTGCTCGCGCAGCAGCGCGTACGCGGAGGTGACCGTGGTGCGGCTGACGCCGAGTGCGGTGGCCAGATCGCGTTCGCTGGGCAGGGCGACGCCCAGCGGCGCGCGCCCGTCGTGGATCAGCAGCCGGACGCCCTCGGCCAGGGCCAGATACGCGGGACGGGAGGTCCGCCGCCCCTCCCCGGCCTCGTCCTGACGCCATCGGCCCAGGTCACGGGTGAGGGTGGCGGCACTGATCACACGGATTGCCATGCAGGCCAGTATGGTCACGCTGGCTATGTCTTTCAAGTCCAGATCGGCGCAAGCTGGGCTTATGGCCGCGCTTCTCATCCTCATCGCGGTCGTCGCCGCGGCGACGACCATCATCCCCGCCTACCTCCCGTCACCCGATGAGCGCAGGGAGTTTCGCCGGGCGACGCTGCGGGTCCGGCATTCGCTCACCGATTGGGGCGCGGCCCGCCGAGGCTAGGCATGGAAGTCCAGTTGTATTGACTGGACCGGAGTTTTCCGGGATGTCGGTGGCGCGGTGCACACTGGTCGCATGCTCGAATCGGACCGCCCGCCGCTCGCGGCGGCGCTCTTCGACACCGCCATCGGCCCGTGCGCCATGACCTGGACGGAGGTGGGGGTGGTGCGATTCCAGCTGCCCGAGGCCACCCCCGCCACCACCCGGACCCGGATGCTGCGCCCGCGCGGCGTCGAGGTGCGGGAGGCCGAGCCCACCGGCGCCATGGCCGAGGCGGTCGCCGGGATTCGCGCCCACCTCGGCGGCGCGCTCGACGATCTGCGCTGGATTCCGTTGGACCACACCGGGATTCCCGAATTCCAGCGCGCGGTGTACGAGGTCACCCGCGCCATCGATCCGGGGCACACCCTGAGCTACGGGCAGGTCGCGGCCCGGGTCGGTCAGCCCGGCGCCGCCCAGGCGGTCGGGCAGGCGCTGGGCGGCAATCCGATTCCGCTCATCGTGCCCTGCCACCGCGTGCTCGCCGCCGACCATGCGCTGCACGGCTTCTCGGCCCCCGGCGGGCTCACCACCAAGCAGCATCTGCTGGAGATCGAGCGCACCCCGGGCTTCGGCGAGCCGACGCTGTTCTGAGGCCCGCTAGCGGTTCGGCTGGGCGTTCGGGTCGATGGCGTTCTGGATGCCGCGCACGACGTCGTCGGGGACGCCGTCCGGGACCGGGACGCTGGCGTCGCCGACGCGCACGGTGCGCGGCGCGGGCGGCGGGGCGTCCGGTGTGGTCGTCTCGGGCGCCGGACGCGGGCGGGGCGCCGGGGCGGTGCTCTGCGGCGCCGCGGCCCGTAATTCGGCCGGTTGGTCGGCCTGCTGGTCGGCCGGTGCGCTGGGCGCGATCACGCCCGGCTGCACCGCGGGATCGGCGCCGGCGACGGCGATGCCGACGCAGGTCACCGCCAACGCGAACGGCAGCGCGACCACTCCGGCTCGAATCCCACCCGCTACGTTCCGATTTCGCCGCGCCACGCGACCACCCCTCACGATCCGATATATCGATCGACGACCGATCGCCGCCGCCCTGCATCGTAGTGGGTGGGAAGGCCCCTAGCCATACCGTCGAATGCGACACCGGACGCTCTGCGGTGGCAGTCAGCCGCGCTGTTTGCCGCTCGGTGGCTCGCCGCGCATCAGCTCCGCCAGCGCCTCGCGGTCGGTCACATCCAGCTTGATGCACGCGCGGTACAGGTGGCCCTCGACCGTGCGCACCGACACCGTGAGCCGGTCGGCGATCTGGCGATTGGTGAGCCCGGCGGCGACCAGGTTGGCGATCTCGCGCTCGCGGGCGGTCAGCGGCAGCGGCTGTGCGGACTGGCGCAGCGCCGGGGTGCTGGCGCCGCCGCAGGCCGCGGCCAGGCGGTTCGCGGTGGCCGCCGACTCCAGCAGGCGGCGGCGATCGCCGGACCGCTCGTGGGCCGAGGCGGCCTGCGCGGCGGCGTCCGCGGCCGACAGCAGCGCCCCCAGGGCCTCGAATTCCGCTGCGGCATTGTCCAATCCGGGTCCGTCGTGGGAGGCGACCGCGACCGCGTGCCGGGCCTGCACCTGCACCAGCTTGCCGTCGATGCGGGCGGCCAGGTCGGCCAGGCGGCCCGCCACCGAGTGATCGCCGAACCGGGCCGCGGTGTGCAGCGCCCGCGCCTCGATGGCGTGCTGATGCGACCGGGCCGCCGCGTCGGCCGCCCCGATGGCCAGCCGGACCGCGGGCGTCACGGTGCCCTCGGCGGCGGCCTGCCAGGCCCGCGCGATCTCGAGCTGCGGCTCGTACACCGCGCTGTGCCGCCCACCGCGCGCGATCGCCTCGGCGATGGACTCGGCCGCCTCCGCGGCCCGCCCCAGCGCCGAATACGCCTCGGCCAGACGGATTCTCGCGGGGAACATCCACGCCGCGGCGCCCTCCGCGTGCAGCGCGGCCAGCGCCTGCTCCAGATTCTCGATGCCGTCGGGGAACCGACCCTGCGCCACGTCGACGGTGCCCTGCAGGATCTTCGAAAAGCCCCACGCCAGATACTGTCCCGGCGCCGAGTAGCCGAAATACGTGGTGGCGCACCGGCGGGCGGCGTCCAGATCGCCGGTGAAGGTGAGCGCCAGCACCTCCGCGTGCGTGGACATGAACCGGTTGAGCCCGTCGATGTGCGCCTCGACCTCGTGCCCGCGCGCGGCGTAGGCGCGGGCGGCGTCCCCGCGGCCCATGAGCGCCAGCGCCAGGCCGCCGCCGAACGACGCCCACCACACCGCCCACGGCGGCGCGTCCGCGGTCGTCATCACGCCGTCGGCGTCGACGAACGCGTCCTCCAGGCGGTTGTCGTTCACCGCGCACGCCGAGGACAGGCCCCGCAGCGTCGCCGCCAGCTTGGGATGGGTGACCCGCTCGCGCACCAGGGCCAGCACCTCGTCGGCGCGATCGGCATCGCCCATGGCCCACAGCAGATTCGACACCCGCGTGCTGCCCCACCGGGTCAGCTGCACGTCGTTCAGCTGTTCGGGATCGAAGCTGGCCAGGGTGCGCTCGGCCTCGATGCGGTGCCCCTGCCACAGCAGCGCGCGGGCGAGCAGATCGGCCGCCTCCACCCCGCCGCGCCGCTCCACCGCCGCGCGGGCGAAGCGCTCGCCGAGCGGGATGTTGGCCAGCCCGATCGCGTCCTCGGCCGCCGCCACGAACAGCTCCAGATCCGCGGATTTGTCGCTGTCCAGGGCCAATTCGGCGAGCCGGATGCGATCGGAGGCGGAGTCGATCGGCCGCTCCCGCAGCGAGGAGTACAACCGGCCGCGCAGCCGCCGCGCCGACGCGATGCCCAGCCGCCGCCGGATCACCTCGCCGAACAGCGGATGGTTGTAGCGCACCAGGAGCTGGTGGGTGTTCTCGACAATGCGGATCACGCTGCGGGATTCGGCCGTCTCCACGGCCTCCTCCCCGGCCAGCTCCGACAGCACGTCGAGATCGATCGGCTCGCAGAAGGTGAGCAGCTCCAGCACCCGCAGCACCGGGTCGGGCAGCTGTTCGACCCGATCCTCCAGCAGCGCAGCCAGTTCCGAGGTGACCGCGGCCCGCCCGCGCAGCTGCCACACCCCGTTGACCTGCCGCAGCGTGCCCGCCTCCAGCGCGCCCTCGACCAGATGCCGCAGAAACAGCGCGTTGCCGCCGGAGGACTCCCACATCAGGTTCGCCGTGAAGCCCTCCAGTTGCCCGCCGAGCATGGACTCGACCAGCTGCACGCTCTGCCGCTGACTGAACGGGGTCAGATCGATCCGCAGCAGGTGCCCGTCCTTCCACAGCGACGTCACCGCGTCGGGCACCGGGACCCCGCTGCGCACGGTGCACACGATGTGCGCCGCCTTGTCGATGGCCAACTGCAGCAACAGCGTTGCCGACAGCTGGTCCAGCAGGTGCGCGTCGTCCACGCCGATGATGGTGTGCCCGTCGGCCAGCAGCGCCTCGCGGGCCGCGGCCATGAAGGTCACCGGATCGTGGGCGGTGTAGACCCCGACCATGTGCGCGAACACGCCCAGTGGAATGCTGCGCGCCGACTCGGTGCCCGCGACCCAGCGGATGTTGCCGCCGATAGCGGCGGTCGCCTGCCTGGCCAGAGTCGTCTTTCCGACCCCGGCGTCGCCGGTGAGTACCGCGCCGACGAATTCCGTTCCGGTGAGCGCGGCCCGGATCGAATCCAGTTCGCTCCCACGCTCGATCATCGGCCAGTTCCGAGCCATGGAAATTACTTTAGTGCCTCAGCGATTGTGAGCACGGCGAACCAACCCGCCACCGGGACAACGCGGCTCAGTCGGCCCACACGCGATCGATCGGGGTCGCCTGCACCGGCGGCGGTGTCGGAATACCGCTCGGCGTGCGGGAGAAGCGCGGCGCGGGCGCGTGCTGCACCACGCCATCGATCTCGATCAGGCCGGTGCGGGCGGCGATGTGCGCGTTCTGCTCGGCCTCGGTGAAGGTCAGCACCGGGGTGCAGCAGGCGTCGGTGCCCTCGAAGACCGCCGCCCACTCGTCGCGGGTGCGGGTCTTGAACTTCTCGGCGAACAGCTTCTTCAGCCGCTCCTGCCCGTTCGGGTCGATCTGGTGCGGCAGGCCCTCGGCGTTGATGCCCAGGCCCGCCAGCAGTTCGGCGTAGAACTGGGGCTCGATCGCGCCGACCGCCATGTATCGGCCGTCGGCGGTCTCGTAGGTGTCGTAGAACGCCATGCCGGTGTCGAGCAGGTTGGTGCCGCGCTCGTCGGACCACAGGCCCATGCCGCGCATGCCCCAGATCATGTGCGACAGCGCGAGCGCGCCGTCGATCATGGCGGCGTCGATGACCTGCCCGCGGCCCGAGCCCTGCCGCTCCACCAGCGCGGCCAGGATGCCGAACACCAGGAACATCGAACCGCCGCCGAAGTCGCCGACCATGTTCAGCGGCGGCACCGGTCGTTCGCCCTTGTGCCCGATGGCATTCAGCACGCCGGTGAGCGAGATGTAGTTGATGTCGTGACCCGCCCGGTCGGCCAGCGGCCCGGACTGCCCCCAGCCCGTCATCCGCCCGTACACCAGCCGCGGATTGCGTTCCAGCGCCACGTCCGGGCCCAGGCCCATGCGCTCGGTGACGCCGGGCCGGAAGCCCTCGATGAGCACGTCGGCCCGGTCGACGAGCCCGAGCACCTGCTCGATGGCGGCCGGGTCCTTGAGGTTCGCCTCGACGATGGTGCGCCCGCGCCACTGCGGCCGCTCCATGTACCCGGGCAGCAGGCCCGGCCGCTGCACCCGCACGACGTCCGCGCCCAGATCGGCCAGCAGCAGCGCCGCGTGCGGTCCTGGGCCGATACCGGCCAGCTCGACAACCCGGATGCCCGCCAGCGGGCCCTGTTTCGGAGCGGTGGATGGTGTGCTCACGCCGTACCTCGGTTTCGTCGTCGATCCCTGTGCACCGGATCACGGCCCGGTGTTGTCAGTATGACAATAAGAGGAACCGGACGGTCCTGGCGAGAGTCGAAGCGCGTGCGGTTCAGGAGAACAGCTGCACCTTCTGTTCCGGATACTGCCGATTCGTGCACTCCTGGTACGGATTCGGATCGCCGAGCTGCTGCTGGCAGTCCCACGTCGACCAGGCGGCCTGGACGGTGACGGTGTGGCCGATCGCCCAGCCCACCCGCGCGTATTCGTGCGCCACCGGAATCGCGATGGCGCACGGGATGTTCACCGCGAAGACCTCGAGCCCGGCGACGCGGATGCCGCAGTCGGTCTGCCACGGCGCGGGGGCAGGGGTGGTGGTCGTGGTCGGCGGCCAGGACGGGGTGATCGTCGGCTGCGGCCAGGTGGTCGTGGTGGTGGGCGGTGGCGTGGTGGTGGTGGTGGTCGTCGTCGGCGGCACGGTCGTGGGTGGCACGGTTGTCGTCGGGGGCGCGACCGTGGTCGTGACCGGTGGTGTGGTCGGCGGTTGCGGCAGTGTGGTGGTGGGGAAATCCTGGGTGGGCATCGGCCCGGCCGTCTCGGTGAGCGCGGCCGGGGAGGCGACCAGGTGCACCGGGGCCGACTGAGTGGCCGCGCCGCATCCGGACAGGGCCGCGGTCGCGGCGGCGAGGGCGAGAAAACCGACGAGTCGCATGAGATCTCCGTTCCGAGCATCTACGAACCCGACGACACTCGTCGCGCAGACCCCCATGCCCGCAGCCGCCGGTCATGTCCAGATTAGCGACGGTCCGGTCCGTTCCCCACCCTCAATTTTCGGGGCGATCATGCTCCCCCGTCGGGTCCCTGCGTGCATGCTCACCTATCGGGTCCCGGCGTGCTTTTGGCCGGGATCCACCCCGCGAGTTCGATTATCTCCCCGGCGATTTCGCCCACATCCCGCCCGTCGGTATCCACGCGATGCACCCACCCCGGCGCCTCCCGCGCGAGCCGCCGCGCCATCGCCCCGCTGCGGTCGAGGTGGTCACCCAGCCCACTGCCGATCTCCCGCCGCGAAAGCCGTTGCGCGGCAGTCTCGTCCGAACAGGTCAACAGGACCGCGGTGAGCCGTGGCGCGTCCCCCATGGCGGCGGTCAGCGCGGCGGCGACGTCGGCGAAGACGCTGGCGGTATTGGTGTAGATCAGCCGCCGATAGCCGAGGTCGCGGTAGTTGGCCCAGATGGCGGCCAGATTCCGCTCGGCCAGGCCGTGCTCCCACGGCGGCGGATACGCCTGGTCCAGATTGTCGCCCTCGATCAGGCCGTGCCGGATCCCGGCGGTCGCGAGCCGCAGGTGGATTTCGGCGCCGACGCTGGTCTTGCCGGATCCGGCCCGGCCGCCGAGGAACAGGGCCTCGGTTTCGGACAATTGCACCTCCCGTACGATGCACTGTCTCTATGGTCGACGCAAGATCATTTCTCGACGACGGGAGGTCGGCATGTACACCAGGGCCTTCGGCCTGCTGGCCGCGGCACTGACGGTGGCGCTGGCCGCCACGGGCTGCGGTAAGCACGATTCCGGCGACGACCGCATCGCGGTCAAGGCCATGATCATCACGATGTTCGACCCGGAGGCCAAGCCCTGGATCGAGAAGGGGCGATGGTCGCACGAGGTTTCCGTGGCCGGTATGCGGAATCCGGTGCGCTGCAACGACTCCGGGCTGTGCATGATGGAAACCGACATGGGCAAGGCGAATGCCGCGCTGTCCACCTCGGCAATGCTGGCCAGCCCGAAACTGAACCTGGACAACGCCTACTTCATCACGGCCGGTATCGCGGGCACCCCGCCGGAGGCCGGGACGCTCGGCTTCGCGGCCTGGGCGCGCTACGCGGTCGACATCGATCTCGGCCATCACGTGCTGCCGCAGGACGATCCGGCCATCCCGAACTACGGCTACCTTGCCATGCCCAAGGCGGGCACCGAGGTGTACGAGCTGGACGGCCGCCTGGTGGACGCGGTCTACCGCAATACCAAGGACGTCGAGCTGGCCGACAGCCCGGCCGCCGACCGGGCCCGGGCCGCCTTCCCCGGCCAGGAGGGCCACAAACCCGTTGTGACGCAATGCGATACCGCCACCGGCGACAACTTCTGGTCCGGCGCGGACTCCTCCGCGCAGACCGCCGCCATCGTCTCCTCCTCCACCAACGGCCAGGGCCGCTACTGCACCTCGCAGATGGAGGACAACGCGACCGCCGCCGCGCTGGCCCGGGCGGGGAAGCTCAACCGGTGGGTATGCCTGCGCACCGCAAGCAATTTCGACCGGCCGCGGCCGGGGCAGTCGGTGGGAGACCTGCTGAGGGGCATCGACGGGGGCGCGGATTCACCGGGGTTCCCGCTGGCGGTCGACAATGCTTATCGGGTTGCCTCGGCGGCGGCGGACTATTTGATGAAGCACCCGAATTTGGATTGATCCCGGCCAAAAGCATGCCGGGAACAAGAGGGCGGGCCGGGACTACTTATCGATCACCGGAAGCGGAAGTGTATCTCCCGGTGCGAGTTTCGGGAGGTCGCGGCGGTTCAGGCGGAGGGTGGGGGGCTCCTGGTGGGCGGGGCGCACCTTGACCGGCAGGCGGTAGAGGGCGCGGGCGTTGTCCTCGAAGACCCGGTAGGCGTCGGCCCCGACCGCGTCGGCGATCAGCTCGATGTCGCGGTCGCGGAACGGGCGGCCCGCCCGAGTGCCGGGCAGGTCGGAACCGAACATCAGCGCCTCCGGATTCACGGCGTGGATCCGGCGCAGCGCGACGCCCACGTCCATCGCCACCCGGCCGAACCCCGACGCCTTCACCTTCGCCCCGCGATCCACCAGATTCAGCAGGTACGGCAGGCATTCGTCGGACATGCCCATGTGGTCGATGGACAGCGCGGGCAGCTTGGAGATGACCGGCTCCAGCGAGCCCAGCATGGAGCCGTCGATGTACAGCTCGACGTGCCACCCGGCCAGCTCGTGCGCGCGCAGCGCCTGCATGGTCAGCGCCACGATGTCGCCCGCGGCGCGCTTGAGGTTGAACCGCAGCGCCCGCACGCCCGCCCGGTCCAGGTCGAGGATCTCCTCGTCGGTGGCGTCGGGGTGCAGCGTGATCACCCCGACCCAGCCGGGCCCGAGCTCGGCCAGCGCCGCCCGCAGAAACCCGGAATCGGTGCCCTGGAAGGAGCCGCTCACCACCGCGCCCGCGTCGACGTCGAAGCGCGCCATCCGCTTTCGGTAGTTCGCGATGGTGTAGGGCTTCGGCAGGTAGCCCTCGTTCTCGATCAGCGGGAACCGCGGATCGATGATGTGGACATGGGCATCGAACACGTGATCAGCATGCCTCAGAACGGTGACACAGGGAGCGAAGTCAGACCTTGTGCGGTTCGCTCGCGCGCAGCATGTCCTCGCGCTCGACGACCTTGACCCGCTCGCGGCCCTGCGGCTCGCCGAGCGAGCGCTCGTGCGCGTCGAGGCGGTACCAGCCCGCCCAGGTGGTGAACGGGATGCCCTTGCCCTCCAGCCACGCGGTGACCGCTTCCGGATCCGGCTGCTCGGCCGGGGTGAAGGCGGGGGCGTCGTCGATCAGGCAGGCGATGGTCTCGTTGGCGTCGCCCTTGGTGTGGCCGATCAGGCCCACCGGGCCGCGCTTGATCCAGCCGGTCACATAGGTCGCGGGCAGGTAGCGGGCCGCGCCGTCGGCGTCCTCGTCGATCAGCACGCGCCCGGCCTCGTTGGGCACGGTCCCGGCCTGCTCGTCGAACGGCAGCTGCGGGATGTTCTGCGACAGGTAGCCCACGGCCCGGTACACCGACTGCACGTCCCAGTCGTTGAACACGCCGGTGCCCTTGACGTTTCCGGTGCCGTCGAGCTGGGTGCGCTCGGTGCGCAGCCCGACCACCTTGCCGTCCTCGCCGACGATCTCGTGCGGGGACTCGAAGAAGTGTAGAAACAGTCGGTGCGGACGGTCGCCCACGTCGCGAATCGCCCACTGCTCCAACGTATTGCAGACCATATCGACCTGCTTGGAATGCCGCCGTGCGGCTTCGGAGCCCTCGTCGTAGTCGATGTCCTCGGGGGCGACGATGACCTCGATGTTCGGCGAATGATCCAGCTCGCGCAGTTCCAGCGGGGTGAACTTGGCCTGCGCCGGGCCGCGGCGGCCGAACACGTGCACCTCGAGCGCCTTGTTGGCCTTCAGCCCCTCGTACACGTTCGGCGGGATCTCGGTGGGCAGCAGCTCGTCGCCGGTCTTGGCGAGCACGCGGGCCACGTCCAGGGCCACATTGCCGACGCCGAGCACCGCGACCTTCTCCGCCTCCAGCGGCCAGTCGCGCGGCACGTCCGGATGGCCGTCGTACCAGGACACGAAGTCCGCCGCGCCGTAGGAGCCGTCCAGATCGATGCCCGGGACCGGCAGCGCGCGGTCGGCGTTGGCGCCGGTGGAGAAGATCACCGCGTCGTAGAAGCGCCGCATATCGGCCAGGGTGATGTCGGTGCCGTAGTCGATATTGCCGAGCAGGCGTACCTGCGGCTTGTCCAGAACCTTGTGCAGCGCGGTGATGATGCCCTTGATGCGCGGATGATCGGGCGCGACGCCGTAGCGGATCAGGCCGAACGGGGCGGGCATCCGCTCGTACAGGTCGATGCTCACCTCGGCATCGGACTTCATCAGCGCGTCGGCGGCGTAGATTCCGGCCGGTCCGGCGCCCACGATCGCGATGCGAAGTGGTCGGGTCGCTGCACTCTGTTCGGTCATTCTTATGCGCACCCTCTGGTCGAAAGCTCTGTCGTCGGTATTGTGGCCCGTCCTTCTTAGCTTAGGCTAAGTTGACGCGCGGGCCGGATGTCACCCGGCGTGTTCGCCGTCCCAATCGATGCCGCTTCGTTGCTGCGCGGGGACGCGGAGCCACCCGGCCGCGGCCGGGGGTTCTGGTGATTCTATCGGCGTGGGGTGTGATCACTATTCCCGGTACGGTCCGGGAAATATGGGTGTGAGCTGAGCCACCGTGGCCCACCGGGGATGATCGGTGCATGAGCGATGCCGCCGACGGCTCCACCCAGGCCACCCCGATCGACCAGCGCGAGGCGACCCGGTCCGCGCTGCCGTTCCTCATCGCGGCCGTGATCGCGGTGCTGGTCGTCATCGCGGTGATTGCCATGGCGCTGCTGCGACCGGCTGAGAACAATGTCACACAGGCGGACCGAATCGCGGCCGCCGTCAAGAACTTCGCCGCCGCGCAGGCCGAATCCGATCCTGCCCGGCGCGCCGCCGCGGCCTGCGCCGGATTCGATCCCGCGAAGTCGCCGCTGGGTCCCGGCGCGGCCGGGAAGAAGGTCGACATCACCGGGCTCACCGATCCGGCGATCGACGGCGACCGCGCCAAGGCGACCGTGACCAGCGAGGTCGACGGCCGCAAGACGACGGCCACCTGGAATCTGACTCGGGCGGACGGGAAGACGTGGCTGGTGTGCAATTGACACCGGAGCGCGGGCCAGGCACTCTCAGTGAAGGTCATGAGTACCAGCGTCAAGCCCCGGCTCGCTGGTCGGCAACCCTCCTCCGCGGTGGGGTGCTCCGGGTGACGACCTGGCCACGCACCGGAATCTCCCGAGTGCGGCAAGTGCGGATTCGCGAGGAGGGTTCATCGAATGAGCTACGCGGGTGACATCACCCCACGACAGGCGTGGGAGCTGTTGCGCGACAATCCCGATGCGGTGCTGATCGACGTGCGCACCGAGGCCGAGTGGCGGTTCGTCGGGGTGCCCGACACCGCCTCGATCGATCGGCCGACGGCCCTGATCGAGTGGGTGGACGGGACCGGAGCGCCCAACGCGCACTTCACCGATCAGCTGAAACAGGTACTGGCCGAACGGGATTCGGACAGCACCGCGCCGGTGATCTTCCTCTGCCGGTCCGGGCAGCGGTCGATCGGCGCGGCGACGGCGGCGACGGCGGCCGGCTACGCCCCGTCCTACAACGTGCTCGAGGGTTTCGAGGGTCCGCTCGACGCCAGCGGGCATCGCGGCGGCGCCGGCTGGCGCGCCGAGGGACTGCCCTGGCGGCAGTCGTGATCGCCGGCGGCGCGTTCGACCGGCCGCTGCCCGAGGGCGTGGGCCCGGCGACGCTGGGAGTCCGTGGCGGACTGCGGCGTTCGGGTTTCGAGGAGACCGCCGAGGCGCTGTATCTGTCCTCCGGTTTCGTCTACGAGAGCGCCGAGGCGGCCGAGGCGGCGTTCACCGGCGATGTGCCGCACTTCGTGTATTCGCGCTACGGCAATCCGACGGTGGCCATGTTCGAGGAGCGGATGCGGCTGCTGGAGGGCGCGCAGGCGTGCTTCGCCACCGCCAGCGGCATGTCGGCCGTGTTCACCGCGCTCGCGGCGCTGCTCGGCCGCGGCGATCGGCTGGTGGCCGCGCGCAGCCTGTTCGGTTCCTGTTTCGTGGTGTGTAACGAGATCCTGCCGCGCTGGGGCGTGGAGACGGTCTTCGTCGACGGCGAGGATCTCGACCAGTGGGAGCGGGCGCTGTCGCGGCCGACGCAGGCGGTGTTCTTCGAGACCCCGTCCAACCCGATGCAGACGCTGGTGGATGTGCGCCGGGTGTCGGAGCTGGCCCACGCGGCGGGCGCGACGGTGGTGCTGGACAACGTCTTCGCGACCCCGCTGCTGCAGCGCAGCCTGGAGCTCGGCGCCGACGTGGTGGTGTATTCGGGCACCAAGCACATCGACGGCCAGGGCCGGGTGCTCGGCGGCGCCATCCTGGGCGCGCAGGACTACATCGACGGCCCGGTGAAGCACCTCATGCGGCACACCGGCCCGGCGCTGAGCCCGTTCAATGCCTGGACGCTGCTGAAGGGCCTGGAGACGATGCCGCTGCGGGTGCGCCAGTCGGTGCAGTCCGCCTTGCGCATCGCCGAATTCCTGGAGCGGCATCCGGCGGTGTCGTGGACGAAATACCCGTTCCTGCCGTCGCATCCGCAGCACGCGCTGGCGCTGGAGCAGATGTCCGGCGGCGGCACGGTCGTCACCTTCGAACTGGTGGCCCGGCCCGACGAGGCCAAGAAGCGCGCCTTCGAGGTCCTCAACCGCCTGCGCATCATCGACATCTCCAACAACCTGGGCGATGCGAAATCCCTCGTCACCCACCCTGCCACCACCACACACCGCGCCATGGGCCCGGAAGGCCGTGCGGCCGTGGGGATCACCGACGGCGTCGTGCGAGTGTCGGTGGGCCTCGAGGATGTCGAAGACCTACTCGGCGACCTGGACCAAGCCCTGAGCTGAGGACTAGTCCGCGAACGGATTTCCGGTGCGCCCCACCAGGTCCGCGACCGAGTCGATCACCAGCGTCGGCTTGTAGGGAAACTTCTGGATCGAGGCGCGGTCGGAGATGCCGGAGGTGACCAGCACGGTTCGCATGCCCGCCTCCAGGCCCGCGATGACATCGGTGTCCATTCGGTCGCCGATCATCACCGACGACTGCGAGTGGGCCCCGATCCGCCGCAGCGCCGACCGCATCATCAGCGGGTTCGGCTTGCCGATGTAGTACGGCTCGCGCCCGGTAGCGCGGGTGATCAGCGCCGCCACCGAACCCGTTGCGGGTAGCAGACCTTCGCGCGACGGGCCGGTCGGGTCCGGGTTCGTCGCGATGAAGCTCGCGCCGCGGTCGACCAGCCGGATGGCGGTGGTGATCGCCTCGAACGAATACGTGCGGGTCTCGCCCAGCACCACGTAGTCCGGATCGCTGTCGGTGAGGACGTACCCGATCTCGTGCAGTGCCGTGGTGAGCCCCGATTCGCCCACCACATAGGCGGTGCCGCCGGGCTTCTGCTCGTTCAGGAAGGTGGCGGTCGCCAGGGCCGAGGTCCAGATCGACTCCTGGGGAATGTCGAGTCCGGTGTGCCGCAGCCGGGCCTGCAGATCGCGGGGAGTGCGGATGGAGTTGTTGGTCAGCACCAGGAACGGAACCCCGTTGGCCTGCAGTTCCGCCAGGAACTTGTCGGCACCGGGCACCAGATGATCCTCATGGACCAGCACCCCATCCATATCGGTCAGGTAGGACAGGATCGGCTCATCGTCGGCAGTCACCAGTCAATTCTGAGCTATTGAACTCCCGATACGCACCCGACTTGTCGTATTCCTCATCGCCCCGGCCTACCTCCTCCCGCCTTCCCGGCCCACGTGCTCCCGTCTTCCCGGCTTGCTTCTCTCGTCTTCCCGGTCTGCTTCTCTCGTCTTCCCGGTCCGCTTCTCTCGTCTTCCCGGTCTGCTTCTCTCGTCTTCCCGGTCCGCTTCTCTCGTCATCCCGGCCTGCTTCTCTCGTCATCCCGGCCTGCTTGCTCTCGTCATCCCGGCACGCTTTTGGCCGGGATCACCGCCCCCTGACTAAGGTCGAAGGCGATCGCGATGCGCGCCGCGGAATGCTCGGCGGCCGGGCGGCGCTGCACACGGTCGACGGGGGATATGGATGCCCCGCGTACGCAAGTGACAGCGAACAGGAGTGGCGCAGTGACTCAACTCAAGCTCGGGTACAAGGCGTCGGCGGAACAGTTCGGGCCCCGGGAGCTGGTGGAGCTCGGGGTTCTCGTCGAGGAACACGGGCTCGACAGTGCGACGGTCAGCGACCATTTCCAGCCGTGGCGGCACAGGGGCGGGCACGCCCCGTTCTCCCTCGCGTGGATGACCGCGGTCGGGGAGCGCACCAAGCGAATTCAGCTGGGGACCTCGGTGCTGACCCCCACCTTCCGCTACAACCCCGCGGTCATCGCCCAGGCGTTCGCCACCATGGGCTGCCTGTACCCGGACCGGATCATGCTGGGTGTCGGCACCGGTGAGGCGCTCAACGAGATCGCCACCGGATACAAGGGCGACTGGCCGGAGTTCAAGGAGCGCTTCGCCCGGCTGCGCGAGTCCATCGACCTGATGCGCGCGCTGTGGACCGGCGACCGGGTGTCGTTCGAGGGCGAGTACTACCACACCGTCGGCGCCTCGATCTACGACGTGCCCAAGGGCGGTATCCCGATCTACATCGCCGCGGGCGGTCCGCTGGTGGCCCGGTACGCCGGCCGCGCCGGGGACGGCTTCATCTGCACCTCCGGCAAGGGCATGGACCTCTACACCGAGAAGCTGATGCCCGCCGTGCGGGAGGGCGTCGCCAAGGTCGGCCGCACCGTGGACGACATCGACCGGATGATCGAGATCAAGATCTCCTACGACACCGATCCCGAACTGGCGCTGGAGAACACCCGCTTCTGGGCGCCGCTGTCGCTGACCGCCGAGCAGAAGCACAGCATCACCGACCCGATCGAGATGGAGGCCGCGGCCGACGCGCTGCCGATCGAGCAGATCGCCAAGCGCTGGATCGTGGCCAGCGATCCGGACGAGGCCGTCGCGCAGATCAAGCCGTACGTCGACGCCGGGCTCAACCACCTGGTGTTCCACGCCCCCGGCCACGATCAGCGGCGGTTCCTGGACCTGTTCGCCCGCGATCTCGCCCCCCGCCTGCGCGCGCTGTGATCCTCGCGCCGTAATCGCCTGGGCCGCCGCCCGTTTCGGACGGCGGCCCGGGCGGGCTCAGTTCTCGTCCTCGTCGGCGGCCACGATGGCGAACACCCGGGCGCGATTGGCCGGATCGAGCAGCAGCGCCGCCGACCACAGGAACCCGGCCATGCCCAGCGGCGGCCTGGTGATGGTGTCCGCGGGGGTGAACAACTCCGAGACGCCCCGATCGGGCAGGTAGCGGTAGATCAGTGCGGCCCACTCGTTTCCGCGCGCGTCGTAGATCACCGCATTGCACATCTCGTCGGCGGTGGGCCGCTCGTGGAAGTGTCCGGCCAGCATGGTGCGGCGCACCTCGCCGGAGGCGATCTCCTCCGGGCTGAATTCCTCACAGAATCCCTCGAACAGCAGGCCGAATCCCCACAGCGGCAGGCGCGCCTTCTTCAGCTGCGCGGCCCGGAAGTGGACGGGGTGGATGCCCGATTCCTCGGCCTCGTCGTCGTGCAGCGGTCCCGCCGCGATGGCCAGTTCGCCGTCCGCGTCCGCCGCGAATCCGAAGAACATCGGCGGCGAGCCCCACCCCTCGTGATGGTCTAGCATCCACCGGGCGAGTGCCCTGATCGATTCGTCCCTCGGATAATGGATCGATGCCGGACCGACCATCGGGTGGTGCCCTCCTAGGCGCCGGAGACCGCGACTCGGGGATCACGATAGCCCGCCGTCCGCGCCCGGTGGTCGAGATGTTCGGAGTCCGTTGATCGGGAGGGGAGTGGTTGTGGAAACGTCGACACAGATCATCGCGGACGTGGACTGGCGGGAGATCGAGGCGTTCCTGGTGCTGGCCGAGGAGCTGCACTTCGGTCGCGCCGCCGAGCGATTACACGTCACCACCGCGCGGGTGAGCCAGCTGATCCGCGGCTTCGAGCAGCGGATCGGGGAGGCGCTGTTCACCCGCACCAGCCGCAAGGTGATTCCGACGCCGCTCGGCCGGTCGCTGCTGGTGGAGCTGGCGCCCGCGTACCGGCGCATCGCCGCCGCGATCGCCAATGCCCAACAGCAGGCCCGGATTTCGACGGCGACGCTGCGGGTTGCGTACCTCATCAGCGTCGGCATGGCGCGGGTGCACGGGTACGTCTCGGAGTTCGAGCGGGTTCGCCCCGGCGCCCTGGTGTCGACGAAGGTCCTCAACGTCGGCGGACGATTCGCCGCACCGGTCCGCGACAATTCGGTCGACCTGCTGCTGCTGTGGCTTCCGGAGCACCCGCGGCGGATCGCCGAACACGAACCCGATCTCGAATTCAGCCCCCCGCTGGTGTCGCACCCCCGGGCGCTGGCCGTCGGACTGGATCATCCGCTCGCCGCCGAGACCTCGGTGCACGCCGAGGAGCTGGCCGAATACGAGCTCTATCAGCCGCCGGACTGGCTGCCACAGTGGTACGTGGACGCCTGGGCGCCCCCGGAAACGCCTGCCGGGCAACCCATTCGCCGCCGCACCGCCGCCCCCGAGTGGTCGCTGGACGTGGTGTTCGACGCCGTGGCCCGCACCGGTCTCGCCCACCTCACCGTCGCCGACCTCACCGCCAGCGTCAGCCTGCAGGGCATCGCCCTGATCCCGGTCGTCGGCCTGCCGCCGCTGCATCTCACGGCCGTCTGGCACGCCGACCACGTCGCCCCGCTGCTCGGGACCTTCCTCGATGCCGCGCAGCGGGTCGGCCGCCGCGCCATGCGGCGGGCGGGCTGACTCAGGCCCGGCGCAGCTCGAAGATGCGCAGATCGCGGGTGGTGCGGCTGCGGTAGGCGGTGTAGGTGGAGGCGATGTCGGTGAACAGCCCGAAGACGCGTTCCTTCTCGGCCGGATCCTCGATCAGCTTCGCCCGCACCGGAATTCGCTCGCCCGCGAGGGCGACCTCGGCCTCGGGGTGGGCCAGCAGGTTCAGCGTCCAGGCCGGATGGTTCGGTCCGCCGAAGTTGCTGCCGATGATGTACAGCACGTCGCCGCCGTGCGCGTAGAGCAGCGGAGAGGTCCGGGGCGCGCCGGACTTCCGGCCGATGGTGGTCAGCAGCACCGTCGGCGCGCCGATCGGGCCCAGCATGGTGTAGCGGCCGTCGGTGCGCTGCAGGAGCTTTCGATCCCACGGAATGAGGCACTGGATGGCGCGGCTGCCCACCTTGGTCGAAGAGAACTTGACCGCCGCCCGGGAGATCAGGCTCGTGCGCGAACCCCAGGTCCGATTCGGAAACTGTGCCGTCATGGCAGCAAATCCTAGGCGGTACCGGATGCACCCGCGGAATGTGATTTTCCGAAAAGTTGCGGCACAGGCCGTCGGATAGGGGTGGCGTGCTCACTAAGCTCGGGGCCATGGTCGAATCAGCTCCGTCCACCGTGTACATCGCCTCGCTGGAGGGCGACACCGGGAAGTCGACGGTGGCGCTGGGCATGCTGCAGATGCTGTCCGCGACCACGCCCCGGGTGGGAGTGTTCCGGCCGATCACCCGGTCGGCGGGCGGTTCGGACTACATCCTGGAGTTGCTGCTCGAGCACTGCACCGCCGATATCGATTACGACCAGGCCGTCGGCGTCACCTACGACCAGGTGCACGCCGACCCGGACGCGGCGATCAGCGAGATCGTGATGCGCTTCCACGAGGTGGCCCGGGTCTGCGACGCGGTGGTCGTCGTGGGCAGCGACTACACCGATGTGGCCGGTCCGAGCGAGCTGCGCTACAACGCGCGCATCGCGGTCAACCTCGGCGCGCCGGTGCTGCTGGTGCTGCGCGGCGCGGGCCGCACCCCGGCCGAGGTCGTGCAGGTCGCCGAGCTGTGCCAGAACGAGCTCGCGCAGGAGCACGCCAACGCGATGGCGATCATCGTCAACCGCTGCGATCCCGGCGAACTCGACGCGGTGGACGCGGCGATGGCGGCCGTCGGGGTGCCGTCCTGGACGCTGCCGGAGGTGCCGCTGCTCACCGCGCCCACCATGACCGAGCTGTGCACCGCCATCGGCGGCGCGATGTACTCCGGCGACCCGGAACTCATGCAGCGCGAGGCGATGAGCGTCATGGTCGGCGGCATGACGGCCGAGCACATTCTGGAGCGGCTCACCGACGGCGTCGCCGTGATCGTGCCCGCCGACCGCTCCGACGCGCTGCTGGCGCTGGTGAACGCCCATGAGGCCGAGGGCTTTCCGTCGCTGTCGGGCATCATCATGAACGGCGGCCTGACCCCCGATCCGGCCATCGCCCGGCTCATCGAGGGCATGCGGCCGAAGCTGCCGATCCTCACCACCGACCTGGGCACCTTCGACACCGCCAATGCCGCGGCCCGCACCCGGGGCCGGGTCTCGCTGTCGAGCATCCGCAAGGTGGACACCGCGCTCGCGCTCGTGGAGCAGCGGGTGGACGGGCGGAAACTGATGGAGCTCATCGAGGTTCCGGTGCCGTCGGTGGTGACCCCGCAGATGTTCGAATATCAGCTGGTCGAGCGGGCGCGCGCCGACCGGCGGCGGATCGTGCTGCCGGAGGGCGACGACGATCGCATCCTGCGCGCGGCCGGGCGGGTGCTGCAACGCAAGATCGCCGACCTGACCATCCTGGGCGACGAGGCCGCCGTGCGCGGGCGCGCCGCCGAGCTCGGCCTCGACATCGACGCGGCGATCGTGCTGGATCCGCGCACCTCCGAGCTGCGCGAGGATTTCGCGCAGGAGTACGCGCGGCTGCGCGCCCACAAGGGGATGACGGTCGATCGGGCGCGCGAATTCGTCGGCGACATCTCGTATTTCGGCACCATGATGGTGCATCGCGGCATCGCCGACGGCATGGTGTCGGGCGCGGCGCACACCACCGCGCACACCATCCGGCCGTCGCTGGAGATCATCAAGACGCAGCCGGGCGTGTCGACCGTGTCGAGCGTATTCCTCATGTGCCTGGCCGACCGGGTGCTCGCCTACGGCGACTGCGCGGTGGTGCCGGACCCGACCGCGGAGCAGCTCGCCGACATCGCCATCTCCTCCGCGCGCACCGGGGCGCAGTTCGGGATCGAGCCGCGGGTGGCGATGCTGTCGTACTCCACCGGGGAGTCCGGCAGCGGCGCCGATGTCGACAAGGTGCGCACCGCCACCAAGCTCGTGCACGAGCGGGCGCCGCGGCTGCTGGTGGAGGGGCCGATCCAGTACGACGCCGCGATCGATGCGACGGTGGCCAGCGCCAAGCTGCCGAACTCCGAAGTCGCCGGGCGCGCAACGGTTTTCATCTTCCCGGATCTGAACACCGGAAACAACACCTACAAGGCGGTGCAGCGCAGCGCGGGCGCGGTCGCCATCGGGCCGGTGTTGCAGGGGCTGCGCAAGCCGGTCAACGACCTGTCGCGCGGCGCGCTGGTCGCCGACATCGTCAACACCATCGCCATCACCGCCATTCAGGCTCAGGCGGAACAGGAATGAGCGCAGGAGAGGCAATGCAGGTCCTGGTCATCAACTCCGGGTCGTCATCGATCAAATATCAACTGCTGGACCCGAATTCGGGTACCGTGTCGGCGCACGGGCAGGTGTCGCGGATCGGTGAGTCGGTTGCCTCCGGCGCGCCGACGGTCGAACATTACGGCGGCGGACGGACATTCGAGCACGACGGCCCGATCGCCGACCACGCCGCCGGGCTGCGGGTGGTGTTCGATCTGTTCGCGCGCAGCGGTCACGACCTGACCGGCGAGGGGCTGGCCGCGGTCGGCCACCGGGTGGTGCACGGCGGCGAGGTGTTCTACCGGCCGACGCTGGTGACCGACGCCGTGGTGGCCGCCATCGAGGAGCTGTCTTCGCTTGCGCCGCTGCACAATCCGGCGAACGTGATGGGTATCGAGTCGGCGCGGCGGCTGCTGCCGGACGTGCCGCAGGTTGCGGTGTTCGACACCGCCTTCTTCCACGGCCTGCCCGATGCCGCCAAGACCTACGCCATCGATACGAAAGTGGCTGCCGCGCACGGGATCCGACGCTACGGGTTCCACGGCACCTCGCACGAGTACGTGTCCGGTCAGGTGGCGCGGCTGCTGGGACGGGATCCGGCGACGGTGAATCAGATCGTGCTGCACCTGGGCAACGGGGCCTCGGCCTCGGCGATCCGGGGCGGGCGCGCGGTCGACACCAGCATGGGCCTCACCCCGCTCGAGGGCCTGGTGATGGGCACCCGCTCCGGCGATATCGACCCCGGCGTGCTGCTGCATCTGGCGCGCACCGCCGGGATGGGCATCGAGGCGATCGACGCTCTGCTGAACCGGGATTCGGGCCTGAAGGGGCTGGCCGGGGTGAACGACTTCCGCGAGCTGGGGCGGCTCATCGACACCGGCGACGCCGCGGCCCGCCTCGCCTACGGCGTCTACATCCACCGGCTACGCCGCTACCTGGGCGCCTATCTGGTCGAGCTGGGCCAGGTGGACGCCATCACCTTCACCGCCGGGGTGGGCGAGAACAACGCCCAGGTCCGCGCCGACGCCCTCGCCGGGCTGACCCGCTTCGGCATCACCGTCGACCCGGTCCGCAACACCGCCAAAGACCGCACCGCCCGCCACATCTCACCCCCCGGCGCCGACATAGCCGTCCTGGTCGTCCCCACCAACGAAGAACTGGCCATAGCCCGCGCCGCCGCCCACCTCATCCGCTGACCACCCCCTGACGCCTCTATTTCCCGCCCGCGCCGACCCCCTGTTCCGGCTTGCTGGTCCCCGTTCCGGCCCGCTGGCTCCCCTGTTGCGGCTTGCCGACTCCTCTCATCCGGCTGCTTCGCCTCTGCCGTTTCCGGCCTGCTTCGCCTCTCCTGTTTCCGGCGTGCTTCGCCTCTCCTGTTTCCGGCGTGCTTTTGGCCGGAATCGTTCACGAAATTCTCACGAACCCCTTGGCACAGTGGTTTTCGGATCGGACACCCCGGTCGGCGCGCCCCGGGCCACCACGCACACTGCGGTCGGGAACAGCGAGTGCCCTCGCCCCCCTCACGAGCGGCTGCCCCCGTTCGTGACCGCAGGGCCCGGATGCGCCGACCGGGATTCCCCGGCCGATCCCGCCCCGGCCTTCCCCGCGCCCGGGGCGCCCGACCGGCCGGACGGGGCGGGCGCCCACGCGCCCGCCCCCTCCGGGCGGGTATTCCACCGGGCGCGTACCATTCCGCAACCGGGCTGTGCGACCATTCCCGACGGAAGGGATGCACGGCGGCACGTGTCCCGCCGGAGGGAGCGAGCGTTCGTTCCGCCGGAGGGGGTGTGTGCAGGTCCCTCGCTCGGACCATGTCCTGCTGCGGAGGGTGGCGTGTTCGCCCCGCCGGATGGAGTGGATACCTATCTGTCCACACCGCCGGATGGAGCGGGCACGCCTACCGGGCGACTCAGAACCAGGTCTTGGCCCGCAGCGAATTGGCCAGATCGACCAGCGCGTAACGATGCGTGCGGCCCGGCGCGGTGCGGGCCAGCGCGCGCAATCCCGACTCGACGCCCTGGCGCAGATCGCGTTCGGCGAACGGCTCGCCGAACAGCGTGGCATCGGACAGCTTGGGCGTGCGCCCGGCGCGCAGCCAGGCCAGCGCGGTCCCGAGCACCAGCACCCGCATCTGGGCCGCGCGCGGTTCACCCGGCGGCAGCGATCGGACCCGGGCCGCGGCGATGTGCAGGGTGGACTCCTCGAGCTCGTCCACCGGGGCCGCGGTCAGCAGCAACAGCACGGCGGTCATGCGGGCCTCGCTGTAGTGGCGGGAGGCGGCCGGAACCTCGTCCAGCGCCCGCACGGCCTCGATCACCCGCCCGGCCGCGGCGAGCTGGCGGGCCAGGCCGAAGGCGGCGCTGACCACGCCGCGATCGGTGCGCCAGACCGTGCCGTAGAACTTCTCCGCGCAGGCGCGCCACTGCTCCGGATCCGCCGAATCCCAGTGCTGCAGCACCAGTTCCGCGGTGGCGGCCAGCGCCAGCTTGGGGGCGATCTCGCCGGGCAGCGCCTGCAGCACGGCGTCGAAGTGGCCGTACGCCTGCTCGTATTCGCGCTCCTGCAGGGCGGCCAGGCCCCGGTACCAGTCCACCCGCCAGTCGGAATCGTCCATCGCGCTCAGCAGGTCGCGCGCGGCGGCCGGATGCTCCAGATCCAGCTGGATGCGCACCTCGGCGAAAGTCGCCTCCAGCGAGAAGGTTTCCGGCGCCCCGCCCGGTTCGGCCGCGGCGCGCTGGCGGGCGATGCGCACCGCGTCCAGCGCGTGCTGCGGCTCGGGATGGGCGGTCCCGGCCAGCAGCGCCGCCGCCGGATCCGCCGGATCGATGAGCGGAACCGGCAGTGCCGCAGCGACATCGGAGGCGTGCAGGTGTTTGCCGCGGGCGATGCCGTCGACGTAGGCGTCGGTCTGCGCGACCAGTTCCCCGGTGCCGAAGCTGGTGCGGGTGGGGCTGAACATCGTCGACAGCTGCGGATGCTCGGTGCCGGTGTCCGTGGCCAGGATCTCGCGCAGCACGCCCGCCAGCTGGTTGGCCATCACGCGCGCCGACGGGAAACGCCGCCGCGGGTCCGGGTCGGTGGCGCGCAGCAGCAGCCGGTGGAACGACTCGTAGCGGGTCAGCACGGGTTCGTCGGCGGGCTCGGGGATCACGTCGAGGTAGCGGCCCCGCTCCATCGGCACGTTCAGCGTGAGCACGGCGAGCGTGCGGCCGACGGTGTAGATGTCCGAGGCCGCGCTGGGCCCGGTCTTGGTGAATTCCGGCGCCTGAAAACCCCTGGTGCCGTACAGGTTTCCGTACGACTCGAAGGGTGCGGTGGCGCCCAGGTCGATGAGCTTCACCTGGTCCTCGGTGACCATGATGTTGTCCGGCTTGAGATCGTTGTAGGCCAGCTCCAGCGAATGCAGGTACTCCAGCGCCGGAAGCACCTCCAGCACATAGGCGATGGCCTCCGCCACCGGCATGCGCCGCGGCCGCTCGTAGGTGTCGAGCATGGCGCGCAGCGAGCGGCCGCCCACGTATTCCATGACGATGTAGCCGACGGACGTGCCGTCCGGGCTCGGGTATTCGACGAAGTTGTGGATCTTGACGATGCTCGGGTGCGCCAGTTCGGCCAGGTACTGCCGCTCGGCCACGGCCACCGCCTGCGCCTCGGTGTCCCCGGCGTGCAGCAGGCCCTTGAGCACCACCCAGCGGTCGCTCACCTTGCGGTCGACGGCCAGGTAGATCCACCCCAGCCCGCCGTGCGCGATGCAGCCCTGGATCTCGTACTGCCCCGCCACCACCTCGCCCGCATGCAGGTGCGGCCGGAAATCGTAAGCCGCCCCGCAGGTCTCACACACCCCCGAACTGGTCGCCGCATGCTCGGCCGTCGCCCGCCCGACCGGTTTCCCACACCGCCAGCAGAACCGCCGCCCCTCCGCCACCACCGGATCGGCAAGCACCGCCGTCCGCGGATCCACCGGCGCCTCCGCCGCAATAGGCACCAGCCCCGCCCCCAACCGCCGCACCGCCCCCCGAGTCCGCCCACTCCTCCCCGTCCGCCCCGACGACTGCCCCTCCCCCCGCCCCGCCATAACCCCCGTCTCCACCAGCCCCGCCCCGCGGTCCTGTGCCCCGCCCCCCGAAACCGCCTGCACCCCAACGCCTCCGCGTGCTCCACCCGGCGAACCCGCCTGCGCCTCGAGCCCCGCCGCCCGGGTTCCTTCAGGCGAATTCACGCCCGTCCCGCCGGGTGCAGCATCCCGTGTCCGTCCTTCTGAATTGGCTTGTGCCCCAGCACCTCCGGTTGCTTCGCCCGACGGATCCGCCTGGGTCTCGGGTGCAGCCGCTCCGGTTCCTTCGGGTGAGTTCGCTTGCTTCCTGTCGGGCGCAGCGGCGTGCGTCCGGTCTTCTGGAGTCGCTTGTGTTCCAGCGCCTCCGGGTGCTTCGCCCGGTTGAGCTGCCTGCGCCCCCGGTGCAGCGAGCCGGGTTCCTTCAGGTGTATTGGTCTGTTTCTCTTCGGGCGCAGCGCCATCCGTCCTAGCATCCGGAAGCGCTTGTGCCCCACCGCCTTCGCGCGCCCCTACTGGCGGAGTCTCCGGCGTCCTGGGGGCGGTCGCCCGGGTTCCTTCGGCTGTATTCGCTTGTGTCCCTTCGGGCGAAGTCTTGTGTTTCTCCTCCGGCTGGGCCGCTTGTGCTTCCTCGGGCGGGGTCGCCGGTTGTTCGGAGTGGGCGGGGCGGGGTTTGTTTGTGCCGGAACGGGTTTGCTTTGGTTCGGGGTCTGGTTCGTGGGGGGCGGGCATGGGGGTCAGTCCTGGTAGATCGGTTGTGGGGGGCCGGGGGTGGGGCCGAGGACCGAGCGGAGCCAGTGTTGGTAGAGGCGGGTCCAGGTGCCGTCGGTGCGGATTCGGTCCAGGGTGCCGTTGACGAAGCGGACCATGTCGTCGTTGCCCTTGGGGATGCCGACGCCGTACGGCTCGACGCTGAGGTTGTCGCCCACCACCTCGGTGTAGGGGTCCTGCACGGCCAGCCCGGCCAGCAGGGCGTCGTCGGTGCTGACCGCGTCGACCTGCCGCTGCTGCAGCACCACCAGGCAGTCGGCCCAGGCGGGCACGGTCACGATGGCGGCGGCGGGCTGGTCGCGCCGGATCAGGTCCAGCGAGGTGGTCCCGGTGGCCACGCACACCCGCTTACCCGCCAGGTCGGCCAGGCCGCCGATGCCGGAGTTCTTCACCACCAGCACCCGCTGGTGCGACATCAGATACACGGTGGAGAAGTCGACGTTGCGGCGCCGCTCGCAGGTGATGCTCATGGTCTTCACCACCACGTCGACGGTGTGCTCCTCCAGCGCGCGTTCCCGATCGGCGGAATTGAGGATGCGATACTCGATGCGCTCCGGGTCGCCGAACAGGTCCCGTGCGATCTCCTTGGCGATGTCGACATCGAATCCGGCCAGGGTGCCGCTGATCGGATCGCGGAAGCTGAACAGATTGCTGCCCGGATCCAGGCCCACCAGCAGGCGGCCGCGGGCGCGGATCGCGTCGATGGTCGGACCGTGCGTGCTGCCGTCGGGCCGCAGGCTGGCGGTGGGGTTGTCGCAGGCCGGGACCGGGGTGGGCGGCACCGGCGAACTGGTCTGCGCCGGAGCGGCTTTCGCGGGCAGCGGGGGTTCGGTGTAGTCGCCGGTGCGCAGCACCCGCGAGGCCGAGGGCACCCCGGAGCAGCCGCCCAGCAGCGCCGTCATCGCCAGCGCGGCGATCAGCGTCCGGCGCGCGCCCGTCATCGGTACTCCCGCAGCCGGGGCCACAGCCCGCCGAGCACGCACAGCGCCGCCACGACCGACAGGGCGATCGCGCCGGGCGACAGGAAATCCAGCGAGCGCGCGGCGGCGGAGATGTCGGAGCGCAGGGTCTCGCGGGCCTTGGTGATGCCGTTGGCGAGCGCGGCGTCGAGCGCGTCCACGGCCGCCGCCGCCTCGCTGGGCCCCGAACCGATCGCGACCGCGGCCGCACCCGGGAAATCGCCGCGGGCCAGGGCGTCGTTCATGCGCTGATGCGCTCCCCGCCACCGGTCCAGCGCGGCCCGGGCGGCGGCGACATCGTCGGCGCCCGGATGGTGCTTGGGGTATGCGTCGAGCAGTCCGGTCAGTTTCGCGGTGGCGTCGTCGTAGGTGTGGTCGTAGTCGCCGCTGGCGTCGCGGCGGACCAGTTTCAGGGTCTCCGCGGAACGGGCCTGCTGGGCCAGGATGCGGCTCTCGGTCAGGTCCGAGGTGGGCACGGTCCCGTTGTCGCGGCCCTCGGTGGTGGAGATGGCCGACAGCGATCCGGCGATCACGGTCCACGCCAACAGGATCACCAGCGTGCCCGACGCCAGCAGCAGGCCGGGATTGAGCATCCGATTCCAGCGCCGCGCCAGATACACCTGCACCACGACCAGCGCCCCCAGCGCGAGCACCGGCAGCACGATCGCGGGCCACGGCGGCTGCACGTGCCTGCGCTGAATGTCGGTGATCGCGGCCGAGCGATGCTCCTGCAGCTCCTGCGCCATCGGCAGCATGGTGGTCTGCATCAGATTCGACGCCTCGCTGAGATAGGCCGCGCCGACGGGATGTCCGTCGCGATTGTTGGCCCGGGCGGTCTCGATCACGCCGGTGTAGACGGGCAGTTCGGTGGACAGTCCCGTCCGCAGCCGGGCATCGGTCTCCCCGGCGCCGGTGGCCGCCTGGGTGATCAGCTCGGCCGCGGCGTCGCCGATCGCCTGGGTGTACCGGTCGCGCACCGGTTTCGGTTCCAGCCCACCGGAAATGAACGCCGTGCCCGCGGCCGCGTCGGCCACCGACAGCGAGGTGTACAGGCGCTGAGCCGAATTCGCGTCCGGCTCGGCCTGATCCAGCAGATGGTCCAGCGCCTGCTGGCGATTGCTCACCGTCGCCGCGGTCACCGCCCCGGCGATCAGGCACAGGCCGAGCAGCAGCAGGCCCATCGCGATCAGCTTGGCGGGGGAGGAGCGGACGAAGGCGCGCAGGTCGGTGGCGTCGAGCTGGCGGCGGACGGCGGCGGCCGCGGCCCGCGGCGAGAGCTCGTCGAGTCGCGGTTGCCCGGTGCGAGCCATGATCACCTCCGTTCCGTCATGGGCTGCGCCGTAGCGACTGAGCTTATTGTGGTCGTATCGGCGCCGTCTCGGGTGCGTCGCCCCGCAACCCGCGGAAATTTGTGGCTGGGCGGTGCCGGCCACCGCTGATATGGGATGAGACGAGGCGAAGATGCAGGGTGACGGAGACGGCTTCGTAAAAAACCCGGACGGAACGCGGCAGTGGGGTTTGTACGGAGCGGCCGGTCTTCTGCTGCGCGCCCCGCTTCCCGGCGGCGGAGCGGCGGTCCTGCTTCAGCATCGCGCACCGTGGAGCCATCAGGGCGGGACCTGGGCGCTGCCCGGCGGCGCCCGCGACAGCCACGAGACCAGCGTGCACGCCGCGGTTCGGGAGGCGAACGAGGAGGCCGGGATCAAGCCCGAGGCGGTCCGGGTGCGCGGCAGCCGGGTGACCGCCACCGCCCCCAGCGGCTGGACCTACACCACGGTGGTGGCCGACGCCCTCGAGCCCCTGCCCACCATCGCGAACAAGGAGAGCGCCGAATTGGCCTGGGTCCCTGAGGAAGAGGTGACCCAGCGCCCCCTGCACCCCGGCTTCGCCGCCGCCTGGCCCACACTCCGCGCCGAATCGGCCCGCCTCAGCCTCGCCGGACTCCCCGATCCCGACACGGTCGCCGCCGCCCTCCCCCGCACCCTGGACCTCGCCAACCGAGGCTTCGTCTGGCTCCACCCCGGCACAACGGGCCGCCCCGCCCGCATCACCGCCCCGGACGACCCCACCGATCCATCCGAAAACATCCTCCTGCTCACCCTCGAGCAGGTCCTCTCCTGACCCACGCCCGCAACAGACTCACCCCAGCCCCTTGTTCCCGGCCTGCCAACTCCCTGATCCCGGCGCGCCAACTCCTTGTTCCCGGCGTGCCAACGCTTTGTTCCCGGCGTGCCAGCTCCTTGTTCCCGGCGCGCCAACTCCTTGTTCTCGGCGTGCCAGCTCCTTGATCCCGGCGTGCCACCTTCTTGATTCCGGCGTGCCACCTTCTTGATTCCGGCGTGCTTTTGGCCGGGATCTCACCGAGGATTCCGGCCAAAAGCACGCCGGAATCATTTGGTGCCGTACACGTTTTCCAGCAACCTGTGCTTGAGCGCACGGGCCGCGGCCTGCGGATCGCTCGCGTCGGTGATGGCACGGACCACGACCACTCGCGTGGCACCGGCGTCCAGCACCTCGGGCAGTCGGTCGCCGTCGATGCCGCCGATGGCGAACCACGGGCGGGAGGGGCGATCGGCGGCGGTGGCGCGGACCAGGTCGATACCCGCGGCGGCACGGCCGGGCTTGGTGGGTGTGGCCCACACCGGTCCGGTGCAGAAGTAATCGATGTGCTCGTCGATGGCGGCCAGACCGGCCTGGTCGCGGTCGTGGGTCGAGCGGCCGAGCAGCACATCCGGCCCGACGATCTTGCGCGCGTACCAGGGCGGCAGATCGTCCTGCCCCAGGTGCAGCACGTCGGCCCCGGCGGCGTGCGCGATATCGGCGCGATCGTTCACCGCGAGCAGCGCGCCGTGCCGGCGCGCGGCCGCCTTCAGCTCGGCCAGCGCCCCGAGTTCGCCGCGCGCCTCCAGCGGCCCGAACCTCGCCTCACCGGGCGAGCCCTTGTCCCGCAGCTGGATGATGTCGACCCCGCCCGCCAGCGCCGCGTCGGCGAACGCGGCCAGATCGCCCTTGTCGCGGCGGGCGTCGGTGCACAGGTAGAGCAGCGCCGAATCGAGGCGCTCGCGCGGTGTCACGGATCGGTGGGGATGGGACGGCTGCACGACTGGAACGGTAGCCGCGCTATCGTGGGTAAGCGAATTCGGGCTTCTCGCAGTGGATCGCCAGATCAAAAGTGTGGTCTAGCAGCTCAAGCGCTGTTTTCGGCCCGGTCGGGGGCGTCGCAGCAGTGTCCGTTTCGGCCGGTTTCGGCAGCGTTCGGACCGCCTCGCCAGGCAGATTTTTCCCAATTTTTCCCAAAATCGGTCGCTTTGAGGTGACTCGGGACCCACTTCTCAGCAACTGCTGCTGGCCTGTGCTGCCCAGCGGTTGCCGAGATTTCTTCGGCATGTGTGATGGAAGTCACTCTCGGGGCCTGGTTTGGTTGCCTGATCCAAGGCCGATCGATATCCTCTCCGCCGAGAACCTGCGTCAGCCAAACGCAGGGGGCGTCCAATGGATGAGATGTGACGCGAACGACGGCAATCCGCACGCTCCATCGCAGTGGATTCCGTTCGCCCCTTATCCATCCGCGCGTTGGCCCGCGCAACGCCCAGGAGAGTTCGCATGGCGTACCCCAAGAAGCGCGGCACCGGTCGGGATGTCCACTACACCGCGTACTTCGCAGTCGCTCCACAGGTCTACGAACCGGTGAAGGACCCGGAAACCGGGCGGGTCAAGAAGTTCGACACCGAGAAGCGAGCCCAGAAGGCTGCCGATGACGCTGAAATCAACTACAAGGTGGCTCAGGCTGCGGCCATGGCGGTCGCCGAAACCTACGGAACGCCAGCCGATATGCGCGGCTCGCGGGACCTCCCAGCCTTCGCGGCTTACGCGGACCGCTGGTACGGGCGGCAAGATCTCGCGCGCGGGACGATGGATTACTACAAGCGTGGCCTAGAGAACCACCTGATCCCCTACTTCGGGGAGAAACGGCTCGACGAGATCGACAAGGACATAGTCGCCGCATGGGAGCGTTACGAGCGCGAGGAGGCGGGCAACAATCGGTCCAGCATCCACAATTGGCGCAGCCTGCTGCACACGGTGATGTCCGACGCCCTCGATGAGTACCCGTCGATCGGCCGGAACCCTGCTGATCGGAAACGGGGCCGGGGAAGACGGACAAACCGTCACCGCCGGGCGGCGGTGCTGGCGGCACCGATCATCGGCGATTTCGACGGGCTGCTGCTGGCTGAGCGAGCCGCGGTCCTGTCGAGGCGGCCCGATGAATTTGTCGCTGAGACGACTCGGCGGTGGTGCGGGTTGCGAACCGGTGAGTTATGGGGGTTGCAGACGAAATGTGTTGCGAATGGGCGCATCCATGTGGAGGCGCAGCTGACCGAGATCGACGGCGCGCAGTTCGTGGAGGACCCGAAGGACGAATCGTTCCGCGCTATCGATCTGCCGCCATTCCTGGGCAAGCTGGTTGAAGACCACATCGCACGTGCCAGTCCGCGGTCTTGTCCCTGCCACGGCCTGACATTCGTGTTCTCCGGGCGTCCGCGTAAGAACCCCAAGAGTCTGAACGACGGCGTATCCCTGGCGAGCGTCGCACGCCATCTGGGCGTGTCGAAGAGGACAGTGCAGATCGCTTTCGGTTCTCCAGGACAGATCTCGGAGGACACCCGTCGCCGCGTCCTCGACGCTGCGGGCGAGCTGGGATACATCCCGCCGAACCCGAACGAGATTCAGCCGCACTGGTGGCGTGGGGACTACTACAAGTGGATCTATGTTCCGGCTGCGACCGGCACCTACACGCCTCACCGCAAAGGCGAGCCTCGTCGACCGGTCGTGGTCGATGCGACCGAGTTTCCCGGTGTTCCGGTTCGCGGCCCGTATGCGGCAAGGCGGGCGTCTGGGGAGTGGTCGCCGATCACGAATGTGACTCGCCCGCACTGGAATCGGCATTCGCACCGGACGATCCTGACCGAGATGGGTGTACCGAAGGTGCTGATCGATGAGCGGATCGGGCATAGCGATACGTCGGTGCAGGCGGTCTACACGCACGTGACACAGAAGATGCGCGGCGATCTGGTCGAGGAACTGGAAGCGCGGTGGTGGCGCGCGGTGGATGCGCGGCTTGCTCTGCATCCGCGATCGGTGGTTCCGCTCCTGGACGAGATCCTTTACGCTCGCGCCAAGGAGATCGGCTTGTCGATTGCTGCGTGACCCGCAGCCGATGACCCCCACGATCTGTTGGGCTCGTGGGGGTCGCTGTTCAAGCCGAGTGACGTGGCTTCTTGGGTCGCAGGTTCCTTAACTCCGTTGAGACCGAGTTTCCGTCCGCTGCTTTGCCCGCTGACGGCCTTTTGGGCAGTGCTGGCACGAATTCCCCAGGGATGGCGGCAGATACGGCGTGGGCGCGTACAAGAGCGTCGATTTGCGTCCGAGTGAACAGCAGGCGGCGACCGACGCGAGTGTGGTTGATCTCCCGCTTCCGGGCGGCTTCCTCCAGCCAGTGCGTAGTCAGGGATAGTGCCTTCGCGACGGCATCGGGCGTGTAGAGGATCGTCCCGAGTTGCGACAGGGCAGACTCAGTCATGCGTGGCCTCTCCGTAGAGATTTCGCACGCCTGCTGGTCCCTCGCGCGCATTCTGTTCGGTCGGCATCGTGGCAGACCTCGCCGCCACGGTCCAGCCTTCTCGATACTCGCGGGGAATTTGCCATGCATCGCATATATTAGGATGCGTTGCCGCGTATAGGCTTCCGGCCAGCTGGAGGTTGAATGTCTTCTGGCTCTTAGCTTTCCGTCTGGCAAACTCGCGTGTACAGTCAGATTCTGACAACAGAAGAAGCCCCCGCAGTGCTGGAACACTCGGGGGCACGGACCCGAACCTGTTACGGAGGTCGAGTCGTGCACGAGTCTATCTCGTGGCGGCTATCGGCGCTACTGAGCGCCAGCCTGCCCATTTTCCCCGCTTCTCCCGCCTCGCGACGATCGGTGTTCCATCGTCTTGCCTGTGGCGGTGACCTGTCATATAACTGTTCTTGCTGGCGGTCGGCGCGTCCGATGTGCATGGATGCCCCCGCCAGTTTCTTTGTGATGCCGCGTGCGTCCGAGGTCCCTGTGGCCAACCTCTGACCTAGCCAGAGAAAGGTTGATCTCGCACGCCCCCTAGCGGCATTGACCGCGAAACCCTCTGTTGCACAACTGCATACGTACATACCTTGCGCGACCCACCATTCCGGCACGGGCGGCACGGCGTACTGACTGCATGCGTGAATCAGGGCTCGAGGGCGTCTTCTCTCCGTGCGCCCGTGGAGTACTGACGGGTGGGCCGACTTGCCCTCGGTGCCGTCCCCGGTCGCTGTGAAAGACCAGCCTCGATAGCGGGATTGCCTAGTCATGCCTGGAACAGGCGTGCGTTCCGATCACGAGTAACTGACCCGGTAAAGGCGGACTCGGACGGGGACAGCTGTGGCGGCTGTACCAGTTCTCGTGAGTATCCCAGTCCCGGCTGCTGAGTAATTCCCAGCAGCGTGACCTTGAACGAAGCGATCCGACGACCGACCGACGAAGCGCGTTCTGGGTTTCCCTTTGCTGCTGTTGCGGTAAAGGGTAACCCTGCCTCGCTCACCTTCCTCACTCCCTCCGAAGCAGTCCGGTGGGGCGGACTGCTAGGGCAGATCCAGCGGTTTCACCCAGTTGAATTCTCGGTTCGGTCTGGTGCCGAACAGCGTCGTGAACATCGACCGGCACGACCCACAGACGGTGAGAACCCGTGGTTCCGAACCGATGTCGTACTCGCCGGGCATGAACGCAACACGTCCGGCTGCGGCCACAGGTGGACTATGGATGAGTTCGCACGATGGGATTTCTGACATGTGCTGCTCCCTTCGCGGATGGAGCCGGGTTGGAATCGGGGGGATACCCGGATACCACGATCGCACACGTCGCCGCGTATCAGAAGGTCCCGCCGTTGGTCGATCCACGACCCGAAATGGGTGCAGTCGCTCCGACAGGTCACACGATTGTCCTCCGCATGTCCTGCCAGCAATCAGACCACGCTGTACGGCCTGGTCGCATACTGACGGTGGCCGGAGCCGTGCTCCCCGCCAGGCTGTGCCGACGGCGGTTCCGGGACCTGCATCGCGGCCGGATGTGCAACCAACCGACGTCAGGCTTGGCCGACGTCGAAAAGGGGGTTTCAGCTCGGCTGTGCCGAGCGCCCCACCTCACCATTCCACATGTCTACAGGCGTGCGCACGCGCGACCTGAGTCGCATTTGCCACCTGTCGCAGCAGAAGGGAGTACATCATGGGCAAGGGCAGTACCCCGATGGATCACGAAGCGGCCGATCGGATCAGCGCGGCGGCCGACCGAGACCCTGACTCGGCGACCGCAACGAGTGGGTTCGCCGATCGAGCCGAAGAGGCCGCTGACCGTAACGACGAGTACAACGACGAGTAGCGAATACGCCGATGGTGCGGCGAGATCCGTAAAGGAACCGAGTCGCACCATCTGGTGGGCGCTGCCAGCCTCAATGCGGTGGCATTTCCTCACGCTTCGCCCGTCGCGCCACGAGCTGGGTGGCCGTCCGCTGCTTGGCCTTAAGCAGCCAGAAGCGCGTGAGCGCGCTCGTTGAAGTCCGCGACGAGCGGGTGTGGACCGAACGTCATCATTTGTCGCTGAACGTCTCGGACAGCTTCAACCGACCGGGACGACTTGACTTTGCGGGATAGGTCGACGGTTCGGACAGCAGCAACATAGGCTGCTTCCAAGTCTCGGCACTGGATATGGGTCACGGCGAGAGCCGCGTGAGACAGAGCACCGCGCCGAGCCCGGTTCTGGTTGCGCGCGTAAGCGATCGACCGGCGAGCGTGGGGCTCAGCGTCGGTCGAGAGCCCGAGGTCTCGGAAGGCATTTGCCCACTCGCCGCAGATGTAGGCCGGGTCGATGAACCGTGCCCATTCGGGTTCACTGTCGCGGTCGATGCGGTCGAAGGCGCGCTCGGCCTCGTTGATGGCGTGTGCGGTGCCACGCTTCTCGCCCATGGTTGCGAGGGCGCGAGCCTCCAAGGTCCACAAATCGGCCAGGCAAGCAGGCGAGTTTGCCTTGGCAAGCCCCTGGCGACCAGCCTGCGCAAGGCGGCGGCCTTCCTGGGGGTGGCCGAGCAGAGTCGCTTGATCGGCCATGCCAGCGAGGACATGCGCACCCAGCGCGGCGTCCCTCGACTCCTCTGCGAGGCGAAGCGCCTGAATCAGGTACCGCTGGGCCGCCCCATGCTCACCGTTGTCGAATGCCATCCATCCCAACAAGTAGGTCTGTTCTGCGGCGGCCCCGGCGAGCGCGAGCTGCACATCTTCGGTGTAGGTGCGTCGCAACAGCGGGTACACATGCTCGTTCATGTAGGCCGCAAGCACGAGGCGCCCACTTCCGCCGCCTTGGAAGATGTCCATCTCTTGGAAGTGGGTGAACATGTTCTTCACGGCAGTGACATCTTCGAGCCGAACCCGTTGGCGGTCGTCCGGCAACTGATCGAGGGTACTCAGCAACCAGTCGCGGGACGGCCCTATCGCCGCTGCGGCGGCGAACGGAGCGGTGGTGAGGAACTTCCTACGATCCACGTCGGCTCTCCCGAGGTCTGCTACAGCTTCGACGGTCTCCTTCAACGATGGGCTGTAGACCAGGGCGCGGTCAACCGTGGGCCGGTCGTCGAAACCGAGGTCGTATGTAGTCACGCGGTAGCCGAATCGCGCTGAGAACAGGTCGGCGAGGATCTCCGGGACCGGCGCGCGAGGGTGTTCACCCTTGTCCAGCCATCGGCCTACGCTCGACGTGTCCGGCCGCACTTGCGGCTCACCCCACTCGATCGCGTGCGCACGAATCCGGCGAGCGAGTTCTCCGCGGCTCCATCCGGAGCGGGCCAGCCAATCGGAAAGCTGCATGTTCAGAGCTTCCATCACTCCACCTGCTCAGATCTGGTCGGCCGCCGATTCAACACCTTTCAACACCCCAGACGAACTTACTCCGAGCCGGTGACGCACACCACACTCGGATTGCGCCCGGCGGCATGGTGATTGCATCCCCTTTCAGTGACGCCACCAACTCCGCCTGTGGGGGATCGCATGTTCTGAGCACTTGCACCGGGCGCGCTTCAACTCCGAAGCGAAAGGTGTTCGAAATGACGACGGTACAGCGGCGACGTACCACCGAGATTGCGGCGACCCGAGTTGACCACTACCGGTATATGTGCAGACAACCATGCGGATCACATGGCGAGTCGGTCCGAATCTTGTTGCACGCCTGGGGTATTGGAGAATCAACGCCGCCGGACCATCTCGGTGAACGAGTTCACGTTCGGGTACAGGCGAATGCTCTGACCGTCACGGCTACGGAGGCTTCCGCCGATGTGTGAGAAAAGCACTCCATGGATCCTCTTGTCCCAGTGCGGAATCGGCCACGCCTCTCCTGAAACGGGGCACGTTATGAGCGTGTCGTGCCCGTCGTTCCTGTGCTACGGATTGTTTCCGCTGGTAGATGGCAAGATCGCGGCTCATCAGGTACGGGAAGGCGAACGCTGCCCGTGGTCTGGAACGCGGGTCCATGATGACCGCGCAAATTCCGGGGCCTGAAAGCGTCGTCGGCCGCTACGGGCATTCATGCAGCCGTAACGCCTCGTATCGGGACCCCTCACCCGCCAAAACACACCCAGAGGTCTCAATGACTTGGTCTCTGATCTTGCTGGCTGGAGGGATGATCGCATTCACCGTCGCTGCGCTGTGCCTACCGCTACGGGCACCCCGACACCACACCCTCCACCCTCACCGAGAGTCCCCGATGGACGGAACCGTTTGGGCACCCGGGTTCCCGCACGACGCCCCCGACGAACCCCTTACCGTGACCGGCGCACTGATGGCCATGCAGCTTCACGGCGACTGCCCGGCTAGTTGTGCTCGCAAAACCGCTGCGGCACAAACATTGCGGGAAGCGCACATCTCGCCGTCGATGGGGGTCCGACGATGATCGCAGCAGTAGCAGTGATGTTCCTGTTCATGATCGGGATCAGTGCGGCGGTAGTCGGCGCAGTCCGCGCCCGCAATGCCGGTCATCCCCAAGGCGCACACGCCTGCGGTACACGGTCCAGGGTGTCGGTCGCGCATTTGCAGCAACGTCTCGCCGCCGACGGTCGGTGCGTGCCGGTGAGCCACGACGCGCCGCTCGGCGCCCTTCACGGTCACGCAGGCGCACCGCGCGATGCTCGCCCACCTGGATTGCGATTTCCGACGTTGCCCGTGCAAGGCGGCGGCGGCGTGGGAGATTGTGCGGCCGAGGATTCGGTCGGCGGTGCCGGGGGTGACGCGGTGAATGCGGCGACGGTCGACCTGTGGCGGCTGCGTCACCAGTACTGCCAGGACGAGCCACCGCCGATCACCGAACTCGACGAGGCGCGTTTCGTCCTCGGCGAGCACGCGGGCCACGGGCCGGACTGCCTCCAGTATTTCGCGGCGCTGGCTCGCGCGTCGGAGCCGATCGCGTGAACAGCACCGAGCCGCGCGGCCCGATCCGGCCCGCAGACGCGACGGATGGATGGCAGTTGGTCGCCGATGTCGGCGAGTACTGGCTCGTGCGCCTGCACGGCGTCTACAACCTCGAAATCCATGCCACCGCCGCATCTTCGTGTGTCCTGCGCGTGCACCAAGCCGGGGCGCTGGTGCGCGAAGCGTCCGCGACCGATATCGGCTATCTGAAAGACGTTGCACAGCAATGGATTCACGAACACTAGACAGTCCAGGAGGGACGATTGTGGGCTCTCGCTACTTCTTCGACGAGCAAGCCTCCGTCTTGGCCGCGCTGGCCAACTCGCCCGACCCCTGCACCGTCGCCGAGCTAGCCCACCTCACCGGCCTACCCGTCGACGGACGCGCCAGGCCATCGATACCGGCGATCCTGGCCCTCCTGGAGAAAGACAGCACGGTGCGTCGGGGGCAACCGGCGTGGATGCTGACCAAGGCTGCCCCGGCGAATCCTGTCGCGCCGGAGCACTGGCTCACCGGCACCACGATCCGTGCCCTGCTGGCCATGCGTGACGTGCCGTGGCCGCGTACGTCCCACGGCTTGGCGCGTGCCATCGGCGGCTCGTATGCCCCGATGACCAGGGCCGTGCACTGGCTCGCCCTCCACAGACCGCAGTGGGTCGAGTCGGTGCCGACGTGGCACCTCGATCCCGGCATCTCGATGCCCGGTAAGCCGACGGTGCGGGAGGGGAAATGATGCCCGGGAGCGAGTATCCGAGGCCGGGCCTCGTGCGGTCGATGCTGGTGGGTATGGCGGGCAACCGCGCCCGCGTGGTCCCCGACGAGCCCGCCGACACGAGCATGTACCTGTGGGGATGCGGGGCCACCGGCGAGCACAACATCAATGACCTGCGTACCCGCCGTGTCACCTCCCCAGAAGCCGTGCTCGACATGGCTGATCGGTTCGAGGAGGAGTTGCCCAACCTGTGGGGGTACGGGCTGAGCATCTTCGCCAGCGGCAGCGAATTCGCCGACACCGCGAACATGCCACCCGACGCCGTCCGCGCCGCACCGGGCGGTCGCCGCACGTTCCGGATACGCGATCTTGTCTGCGGTGCAGTCGTGTTCGATGCTCGTGGCATGACCCGCGGGGTCGTCATCTGCCCGCCCGACCCTTCCCTGATCGAATGGGACTACGACACCCTCGCCCCCGAGCCGAGACAGTGGCTGCTGCGCCGATTCTTCGACGGAGCCATCTCGGCGAGCGTCTGGGCCGCCGCGCTCAGCCTGGAACCAATCATCAACGCAGACATTCTTTCCCAGCTGACACCCAGCACCTCGGCGCACCGCTACTGGCGCAAGCAGCAGCTGCCCGCCGAACACGAGTGACCATGCCCACCACGGGCTGGTGCTCACCGATCCCCAAGCCCTGGTGCTCGGCTATATCACGGCGACTGCCGACGAGTACCCGGCTGCGGAAGACCTATTCAATCCTGTTGTAGCACAACATATTTAATGAATTGGAAGGTTCGATGGCACATATCATGCGAAGAGATGACATGTCGTCGGCGGTGCGGTTCGGCATTGTCGGCCTGCGCCATGGCCTGCGGCACGTGCGTGGCTGGGAGCGGCCGGGGGAGAGCACGGTGGTCGCGGTGTGCGATGTTGACAGCGGGCGAGCGGATGCTGCGCTGGCCGATGCGGGGCCGGGGTGCGTGGCGACGGTGCGGTTCGATCAGCTGGTGGAAGATCCGCGGGTGCAGGCTGTGGTGATTTCGGTCCCCAACGATGCGCATGCGGAGTTGGCGGAGCGAGCCTTGCTCGCGAACAAGCATGTGGCGGTGGAGAAGCCGATGACGACGACGGGCAATCGTGCCAGGGAACTGGTGCGGTTGGCTGAGGATCGTGGCCTGGTGCTGGCGGCGTTGCATGATTTCCGGGCGGACCCGGCGCATTGGGCGGCTCGGGAACTGGTGCGTGGTGGTGGGCTTGGTGAGGTGTATTTCGCGCGGACGATGTGGGTTCGGCGGGACAATGCGCCGGGGTCGTGGTACCGGGATCGGGCTCGTGCCGGTGGCGGGGTCCTGATGGATCTGGGGACCCACCGAATCGACCTGGCGTTGTGGACGCTCGGATTCCCGGACGTGCGGGAGCTGACGGCGGCCACCAGCAGCCGACTGCTCCAATTGCGGTGTGACGGTGGCGATGTCGAAGACACCGCGGTCGGGATGCTGCACCTCGACAACGACGCCTCCGTCCAGGTGGAGCTGTCGTTTCTGGGGCATCTGCCGCGCCGTGAGCAGGTGCTGCTGGAGCTTCGCGGTACTCAGGCGGCGTTGCGGGTGGCCAATATCGGCGACTCCTACCGGCACTACCTGCTGACTGTGCTGCGCGACGGAAACAACCCGCAGCACATCGACCCCGAGCAGGTGCCGAGCCGGGCACCATCGATGTACTCCGACTTCGTCGCGGCGATCCGCACGGGCGGGCGGCCGTTGTGCCCCGGATCGGAGGCTGCGGTCGTGGCCGAGGTGATCGACCGCATGTACGCGGCGGCAGCCGCGGTCACCCAACCGGTGGTGCGGTGATGTTCGCACCGGAGCCGGACAAGATCGTCGATGTGGACCTCGACGGCCTGCTCGGCCCTGGCGGCGTCCGGCGTCGGCAGGTGGTGCGTCAGGTCGCGGCGGCGCTGTGCCGCCATGGGCTGACGGTGCATCTGATCGTGTTGTGCCACGGGCAGGATTTGCTGCGATTCGCGACCACCGCGCGGTTGTGCCGCAGCCTCATCAGCCTGTGTGACTGTGATCCGGGAGTGCGGCTGGCGGTCAGCTATCAGGGCGACCCGGCACCGGAGGCGCTGACTGCGCAGCTGGATCGCCGGGTGCGGCTTCTGACCGGATGCCGAGCACTGACCCATGCTGGTATGCCCGTGCCCGCGGTCGGTAAGACCGAGCATTTGCTGTCGTGTCTGGCCGTGCTGCTGGCCGAGGGCAGCGATCCGGAGCGGCAGTTCGTGGTGTTCATCGATAACGACTACGTGATCTACGACCCGGAAGACGCGTTCGCGCTGTATGCGCCATGGGCGTTGGGCTTTGCCGCGGAGCACACCGGGTGCAGCGATCAACCGTATGCGGGAGTGAGTTTCGCCAAGGGCGGCAGCCTGCGCCTGGCCGTCGGTCCGGAGCTGGTCAAGCCGGACGGTGAGCGGACCTGGAGGTTCGTCGACCTGCTGGATACGGCGCTGGCGCGCTGTGTGCCGCACGCCCCGCCGGTGAGCGAACGCCTGCCGGTCGGGATGGTCCCGACCCGCGAAACCCTGCGAAACCTGTTGGGAGCCGGAGGATTCGCGGAACTGGAGGCGGCGGTGGAGCGGTGCACCAAGCACGGTGGCCGGTCGTCGCGAGCGCTGTCGCTGTGGTTGTCCAGCCGCCGAGACAACCTGGTGGAACGGTGGCTGGCCCGCTTCAGCTTCCTACTGCACGGCGACCAAGGAGCGACTCTATCCGATTGGGCGGCAATGGAACTCGCGCCGGGCTACGGACTCGAGATCAGTTTCCTGATCAATGCCCTGTTCCGGCCCGGCTTGCATACCGGGCGGATCGTCAACGCTCTCACCCTGCCGCACGCCCACCTGCCCAAGGACGAAACCGACAACTTCGCGATGGGTGTGGAGATGTTCGCGCTCGTCCAACGCCTGCTGCACGGCATGACCAGCCGCACCCCCAGCAGCGAGGACACGGTCCCGGAACTGGGCCATGCGACACGGTTCTCGCACTACGCGGCCACCAAACTCGGCTACAAGCGAGTCGAGCTGACCGCGCCCGCGCCGCGGGTCCCGGCGCTGTATCCGCCGGTGACGGAACTGATGAGCGGACGGTACTGATGGGGCTGCGTATCGGGGTGCACTACACCCCCGTTCCCGGTGAGCCGATCGAGGCGATCGTGCGAGCGGCCACCGAGGTCCAGGCCATGGGGTATGCCTGCTTCGCCCTTCCCGATCACCTCTCCCGCCTGCACGAGGGCCGCCCGGTGGCCGTCGCGGACCCGTTCGCGCTGTTGGCGCGCCTGGCCGCCGACACCACGACCATCGGCCTGGGCACCATGACCGTGCTGGACGCGCTACGCGCCCCCGCGCAGACCCTGCGCAGCGCGGCCACCCTGCAACAGATCAGTGGCGGCCGATTCGAGCTGGGGATCGGCGCTGGCTGGCAGCGCACCGACCTCACCGCCCTCGCCCCCGGCCTGCGGACGGCCGAGGTGCGAATCACCGCGCTGGAACACACATTGCACCTGTTCCGGCAGGTGTGGCCCGATGCCCGCACCGGCGAGGACCCGGCGACGACCCCGACCACGCGCGTGCTGGCGGCTGGCACCGATGCGCCGCGCCTGGTCGTGGCGGCGGGTACTGACCTGATGCTGCGGCTGGCGGCCCGGTTCGCCGACGATGTCGCGCTCACGGTGCCGACTCGGCCACGCTTGGCTGGTGCCACACCGACAGCGGCATCGGTGGCGGCACAGATCGCGACAGTTCGCCGAGCCCGCCCAGCGTCGGCCCCGGTGTGCGGCATCCACCTCCAGATCCGCCGTGTCGACCCGATCGCACCCGAGGACGCGGCCCGGGATTGGTGGACCCTCGGCGGCAGCCCCGACCAGATCGCCACCGCCTTACAGGACCGCGCCGCCGCCGGGGTGACCTACCTGAGCGTGTGCACCCAAGACCTCGGCCTGCTCGACAGGCTGGCATCGACAGTGCTGCCCAGATGCGGGGTTCGGCCATGACCTCGGTCCTCGTGCGGTGCGGCGGACTGGGCAGCCGCCTGGGACCGGCGGGAGCCCAGCGGCAAAAGACCATGCTCGAACTGGACGGAACACCGCTGCTGGAACTGGTCCTGTCCCAAGCCTGTCCGGCCGTCCCCGCCCCCGCGCCCATCGTGCTGCTCACCGGCCACCGTGCCCGCGACGTTGAGACCGCGGTACCGGGCTGGCGACACCGGATCGACCAGCGAATCCGGGCCATCCGCGAAAACGCACCAGGGCCAGCCGGAGTACTCGGCGTCGCGGCCCAGCTCCCCGCACCCATTGTGCTGGTGTCCGGAAACGTCGTACTGCCCTACTCGCTGCTACTACCCCGCCTCCTCCGCCAGTGGGATCGCGACGGCCGCCCCGTCGTGGCCGGAAGCAGCCGATGGTGTACCAGCCGACACCATACGGTCGATGCCCACGCGGGTACGGTCACCTCCTGGCACCGATGGCCGCACCGCGAGGGCGGACGCTACGAACTCCTCGATGCCTACCTGCTCACCACGAACGTGCTGGACCTGATGCGGCACGCACCGTGCGCCCCGATCAGCCACACCCGTGCCCTGGCCGCCCTGGTCCCCGGTGGGACGGTAGCTTTCACCGAATTCAGCGGTGACTGGCTGCACGTCGAAACGCTCACGGATCTCACTGTCACTCCGAGCCGGAAAGCTGTCCTATGCCCCCAGCAATCGTGATCGTCTCCGGGCCACCCGGAACCGGAAAGTCCACCCTCGCAACAGAACTCGCCTCCCGCTTGGGGCTGCCGCTGTTCAGCCGTGACGTCATCAAAGAAGCCCTGTTCGACACGCTGGGCTGGTCGGATCGCCAGCGATCCCGGGAACTGGGCACGGCGGCGGCGAGCGTACTGTTCGCACTACTGGAGCACACCCTGAGCGTGGGCGTCAGCTGTGTCAGCGAGTCCAACTTCCGCCCATCGCAATCCAGCGCCGATTTCCACCGGCTGCTGGACAACACCGGCGCCCACGCTGTGCAGGTCCAATGCGTCACACGGGGTGATGTCCTACTCCAGCGCTTCGCCACGCGATCGGACTCCGACGAACGTCACCCTGGGCATCGCGACAGCGGCAACCTCGACGAATTCCGGTCCGAGCTGCTCGCTGGCCGCTATGAACCTCTAGATCTGCCCGGCCCCGTGCGCACCATCGACACCACCGATTTCCACACTATGAACGTGCAGGCCCTAGCCGCCGAACTACGCGTACTGATCGGTTCCAACACCCCATAGCCGCGGCGATGCACCTTCCACCGCCGCGTAAGGATTCGCCCATGCATGCTCTACGCCTATGCGCCCCAGGAGAATTCGAGCACGTCCCCGACGCCCCCGCTCCTTCCCCGAGCACCGGCGAGGTCATCGTCCGGTTCAGCGCAGCCGCGATCTGCGGCAGCGACCTCCCCAAGTTCCGCAGCACCGCCGATCACCGCTCCGGCCAGCTCGGGTTTCCCATCCATGAGTGCGTCGGCCACATCGTCGACGCCAACGCCTGCCCCGGACTCGAATCCGGCCAGCGAGTACTGGCGATGCCCAACAACGACTGCGGCCTGGCCGAGCTGTACCGGGCCGACCACACCCACACCCACCCCATCCGCGCCGCCCATCTCACCGACACCCAAGCGACCCTGATTCAGCCCCTGGCGACCGTCCTCTACGCAACCGCGAAACTCGGCAGCGTCGCCGGAACCCACGTCGCCGTGCTCGGCCTCGGACCGATCGGACTGCTGTGCGCCCACGTCCTGAACCAGCTCGGGGCGCGCATCACCGGCGTCGATCCCGTCGCCCGCAGCACGCACCTGACCACCGCGTTCGGTATCACCGACCACCTGCGCGACAGCGCCGCCGCCTGGCCCACCACCAGGCGGACCCGCGGCAACGTCGATATCTGTATCGAGGCGGTCGGCCACCAGCAGCACACCATCCGCGATGCCATCGCCATCACCCGCCACGGCGGCACCATCTTGGCCCTCGGCGTCCCCGACGACACGGAATACGCCTTCCCCTACGAAGCGCTGCTCCGAGCCAATCTCACCCTGACCACGAGCATCACCCCGCCCTGGCAGCAATTCTTCGCGCCAGCCGAAGACTATCTGTGCGCCCACCTCGACACGCTGACGCTGCTGCTCACCCACACATTCCCCATCACCCAAGCAGCAGCCGCCTACCGCATGTACACCCAGCCCTCCGCCGACCGGCTCAAAGTAGTCATCACCACTGCCGACGGCTGGACCACGAACGGAGTCCGCGCATGAACACCGCTCCCGGACGATTCTTGATGATCCGCCACGGCCGCACCACCGCCAACATCGACCGCATCCTCATGGGACGCACCGACACACCGCTACTCCCCGAATCCCTGGTCCAAGCCGACCAACTCGGCCGCGCTCTGGCCCTCGATCCGGCGGCGGTGATCTACAGCAGCGACCAACCTCGCGCACTGCGCACCGCCGAACTCATCGGCACTCCCGCCAACCTTCACCCGGTACCCGACGAGCACCTCAGAGAACGAGACTTCGGCCGATATACCGGCCGCTCGTTCACCGACCTCGAACAAGACCCGACCTGGCCCGCGGCCGACACCTCCTACAACGTCCGACCCGAGAGCGGCGAATCGTTGCGGGAGGTCGAAACACGGATATTCGGTCGACTGCTCGATCTGCACAACACATTGCCACCGCAGACGACCCTGACCGTCGTCGGGCACAGCACCTGCTGGAGGCTGGTCGAAGCAGTCCTCAACGGCCGCCGCCACGACCCCCTCGACGAACCGATCCCCCCACCGCTGAGTGTCCTGGAGCACCCGCGCGCCTCGTTGGAGCTGCTCCGCCGTCACAGCTCATAACGTATCGACAGCACCACTACCGACACACCCGACGACATGTCCAGTGCCTCGCCATTGGTCACCCGTGGTGTCGGTGCCCTGGTGTACGTTGCTGTTGAGCTGGTCGCAGTGGATGCCGAACAGCAAGAGTGCCAGTGGAATTCGTGACCGAATCGAATAGCAACGATAGCGATGGAAGCGGAGGCGTCATCGTGGGGAATGACGAACAGTTGGGCATGGACCTCGATCTGGACGTCGAGGAGTCCGCGTGGGCAAAGTGGGTCGACCCGCAGCGCCACGCGGCGCAAGCCCGGAAATTCCTCCAGCGCGCCGAATTGCCTGCCTTGCCGCCCGAACCGTGGGATTTCGAGTCGGACGAGGCAAGTCAGATCAATGACGTGGTCGCGGAACTGTTCCCGGATATCGAGGCCATGTACCTTCCAGACAATGCCGACCTCGTTGACCAACTCGTCTGCTTCACCGGGGAGTGGTTCGTCAAGTACCTTGATGCACAGTGGATTGATATCGCAAAATATAAGGACATGCCATCCGGATACAACGACTGCGGTGATAAACACTTCTACCCTGGTATCGAACCAGGTATAGCATTCAAATTCGAGGGCTGGAAAACTTGCTCGGCAGAATTTCTCACCGAATATATTATCGAGAACGAATTCATCTCCATAATCGAGCTGGTATCCGTGTCGTTCTGGAGGCTGCGCAAGGAAGGCGCACCGTCGTTCTCCGAAGCGCGCCAAGATTTCCCGTACCATCCTCCTTTCATGTGACCATGTGAAGTAGTATTCCGCAATCCGGGGGCGGATTCCATGCCTGATGACGGTTATAGCCGCGATCGCAAACCATTCGACAGCAACCAGCGCGGCAGAATCTTCGAAAACGGCACGTATCGGTATTTCCGTGATTGGGAAAAAGGATACGTCCCCGGTTCCCGAATCTATGAGGCCGAAAAAGAAAGAATCCGGTTCGATAAGGTAAAGGAAGATCGGGGGCTGGTCTATACGATCGAAGACAAATCCGGCAGGATCGGCGGAACGAAGGACGAGAACCAGCTGAAAGCAATTCGCACTCTGATCGAGAGGGGAGAAGTTCAGCATCATCTACTCCGATCCGTCGAAGGTGAGGCGGTATCGAAAGAGGCGCAGGCGCTGATCGAGGCACTGGCCCGAGATCATCCGGACAAATTCACGCATCAAGTGATCACCCGAGACCAGGCCCGCGAGATTTGGGCGCGTGGCCTGGAGATGGAGCGTGGTCAGCAACTCGAACTTCCGGGCGTCGGTGAGCTGGCGCGCCAGCAGAAGGCTCAGCAACGGGATACGCCACAACAGGCGCGAACAGCCGAGGAACGCGCGAGGGTCGAACGGGAAGCCGCGGAACGGGTGGCACGGGAATTCACACCCCCAAGCCAGCAACCCCGAGGACGGGAAATCGCCGACGAACGCGCCGCGCAGGAAAGCCAGCAATTACAGCAGGCACAATTAGCCCGCGTAGCCCACGAACAAGCCGTGCGGGCTATGTTGCCGCACGCTCCAGAAGTAGCGGATCTACTAGCGAGATCCTTTCTCACACCAGATGAAGTCCTGCGGAACGGTCCAGCCCCGCACGACGGTACAACCAGGGCGGGCCGGGAGGCACGGGCACAGGCACTGGAACGGGGCATTGGTCGAACCCGCTAGTGAAACTACCGGAATGAACGCGTCCGATACCGCACACCGCAAAGGGGTGGAAAGTGATACCAAACCCAGTCGAACCAATCAAGGCGGAGATATGACCGACGATGATACGCAGAGCAGCCGACGCTGCCCGCACGAATGGTGTGACGCGAGATGGCACGTATTGCCACTTACCGAGCGTTCAATACTGATGACGCTTCGGGGAGAAGACCGAATCGGATACCAAGCATCGGCCGATACATCGTTGGTTCTATGCCCGGGTTCAGAATTTGCGGGCGATTTCAATCCACCCGACACAAACGAGGTCATGTCGCGACTGACAGCGGCCTTGACGACCTCCCGATCAGATCCTCATGCGCGCATGCGCGCCGCATATCAGCGTATGCTCGGTCAGTTGCCCCCCGAAGCTCGCGCCAAATACCCGGAAGACCCTTTCGAAGCACCCGACCTATGGGACGCGTGGGAGAGGCAGACAGGCCCGCGAATACCACAGTCTCCACAGGCACACTCCGATCCCGATCCTTCTGCGTGACTTAATCGGGGGCGCGCTGCCGAGCGTGACCGGATATGGAACCGCGCACCCGAAAAGGGCGGGCGAGCGTAGCCGACTGAATACCGAGTCTAGCCGTTCTGCTGTATCCGTAGGATGGCGTGCCACAGTTCATCGCCAGACTTCCCCGTCAGATCCGGGGGAAGCCCGATCGCTGTAGAGATATCGACGTATTTGAAATCCGCTTCAGCCAGAGTGCAGTCGGTGAGGTCTGTGCCGTCCAGGTTGGCACTCGGTAATAGAGCGCGGGTGAGGTCCGCGCCACGTAGTTTTGCCCCTGTCAGATCAGCGCCGGTAAGATTGGCCTCCCGGAGGAGCGCCCCGGAAAGATCTGCCCCGGAGAAGTCTGTACTGATTAATACCGAGGACGTGAGATCCGCTCCGCGGAGATTGATATTTGAAAGATCTGTGTGATCGAAATGGGCTCCGCGAAGGTTGAGCATCTTGACACTTTCCTCGGCTGGGTATCGACGGAGCGCAGTAACGGCGGCGAGAATATCGGCAGGTATCTGATCTGAGTCTGCGCCTCTTTCCTGGCGTGTAGCGTATCGCAAGAAGTCCGCGAGACTTTCCAGGGCTGCAACCCGATAGGAGGACGAATCTTTTATAATTCGTTCGAGTATTCGGATGCCGCCTGCGCGTTGGATCGGGTTGTCAGCACTCAGCATCTCGCCAGCAGTGCGATACGGCTCAAGCCACTCTCGTTCCTGGTCCTTGTCGATCTGCCCCATCTGCTCAACCTATCGCGCGGAGGCCCGTCACGCGCGACACCCGGCAGCGTAGACACTGCCGAGGTTACTCACACGGCAACAGGCAGCCCTGCGTAGCGACAGACCATCTGGTATCGAACATGAGTTCGACTCGAGGTATCGTCTGGCCATGCCTCTTTCTCGTCGAGACTGGGCGACGATGAACCTGGAGCAGGTTCGGTCGCAGTTGTTGGACGCTGCTGCGTTCGGGAAGTATCTGCCGCCCGAACAGCTGGAGAATGCTGCCGGGAAGATCGCGGAGGGGCTGCGGATCTTCCTCGAAGAGACCCAGCACCTTGCGCAGGTCGAAGATGCCGAAGCCCCCGGTCGCGGGGGCTAGCGGGGTGTGCGATGTTCATCCAGGGGTGCCGCCGTTGGGTACCTCGGGCTTGTAGTTGAGGTTTGCCGTGTCTCGGGACCAGCGGTGCAGGTAGTCGGAGTTGTCGGTGGCGCGGCAAATCGCTGGATGGCCGACATCCGGTATCGGGGAAGGCTTCTCGTCGGCGCTGGGTAGTTCTGGTGCTGGATCGATTGCCCGTTCTCGCCATGGCGCATCATCGGCCTCTGCGGTCAAGGGCTGTGGTGGCGTCGATGTCTCGAACACTGGTGTCGGTCACGTGTGTTGGCGTATGGCCTCTGGCGGTGCTCCGAGGTCGGCGGGCGGCGATGAAGCTGGCTCGTCCCCGTGGTGCCGCTCGCTGCCAGTGAGACCGAGGCAGTGAGCGCAAAGCTCGGATCGCCACGATGTGTAAGTTCCAGGCCGCCGCCGGTATAGGTGGGTACAGACTGACCGGTACCGAGCAGTGAGGGATGCGTGGCGAAGCAGGAGAAGATGACTGGACTACCGACGCTGGGCGAGTTTGTTGCCGCCCTGCGGATTCGGAAAAGTCTGACACAAGAGGAACTTGCGAGGCGGACCAATTTCAGCGTCACCACCTTGCGGAACATCGAGCAGGATCAGGTCGACAGGCTCAGCAAAACGATGCTGATCAGGTTGGTCGACGCGCTTGCGCCAACGCCCGACGAGCACATCCACCTCTTGGTCCTCAGCGGTCATTACCAGTCCCATCGCGAGCCGGTGTCGGAGGAGTTGGCGCTCATGATGCTGTCGACGTTCACCGATGCGACGATGGCGGCCTACTTCATCGGATGGTCGGTGGCGCGGACCCGGGCCGGTGTTCCGATGGCGACCCCGGCTTTCGACAGGCTGTGGCCGGGAGCCTCGGAAGCCAAATCGTTCGTCCATTGGTGGTTCACCGACGAAGCGAAACTGCGTTCCCCGGACTGGGAACCGGACGTGAGGGACCTGGTGGGTCATGTCCGCCATGTCGCGTCGTCGCCTCAGTTTCGCCCCGAAGTCGCCGAGATCCTGGACGACCTCGGTGGCAATCCGGAATTCCGGTCCTTCTGGAACTCCGGATACCTATGCACTACCTGGCCGTCCAAACCGAAACGACGGGTGTGGATACCCGAACCGGGCAACGAGCGGGAGGTGACCGTGGTGGAGCAGCTTCTGGTGTGGCCGCTCACCAAGAACATCACGCATAGCCTGCATGTTGGCGTCATACAGGAAGCCCTCGAAACCCCTGTCCCCTCTTGGCGGGATTTCCCGTGATCGAGTTCATCGACGATTGCTCCGCGCCTCCATCGCTTCAGAAGCACAGCCCGCACTTCGACGTTGACATGGATAGCCTTGCCTAACCAGTAGGCAGACAGTGGAGGAAACACATGAGTACCACAGATGAGAAGCGGTCGTTCGTGCCCGCGTTCGGATTCGATTGGCTGACACCAGCGTACGAGCCGCTGATGCGCGTCCTCCAGCCGATCCGCAAGCAGCTCGTCGACCAGGCCGACATCCAGCCTGGAATGACGGTGCTGGATTTCGGTTGCGGGCCAGGGCAATTGGCGCTGCTGATCAAGGATGCCTGTCCGGGTGCTCAGGTCATCGGCGTGGATGTCGATCCCAGGATGCAACGGATCGCCCGCCGACGTTTCGCCGCCGCTGGCGCGGATATCGAGTTCCGTTTGGGGACACTGGAAGATCTCGCCCTCGCACCGGGCAGCTTCGATCGAATCCTGACCGGTTTCGTGCTGCATCACCTGACCACGGAACAGAAACTGTCGGCACTGCGCGGCATGCACGGACTGCTGCGTTCCGAGGGACGGCTGCACATCCTCGACCTCGGCCAGCCGCGTGGCATGCTCGCCAAACTCGGCTCCTACGGCCATCGCTTGTCCCATGGCCGGGGTGTCCTCGATGCGAATCTCGATGGACGCGTCCCCGCCTTGATTCGCGACGCCGGTTTCGCCGATGTCGAAGAGATTCCATGTGAACCCGCGAGGCTCGGCATGGCGTTCTGGCAAGCGCGACGATAACAATTCGGCCAGTCCCCCGCGGTCAGAACCGTTCTGGCTGCGGGGCACCCGCGCTCTGGCCTGCGGTGCGGCAGGCCGAGCATCGTCGATCACAGATTCGCCATCAAACGCCTGACGATGAAGCTCCGGAAATTCCCAGACGATTCACCAATCCGTCCGGTCCGGACACCCCGATAGTTCGAGTTGGCCGAGCCGATTTGCGCTGGCAGATATGCGTGTCCCCGTGGCAAGTGGGCGGTACTTCCGCTCGGTACCAAAAATTTTGGTGACCTCGAGCGTTGCCTTCTGCTGGACAGCGGCGGGCGAAAGCTGTTTTCATGGGCTGCGCCGGACGAATCGGGCAGAATGTGAGACTCACGGAGAGCCTCGCAGGCGGGGGATGCGCGAGGTGATGCGGTAAGGGGTGGGTCGGCGGCGACACGGAAGCCGGAATCATCGCCAGGAGCTGGCTCACTTGTCAGGTTGTCGAATGTTGTACGAACGATGGGGATTGAGTTGTTCGAAACGCAGGTGGGTGCGGATGAGGGAGCGCGGACGATCAAGTCCGACGAGACGAGCGTGCTCGGTGAACGCTTCGGGTTTGAGCTGTGGGCCGAAGGTCTCGACCTCACCGTGACACTCACCAGGGGCGACTCGATCGACAACGTCCAGGACTTCGAGCTGGACGAGCTGGCGCGCCTCAAGGGCCGGGTAGTCGCCGAGACAACCAGATTCTGCGAGATTGTCGACAAATTGCTGCGCGCCGGTATCGCCGAGCGCTCTGGTGTGGGAAGACTACGTGTAGTCGGCTAGTCCTCGGTGTCCGTGCTGTCCTTGTACGCCTCGAAGAGGCCCTCGACGAGGGCGGCCTGCTCCTCGGGTGTGCGAAGCCCGCGGAAGAGGGCGAGGAGAACGATCTCCTGCATGTCGGCGGTGACCCGCATCGACATCGGCTTGGCTTGCTGCCCTTCGATGTAACCGATCAGTTCGCCGATCGGCTTTTTGAGCGTGGCCGCTAGCCGCAGCAGGATCGACGGATCGAGGATGTGTCCGACCTTGCCGCTCAGCAGGTTGTACACGGTTCCGCGAGCGATACCAGCGCGCTTCGCCAACTCGACACGGGAGGGCTTGCCTGTGCGGGTATCCACAATGCCTGCCATGCGCATTGCATCAACGAGCCATGCGTCGTCATCTGTTGACGTGTCGCTCATTGTTGCCTGTGTTCCCGCCTGCACCCGCCCATGATGCAGGAGTGTAGTTGGCGATGCAACACTTCCGAAGCGCAACGATGCCATGCCTCGGCCGGTACCCAAAACAAGGGCTTTACAAACAGGCAGAACTTCTGCGTGCGTGACTATTTCGGGCACCTGTCCACTGTGAGCCAAAAGGCACCGGATCGATGTTCCCTCCGCTTGGTGTGGCGGAGCAGACTCGAGTAATGTCGTTCGGGCGAGGCGGGGGTGAAGCGGCGAAAGCACTGGTCAGCATTGATCAAGGATGCCGCCCCTGGGATGCGCGCGACGGACTGGCAGGCGTGCAAACCTCGCACCGAACACTCTATTTTGTGATGCTTCGGGCGTCCGAGAAACCCATGAATGGGAGATCTGGTGACGCCTGCTGTCAATGGGCAAGCGGAAATTGTCGGCGAATTCATCTCCGGCAGCCCCGAATGGCACGCCGCCCGCGCGAACGGAATCGGCGGCTCGGAAATCTCCGCCGTTGTCGGCCTGTCCCCCTGGGAGGGCCGATTCGGTCTCTGGCACCGCAAGAAAGACCACCTCGCCACGGTTGCGGAGACGGCCCCGATGAAATGGGGCACGCTCCTCGAACCGGTCATCGCCGCCGAATACATCGCCAACCACATCGACCGCGGTCAACGCGCGACCACCGGAGCCACCTACCGGCACCACCAGCGCCGCTGGCAGCTCGCCAACCCCGACCTGCTGATCTGGTCCGGAGACGAGCTGGTGGACGGTGTGGAGATCAAAGCTCCCGGCCCCGACTACTCCGAGAAGTGGGGCCGTGACGGATCAGACAACATTCCTATCTACTATCGCTGCCAAATCGCCTGGTACTGCGACGTTCTGGGTCTCGAGTCGATGGCGTTGCGCGCCTTGATCGGTGGCAACGATGCCCGGTCCTACCGCATCCGCCCGTCCCGTGGCGACCTCGAGTTCCTCCGCAGCGAGGGTGAGCAGTTCTGGACCCAGTTCCAGAACGACATCCCACCCAACCTCGACGGCCACCTCGCCACCTACCAGGCCGTGCGCGAGCTGCACCCCGACATCGACCGCTCGGTCATCGTGGACGCCCCCGCGTCACTCGCCGACCGCTGGTGGGAAGTGCAGGCCAAACGTGAGGCCGCCGACGCCGAGTACATGGAGGTCCGGACCCAGATCGCCGATCTCATCGGCATGGGCTGGAAAGCCCGCTGCGGGGACCAGAACCTCGCCTACCGCGTCCGCCCGGCCAACGGCGGCGACCCGTACCTGAAATCCGCACCCCGCCCCGGCACCACCCCGACCTCGATCACCAAGGCAGCAGCGTAATGGCCGACAACACCCGCCGTATCCTCATCACCGGGTCGCGGCGCTGGGCGGACCCGCAGCTGATCGCCGACACGCTGATCGGCTGGTGGGACGCCAACGGCCGCCCGAACGACGTGGAGTTGGTGCACGGCGAATGCCCGTACGGCGGCGCGGACGAGCAGGGGGCCGACGTGTGGCAGGCGCTCTGGCTGCCGGTGCGCGCCGTGCCCATGACGACTCGGTACTGCGACGCGGACTGCTACCACAAGCGCCCCGCCGTACCCGGCAAGTGCCCGCGCCGCGGTCCCGAACGCAATCAGGCCATGGTGGACCTGGGCGGGTACCTGGCGGCGTTCGCGTTCCCGCTCCCCGACTCGCGCGGCACCCTCGACTGCGTTGCCCGTATTAAGGCCGCCCGCATCCCTTTCACCGAAGTGAAGCCTCGCCGCATCCCGGCCCGGGTCCGCTATGGCTGAGCGTGCCGCACCGCGACCGGCCGAATAACGCTCCACCACAACTGAATAGTAGAGGAACATATGTCGGAGATCTCGAAAGCTGTTGCCACTCAGCAGAACCCGCTGGCCGTTGTCGCCCGGTACAAGCGCGAGCTGGGCACCGTTCTGCCGACCGTGCTGCGCCAGGACCCCGACCGCTGGCTGATGGCCGCTGAGAACGCCGCGCGCAAGAACCCAGACATCATGGCCGTCACCAAAGCCGACCAGGGCGCGAGTTACATGCGGGCGCTCGTCGAATGTGCCCGGCTGGGGCATGAGCCCGGCTCGAAGGACTTTCATTTCATCAAGCGTGGCAACGCGATCAGCGGCGAGGAAAGCTACCGGGGAATCATCAAGCGAGTCCTCAACTCGGGCTTCTACCGCAGCGTGGTCGCCCGCACCGTCTTCTCGAACGACACCTACTCGTTCGACCCGCTGACCGACATCGTGCCGAACCATGTCCCCGCTCAGGGTGATCGCGGCAAGCCGTTGTCGGCCTATGCGTTTGCTGTCCATTGGGACGGCACGCCGTCGACGGTGGCAGAGGCGACTCCGGAACGGATCGCGACCGCGAAAGCGAAGTCGTTCGCTTCCGACAAGCCGACCTCTCCATGGCAGCTGCCGACCGGCGTCATGTACCGCAAGACCGCCATAAGAGAACTCGAGCCCTACGTTCACGTCGCGCCGGAACCGCAGCCGCGCCGACATCTCGACGGCACGGTAGGCGGCATCCCGGCCACCGATTTCGACGTGGACGACGGCGATGTCCTCGACATCACCGCGGACCAGCTGGCCGAGGCGGGTGAGATCGTATGAGCCCGGCCTCCGAGTCGGCCGTCCCGCACTTCGCCGACTGATGCCGCCGCCATCCGCATGGTGGGCAGTGTGCGAACACGCCGACCTGCTCGAGTCGTGCCGGGCACCCGCCACCGCATCCGTCCACTGGCGGTGGTGGGGCATCAAGCACTACTGCACCCAACACCTCGTCGACCTCACCTGCGACTACCCCAACGACCTGATCCGTTGGGACATCCTCAACCCGGAAAGGCGAACCTGATTGTCCCCGACCGCTGAAAAAGCCGCTGCCGCAGCGTATTCGGCGGCAGCGGCGATCGACCGCCGCATCCCGCCCCCGACACCGGACCGGATCGCGGCATGGTCGGCGTTGTTCGAAGGTTCGGACATGGAACCGCAGGAAGCCGTGGAAGCAGTGCGGCAGTACTACCGCGACCCGAGCAATGTGTACTCGATCATGCCTGCCCGGGTGCTCGCAGCGGTGGCCGAATTGCCTCCACACGCCTCGGAAGCCCGGTTCCGGGCATTCATCAGGCGGTGGGCCGAATACCCGTACAGCGGGCAGATCCAGCGTCTCACCGGGATGGAGTGGTGGCCCACGCTGCCTCTGCCGGACGGCGTCCGCGGCGACACGGCCGCTGAACGCGCCTACCACGTCGATGAGTTGAAGGCGTGGGTGCGCGACAACTGGGCGGAAATGAAGTCCCGCGTGCTCGACTCGCGTGAACCACGCAGTGCCACAACGGAATAACAACTGAAGAGAGAACGGAAGGGGCCAAGCATGACCCACCTTGCGCTATCGAGTGAGCCGGTAACCACCACTATCGGCCTTGAACCCAAGAGCCCATTCGACGCGATCCGTCGCATCCGCTCGGATGGCTCGGAGTACTGGAGTTCCCGCGAGTTGATGCCGCTGATGGGATACACGGCGTGGCGCAACTTCATGGTCCCGCTCGAGCGAGCGATGAAGGCCGCCGCGAACCAAGGACATGACGCGACCAGCCACTTTGCGGTATCCCGCAAAGTGGTGGGGCGCCAGCAGGGCGGCGGCACCGAACGGGCGGACTACGAGCTGTCCCGCTTCGCCGCTTACCTGGTGGCGATGAACGGTGATCCGAACAAAGCGGAAGTCGCTGCCGCGCAGGCGTACTTCGCGATCCAGACTCGGCATGCCGAGGTCGCGCGACCGTTCACTCGGGAGGAGCTGCTGGCGCGTGCGGTGTTGGAGTCGGCGGACGTAATCGCCGAACAGAAAGCACGGATCGCCGCCCGAGACGCGAAGATCGCGATCGACGCGCCGAAGGTGGCGGCCTTCGAGGAATTCCTCGGGGCGGACGGGACCTACGGCATGGCGGTGGTCGCCGACATGCTCGGGTGGGGTCGCAATACGATGCTGAAGCGATTGCGTGAAGTCGGTGTTTTGTCGAGTCAGCCGAACATGTGGAATGTGCCACTGCGTAGGCACATGAAGCATTTCAAGATCGTGGCGTATGCCAAGGACGGCACCGAGCGTGGCTACACCACCTACGTACGGCCAAGTGGCGTGGAGTTCATCCGCAATACGATCGGTGTCGGCACGGGTGCGGCCAGCTGCTCCCGCCTTGTCGATGTGCCGATCGGCTGACCCGGAATGGAATTCCCCTCCGCGTACGAGCGGCTGGTGTCGGCGCTGCGCGGAGCCGGGGTCGTGGTCGACGACAAGGGCGACCACGGCTGCGCGCAGACTCCCGGTCACAGCCCCGGCGACCGCGGCACAACCTTCCGCAGGGTCGCGGACGGGGTACTGCTGTGGGTGCACAACGGCGACCGCGACGAGGTACTGTCGCGGATCGGCCTGTCGATGGCCGACCTGTTCGACACTGACCGGACCGAGTACGGCTACAGCGACGGTCGACGCGTCATCCGCTTCTACGACAAGAACACCGGAAAGAAACGCTTCGCCCAAGGTGGAAACAAAACGGGCACAGCACTTTTCGGTGTCGAAACGATCCCGGACGATGTGAACGTCCCGGTCGCGGTCGTCGAAGGCGAGAAAGATGTCCGCGCCTTCCAGGCGATCGGCGTTGCGGCCGTATCACCGCCGCAAGGCGCGAACACCGACCCGGCACGGTTCGACTGGACGCCGCTCGCCGGGCGGCCGGTGCTGGTGGTCCGCGACATGGACGAACCCGGATTAACGCACGCGCAAAGGGTTTTCGCGCTCGTCCGTGACATCTGCGATGCGGGGATCGTGGAACCGGCCGTGGGCAAGGACGCGGCGGACCATATCGCTGCCGGGCTCGAACTCGGCGAACTCCGGCCGATGCGGTTGCCGATGCCCGACGGGGTGCGCAGCTTCTCGGAGGTACTGGGGGACTGGTGGCAGTGGCTGCACACCCCGGCATCGGAGCGGCGTGTGTTCTCCACACCGTGGGCGGCGCTGGACGATCACCTGGCGGGTGGCCTGCATCCGCGCCGTACCTATATTTTCGCTGGCCGTCCGGGTGCGGGAAAGACGGTGTCGGCGTTGAACATTGCGCAGCACGTGGCCGAGAGGCACGCCCCTACACTCGTGGTGAGCCTGGAAATGCCCGACCTCGAGATGGCGTCGCGGCTCGTAGCGGCGGGCTCGCAAGCCCACTACGGGCAGATCACCCGCCGCCAGCTGGACTCGAATCACGCTCGCCGTGTCCAGGACTACATGGAGTCGGATCGGCCGGACTCGACGAACCTGTGGATGCTGGACAAAACCAGCCTGACGATTGAGCAGATCCGCGCCTACGCCGAGCAGATGCAGCAGGCGGTTGGGTTGGGGCTGTTGGTGATCGACCACATCGGCCTCATCAAGCAGTCGCGGAACGGGTTGTCACGCCGGGAGGCGATCGGTCACGCCAGCTGGCAGTGCAGCGTCATGGCCAAGGACTTGGACATCGTGGTGTTGCTCGCGTGCCAATTGAACCGGGGGACCGAGCAGGAGAACCGGCCGCCCGTCGCCAGCGACCTGAAAGAATCCGGCGACATCGAACAGAACGCGGATGTGGTGTGTCTGCTGCATCACCCGAAGATCAACGGCGAACCTACTGGTGATGTGGAAATCCGCCTCGGCAAAAATCGCACCGGCCCGCACGGCGCGGTCGTCACACTGCCCTGGCGCGGGCATATGGCACGAATCGGATAACGTTCCGACAACCACATACAGGCGCAATTCATAAGGAACCATAGGCGGGTTCTTCGCGGCACCCGGCCTTATGATGTAGACCGTCGCCATCGACCGGTGAACAGAAAACTGAATAGAGGAACGAGATTATGGTTGGAGAAACACCACTCACCATTGTGGGCAACATCACCCACGATGTCGAACTCGGCTTCACAGCAGGTGGAACGGCCTTCTTGAACCTCACCGTTGCCTCCACGCCTCGCGTGTTCGACAAGAACACCAACGAGTGGAAGGACGGTGAAACGCTTTTCCTGCGCGGCGTTGTGCGGCGGAGGCTTGCAGAGAACGTAGCAGATAGCCTGTCCAAAGGCTCCCGTGTCATCGTGACCGGTCATCTCAAGCAGCGCAGCTACGAGAAAGACGGCGAAAAGCGCATGGTCATCGAAATGGAAATGGTCGATATCGGTCCATCCCTGATGTTCGCAACCGCGACGATCACCCGGAATTCCGGAGACGGAAACGGTATTCGTACCGCTGCGGGCGGCGGTGAGGTGTGGAGCACGCCGGGCGGCGCTACCGCAATGGAAACCCCCTTCTGAGAACCAGGGACAACTGAATAATGGATGACTTGAAATTCACGCTCGTCAGGATCGGCGAGAACCCGTACCAGTCTGATGACCGGCGAGTGTTCGTCATCAGTGCCACCGACGACGACGGCGACCAGTACGGCGTCCTGACCGGCGCGCCCTATATCGAATGCGGCCCGTTCCGCGCGATCCGCGACGCCGTGGTGGTGGAGCTGCCCGAGGTCGAGAAGACTCCCGGCACCGCCATCTGGCGAATCAAGAACGGCCCGGACGGCGGTCCCCGCGTCCCGGAGAACGATCTCGACCAGATGATCGAGGTCGGCCGCGCTGCTATAGCCGTGAAGATCGCGCTCGGGAAGGCCCGCTCGCCCGAGCAGCTCACCTCCGATCTGAACCGCCTGCTCGGCCTCACCTATCTCGACCCCGGGAACGTGGATGCCCGCGGGCGGCTGCGGGCGGCCCTGGCTGAGGGCCGGGTGAGGTTCGAATGATCGACGTTCTGTGCGTTCCAGGCACCGGGGAGCACGCGCCGCGGGGTAGCGACCGGCCCGTGGGGATGCTCGCCGAGGTGGCCAAGCACCTCGACGAGCGCCGGTTCGCTACGTGGAACGTGGCCTATCCGGCGTCCTACGGCCCGGTCGGTGGCGACAGTGTGCTCGGTCTGGATTATGTGCGGTCTGTCGATCAGGGCGTGGAAGCGTTGCTGGCCGAGATTCGCAGCACGACGAATCTCGTTGGTCTGCTTGGGTATTCGCAGGGGTCTACGGTGGTTTCCCGGTTGCTGGAAGGCATGGTGCGGGGCGATTACCCGGATGTGGAGGTTGCGTTCGTCGGGTTGATCGCGAACCCCATGCGGGCGCAGGGCTGGGTGTCGATCGACGGCAGCAATTCCGGTTACGGCATCGCGGGTGAGCACGGCCCGTGGCCGGACGGCTTCCCGATTTGGGAGGTTGCGCAACCGCGTGACCCGATCTGCTCGCTTCCCGGTTCCAGCCCGCTGCGCGGGTTCGCCGACCTGACAGCAGCATTCAGCGTTGCGGACCCGGTGTGGTGGGGACGGCAACTTGTGGAGAGGACGAACGCCGAAACGATGCAGCGATGGTTCCTGCGGGGGGTGACTGACGATGTTGCCGCCTGGGTCGACGAGGCGCTCAACTACGCGGTGCGTGGCGAGCACACCTGCTACGGGTCTCGGCGGATCTGGCCCGGTGGCCGGACATACACCGAGGAACTCGCACGATTGATCGACGAGGGATTCCCCGAGTAGTTCTGGGGCACAACTGAATACAAGGGTTTGGTGTTGGGGTTGGGTGACAGGGAACGTGATTGGATGCGGCTGGCCAAGTGCCGGACCGCATCAACGCCCGAGGAATGGGCGCAATGGGAATCGGACAACCGAGGTGGCGCGCAACAAACGGAGGTAGTGCTCGCCTGCACCGGCTGCAAGGTCGCACGTGAATGCGCCACGTACGCATTGACTTTCGAGCCTCGCGGCATGGTGTGGGCCGGAGTACCGGTACCGGAAATGCCGGGCACCGACTACTACAAGCGGGCATTGCGACGGCTGGAACGTATCGCGGATGGGGACCTGAAGCCGTGGTGACCACCTTGTTCGTGCCCGGTGTCCCGGCTCCGCAAGGCAGTAAGAGGCACGTCGGCAACGGTCGGATGATCGAGTCGTCCCCCCGGCTCAAGCCCTGGCGGGAGACGGTCAACGCCGCGGCTCGTACGGCCGGGGTGCCGCTGTACGAGGGTCCTGTGGTGCTCGGCATGGAGTTCGTCTTGCCGCGCCCGAAATCCACACCCAAGACCCGGCCGACGCCTCCGGCGACGAAGCGCCCCGATATCGAGAAGCTGGCTCGCGCGGTAGCCGATGCCATCGACGGCATCGCCTACCGCGACGACAGCCAGGTTGTGGCGATGCCGCTGGCCAAGAGAATCGCCGAACCAGACGAACCATCCGGCGTCCACATCCAAATCGCCACGTACACAGCCGAATCCGTTCACATCATCAGTACTGGCATGTATCGGAGCAGCATCATGACCGAACTCGTCATCACGCGTGGCTGGCCCGGCAGCGGTAAGACCACCCGCGCTCGAACCTGGGTGGAACAGGCCGAGGGACGCGTGAAGGGGCCGAGCCGAGATGACCTGCGTGCCAGCCTTTTCAACCGCTCCGGCATCCTCACCGGCGAGCAGGAACAGCTGATCACCCGCGTCCAGGAGGCGGCCGTGCGTGCACTGATCGCGGCCGGACGCTCGGTGATCGTGGATGACACGAACCTGCGCTTGGCACACGCCCGGCGGTGGGCTGATCTTGCGGCAGAACTCGGGGCTGACTTCCAGGTGCTCGACATCAAAACCAAGCTTGAACAGTGCCTCGATAACAATGAGGAACGGGCACGCCGGAGCGGCGGTCGGTACGTCGACCCGGACACTATCCGACAGATAGCTGAACAGTTCCCCGTCACGCAGTGGCCCGAGGTGAAGGCCAGTGAGGGCGTCGACCAGGCTGCGGCCAACGAAGTGATCTGAACCACACGAGATGTTCACCGTCTTGCACTCGATGAACATCTTGATTACATTTCAATCCATGCCAACAACCCCCGGCCCCGGGCAAGCGTCACACGCTTGCCGGGAAAGGCGAGGCACCCCAGCAGGATACGCTCGGCATCGACGCAACGCCGAGAAAGCCTGTGCGGAATGCCTTGCAGCCCACAGTAAATACACGAGCCAGGCAAGAAAAGACCGTGGCACGAAGACGGCACCGCTTGTCGTCATCGAACTTGACCACGATCCGTTCATGATCCTGTGGCGCGAGGCGACAGCCGCGACACGGAGCCTGATCGCCCCCCGAATCCGCACCAGGTACGTCCGGGCGGGACTCCCCACTCGATGACATGCTGGGCGATACTCACAGCCCTCGCATACCTCTTAATCGTCGACGCCGGTCGTGACTACACGACGAATCGGCGGTATACAGCCATGCGCTACCGGGCTCAAATAGCCTCCGCCGCAGTCCTTTTCATCGGGGGAATGGTGGCCCTCACTCAAATCTGATCTCACCGACAGGATTCGAGCACCCATGACAGCCGTACTCACCGCGCCCAAATTCGAAATCCGGCAGCCCGCGAACCACTGGACCGCGATCTCGATCGGCCCCGCTCGAACACTCGTCCGGATCGGATCGCATCACAGAAACGCCGTGGACGACATCGCGACACTCGCCGTGATCCTCCGCGAGCGTCTCGGCGAAGACCTCGCCGACCACCCGAAAGACCTCGAACGGACCTGGAGCGGCTCGCCCGACATCAGCCGCAACGGCACCGTCTACATCCGCCTGCGCAACCGAGGCCGAACGATTCACCGCGAATACCGCATCGGACTCGACGAAATCCGCTCCCGCCAAGCCGAATGGTAGCCGACATGCTCAGCACCAAACACCTGCTGTCACGAATCACGTACCTCGACAATCAGCCACAAGAAGTACTCACACAACTCCTCGAGCAACTCGTTCAGCACATCGTCGAAGGCGCCGACGATCTCGGAATATCAGTCCTCGCCATCGACGGTGTACTCGACCTCATTGACGAGCACCTGCCGTGAAATCCGCGCACCTCAACTACGACCACATAGGAATGACACTTGTCACCGGAGCAGGGAGCAAACGCAAACGCGGAACCCTGCTCGACATCGAATACATGAATTCCTACATCGTGGCGACAGTCCGCTACACACACGGGCCACTGCGCGTCGTCCTCCCGAACGACACCGACATCGACATCGAGAGATGACCAACGCCGACGAAGCGTAGGGCGTCGCCGCGCCGCGCGTCGGCCCCTACCACCTGCTCGGCCGAATGATTGGAAACCGACATGGGAACCGCCCAATACGACTGGGTAAGCCGAGCCGCCTGCGCCGAAGGAGAGCACCTCGACCCCCTGCGGCTCGCCAAGCATTACACCGCCGTGGCTGAAGCCGAAGGCCGTGGACTGCAAGTCGAAGAAGTCTGCGAGATCCTCGGCGTCGGCCGTCATGCTGTGCACGGGATGCGACGGCGGGGAAGCCTGCGCAGCACCGTCATCGGGCGCGTCGTGTACATCGTCCCGGAATCGCTGACCGAGTATCTGGACGAGCAGGAGATCGACCCGTTCTTCCCGCGCCAGAGCCAGCGCCGCGACGCCGAACGCGCCATCGCGATCTGCAAAACCTGCCCGGTCACCAGCGAATGCCTCGACCATGCTCTCGCCAACTTCTGCGACGAAGGGATCTGGGGCGGCCAAACCGCGAAAGAGCGTATGCAACTGCGTATCTCGAAAGGGATGCGCCGCCCGCCGCAGGAACCGCTTCTCAGTCCGGCCGAGTCGGACGAGGTACGAACCAAGTACCTGAAGAACTGCGAAACGATCGGACACGGGGGAGTCGCCGCACTCGCCGTCGAATACAACGTCAGCCAGCGCACCATCTGGCGCTACACCAAGGGCCTCTCGGCACAAGTAGTGCAGGCCGCGTAATGCACATCGTCCACCAATGGTCCCCATGGAGAATTGTCCCGGTTGAGGCCGCTATGAAAAACGTTGCAGCACTACCGAAATGGCTGATCGCGACCCGTGCCTCTGCCTGGCTCGCCGGACTGGCCGCACAGAGCGTCGCAAGCAACCAGACGAGGGTGACCCTCGACCGCGACGTGGCCCCCACACTGCTCACCAGCCTGCACGACCTCACGGCCGTGACACAGACCCTCGTCGACGAAGTCCGCAAGGCGCACGATGTGGCCGCCGCGAGCGAGACGGCCTTCCGTATCCACGCGACCGACATGAAGCAGGCGATGACGGCACCCGGCGACGACCAGCAGCGCCCACGCACCGCCTACCCTGGGATGCTGAGCGACACCCACACCGCCACCGCCCCCAGCCAGCCGACGAACCGTCGCATCCACATCGACTACACCACCAGCGATTTCGGCGAGATCCTCGCCGCCGCCCGGCTGCTGCGCGACGACGCACGCCCTGATGTCGGAGCCCACGTCGCCTACGCCGCCCTCGCCTACTCCCGCCAGATCATCGCCACCCACAACCACCACAAGGACCGCAAATGACCACCACCGACGCGATCGGCCCCGCCTACTACCAGTTCCCCGGCGCGACCAACCTGCTCGCCGCCCCCCGCGCTGCGGCCCAGTAATCCTGTTGGTCACTATCGGATAACAATTCGAGTGGCGACGCCGGAGGCGATTATGTGTGCGATTCACACCGCCACGCAGCGCCCCCGGCGCATTCGCCAGTCCAACACCGACCGATGGCTTGCTTTATCGCCGATTCCGTGTCGAGTTACGTTCGCCAGCACTACGTTTCGACTCTTGCGGCTCGGTGTGAGCTGTGGTTGTCCAGCGGGTGACGGCGGCACATACTCGCTGCTGTGCCCCTCGACACCGACCCCACGCTGACCAGCGAAGCACGGCAGGTCGGGCAACGTTGCGCCCGCTTGCTCAGCTCGCGGGATGCGCCGTTGGATGTCAGCGACGCCTACCGAATGGCGTGCAACGCAGCCCTGTCCGATCTCGCCGACACGATCGCGGCATACGCTCACCGGCTCTACACCTACAGCCACGCGCTTCACGCGGCGGTCGGCTGGAACTCCTTCCTGTCTCTGCGGCCGATCACCGATACTGCTTTCCGCGCTGAGGCGCACCGGTGGGCCGATGAGATCCAGACGGGTGGAACCCGCCGCCCCGATCCGGACACCTACATCACCGCCCGGCAGCGAAACGCTCGCACCGCCTGGCGGGAACTGAGCCTCGATGTCGAGGCCGCCCTCGCCGCAGCCATGGCCCTCGTCGGTGACATCCCAGACCACGCCGTGCACCTTGGTGAGGACACCGACACGTGTTCCGACTGCGCAGGCACGGGTGAATGTGGCGACTGTGAGGGCACCGGCTGTGACCCGGACGGCGACGAGTGCGAGAACTGCCAAGGCTCCGGCGAATGTCCGGCGTGCCGTACTGCTGATTCCGATTCCATCGCTTCGGAGCGGTGAACCCGATCATTCCGCCCGGTGGACGAGTTGAACCTCAGCGTTCTGGCCCGTCCGGGATCGACGCCGGATCGAGGCTCGCCGGATGCGCCGCCCGCTCGGCCACAAGCGTCTGTACTCGTTTGGTCGGCGTTCCTGTTGCCAGGGCGATATCCCTCGGTGTAATCGAGCGCAGTGCCAAGGCAGCCACCGCCTCGCGCAAGGCCGTCTTGTAGGCGGCCTCGACGGACCGCAGGCGCTCTAGTTCCGGTGTCACCGCGATGACAGCGACCTCTGCGGTCACACCGACGTAGGCAAGTCCGTCGACGATGTTCTCGCGCACCGCCTTCAGCGTCCGCCCGTACCCGTACACTCCGTACTTGGGAACGTGCGCCACCCAAGCCCGGCCGCGCCTGGTGGCCTGGCACTCGATGCTCTCGCTCACGTCGTACTCGCCATGTCGGCGATGACCTGTTGCACGACCACGTCCGGGATAGGGTTGGGCAACACCATCTTCCGATTCCCGATCCGATACAGCGTGTGCGTCTCGCTGCTGCTGACAGCGGTGACAGTGAGCCCCGCAGACGGGCCGTGGCGCGGATACGTGACAGCGAGCCCTCCTGCGACCCCGCTCGCAGCGCCGCGGTGACCTCCTGAGTCTGCTTCCATTCCTGCAAGCTGACCACCGGCTCGTGCACGACCTCCGGCGACCATACCCACTCCGACACCGGATTCCACCGGGAGTACCCGGGTCGGCCGGTGCGGGTCGCGCGCCGGTTGTACACCTGGTAGCCGGTGAGTTTAGGGTTTGCGGCCAGGCCCTCGACCAGGTTATGCGTCCACCGGCCCTCGATCGGGTACCGGTCGGGCTCCGCAGCCAGGAGGGCGATGATGTCCGCCGACTTCAGGTGCTCCTCCCGTCGCAGGCGACACAACTCCCGGGCTGCGTCGAACCGGCGCGAGTCGGGATGGGGAGCGAGTTTCCCGCTTCGGCCGCATCGCACCGAACCGTCCCCGCGCCGCCACCGGCGCGGTCTCGTCGATCACCGCGATGTAGGGATAGGGCGGATATCCGTGGTTCCAGCCACCGATGACGTGCTGAATCTGCCCACCCATCGACATCTCCATCAGCGTGGCCCGGTAGATCTCCGCATCGACCTGGCCCTGACGGCGAGTGCGCAGCCGCCCGGATTCGGTGCCGCCGACTGGTTCGTTGGCGTACACCACCTCCACCCCGGCCTTGGCCAACTCGTGCTCGACGGTGAGGCTCGTCAGCATGAAACGCGCCACCCGGTCCGAACGCTCGGCCAGCGCATGAGTGACGCCCAGCTGCTCCGCCCTATCCACGAGATCTTGCAGCCCACCGTCGCGAGGAAGCGGCACACCAAGCGCCTCATACATCTCTCGCGGCGCGAGGCTGCGCAGCTGCGGCGGCAACATCCCGGACTCAACATCCCAGTAATACCCGGCGAACTCCTCGCCCGCCTCCAGCCGCGCCGAGGCGAGGACCACCTGTCGTGGCAGCGACGAGGCGGGATTCTGATTGTCCTTGGTGGAGCACCTGCCGACGAACACCGGACGACGGGCACGCATATCCGTACGCCCGAAGTTCGGCAGGTCAGCCAGGTCGATAGGCGGCCCGAACTGAATGGTCATAACCCTTCCTGAGTGCTCGGTGTAATCAGAACGCGCACAGTCACATTCCTCTCATTGATCAGGCCCGGCGGGTATGTGATCGGTCGGTATTTCGGCGATCTAAGCGATGTGCCGGTCAGCGGATCTTGCGGCAGGTGCGGCATTCCCAACCCCGTTCGGCGAGGATGCAGCTGCGGCGTTGTTCGCACAGCCAGCACTTCTGATTTCGCTTCTCCCGTAACGGGTTCGGTCTCGAGCGTGACGGCACCGTATTGTCGCTGATGCCGATCGGCTCGACAGGCCGGTGCGTTCGGGTTCGTGTGCTCCTGGATCTGCGACGCGGTGAGTCCGCGGCGTCAGCGTTGTCGAGGTCGATGGTTCCGGGCGGGAGCGCGTCACGGACCCGGATGTATTCTTCCCAGCGATCGAAGCAGCGATTCTTGTTGACGCAGCAGACGAGCCCGCTCATGCTGGCGGGGTGTTCGCCGGGTGCGGGCTCGAATCCGCGGGTGCCTCGGCGTTTACACAAGAAGCAGCTGTAACACCAGAAGGTGGGGTCGCTCCACGAGTTCTTACCCCAACCGTCACGGCGACTCACGAGCGGGTGAGGGCGGCGGATGTCCGATACGCGGCACCGGGCCAGTCAATGCACATATGCCCGAACCCGTTTCGCTGTGTGCCGTTCGATCTCGGCGCACACCAGCGCCGCTCTTTCCTGATCGGTCAATTCGAAGATCTCCTTCCACGTCGTCCACGCCGCGACATCGCGGTAGTGAACCTGCGCGGCCTGCTCCAGCAAGGCGAGTGCGCGGTGGCCGTCCATCGTCTGGAGCAGTGCCTCGTGCCGGGCCCGTGCCGCCCGCCGCGCATGAACGCCAACCAGATACCAACTCAATGCGAAACCTCTCCCAGAACACGAAAAGCCCTGCGAGAGAGAATCTCTCGCAGGGCGCGGCAACACGCGAATTACCTGCCTTACTCCTGGTCCTCGTTCGGGCCGTGCAGGATGAGATCCAGCGCCGCCCGCGCTGTCTCGACACGATCGACCGCGCTGGCGTGGATCTGATCGGTCTCCCGCAGAAACCGCGACGTACTGTTCGGCATGATCTCCACCGGCTCTTCGGCATCGAACGCCGCCTCGGCCCACTGCTTGGCGTGGAGCTTCTTGTCCGCCAGTTCGAGGAACAGCCCATGCCACAAGTCGTCCCCGTACTGGGCCATCAAATCCACCAACGGTCGCAGGACCTCCGCGCCGGGATTGCGATCGAAGAAGACCGATCGGGACAGGTCGTCCTGAACGATCTCGTGCAATGCCAGCTCAGCCACGACCTTCCTCCTCCCGCGTGGACGAGCCGAGCATGGCGAACGCCGCCCACACCGTCAGCCCGCGCCGTCGAAAGACCTCCGCCACAAGATCTTTCGCAGCGGACCCGACCTGACGCAGCGATGCCGTCTCGGTGATCAGGTCCTGAATCCGGTGCGCCTCCCGCTCCGGCACCAGGCTGTGCGCCCGGACGAACTCTGCCGGGGTCATCACCGTGCCGTCCCCAGATCGATGTTGTAGCTGTCCAGTTCCGACAGCTTCTCGTTCAGGCTCTCGGCCGCGCCCTGCAATTGCTCCTTCGCTTCCGCACGGTCCTCCCGATCGGCGTCTTCGTCCACCCACACCTCGGCGTGCTCGCGGAAATCGAAGCACAGGCCCTCGATCTCGGCCAGCGTGTCCCTGATCGTCGTCGCGGCCTGTTTAACGCCACTCACCTGCGTGAGCGTTTCGGCGACATCCTCGAACGATTGGTCGTCGACGTGAATGTCGTCCAGGCCGTCGGTGTTCACGTCATCGGGGACCTCGAGGTCGGCGAGGGCGTCGAAGGGCTCTTTCCACGTGTCGGCGTTCTCTTCCCACGAGTGGGTGTCCGCGATCAGAGTGTTCACCTGGTTACGTGTCACCCGCTTCTGTTGTGCGATGTCGTACAGCACGTCACGTGAAGTCTTCGCCATCGAACTCAAATCCTTTCTGCAACAATAGAAATCCGGACCCGGACGGGAGAGAATCCGGTCCGAGTCGTGCCCTTGTAAACGAAAAGGCCCACACCGAAACGGTGCGGGCCAACGAAGATGAACCTTAGCCGATATCCCATTCGGGATGGCCTGTGTAACGGACCTTGGTCGCACCGAATACGGCTTCGCCGAGATCGCCGAGTGGTGACATCAGAGCGGACTCGAACAAATCCTCACAGTCCCCGTCCTCAGCGAATCGGGCCGACTCCCATACCGCGTAGCCTTCCAGCCCGGGATTGCCGTCGTCGTCGTAGAGCGCCCAGTGATGTTTCTCGTAACCGGTGGCTACCTGCTGCCCTGTTCGGGCGCGTTCCACCTGAGCCACGATCGCTGAACCCCCGATCACACTCGGCCCAGCCGCGCCGACCCAGTTCTCCTGCGAGTCCTCGCTCACTAGATCCTTGGTGACCACCCAACCGAACGCGGCAGGCTGCGGCTGGTACAGGCCCCTCACATATGGGTACACGATCAGTCCTCCTCGGCCAGCCGACGACGGCTGGTAGCCCGGATGTCCCGGCGAATGAATGGTTTCACGCTTCCTGCGCCCTGCGCTGGGCCTTCACCTCGCGGTTGTAGCTGCCGACGAGCCGCAGGAAATCCAGGTGCGGAAGCGTGCGGTAGTCGTAGGTTCCGGTCTGGTGCCGAAGGTCGCAGAGGATGGCGTCGGTGTCGAACTCGGCCAGGGCTTGTGACTCGAGCTGGCTGTCGATGTAGGCCAGCGTGTCGGCCTTCGCCTGCATCTCCGCCAGCTCGCGCCCGGCGGCGGTGATCTTGGCGTACCACATTCGTTTCGCGGTGTACCGGTTGCTGAAACCGGTGTTCCAGCCATCGAGGCCCACGGTGTCGGTGACCGTGCACAGACCGCGGCGCTCAAGGGCCAGCATCTCGCGTTTGGTCACGCCGAGCCGGTCCCACACCTGGCCGTCGCCGCCTTGCACGTACAGGCGGCGCAGCGCCTCCCGCTGGAGATCGGTGAGCGGCCGATACCCGGTGACCGGCCGCCCGGCCTCGCTGTTGTCGGATGCCATGCCGCCTCCCTCCGATCGGCTGGTGGATGTTAGTCGTGGATCTCGGCCACGCTCAGCTCGAACGTCTTGGTTTCGTTGCCGACCGTCGCCGTCACGATGATGGACAGGTCCTTCTCCTCGGCCTCGTAGGTGACCTGCTCGAAAGTCGTGCCGTCGATCACGCGGGCGAGATCGGTCGCGATCTCCCGCTCGTCCATGTCGCCGATGGTGAAGTCACTCATCGTGTCGTTTCCCTCCATAACAAGCAGCCCGCCCGGGTGGCGGACTGTGCCGTGTCGTCGGTGGAATCGAACCACCCGCCACCGACATTCGGTAGTGGCAAAGCCTGCGACGACACCCTTCGAGTTCAGCCCCGCTGGGGCGACCGGTGATCCCGCGACTCGATAGGCAACACGTGGCGTTGTCGCCGGTTCATTATGTCCACCATGCGGTTTCGCGGAGGTCTGGTCCGCTGTCGCGGATGTAGGCGGCGGTCATGTCGAACATGTACTCGTCGACCGCGTTCACCACGTTGTCGCCCATCCGCAGATACACGTAGTCAGGATCGGGATCGTCGACATCGAGGTAACTGCGGGTGACCCGGGCGCGGAACTGTTCCAGTGACTCGACCCCCAACTCCCGGACGACCTCGATCAGTTCCAGCCACCAGTCCCGCTGGTCGATGTAGCGGTCCATGTGGGCCTGTACCGCTTCCCCGATCCTGGCCCGCTCCGGTGGGTGCAGGAGCGGCCATATCCCGGTGGCGTGCAGCTCGACCCACGCCCACACCGAGATCGATCGGCCGAGCGACCGGGTGGTGACGGTGCCGTTGGCTTTCTCGACGAGGAGCAGGATGTGGTGCCACGGCCCGTAGGCCGGTGGTTGCCAGGTCAGGCGTTGGCCGTGGCGGGGGAGCTGGGTGCTGCGGACCACGTCGCGCACCCGGCCGTGCGGGGCGGGGTCCGGGTCGTGTTGTAGCCAGTGCCGGGCCGCCCACACACCCTCCTGGGTGCCGCCCACACATCCCGCCGTCTCGACGGCCGACGCTTCATCGAAGCAGTCACGAAACACCCGCAGGATTCGCCCGCCGACGACCTCACCCATCGTGAGCCTCCGACGAACCGATCCCCTCGGCCGCCTCGGTCGCCTTGGCCGGTGTGGTGTCGTCCGGGGTGAACGACAGCAGGCTCAGCCCCCTGTCGGCACGCCCGGACATCGGCGCGGTCGCATCCCTACGGGGTGCCTCTATGGTCCGGACGATGCCGCCGCCTGCGCCGGGTGCGAACATTCCCGAGCCGTCCCACACCAGTATCGCTTGGGTCCATCCTCGCCAGTCGTTCACGGTGGAGGCGGTGACCGAGGTCAGCAACCCGATCGATTCCTCCACGCGCTCGGGTTCGGCGAATTCGGCCCACATCTGGGCGGCCAGCGGAAACAACCCCTCCTCCAGCCGCAGCAGATCCGTCAGCTCTTGGGGCGCGAAGGACGCTCCCGGACCGTAGAAAACCCATATCCGCACCCCCGACCAATCCGCGACCGCGTGAACCCGATCAGCGAACTCAGGGAAAACGAAATCAGACACAACAACAATCTCCTAACCAGCCGCGCACTGCGCGGAACACATCGTGAAATGATCAACAGCGATCGACTGCAGCAAACCCACATGATCGCCAGCCTCGACATCGGTCACGCGATGCCCAGCGAGCCGACACCACAACTCCAGACCACCCTGCGGCGAATCCCGGAACTCGACCAGCAGCAGCGCCGGATCAGCCGAATCTAGAAGTCGGACAGTAGATCCGGCAGACCCCACAGCGAAAACACCTGCTCGCGAACAACGTGAGGGCTGTAGTCATTTCGTCCCCTCTTTCCCAGGTGAGGGTACGTGATTTTCTATTTCGGGATACTGTAGTGATACATAGGTTCCGGCCGCGATCTCTCGCCACATGCGACGAACCCATTCGTCGCATTCGTGCCAGTTTCGGCCAGAGGAAAATCTGTCCATCGGTTCGCACGCTTCTTTGAACAATTCTTGTGCGCGCCTATCCAAATTCGGTTTCATTGTAGAAACTTCGCTCTCCTTGGCAGGCCCCAGTGTCCCCTTTTGAGTCCCCGCACATCAGATGCCCCGCAACTTGAATCAGCCATCAGACACTCGCATTCCTCGAACGTATCGACCACCAGCGGTCGATACCCGACCCGGAACAATTCCCGCGTCAACTCCGAGTACTCGGCCATCGTCGCCGGACGCTGACCCGCGACCCATTCCCGATCCGCGCTGGCGTGCTGACCGTGGTGCGCATACGACATCAGCCGACCGTCCGACGCATCCGTGGGTCCACGGCTCATCCACGAATACGGCCGTTACCGGGTCGGGCTCGAACTGCGGCGTGTACACGAACAGCACACGCACCTCAGCAACCTCGGGCATTAGACACCACCGGCCGCGGAACGCAGGGCCTGCTGCACCAGGGATTCCACCGCGCGTTCGGCGATATGCTGATCGATCCACGCCCGCTGATAATCCGTCAGATCTGTTGGGCGCCAGGGAATTCGTTGCATGCCCAGATCGGCCAACTCCGCGTCCGTCGCGGCGTCTATGCTCTCGCCGTTGACCCGGCACATATGCTCGACGGCGGTCTTCTTCGCTTCGAAATGGTCGAACATTTCCGCGTGATCCCACGACTCGGTACGCGACCGGAGCGCCATGATCCAGCGGGCATACGCCGCGCCAGCTCTGTCCAGCGCAACATCGCACCGTGTCCGCGAACCGCGACCGGCCAGCACCGCGCGGTCGGTGGTGATGGCTGCCTGGACCGCCGACTCCGCCGCCGCGAAACTCGACTCGTAACCGCGGCCGAATACCACATCCGCCGCCGCCGACACCACCCAGAACTGACCACGAGGATTACCCCCACCCAGCCGGGACGTCACCGTCGCCGTATAGTCCCCGCTCACCGCGACCTCGTCGCGTTCACTGCGACGAAACCACTCCAGGACGACACTCACCTCTGCCATTACGAAACTCCTTGCAACACAAAGAGACCCCCACGCCGAAGCGTGGGAGTCTCGCTGATAGAACAATATTCATTCCGGTCGGGCGCGGCGGCCCTATCAGCGCTTGCGCCTGGGTGTCCGGTCGCGTCCGTATCCGCGACTGGTCCATTCGATGTGGTCGGTATCGAGTTGCCAGACGCACGTATATAGCACCACAGGCAGTCGGGGCAGTCCTTGTGTTCCTCGTTGTGCCGGTAGATCCGTACTCCGGCCCCGCAGCACGGCGTCACGGTGCGCAGATAGTCGCCACCCCACCGGCCGAGGACGCCGGTGTACGCCCTCGCGCCCGCCCTGCCCAGTTTTTCGTTGTCGCTCACTGTCCACCTCCACTGCGGCTCGGGCCGTCGACCAGCTGCCCGCCATACGTATAGGGGCCGGATGTTCCTCCGCTGTAGATTCCGGCTTCGCCCCAGGTGACCGGGAAGCTCACCGTCCGACCGTCCCGCCAGATCTGAGCCATCCCGCCGTCCAATACCTCGATCTCCACGGCCTGGTCAGCCAGACGCAGATGCATCACCACTTCCGACCACGGCATCGTCAGCCGGACCTGATCACCCACCAACAGGTCAATACGATCCATTTTCAGTACCGCTCCTTCACGCCGGGCAACGTCTTGCCCTGTTTCGCGCATCGCGGACACAATGCGCCCCAATCGAATTCGTAACCCGCATCGCACGCCTCACAGACATACCGCCTGCAATGACCACATTCGGAGATTGCGCACTCGCGTTCGGCTTCGGGCTCCTCACACACAGAACACACCTGCTCGTCGGAAACCTCGGACGGCGACACCGTCATGGCGGCGCGTCCCTAGTCGTCGTAATTGTTGGTGGCGTAGTCGGCGACCGTCTTCACCACCGTGTCGATCGTCGCCGCATCGACCTGCTCGGTCGCCATGGCCAGGCGGAACGAGTCGATGATGTCGGCCACCAGAGGCCAGATCACCACCCCGTGCACCCGCGACCGCTCCAGCACATCCAGTACATCCTGATTCATCGAAACTCCCTGCAATACAAGACAGGCCCCGACGCCGAAGCGTCAGGGTCTCACCACGGTGGCAATGTTTGAGTGTCAACTCGACTATTGAACGCGGACTTCTACGACATGCGAGGGGTGAATGTCCTCGATCAGCTCGCCGTCATACTCCACGCTCACGAAGGAACCGCATGCCGCCAACGGCTGCCGCACCGTTACCCCGCCGCCGATATCCACCCACATGCACAACGTCAGGCCGTGATCGCGGGCGAGAAACAGCAAGGCTTGCAACGCTGCCGACGTGAACCGGCCACCACCGGTATCTCTGGACAGGTTTCTCATCACCACTACTCCGATCGGGGAAAACAACGGAGACTCCGACGCCGGAGCGTCAGAGCCTCACCAATGCAACGATATTCAGATAAGGCATCGGAGGTGGTTCCTCCGCCCAACGGCCGCAGACAACGCTACGGCCGATGTGCAAGCCCTACCCTTCAGTCCCCATCGCCGCTTTCGCCGCCGAGATCTTCTCGGCGTACTCCCTCTCGAACGCTTCGCGGATCAACGGATACATACGGGCATCCGGCACACACACGCAATGAGCGAACCGCCGCCGGAAAGCCTCGTCCGTCGGCTCCTCCCATCGCGGCGGCTCGTACGACACAGTCGCAGCCGCGAACTTCGCTGCATACTTCGGCGCAGACTCTGGCCTGTACAAACCACTTCCGCTGCCCACGTGTTCGGCGTACAGATCGCCCTCCACACATATCAACCGAGAACCGTCCGGTGCCTGCGCCTTCCAGTTGTAAGCCGCCCGTGACCAGACAACCCGCCAACCAGCCTTCGTCAGCGCATCCAACAGGCTCTCCTCGCTGCCGTCGAAGAACCCTTCATCAGACCCGGCCGCCGCACCGACGATCTCCAACACCGCTGTCGCAGACCCGGCCGACTTCATCCGCTCGAGCTGGTCGTTGATCTCGTCAATCCAACTGCTCATCATTTGTCCTCACCCGGCATGAACACAGGCCGGAAGTAGATCGACGACTGAGTAATTCCGTGCTGCTTCGCGAACTCCCGTTCGTCACGCAGGCCATCAGCGCGGCACGAGTCGCACAGAAAACGGTGCCCAAACGACAGATTCAGCAGCGGTCCACGCCCCTTGCCGCACCACTCACACAGCCGCCCGCCTGTCACATGCTCAAACGAGCGATGCACAGCCATCCTGCTGCCGGTGGAACACATCACCACCGCATGTGTCTCCGCGCACGCCAGCTCGAAAGCCTTGACGTAGGCGTAATCGCACTCCGATCGCCGGAACGCGAACGTGCAATACCCATCGTGTGCACCCGGCGTTACATCCGGATTCGTGCACACCATCAAGTCGTAACGCCAATACATAGCCGCCCTCAGTTCACCGAGATCCTGTGTGCCGCAGACAGATAGGACCGTGCGCTCCGGCCCACCTCGTCTCGCCGGTCACGGTCGGCCTCGGCGCGCTCATACGCACTCGAGTAGGACCCGTGATCGCCCGGCCGTACGACATAGCCGCAGTGACACCACGTCTTATCGCTCCCCACGTTGTACGTGTGCCCTTCGTGTCGATCCGCGATGCACCGATAGCGTTGCTCCAACAACACGCCCTCCAACGTGATCCGTGGTATACGCAATGCAGCATCGCCAATGCCAAACAACGGCATAATGAAACCTCCCAAGTTTCAGGGGTTGACCAACGATTCCAGTTGATCGGGCAACGCTCACCCCACGGTGAGCGCTCCCCGGATACTGGGGCAGCCCTATCGGGCCTTCGCCTCTCGCGCTTCGGCGGCTCTGATCTTGCAATCCCACTGTTCGATCTTCCGAATCAAGGCCGCGCCCTTCTGAATGTCGCGATCCAACTTCTCGAACCGCCGTCTACCTGCGGTGCGGGCCGCCCGGTTTCGACTGAACGGGGATAGATTGATCGACGCGACATCGTCTGAATCGTTCCCACCCGTCAAGCTATCGAGCTGGCTTTGCAACTTCGCCCGCTCCTCCTTCAATACCGCCGACGACTTGTACACCCGAGGCTTCGGCTCCCGCTTCGGCTTCGGTTCCGGCTCCAACGTGGACATATCTACGAGATCCTCGTCGTCGCTATCCTTCGGCCCGAGCTTCCCACCACTGACGAACCATTCCAACAGCGGCGGGACGGGAAACTTAGTGCGCACGATGGGCGGATGCTCCGCAATGTACGCGCTCTGTCGACCGACCAGAATCAGACGGACATACTCGTCGCCGGTCAGCTTCGGATGCGCGCCCGAACGGATAGCCGCAGCCAATTCTTCGGTGGTCATCTGCACCTTCTCAAGTTTGAATATCAACACTGATCAACACCCTGTTGACCGGGCAACGCTCACCCCGCGAAGGTGAGCGCTCCCCGGATGCTGGACAATCAATCGAGATCCACAACCGCCGCCGAATCCAGCTGCCACCACTTGCCCGACAACGAGACCGGCCCGCCCGCCTGCACATACGCGAGCGCCAAACTGAATTCCCGCTCCGACGGCGGTCGCCCGTAGTGGTCGACAATGCCTCGCTCCAGCCACGATTCGTAGCTCAGCTCCTCAGTAGTTGGAAGCGACTGCACCAGCGCCGACCACGTAGCCCACGAATCCTTCGAGCCACGTTCCGCCAGCGACTGAATGAACGCCACCCGACCACGCTCGGCATCGTTCATCAACGGCCACACGCCCGTCAGATAGAAACGCATCCAATCGTCAGTCCACATGTACAAACTCACGCCCACCTGACCCACGTGATCGTTTTCGTACTGCACCAGCACCGCGTAGCCCGTGTACTGGCTGGCCTTCGGCTTGTTCCACACCTCACCCGGCCGCTTCGGATTGGTCGTCTGCGTGACCATCCGCCAGTGCGCCTTGTACTGGCCCTTGCTGGCCTGCTCCATCCAATAACGGATTTTGCAACGCAGCCGGAAACCGTACGGATAGTCATCCACCACGAACGCCGACTCCGCATCCGAATGGCCACGCAGCACCCGAACAACAGCGCCACGATCCTCGATATCGGAACCCATAAAGAACCCTCCCATACTACGAAATCAACCAATTCCAGTTGATCGGGCAACACTCACCCGCAGATGAGTGCTCCCCAGACACTGGAAAACAGCGGGCTACGCCGCCTTCAATGCCCGAGCGACCTCGCGCGGCCGCTCGACCATGTATGCGCGTTCCGAATCAGTGAGGTAGAAACCCCAACAAGAACCGATCTCCCGCCCGGCGGAATCTTCCACAACCCATCCGCCCGTCTCACCCCGCCGCCACGCATCCAACAGCGCAATCTCCGATCGCACATCCGACACCGGTTCACGCGAGTAATAGATATCGTCGCCGTCGGCGACCACCGTCAGCCCGTAGACTGACCGCAGCCACCGGACAACCACTCGGCAATCGTGCTCACGCAACGCGTCCACAACCACATCGGCGCGAATCGGCATCCCCGTATCGCACGACTCGAACGTGTCGTAACGGCCACGGGCAGAGCGAACTACCGCCGTCATGTGCATGTAATCGCCGTCCTCGTAAGGCGACACCGCATAGTCGGAATCTGGCGCTATATAGATGCTCGCGCCATTGTCCAACATCTCGATACGCTCACGCGCAGCGCACACGCAACGACACATCTACCCCACCTCCGGAGCGGGCGGCAGGATCAGGCAATGGACGATCTCAACCTGATCCACCCGGCCGACCCGCTTGTTCAAGAACCCGCCCGTGTCCAGACACTCCGCCAACGACAGACCGTAATAACCCCGACTGATCGACCATGTGCGCTGTTACCCGGCCGATCCAACCCTCAGACCGATACTGCGGATCTTTCACCCGGACCACCGCGCCCACCGGAATCGCCACCTTCCGGTATCGGGGAGCGAAACCGGGCGTCGAGTCATACCAGCCCCAACGTGCACTCTGCTCCGCCGGATTGATCGACCGAATATGCGGGCTGTCCCAGTCCGGGACCTTCCATTTTCTCACGACATCACCGTCCAATACGAATCCGCCCGCGCAGCCCATTCCCGATCGGCCCGACCGCCCGCACTGAATCGCGACGGCCTACGATCCGAATCCCTGTGCGCCTGTGCATACCGGGCGCGCAGTACACCAATCCAGGTCATTTCGCCACCGCCAGCGATTCACGGTACTTGCCCACCAGCCACCCACTCGACGCGGTGTCATGGCAGAACCTTTCAGAACGGACACGAGGGAGCGCAGCGACCAAGGATTCGGCCGCGCATACCCGCCCGTAACAGTTGTTGGGGACGGTAGCCTCGCCCTCGGCGTCGTAGAACTCCCGAAACCGGCGATCACCGTTGTATGCTCTACCGATCGCTGTCCTCATGTCCCCGTACTCGTGCATACCGATGCAGACCCAGAAGTTGGCGAACGCCACCGCCTCGAACGCCGCGGCACCCGACTCATCGGCGAACGCCATCGCCTGTGCCCGCGCGATAATCTCCAGATTCTCCACGCTGTCGAACATGTGAACCCTCCCGAATTTCATCACCAACAGCCCCGGTTGATCGCGCAACGCTCACCCACAGGTGAGCGCCCCCCGGATACTGGACAAGCGGTCCCCGCACACAAATGAACACCCGCACCTTCCGGGCGTCCTTTGCCATGCTCTATCGGAGCCGGATTTCGCCCCGGCTGTCAGCCGGGTATCCGCACCGGCATGAGCAGCACACGCGCGGACTCCCACACAAACAGTGCGGGACGTGTCGGCGTCGTGCCGCGCCACTGGACTTTCACGCCCTTGGGCACCGCGCCGAGAATCGTCGCGACATACGGGGCCGAGAACTTGATGACCATGTCCTGGTCGCACTCGATGTCGGTGACATCGAGCAGCATCGACGAGAACGGGGACTCCTCACGCCCGCTGTAGCCGACCACCCTGACCTCGCCATCGCTGATGTGCAGGTTGATGGTGGACGCACCTTTCGGCATCGCCTTGACGGCGCGCAGCAGCGCCGCGGGATCGAAGGTGAACGACACCGATGTGGTGGACGGCAGCAGATTCCGCCACTTGACGTACTCGTGGTCGAGCTGGTTCACGGCGACCGTGCAGTCATCCGACTCCAGCGACACCATGCCATTCGCGCCGACCGAGACCGTCACGGTGCCCGAGGACCCCGCGCGCTTCGCGAAGTGATGGAACGGGTGACCGGGAACCAGCAACGCAGTGTCCTCGGCCACACAGAACCGGTTTGTCGCCTCCGCGATGGCCACCTTGTAGCGGTCGGTCGTGACCGCGTGCAGGTGGGTGCCGCTGCACTCGACACGGACACCGGTCAGCATCGGCAGGTCGGTATCCCTGCCGACAGCGGTAGCGGTGATCGCGCCGAGACGGGCGAACTCGGCACCGGGGACGATCGCTACCGGCGTGCCGTCCACCACGGGATGCACCGGCATGTCTTCGGTCAGCTCGGCCCCCGCGAGCGGCACGGTCACGGCTACACCCGCCGCAGCGATCCTCAGCTCACCGGCACGCATGGTGAACGTGCCGGTGTTCGTCGCGCCGACCGCCTTCACCGCGTCGGCCAGCACATTCAGATTCACCGCGAAACACGTGTCATCACCGGCACCGGGCATGCGCACCGTCACCGCAGCATCAAAATTGTAGAAGCTGATCGCGGCCACACCATCGCGCACAGTAACCGTCGCCAACTCCAGCACAGGAAGATGCGCGCGCCGGAAACCGGTCACACGCTTGATAAATAAAATATCGCTGGCCAGCGTCTTGAGGTCAGCAGTAAACGTCGCCACCTGCTGGCGCGACACAACATCAGACATATTCGAAACCTCCCGAGTTCCACCCGACACCGATATAGCGCGGTAGCCAGGGAACGGGAACCATGCTCCCGCGCCCCGCTATCTCCGCTACACCACGCCCGCGTACCCCAGAATCTGCATCGCCTGCCCCACCATTGCCGTGCTAGAGGAATACAAGTTCCCCACCACGTGACGCGTCTCCCCCGTCGCCACTGTCTTCCTCCCACGGGCAGCCGCAATCCGGCGCATCCACCACAACCCAATACCCGTCGGCGAGCGCCCACAGTGTCGTAGGGTCAACGGGTTCACCGACCAGGCACGAATCCACCTCCGCCTCGTCCGACACCGACACCATGCCGCCGGAGACGAACCAACCTGCCGCAGCACCCACCAGAGCCGACGCGGTGAACGCGGCACCGAGAATGAAAATCTTCACGATCGAACTCCCGCGACTCTCGACAACCCATGGGTGAACGCATAGGACGACTCCGGCCGACCCTCTTTCGTGCGATAGAACCGATACAGCTGCGCGCCCGCGGTATCCGGCAACTCCAGCTCCGCAGCGATCTGCTTCGCCAACCGCGCATGACGCGACGGTGAACCACTCGTGATCTGCATCGTCACCCGATACCAGCGCGACCGCTCACCGGGACGGGCAGGCAGATAACGCCGCTGCTCGGCCACAGTCACAATCACCGCCGTTTCACCCCGCCGATAGTGGCGCTGCGTCTGGCCCGCGCGGTGGGTGATCTGCGGAAACTCCTCGGTCACGTCGACGACCCTCACACCGACACCCCCGACCACGCCGAAGCCAGGACCACGGCCTGGAAAACCTTCGCGAACTCCTCGTGATCCACCGACCACGAGTCGTCCTCGAATTCCAGCCGATGACCATCGACCCGATAGAACCGATCCAGCGCCTCACCGAGCAACGTGTCCTGCTGCGCCGGGGTCGAGTCCCACCACAGCGACTCGGCCGCGTCCGACAGCCGCTGCGCCACCTGCCCGCGAACCCAGCTGTCCCAGGACTTGTCGATCAATTCCCGTTCGATCACCTGGCGCGTCTCGCCATCGTCGATGTCGTGACCGGCATACAGGCCCGCCACCATGTCGGCCAGGCCGTCGTCCACCTCGACCCCCAGACCCGCGCCCGGCCCATCGAACACCAGCACATACACCGAATCGGAGAACATGCTCACCGCGTACGTCTCCCGCAGGTAGCGAGCATTCACCTCGCTCTCCACCGACGCCCCACCCGGCATGCTCGTCTCATGGCACGTGTTCGGGACCTCGAGATACACCGCGACCTGCTTCGCGTCCCCTCCCAGACCGGCGATAGCCTTGAGGAACGAATCCCCGCCGGTCACCTTCCGGTTGCGTCGCCAGTCCAGGCCGAACGCATCCTCATGACGGTAATCCCCTGTCGCGCTGGACACCGTGAACCGCATTTCCGCGGACTCGTCACCCAAACGGCCGATGAACTGATAACCAAACATGTCGAAACCTCCCGAGAATCACGCAGGCTGCGTGTTACGCGCCGAACAAGTGCGCGTGCAACTCATCCACAGCAATCCAACCCCCGTCAGTAATCCCGGCAAACAGGATCTCCCCGCCTGCCCGCAGCCTGGCAATGGGCCAGCCGATGTTGTACACATTCACCACCCGGTTGTATGTCTCCGAATCGCCGATCACGGCGACGGCATCGACAATGCGCGACAGGGTAGCTTTCGAACGTTCCATTTGAGCCCTCCCAGATTCCATACACGAACGACTTAGCTCATGCATAGGGCACCCCGCCGCCACCGTCCAGCAGACGGAACAGCGAGTTACCCGCGTGCACGCCCTAGCCCTGGCTAGATATCGAGTGCGATCAGATGACGCTCGATTTCCAGTTCGCCAGTTGTACGATGGAAAACCCGCAGACGAGCATCGTTGCCGATCCGCTCCACCCGGAATCCCCGCTCGATGAACGTGAGCGCACCAGAAAACATCGCCTGCCGACACATCCGGCGACTACCCCTCAACAGCACCCGGCCCGGCCCGGACTCATCCGCAACCGACACAATCGCATACACAGACGACATGTAAGAAACCTTCCCGAGTTTCACCGATCACGATTCAGAGTGAATCGACGGCCAAACCAGCGGGACACCCCCGCTGACTTGAAACCGACTCACGCCGACGCCGACGCCACAGCCTCACGAAACCGCTTGGGAATACGCGAGAGAAACCCGGCTCGCCGACGTTGCGGCAACTCGCGATACAGCCGCACATACTCGGCCAGCATCTCAGTCTCCGACCGCCCCGTACCTGCGACCTCACCGGCCGACCGCGAAGCCTGGCAGGACTCACACCAGACACCACGCCGGTAATTCCTGATATTGAACGGCAGATCCGTGCCGCACCTGCGGCACGTATACGGATCGGTTTCGTGACGATTGATATCGCCCGGCCTTCGAGCATTACCCTTGGTGAACAGACCGATACCATCCCACTGGGGGTTATGCGATCCGCGCACCTTGCGGCGCTCATTCGGCAAGAAATCCAACATAGCTCACCTCCGAAAAGCTGGATGATTGACCGAAGCGGCACGCCAGCCACAACCAGCGCGCCGTAACTTCCCGATTGAAAACACGAGAGAAGGGGCCGCCGAAACAGCCCCGCTCTCCAAAGTCTCTGGTTACCCACTCACTCGATACCCGGTGCGTGTGTCTCTCCCGGTCGGTCCGGACTATTCACCGCGAAGGATGAACGTTTATCGCCCGAACCGGGACAGTGATTCGCTCGCTCACCCCGCAGGAAAAGGCTCGACAACCCCAAAGGATTGTGACCGGAATTCCTGACCCGGCTCGCTCGCTGCCACCGAAGCTACCGAATGCCGGTAACCTGCCGTTTTACGGTCTGTAGCTCGTATCAATGCCGCAAGTTAGCCGTTACAACGCACCGACGCCGACATTGGATAGTTCCCCAAGGGTTGCGCTACCCGCCGTCATTGCCGGTACTAGGCCAATCATGCAAGCCACATTGATCGGTGCCAGAAACCTTCGGCCCCACCGGATCGGCACATCAGTTACTTGTTTCCCTATAGACGCTCGCAACCCTCAAAGGGAAAAGCATCCGCGCTTTGGGGGCATCCCGCCGCCCGCCGCTTCAGTACTCCGTTCGTGGCCTCACTCGATGGTTTGAAACCTTGCGCCGGACCGACCGCAGCGAGAGGAGTTGAGTTCCGCTTGCTGCCTGCCTTCCGGCGGCATGGCACAAATGTAGGCCAGGGCCTACAACAATGTCAACACTGAATTTAAAAGCGCTGGTCAAGTGACGTAAATGGTTGCTACGCCGTGTTCTTGTGGTTTCGGAAGAAGGGGCGGACTTGGGATGGCACACCCCTTTGTGTGCGGGGTTGGCGGGGAGCGTTAGCGACCCTGCCGACGCTGCGCCCTGCCGACGCTGCGCCCTGCCGACGCTGCGCCCTGCCGACGCTGCGCCCTGCCGACGCTGCGCCCTGCCGACGCTGCGCCCTGCCGACGCTGCGCCCTGCCGACGCTGCGCCCTGCCGACGCTGCGCCCTGCCGACGCTGCGCCCTGCCGACGCTGCGCCCTGCCGACGCTGCGCCCTGCCGACGCTGCGCCCTGCCGACGCTGCGCCCTGCCGACGCTGCGCCCTGCCGACGCTGCGCCCTGCCGACGCTGCGCCCTGCCGACGCTGCGCCCTGCCGACGCTGCGCCCTGGGGAGGCGCGAAACCCCAGGCCGCCCAAGCCCCCTGGGTGGGGTCGATAGCGCACCGTCCCACTCTGTGGCGCGGAACATGTACGACGTTGAAGGTTCGTTTGTTATCTCACCGTTATAATCGACTCTGGCGGCGACAGCCGTATACAACTTAATAGAGGGACAACTGAATATGCCTGCGATACGGGTATGCGCGCATTGCGACGCTCCGCTCGAACGTCGATCCAAGACCGGACCTGAACCGACTTATTGTCCGACCCGATGCAGGCAAGCCGCTTACGAACTTCGATGCCGATCGGATGGGCGACATGCTGCTCGCTTGGCTGCGGTACGCCGTGAGCCAGTGCGCGGAGACTGTCTAGTCTGCGGCGAACAATTCGAACTTCCCAACAGTCGGAGCAAGTTTTGCTCGAGAGGCTGCTACGACCAGAATCGGAAACGCGTCGAGCGCGAGCGATACTGGGCAGATCCCGATGCTCGCGAGAAACGGCTCGCGAAATTCCGTGAGTACAACCAGTCGCGACGACCGCCTCGTGAAAGCCGCGCAAAGAAGCCGGTAGAGCGGCAGTGTGTGATCTGTGGGAACTCGTTCACATCCGAGTACGCGCGCACGAAGGCGTGCTCCGGTGAATGCCGCCAGCAGATGAGGGCGCAGCATCAGAGTGCCCGTTATGCGACGACGCCTCGCCCAGAACCCAAACCTCAGAAAGACATGCGCTCTCCGCTCCGGAAGGCTTGGGAGGATCGAGATTACGAAGCCTTCCTTCAAGCGGTCGCTGTCAAGACCGCGCCATCTGGGGAGTGTCAAATTTGGAGCAGGCGGACCAGGGACGGTTACCCGCAGGTTAGATTGGGAAAGAAGAAGAACTTCCCGGTTCACCGAATGGTACTGGAGGCGAAGCTCGGCGCTCCGTTGGGTGTATTGGCAGCGCATCACAAGTGTGGAAACAGTGGCTGCGTCAACCCTGACCATCTTCAGCCTGTAACGCACGCTGAGAATACGGCGGAGATGTTGGCGCGGCAGTCGTATCTCGCGCGTATCGAGGAGCTGGAGTCGGTAGTCCGCCTGCTTGCGCCGGAGCACGACGCGCTGAACCGCGTGGCGGCATAATTGCCGTCACGGTGACCTCGATATCAGGCAGCTACGCCGAGGAAGTTGACCTTCACGTTCAGTCCGGCCTTCTCGGCGATCCGGATCAACCGGTCGACGGAGAACTTGTCGAGCTTGCCGTTGCGGAGCTTGGAGATCTCGACGCGGTTCTGTCCGACTCGTTCGGCCAGTTCGGTGTCACTGATCTCAAGGGCCACGAAGTGGTCGAGGAGGGCAAGGGCGAGTTGGCGCCGGAGGGGTGCGAGGTGTTCGGCTTCGCCGCGTTCGTCGACGTAGTTGGTGATCCTGTTCCGCTGCTCGTCGATGCTGGTGGCCATACGCCATTTGTAGCACACAGCCTACATCTCGGCTATAGAGCAATCATCTATGCATGCGCATGTTTCCGCGAGATCCTGGCTGGTGCAGTGGTGTTGGCGGCTGGGGTGAGGTTGGGATGGCGTGGTCGGGTTCGGGGCGTTCGGCCGAGTTCGTGCGGAATCGTCCGCGGGCGATGCGGCGTGATGGCGGGCTGTGTCAGCTTCGGCTGGAGGGGTGCTTGGGGTTGGCGTCGGAAGTGGATCACCAAGTGGGTCTTGCGCGTGGGGGTTCTGATCGGCTCGACAACCTTCAGGCGGTGTGTGTTTCCTGCCATCAGAAGAAGACCCAGGGCGAGGCCCGTGAGGGTACTCACCGCCGCCGGGCCGCTGCAATCCATGTCGATCACAAACGGAAGCATCCGGGGTTGTTATGAATGTTGCTGATCTTGTCGAAATCGGCGGTTGTGTCGTGAAAATACTCGGCGTTGTGTTGCCGCTGCTGGGGTTTTAGTGCCGATTCCAGCATGGCCGCTTCGGTATTCGGGTGGGTGATCGGATCTATAGGGCGTCCTCCGCAGTGTCTTCGAGGTTGACGCCGCGCCGATCTGCCCAATCCTGTAGTTCGTGCCCTGTCATCAGTCCTGCCGTCCAGCGCCCGTACTCGATGGTGGACATTCCTAACTATTCGGCAGCGGTGCGGTCGTCGTTGGAGTCGTGCCACTGTTCGATCAGGCAGGAGATCACATCATCGACATATGTGGTCATATCGCGACAGTAGCTGCTGTGATGGGCGTTCGGGACCATCATCTTGCGCGCTTGAATAAGCGCCATATCCTTGTGGTTGAACGATGCGGTGTAGAGAAGTTCGGTATCTCGTCTGGCTCATAATCAGAAGGCCGCCGGTTCGAATCCGGCCTCCGCAACTCACGCATAGGGATGTAGCTCAATCGGCAGAGCGGTGGTCTCCAAAACCACAGGCTACAGGTTCGAGTCCTGTCGTCCTTGCATGAGGTAGGGGCGCGTCTACCTGTCCGTGTGTCTGAGTGGCGGATGAAAACAACGCGCATTTCTCTCTGTAGCCCAATGGCAGAGGCGGCGCTTTCAAAAAGCGCGCGGTGCACGTTCGAATCGTGCCAGAGGGACTCTGATTACTGGATATAGCTCAGCGTGGTCAGAGCGCCTGCCCTGGGAGCAGGATGGCGGAGGTTCGAATCCTTCTATCCAGACCGTGGCCTAGGCCGAACCGGTTGAGGCGCCGGGTTGTGATCCCGGATAAGTGGGTTCGAGTCCCACAGGTCACTCCGGAAAGTGAACCGCGATCGGTCGCGGGACCGCCTTGAAAGCGGGTCGGGCGCGCCTGCGCCAGGGGTTCGAATCCTCCGCTTTCCGCAACGTCAGGCAGACGCCTACAGGCAGCCGGACGGAGAGCGAACCCGACAGGGACAAGGACAACTGAATATGGCAGGTAGGCGACCCGGCACGGCCCCGAAGCAGCCGCACGAACGAGCGCGCAGGAATGCAGATCCGTTGATCGCGGGCGACGGCTGGACCGAGCTGCCCGACGAACCATTCGACGGCTCGGTCCCGCCTATTCCCGAGTGGATCGATGTTGGCTCCCGGGGCCGAGCGATTTACGAGCAGCTGGCCCGGCTTCCGCAGGCCCGCACGTACGGCGCGGGTACGTGGCTGACCCTGCATATGACGCTGCCGCTGATCGAGCGGTACCTCAGCCGTCCCGGCAGCGAGAACTTCAAAGCCATCGTGGCGACGCTGGGTTCGGCGCTGAGTCTGACCGAGCTGGATATGCAGCGTGCGCGTATCCGGGTGAAGCCGGTCGAGGACGAGGCCGAAGTGACCGCGTCGCCGGGGGAGAAGGTCGTTCCGATGGCCGCGGCCCGCCGCGCCCGGCTGATGAATTCGGCGTCGTAGCGGGGCGAGATGCCGCACGACGTTATTCGGCTCCCGCAGCACGATCGGGAGCTGTCTCTGGGCTGGCTCGCGATCGAGTGGATCGAGGCGTTGACCATCCACGGCTCCGGCGACATCGCTGGCGAGCCGGTCGCTCTGGTGGACGAGTACGCGGCGTTCATCGTCGACTTGTACGCGCTCGAGCAAGACGGCTCCCGCTTGTACGATGCGGGTTTCCTGTCGCGTCCGAAGGGGTGCGCGAAGTCTGAAATCGCCGCTCTCATAGCGCTTTTCGATACCTTCGGGCCTTCGCGATTCGACCGGTACGCCGAGGGCGGCGAGGTGTTCGCCTGCCCGTACGGGACCGGTTTCACCTACACGTATTCGCCGGGCGAACCGATCGGCAAGCGGGTCAACAGTCCCGAAGTCCGTTGCTGCGCAACCGAAGAAGATCAATCCGGCCTCGTCTACGACACCATCTACGTCAACGTGACCGACGGTCCGCTCGCGGTGGCCATGGAGCACAAGGACTCTGCTGGCCTGTCCCGGATTCTGGTCCCGGGCGGCGGTGAAATCAAACCGTCTACCGCAAGTTCTGCGAGTAAGGACGGCGGCAAAGAGACGCTGGTGATCTTCGACGAATCGCATTTGTACAACCGGCCCGAATTGAAGCAAATGCACAAGACGTTGGTGCGCAATTTGCGTAAGCGGCGCAAGAGTGCGGGCACGTTTTATCTGGAAACCACGACCATGTACAACCCTGGCGAGGAGTCGGTCGCCGAGGACACGTACCAGGTCATCGAGGATTACCGCAGCGGCAAGCTGAAGAAGCCCACCCGGACCCTGTTCGATCATCGCTTCGGCGATATCGCGCCGGAGGATCTGGAGGACGAGGAGAAGATCCGGGCGGCGCTGCTGGACTCCTATGGGGACTGTGCGTCCTGGAACGACATATCCGGCTATGTGGATGCGATTCTCGATCCGCGTACCGATGTAGCTGATTCGTACCGCTACTGGTTCAACGCCAAGCATTCGGCCGAGGGCGCGTGGGTCGCGAAATATCAGTGGGATTCCTGTGGGCCGCAGGTGCATGTCATCGAGCCCGCGAAGGACAGGGATGTCATTGTCCTGGGCTTCGATGGTTCCCGGAAGCGTCGCCGAGGCGTCACGGACTCTACCGCTCTGATTGCCTGTCGGGTCTCGGACGGCCTGGTGTGGCCGGTCAAGATTTGGGAGCAGGACCCCGGCCAGTTCTACAAGGACGGTTGGGAAGTGCCGGAGCACGATGTGCAGGCCACGGTGCAGTATGCGTTCCAGACGTATGCCGTGGTCGGCTTCTATGCCGACCCTGCTCGGTGGGAGTCGACCATCGCGGGTTGGGAAGCAAAATACGGCCCTCGCTTGAGGGTGAAATCCACGCAGGCGCATCCGATCGAATGGTGGATGACCGGCGATCGGGCCTATAAGAGCGTGAAGGCCCTCGCTGAATTCGAGAACGCGATATTGGACCAGCAGATGCGGCATACCGGGGATCTCCAGCTGTCGGCCCATATCTTGAACGCCCGCCGACGCTCCACTACCAAAGGTGTTCAGATCATGAAGGAAAGGCCCGATTCGCCGCACAAGATCGACGCTGCGGTGGCGGCGACGCTCGCGTGGCAGTGTCGCCTCGATGCGGTGGCGAAGGGGATAGGGCTTCCACGGAGACCACGCGCTGTGGTGCGGATTAGATAATGGGTGACGGGTATGGCCGATAATACGGCGGTTGATGCTTCGGCTGCATGGGCGCCGGAGCAATGGTTCGAATTTCTGGTGAAGCGTTTCGATCGGAAGTTGAAGGACAAGCGGAACGCGGTCACGGCGCATACGCCGAAGACCCGGCGGGAACGTCTGGACCTGGCCTGGTCCTATTATATCGGCGATCCGCCGTTGCCGAACGTGCAGGAGAAGTACCGGGAGACGTTCCGTGAAATTCTGCGCAAGGCCAGGAACAACTATGCCGCGATGAGCGTCGATGTCATGACGGACAAGTCCGTGCTGACCGGCGTATTGACCGATGCGGACGCGGATGTCGATGGCGACGATATCGCGAGACAGATCGGTGAGGAGTCGGGCTGGGAGGCGATGCAGCGTGACCTGCAAACCTACATGTATCTCTTCGGTGAGGCATATGCGTTGGTGATTCCTCCGCTCGCGGGCGTGCAGGGTGCGATGCCGATGATCACCGCTGAGAATCCACGCTTCGCTCTGGGTATTCCCGATCCGACGTATCCACGCCGGTTGAAGGCGTTCGTGAAGGTGTTCAACGACGAGATCAATGATCAGCAGGTCGGTCAGCTGTATGTGAACTCGGTGCAATACGAATTCCGCCGCGACCCCGGTATGTACACCAATACGTTCAGTTCGGATGAGTGGACGTTGACGAATCAGACCTCGCTGGCCAACTTGGACATCTTCGGTGGTGTTCCCGCGGTCAGGTTCGACAATAAATTCGGTTTGGGTGAGTTCGAGCCGAATATCGATTTGCTGGATCGCATCATGGATGGTGTTCTTCAGCGCATTGTCATTCAGTGGTACCAAAGTTTCCGGCAGCGTGCGGTGAAGGGCGATTTGCAGGGTGGTGCGGACTTCTCGGGCCCAGACGAGGATCTCGGCTCCTTCATCCGTCGCGTGGCCGATACCGATGTTCAGGACTTGTTCACGGCCGATCCGGGCGCGTTGTGGTTGGTGCCGCCGGATGTGGACTTCTGGGAGTCGGGGCAGGCGGATCTGGTGCCGCAGCTCACCGCCATCCGCGATGACGTGAAGGAGTTCGCCGCGTCCACCCGGACTCCGCTGCACGTGATCACACCGGATGCCGCGAACGGGTCGGCCGAGGGTGCGTCGCTGATGCGGGAAACGCTGGAGGACAAGGTGTTCGATCGCCAGGCGCGGATGACCGCTCCCTGGGCGTTGACGTGGAAGATCGCGTTCACTCTTGCGGGCCAGGTGAACCGGATTCAGGGCGTGAAGCTGCTGTGGAAGCCGATCTCCCGAGACGGGATCGCCGCCCAGGCCGAGGCGGTCGCCAAGACGCGCGGCGTGGTGTCCCGCAAGCGTCAGGTCATCAAGTTCATGGCCTTCACACCGGCGGAGGCCAAGCTGAACGAAGCCGAGCTGATGCAGGAACAGCTGGCCGCGCAAGCGTTCGCGATCCCCACAGCTGTGACCGGACAGGCCGGGCAACCGCCGCAGCAGGTGCAGGACCAGCGCGAGCGGCAACCCGCGGGCCAGGGTTCCCCGCAGGCGCGGGACCGGCAGCCAGGCCGGGCGGTGGGACGGGCGAGCGCTGGGACAGCGGGTCAGGCGGCGTGACGATGACTTCGGCGCTGTTGGGGATGGTGCAGGCGCGGGCGGCTCGCCGGGACACGCTGGAGCAGCTGTTGCTGGACCGGTTGGACGTCTGGTGGAGGCTCACCGACCCTTATGACGACGACCAGGTGTCCTACTTCGTCGACCAGGCCGTCCCGTTGATGGCGACCGCGCAGCAGGCGATGGTGTCGATGGCCACGGCCGCGCAGATGATCTATCTGTCGGAGCTGGATGTCGACCTGGACGGGTGGATGCCGGATGTGCCCGCCGAAGTGCGGACCTTCCCGCACGGGGTGGCGGGCCAGTTCGGTCGGCCGGTGCAGGTATCGGCGAACGGCCGCAGGTCCGAGCGACTGGCGGTAGCAGAGGTCTTCCAGCGTCCGGCGCGGCAATTACGTGCCGAGGTGGCCAGGGGCACGCCGTTCGACGATGCTCTTGCGAATTCGGTGGAGCGTGTGAAAATCATTGCTGAGACCAATCTGACGCTGGCGGAACGCGAGGCCGAGACGCAAATTCTGCGCGAAGCGCATCGACAGAACAAGAAGGTCATCGGGTGGCGGCGCGTGATCCATCCCGAAGTGTCGAAAACCGGTTCGTGCGGGTTGTGTGTCGCGGCATCTGACCGTATCTATAGGGTGCAGGATTTGAAGCCGATCCATGCTCGGTGCCGCTGCGAAACCATGCCGGTCACTCGCGCGAGCGATCCCGGCCGGGAACTGAACGACGACGACTTGAAGCGTCTGTACCAGGACGCGACGAGCACCTACGCATCGGATCTGAAGCGCACCCGATACCGGATTGATCAGCACGGCGAACTACAGGCGGTGCTGGTCCCGAAAACGCGCGGACAGACGGTTCCGCGCACCACTGGCTTCGCTGCTCCGGTGGACTTGGACGAGTTCGAGAAGCAGTACGAAGTCGCACAGCGGCAGCTGCCGCTGATGCGCCAAGTTCTCGCTCAAACACGGCGAACGGTTTCGCAGACAGCTCGCAGCCGGTCACCTACCAGCGTGGGCAGATCGCCCGCTACGAAGCGATTCTCCGCGGCAAGCAGTAGAGATCGAAGTCCGGCACGGCCTTCGATGCATCGTGAATGACCCGGCAAGGGAAAACTGAATATGGCAACTGACCAGATGACCAGCGCGACAACAGAAGCGAGCGCCACTTCGGAGACCGGCACGGCCACCGACCCCGTCCTCGGCACCGACAATGACACCGCTGCCCAGATCAACAAGCACGGCTTTCCGGCGGAGACGCCGCTGGCGGAGATGGCAACCGAGCAGCAGCTGGCGTACTGGAAGCACCAGAGCCGCCGACACGAGGACGCCTCCAAGGCGCTGCGCGGTGGCGTGACGGCCGACGACGCCCAGAAGCTCAAGGATCGGATAGCCGAGCTGGAGCGCGAACGACTCTCCGAGGGGGAACGCGCCCATGCCGACGCCATCGAGGCGGCCCGCGCCGAAGCGGCGCAGCAGGCTCGTGAGGAGCTGCTGCCGAAGCTGCGGGAGGCTGAGCTGCGCGGGTACGCCAGCATCGTCCTGACCGACCAGAAGAAGCTGAACGGCTGGCTGCGCACCACGAACGCGGACGCGTTCCTGAGTGAGAACGGCGAGCTGAACGGCGAGAAAGTCGTCGACCATCTGCGTGAGATGTACGGCACCACCGCGGCCGCGCCGACCCCACCGCCGAACGGCCAGCGGCACCCGAATTGGGGACAGGGACAGGGCGGCGAAACGAAGACCCGGCGCGGCGAGAGTGGCCGCGCGGAGGCCGCCCGGCGTTTCGGGACGCCGAAGGAATAACCGAACAGTGCTTTCCCTGAAGAGGATTTGATATGGCGAATATTGCGGTGCGGCAGACCGGCACTCGATACGGCGATGCTCGGGTGTGGGTTCTCTGGGATCAGAGCGAGCAGCGCGGCCGAGTGAACGTCACCTTGGACATGACCAAGTTCACCGCCGCGACTCACTACCCGAAGGGATACCTGCCCTCGGGCATTGTTCTGGGGCAGATCACTCAGGCGGGCCCGAATCAGGGCCTGTACGGCCCGTACGACAAGAATGCGACCGATGGCCGAGAGGTTCCAGCGGGATTTCTGTGGAACACGTTTACCCCGACCGATCCGGCGGGCCGCGAGGCTGCACCGCTGTGGGTGGGTATCGGCCTGATCAAGGAAACGAAGCTCCCGGCGAATTCGGGCCTTGATGCGGAGGCCAAGACCGCGCTGTCCTGGTTCAAGTTCTTCTAGCCGTCCGGCCGCTGGTCTTTATAACTGAATATAGGAGTTTCCATGGCTTTGGTTTTCGATGGGCCTCTGGTTCCGGACGACACCATCATTTTCGCTCGCGAGGTTCCGACCCCGAGCGAGCATAAACTGGCTCAGTTCCTCCCGGATAAGCTGGTGCAGGAGCAGACCATTCGCCTGGCGAATGTGACCCGCGTCAACAGGACGGCCCAATTCCGGACCTTCGACGGGTCGATTCCGCAGCTCGAGCGAGACACCTTCGATACTCGCGAAGTCGATTTGCTGCCGATTTCCGTGCAGGGCATGAAGGGTGAGTTGGAGCGCCTTCAGCTGGAGCGTATGCGCCAGCAGGGCGGCAATCTGGAAGCGATCACCAACGCGATCTATGACGATATCGAGGCCGGTGTCCTCGCGATCCGTAACAGGGTCGAGGTCGCACGTGGTGAGCTTTTGTCCACAGGCAAGATGACGTTGAACGAGAATGGCGTCTCGCTGACCGCCGATTACAAGGTTCCCGCGGGCAATTTTGTGGCCCCGGCTACCGTGTGGTCGGATGTAGCGAACGCGAAGGTCGTGACCGATATCACGTCGTGGATCGAGTACTACACCACCGTGAATGGGTACGCGCCCGGCGGCATGATCATCTCCCGCAAGACCGCTGGCTATTTGCATCGTAACTCGGAGTTCAAATCGTACGCGAATCAGATGGTCTCGGGGACGCCGCAGATCGTCTCGCGCTCGGTGGTGAATTCCGTGCTGGATGACTTCAACCTGCCGGGTATCGCCGACGTTTATGACACCGTGATCAATGTCCAGGGCACTGATACCCGCGTGATTCCGGAGGGAAAGGTCATTTTCCTGCCGCCGAATCCGGCGGATCTGGGTTTCGTCGCGTGGGGTATCACGGCGACGGCGATGGAACTGATGAGCGCTCAGCAGACCGATATGAGCTTCCAGAACGCACCGGGCTTGGTGGGCGTGGTGACCAAGTCGGGTCCTCCGTACAAGGAAAGCACCTTCGTCGATTCGCTGCTGCTGCCGGTGCTCCAGAAGCCGGAAGCGCTGATGGTGGCCACCGTCGCCTGACGGCGGGGCAATCATCTGGCCGGGACATCGCACTCATCGTCTGCTGTCGGTGGATCACGAACGTCGCCCCCGGCGCGGTGAGGACTCTTCTTCGCCCGAGTATGGGAAATAGGTTATGTCACAACTGAATACATATGTGCACGTGCAGGACGACAGGAACGTCACGCACATCTTCGGACCCGGCGATCAGGTGCCGAACTGGGCAGTCGAGGCGATCACCAATCCTGCCGTGTGGGCGCACCGCGACGACGACCCCGATCCGGAACCGGACGGCGCTGTCTACGAGGGAGAGCCGCACGCGGCGCGCCGCGGGCGTAAGCCTGTAGTGAAGGACGCGGCATAGTGGGCGATTTCGCGACCGCCACAGATGTTTCCGACCGGTTCGGTGCCGCGCTGACCCCGGAACAGGAGAAGCTGGTCACCGCCCGCATCGCCGACGCCGAGGCGCTGCTGAAGACCGAGGTTCCCGCGCTGGCCGCAGGGACCGGCGGGCTGCCGACGATCACGCTGGCGAACGCGAAGCGCGTGGTGTGTGACGCGGTGCTTCGCCCGCTGCGGAACCCGGCGGGCGTGCTCTCGGAGCGGTCGGGGCCTTTCGAGGTGACGTTCCGATCCGAGGCGATGGGTGAGGAAATCTACTTCACCGCCGATCAACTGGCGCTGTTCCGGCGTCGGCGGCGGGTGGGAGTGATCGGTGTCGGCGGCCCGCGCTGGTTGGCGGTGTGACGTGCTGACCGGGCAAACAGTGATCATCCTGCGCCGGACGGGCCGTGACAAGTTCGGCGACACCGAGTTCGACGCACACCACGAGGAACACAACGTGCTGTTGAGTCCCTCGGGGACGCGGACCAAAACAAGCTCGGCGGCAATCGATTTCCGCGACACGATCGTCGATGACGTGACCGCGTACTTCGGGCCCGGCGCGGATGTGCTCGCGTCGGATCAGGCCGAGTTGCCCGGCGGTGGTGTGTACGCGGTGGAAGGCAAGCCGCAGCGGTGGAAGGCGGCCACACCGGGTGGCCGGGCGGGTGTGGTGGCGACTCTGCGGCAGGTGAGTGGGTAATGGCGGCACCGAAGAACACTTTCGAGTACTACGGCACGCGCTCGCCCAACGGCTGGACGAATCCAGCGATTGCGGCACTGTTGGTGGGGCCGAAGATGCGCGCGACAGTGCAGCGGGTGGGCGTGAAGGCGGTGGGGTTATGGCAGGCTCGCGCGCCCCGCAAGTCCGGTGAACTGGCGAACTCGGCGGCGATCTCGATGCGCCTGATGGATTCCGGTGACGGGCCTTTGGGTGCCGCGTCGCCGCGCTGGGTCGCTGACGTGGAGGCGAAGGCCGGGTATTCGGCGGCCGTGAACTTCGGTCGCCGCAACTGGCGGGGTATGGCGGCGAGGGACACCCCCCGCAACCTGACCAAGCGTGGCACGGTCCGTCAGCGACGGCCGGGCAAAACCAAGGCGTCACGCACCTGGCAGGAGATCATCCGCATCATGGGGGCCAGCTGATGGCGGGCTTCCCGGACGCGGAGCTGGTGTGTATGGCCCTGCTCGACGACCTCGGATACGCCTGCACGGCGCTACCGGACGGCGGCCGGTGGTCGAGCCTGTTCCCTCTGATCGGTGTGCATCGCTCCGGCGGCGGCATCGACTCGGAGGGCATCACGGACCGGGCGATGATGTCGATCTGCGTGGTCGATGCCACTCGCCCCAAGGCGTGGGCGACGGCGGCCAAGGTCCGTCAGCGGCTGCGCGCGGCGGGGGCCACCGAGGTCGGCGGGGCGCTGATCGATTCCACCGAGGAAATCATCGGCAACAACCAAGAGCAGGACCTCGATATCGACGATCGGTTTGTCGATATGGCGTTTTGGGTGTCGTTCCGGGAAATCTGGTGATCCCGGCTGGGTGACGCCGCTCCGGCGGCGGAATGTGCTTGTACAACTGAATACACAACTGAATACATAACTGAATATAGGGGTTTCCATGGCGGGTGCTACCGATTTCGCCACTGTCCAAGGTCTGAAGCAGAAGCTGATCCGCAAGCCGCTGGCTGGTGCCGTATTGCTCGCGCCGTTCGCCACTCCGCTCCCAGCTTCCTATTTTAGCGGCGTGACCAGCGATCTCGTCGATTTGAAGGCCGCGGGTTTCCAGAGCATCGGTCATATCTCGAAGGAGAATGCGCCGACTTTCACGCCGGAGACCGAAACCAAGGATGTCGACGCGTGGGGTCTGCTGGAACCCGCCCGCACGGACGTGGTTTCGCGCAAGACGACCATCAAGTGGACCGGCCTCGAAACGCACAAGCTGAATCTGGAGTTGTATCACAACGCCGACCTGTCGAATGTCAAGTTCGACAAGGATACCGGTGAAACGCGATTCGCTGACCCTACCGAGCCTACGATCACCTACCATCGGGCACTGTTCGTGACGGTGGATGGCGCGGGCGCGAATCGGATCTGGGTCATCAAGGAAGTTCCGAAGTTCACTGTGACCTCGGTGGGTGAGCAGAAGTGGAACGCGGATAACGCAATCGAATACGACATCACCGGCCGCGCCTTTATCGACGAGACTGCCGGTTACGCGATCCGGACCATCTTCGGTGGCCCGGGTTGGAAGGCCATCGCCGCCGACGCTGGCTTCACCGCCGCAGCGGCCCCGATGAGTCCACCTGAACCGCCTGCTAAGGACAACGCCGCCGCAGAATCGCGCGGCAAGTAATCGAAGTCTGCACAACTGAATAGAGGGGAAATCTATGGCTGCCAAGAAGGTTGCGAAGCCGGTGTCTCGCTGGGAGGCGCTGAAGCGTGAGGCCAAGAAGAACTACAGCGCACCCGATCCGTACGTGTTCGACGGCGCGAATCCTCCGGTCGAAATCACCGCGCCCGACACCTTGGAACGTTCGCTCGCGCTGGCGTCGATGCTGGATTCGCGGGGTGGTATCGCCATCCGCGATATGGAGCCGATGATTCTGGCGCTGGTCGGCCGTGACGCATTCCCGGTCGTGTGGGACGCCATTCGTGACGAGCCGGTCGATGTCGCTATGGCTCTGATCGATGACATCAATCGGCACTTCGATGCCGTCCCCGATGCTGGGGCGGATGATCTGCCGGGGGGCGAGTCGGCCTCATAACGCTCGTCTGTGAGCATTATGAGGCCATCGAGTGGGACTTGTTCCACTACTGGAATGTGGACCTCTTGGATTTCTTCCGAGGGGTCCATTCCTGGCATCGGCTCTACCGATTCCTCCAGCGCCTACCGCCGGGCTCCCATTACAAGGCGGCACTGGACATGGACGAGGGCCTGGCCAAACATATCCTCGATCTCCGTGTCAGGGAAGAACGTGGCGCGGAAGTATTCGACGACGACGGTGGGGCGGCCCCTGACGGGCTGCCTCTGATCACGTCGTCGGCGGGCTATTCGATCGATTCATTTTTGCTGCTGTCCGTCTGTGACCTGGTGCAGCAGTTGATCACCACCGTGATCGCGGTCAATATGCCGCCCGGCAAGACGCCGCCGAAGGTGAAGCCGATGCCGCGCCCGGTGAGCGCGGTCGATCGAGAGAAAGCAATACGTGAGAGGTCGGCGGTAGACGAAACGCTGGCAGAGATGGGTTTCTGAGAAAATGGATCGGGGATAGGTATGGCAACGAGCTATTCAGCGGGCGTCGCCAAAATCGTCATCCGCCCCGACCTGACCGGCTTCAAAGAGAAGCTCGAATCCGAGATTAAAGCCGCCATTGCCGGAGCCGGGAAGTCGATTCCGGTCTCGGTTGATATCGACGCCGCATCGGTCGCCAGGGCTCGGAAAGAAGCGAGCGCTGGCGGCCCCGTCACGATCGACGCGCAGGTTGCACTACGAGACAGGACCGTCACCGAAGCGCGGGCTCGAGCCCAGAGGCAGGCCGGGACGGTCCATTATCGCGGCGAGGTCCGCACCGATCGAGACTCCGTAGCGCGGGCCGGACGCGAAGCCGCCCGCGACTTCGATAACGCGTACCGCCAGCAACAGCGGCGCACCAACCGCCAGGCGGCGCGCCGGATCGGTGTGAACGAGACGGCCGCCGACCGGGAGACGAACCGGTACTCGCCGCAGCGCCCGCTCAGCGCCGTGGAACAGAAGGCCGCCGCCGACTACCGCGAGGCGTCGCGTCGCCTGGATGGCTACAACCGTCGCTTCGCCGCCGCCGACCGCGCCGTGGAGAAGACCGAGGCTCGCGTCGCCGCCCTGATGCGCGAACGCGCCGCCGATCTGAATGCGTTGTGGCGCAGGGAAATTACCCGGATCACGCGGGAGATCGACACTCTGCGTGGTGCCGCCGCGGAAGGCCGCGGCTTCGGCGAGCCACTGACCCGCTCCACCCGCTCGCGGCGGATCACCGAACTTCAGCGGCAGCTCCGCGAAGACCCCGCCCTCCTCGCGGGGCGCGCGAGTTCGGCTGCTCTCGAGCAGCGGCTCGGCCAGGCGCGGCGTCAGCTCGACGCCCACCGCGACGTGCGCCGGATGGTCGCTGGTCGGCGCGCGCAGGTCACCGCCGACCGCGACCTCGCGCGGCGCACCTACACGAACCTGGTTGGTGCTGGAGATCTGACGGTGCAGATGCGTCAGGTCCATGACCGGATCACACGGCAGCTGAACACCGCTCGCGCCAGCATTGCCGCCATCGCGGCACGCAGTACACCGCACGCCGATGTGTACTCGTGGACGGATCGTCCGCAGCTGCGGGTCACCCGGCAGGCTGAGCGTTTGCTTCGCGGCCGGATGGTCGAAGATCTGCCGCTGTCCGGCGACCGAAACGCGATCAGCACTGCCTTGGCGTCAGCGTCACGCCTGGAATCGGCGGAGCGAACCCTGGCACGGACCAGGGCGAACGTGGAGCGCGCGACAACGGCCGTGATTACGGCCGAGAAGACACACCGGGAGCTTCTCGACCGCGGCGAAACCGATGTCAGGAAGCTGACGCGGTCCAGGGAGCGGCTCGACCACGCCCAAGCCATGCAGCGCTACGCCCGCGACGACCATTTCGACGCGAGCGCTCTGCTCGGCGTCGCCCGCAACCGGTTCGACCGTAGCCAGGGCGCGTTGGTTCGCCGTGTCGAGATGCCGATCCTGCATCGCTCGTCGGAGTGGATCGATGCGCGGGCGGAGAAGGCCGCCGAGGCGCTGTCGCAGAAGTTGTTGTTCGTCGGCCGGATGTTGTCCTCGGTCACCACGATCGCGGTCAGCGCAGGCGCGGCGCTGGCTGGGGTCGGTGCAGTGAACCTGGTGCCGGTGGTTGCCTCGATTACACGGATGGGCACCGCCCTGGCGGTCGTCCCGGCGCTCGCGGCTGCCGCAGCTGCTGCTGTCGGCACGATCGCTGTCGGCGCGGTCGGCGTGAAGGATGCGCTGAAGGCCGAGTCCGACCTTCGTCACCAGACCGCCTTGCAGGCTCAGACCCAGGCCGACAAGGTGGCCGACGCGCAGCGCAAGGTCCGCGACTCGGACCGGGCCGTCAGCGACGCGGTGCGCGACGCCGCGATCACGCGCTCGGACGGCGCAGACAAGATCGCCGCCGCCGAGAAGCGTGTCCAGGACGCGCAACGCTCGGCCGCGGAGGCGCAGAAGGACCTGTCGACGGCTCGCCGCGACGCGGTGGACAAGATCAACGACTACAACCATGCCCTCAAGGGCATCCCCCTGTCGGAGCACCAGGCCGAGACCCGCTATCTGCGCGCTCAGGCGACGCTCGCCAACCTGTGGAAGAACAAGGACGCGACGTGGCTCGACTACCGCGAGGCGATGGACAACGTCGAGCAGGCCAAACAGGACCGGGAAAACACGATCGCGTCCAACCGGCGGCTCCAGCGCGACGCGATGGAGGCCAACGCCAAGGGCGTCGAAGGCGATGACCATGTCGTCAAGTCGAAACAGCAAGTAGTTGACGCTATCGGCAACGTCCGCGACGCCGAGACCGAACGCGGCAAGACGGTCCGCGATGTCGCTATCGCCACCGCGAACGCCGAGAACGCGGTCACCAAAGCGCTGGAAGCGCAACAGGATGCGATCCGCGATCGGCAGCGGGCATACCAGTCCGACGCGCAACAGAAGTACATCGACTCCCTCGGCAAGCTCAGCCCGAACGCCCGCGCCTTCGTGGAGCAGCTCCACCAGATGGACGGCACCCTCACCAGCCTGCGAAAGCAGGTGCAGGACAACCTGTTCGAGGGTTTCGCGACCGACATGAAGAACCTGGGCGGCACGATTCTGCCGCAGGTCAAGTCGGGCTTGTCCGGCATCGCTACAGGTATCAACGAAGGCGTCCGGTCGTCGGTGCACTCGTTGGTGAGCGAGGTCGGCCAGCTGAAGACGTTCTTCGATGAGTCTGGCCGCGCGGCAACACGATTGGGTGACGCGTTCGCTCCCGCTACCCGTTCGTTGCTGAACCTGATGAGCACGGGCGGCGCGTTTCTGCCTCGGTTGACCGGCGCAATCGCCGACTGGGCTACCGAGTTCGACAACCGCGTTGCGGTGCTTCGCGCCTCCGGCGAGCTGGCGACGTTGATCGATCGCGGCATGGCCAAGGCCGGGCAGGTCGGCACGGTCCTGAAGGACTCGGCCGGAGTCGTGAAGGACATCTTCACCGCGATCACCGGCCGCGGGGACGACATGCTGTCCCGGTTCGAAACCCGACTGGCGCGGCTGCGCACGAACTTGCGCAGCGCGGCGGGCCAGAACAACATCCGCGGCTTCTTCGGCGACGTGAGCGCCGAGTGGACCAAGTGGTCGACACTCATCGGCAACGCGGTCGCCCTGCTCAAGAACACGCTGTACCCGGCGGTCCAGGGCACATACGGGATTCTGTTCTCGTTCGCCACCACGTTGTTGCAAGCGCTGACCACGCTCGACAAATACACGCCGGTGGTGAAGGGCCTGGTTACCTCGCTGCTCGCCTTGAAAGTGATCGGCTCCCTCAGCTCGATGTTCGACCGCTGGGGCACGAGCATGCAGACCTTCGCGCAGGGGCGCGGCATGGAGGGTAGCCGGTCGGCGGTCGGCGCGATCGGCACCGCGATGTCCAGGTGGAGTGGATACATCGCTGGAGCCACGCTGGCGGTTGGCTTGTTCTCGCAGAAGGTCGGCGAACTGAGCGAGAAGCTCAAGTCGATCGACCACGTGCAGGCGAAGTGGTCGAACTTCGGTGTTGAGTTCCGGCAGGGAATCACGGCCTCGCTGCTGAATTCCGGTGGCATCGTCGATGATTCGGTACGCGGCAAGGTCGGCGCACAGTTCCAGTCGTTCCTCGGCGACTTCCAAACCCTCAAGGATGCGAAGGTCGGGTCGTGGAGGGACTCGGTATCGGCCGCGCTGAAGGACGCGTTCACCAGCGGCAGCCACAGCGAGACCTGGGACAAGTTGCTCCACGGCATGGCCCAAAACACCTGGGGTAGTGAGGCTCTCAACGCCTGGGACCAGCTCGACATGCCGATCAAGCGCGTCCAGGACGCAATTGTCGGCACCAACGCCCAGTTCGACGCCTTCAAACAGCGCATCAACGATGTGGCGGGACAGAACTCGGGCTACCTGATTCCGGTCCTGGACTCGATGCGCGAGCAGTTCCTCAAGGGCCAAGACGCCGCGTCCAAGACGGCTGAGGCGTATGACAAGATCCGTGATCGCGCGGTCGGCGCGGCCGATGCTGTGGAAGCACTGCGTAACTCCTTCAAGCGGCAACAGGCCGACGCGCTCGCGTTGGAGAACTCCGAAAGCGCCGCGTACGCCGGGCTCGATACGTTGCGTGACCTGCTGAAGGGCAACGAGTCCACGGGCAAGTTGAACCTCAGCAACCTCGTCAAGGGTGACGGCTTGTTCAACACGCAGATCGAGGCTGGGCGGACCCTGAACCGGCTGCTGCAAGACCTCGCCGTGGACTACAAGGGCGTCGCGGCAGCGGAGTACACGTCGGTCTACAACCAGACCAAGGACGCGGACCAGGCACAGCAGGCGCAGCGCAAGAAGATCACCGAGCTTCGCGACTCCCTGAGCACCATGCTCGCCGACACGCTGCCGCAAGACCAGATCGACGCTGTGCTGAGCCGCTACGGGCTGATGCTCGATCAGTTGGCCGACGCGCCAGCGATCAAACCCACAGTCGACACCTCCGATCTCGATACGGCGATCGAGAAGACCAAGAGCATCCTCGCTCAGCTGAACCCCAACTCGCCGTTCGCAGCACAAGTGAACGACCTACTGAAGGACAAGAAGCGCGAGAAGGCTGGCCGCGTCAGCGACCAGAACCCGTACGGTGTCACCCTTTCCGGCCAGGAGCGGCGCTTTCTCTCGCAGCTGAGCCCAGACGGCGACCCCACCGACACCACATCGGCTGCCTACTACAAGGCGCTGGCGAAGAACAAGGGCATCGATGAGGTGCTGAAGGCCCGTGCCGAGGTGCTGGAGAAGATGGCCAGGTACGGCGGGAATTTCAATGCGATGACCCTTGCTCAGTTGCAGGGGACCAACGTTGCGCTTGGACTGAACGCTGACGACCTGCGGTACCTCAACCTGGACAACATCCACAATCCGCCTGCACCGCACCAGCTTCCGCCCGCTGCTCCGCCGCCGAGCGGCCAACCATCCGGCCAGCAGGGCGCGCAGTCGGGGGCGCAACCTCAAGGCGCGCAGTCGAATCCGCAGCCGCAGTCCGGCCAGACCGCAACGCAGCAGCCTGCGACACCATCGGCCGCCACCCCGCCCGAGCCTGCCGAAATCCCGAAACCGGCGGTGGCTCCGCAGGTTCCGGACTTCGCCCCGGCGTCGACCACGTTCACGGCGTTCGCCGACGACGTACAGAAAGGCTGGAAGGACAAGCTCGATCCGGCGCTGTCGGCTATGGCGACGAAGGCCGCCGCTGTCGGCCAAGCGGTCGTGGACGCGAAGACCGTTGCGACGCCTGCGTTCGACGAGCTGGTGCGGTTGTTTGCCGACCGCATTTCCGGTGATCAGGGTCTGCTGCCGGAGTGGGGCAAGCTGAAGACCACCATCGACGCCGATATCACCACGATCACCGATGATTACTGGGCGAAGCGGCTGGTCGATGCGCTGAACACGTTGGGTACGAACTTCGGTACCGGGGTTGCGGGTGTGTCGGCGCAGTGGTCGGGCATCAAGAAGGCCATCGCCGAGCCTCTGGACTATATCTTCGGGCAGGTATTCGGTGTCGCGCTGAAGAACGCCTGGGCGCAATTGCGGGTGATACTCCCGAACCTGCCGGAGTGGAAGGCCGAGTTCCCGAAATTCGGCTACTCGACCGGCGGTATCCACGGTGTGATGTCCGGTTACTCGCCGGGTGTCGATGACCGGGTGATCGCGGTCGGCGGCGGTGAGGCGATCATGCGCCCGGAGTGGACGCGTGCGGTGGGTGCCGACTACGTGAACGGCGCGAATGCTGCTGCTCGCCAGGGCGGTGTCGCTGGTGTTCGCAGCTACCTGGACGGCGCGTTCGCCGCGGGTGGCATCGTCGGCCGTACCGTCGCGACCGACGACCCGATCTCGGCGGTGCAGCGGAGCCTGTGGAATGCCGTGCGGACGGCGTTTCCTGGCGCGGTGCTCACCTCGGCGACGCGCACCATCCACACCGAAGGCCACCGCGACTACCACAACACCGGCAATGCCATCGATGTGGTCGGGCCGCTGGACCAGATCGCCCGATGGATCTACACGCGGTACCCGCAATCGACCGAGTTGATCCATTGGCCGCTGGCCGGGTGGCGAAACCTCAAGGACGGCAACCGTTTCGACTACGGCACGTCCACCAACGAAGGCCACACCGATCACGTCCACTGGGCCAACCTCGGCGAGATCGCGTCGGACGGTCGGATGATCTCCATGGCCACCGGAAGCCTCGGCTCGTTCGTGTCCGGCCTCCAGGACCAGATCCAGACCGTGCTCGTGGACCCGATGCAGGAGTCCCTGTCTGCTGCACCGGATTTCGGCCCAAGCCTGCTCGGTGGTGCGTTGCCGACCGACCTTGGCAAATCCGTCACCGACGCCGCGGTTCACGCTGTGCAGGCACTCGCTGGGGCGTCCGGCGGTCTGGTCGGCTACTCGGGCGTGGCCGGGGTGGAGCAGTGGCGTGGGCTGGTAGAGAAGATCCTGCGCGAGAAGGGGCTGCCGCTGTCGGAGGTCAATCGCGTGCTCGTGCAGATGGGCACCGAGTCCGGCGGCGATCCGCGAGCGATCAACCTGTGGGACAGCAACGCACTCAACGGAACACCGTCCAAGGGCCTCATGCAGGTCATCGACCCCACCTTCCGCACGTACGCGGACCACCCGGGCTACGACACCGACATCTACGATCCCGAATCCAACCTCCGCGCGTCGATCAACTATGCGCTCGCGCGCTACGGATCACTCGCCGCGGCCTACCAAGGCCACGGCTACGACCAGGGTGGGTGGCTACCCGATGGCGGTATCGGCTGGAACACCAGTGGCGAGCCCGAACCGGTGTTCACCGGTGACCAGTGGCGCAGCATCCAATCCTTGATCGGCGGCATTAGCGGACTCGTGAAACTCATTGCGCCGCAGAATGTCACGGCGCTACCCGTGTCGATCGCCGACGTGTCGACGAAGTTCGCCGAGAAGATGACGGCAATCCTCACCGCCATCGTCGGCAAGTCCAGCGGCGGCACCGCCACCACCGGGACTACAACCACGACCGAGACCACTCCGGCGACTTCCACGCCAACAGCACCGTCGACGCCAGTCACGGGCAACGGCACCGACGACGCCCACGCTGCGGGCGCGGGCATCGGCAACGGCCTGAACACCCCGGGCGACACCGACCCGGCCGGAACCGGTCTTCCTCCCACGACGCCGGGCACTGCGACCGGGCAGGCGGCGGTGCCGAGCGCCGAGCAGAACGTCTTGCCGACCGAGAACACCAACGTCGCCGAGGACATCCTGCGTGATGCCCTCTCCGACCTGCTGTCCCCAGAGCAGCTGGACACGATCTTCCCGACGACTGCGCCAAAGGTACCGACACCTACGGGACACGCGCCGACGACGGTTCCAGCTCCCGCGACGACTCCGCCGCCGGATACAGCGACCTCGGTCACGCCCGACCCGATGACGGTCACGCCCGAGACACCGCCGACACCACCGGACCCGGCCGCGCTGGCGGCGGCACCACCGCAACCGCCACCGGAGAACGTTACGACCGATGTCGTGACGGCCATGCCGAGCGTGTCCACGACCGACGCCGTTACGGCGTCGGCGAACGCGGCGAAGTACGCGAGCCTGTCCCCGAACACGGTGGGCAAGAAGCTCGTTCACACCGGCCTCGGGTTCATCGACGGCAACGTGCGCCAGTTCCTTTCCGATGTCGGCCTATCGGGCGGCGGCGCACTGAGCAACGCCCTGGATCAAGCGATGGCCTACAAGAAGTCGACGGATCAGCAGTCCTACGCCGAAAAGCAGGCCACCGCCGCGGGCACCGTCCACTACCACGTCACCGACATCGACGAGGCGATGCGCAAAGAAACCATCCGCCGCTGGCAACAGACCCTCGGGTTCAAGTAGCCAGCCCGACAACCAATAACTGAATAACAACTCAATAGGGAAAGACCATGTCACGAGCAATCGTGGAGCTGGAGGGCTGCGACGGCAGCTGGTTCCGCATCGCCGGGCCGCGAATGGGCGAGCAAGGCGTCTGGCTGGGAACTGATGTCCAAGGCATTTACGACGCCCCGGTCAAGACGCTGTACCAGGCCCATGCCACGCAGATCGGTAGCGACTATCAGGCGACTCGCTGGTTGAGCCGAGACGTTGTTTTCGGCGTCCACATCGGGAATACGCCGTCGCGCTCCTGGCAGGAGAACGACTCGGCGTGGCGGAAGGCGTGGAGCTACAGCAAGGAATCGAAGCTGTGGATCACCACCGAGGATTCCACGCGATTCCTGCGGCTGCGGATGTCGGAGCAGCCGCAGTTTCACCCCGAGCACGACCCGCATCTGACGAAGATCGAAAAGGTCGTCATGACGTGCGTGGCGTCGACGCCGTGGTGGTTCGAAGCCGACGCCACCGACACCTTCGTTTCCAGCGGCCCGAGCGACAGCGGGTTCGTCACGGTCGCCAACCCGACCGACCAGGAGATCTGGTTGAAATGGGTTTGCCAGGGGCCGGGCCGCTGGATACTTCCCGACTTCTCGTGGGCCGATGAACGATTCCGCCGGGGAACGCTCGACGCGAATCGCCGGATCTCGCTCCCGAAACAAAACGATGGTCAGACGTTTCTCGTCGATACCGACCCATTCGAGGAGCAACTGCGCGACCCGTCGGGCACGCAGGTGTGGAGCCTCATGAACGGCGTCACCTTCGTATATCCGGTGCCTGCGTGGACGCCACCGACGAAGCTACCGGTGTCGGTGTCCGAATCGGCCGCCGGTGTCGGTATCCAGGTGCGCGCCGCGCGAACGTGGTCACGGCCCTGGGGCCTGCAATGAGCGTCGCAACGATCGATTTCGACGCCGCATTCGCTGAATTCATGACGGCCCGAGCTGTCGAACGACAGGCCCGATTGACACCTCCCTTGGTGCGTTTCTGGGACGGCAACTGGGATCTGCGCGGACGCGTCGAACGCATCATTACCGCGAACGTTGTCGAGAAGAACAACGAGACCGGAACCGCCGTGTTCACGCTCCCTCTCGACTACTACATCAGTGAATGGATCATCGATTTCGAAAACCGCACCGAGGTAATCCACTGCACCGTGGAAAAGGACGGGGTCAGGTGGAGCGGACGCATGGACGAGTTCGCCGTAGTAAAGATGGAAGACGGCTCGGACCATTTACGAATTGCGTTCAAGCATGATTTCGAAGAGTTAAAGAAGCTGATTGTTTTCCCCAATCCGTTTCTCGGTCCGGAGGTGCAATTTCCCCGATTATGGCTCGCGTTCGGGCCTGCTCGTTTCGTATGCAAATTGACAGCCCTGCTGAACGTAATGCGTGTCGAGGGACATTTCTGGCAGCTGCCCGACGACCCCTTAGACCCTGCTCAGTGGCCGATCGGTGGGCCTGACACGTGGTGGATGGTCGTCAAGCCCGACGCAATAGGCAACGACACGTCGCCGTTATCCCTGGTCCACGCCCGCATGAAATCCGTGCATGAGGCGACTAAATCGGTCTGCGAGGATGCGCAACTGACATGGACGTTCCGCCGCTTCCTGGAGGGCGATGAACCGCCCTGGCCGGGCGCGAACCTCCGCCATGGATGCCTTGTCATCGACTTGGAGGACAAGGGAAACCGCTTCGGCGAAACCAGTATGGGTGGCGATTTGTTCGGTGGTCTGATCCGGCAGAAGACCACGGTCGGCAACGACGGTATGACCGAGGGCGTCGACATCATCAAAGACCCCGATTTCCCCGCCGAATACAGCGATCCCAACTGGCAGGGAACCATGCCCCGCGCTCCCTGGGTGACCTATCGAGACGGCGTTCACACGGCGATTGCAACGTCCGAATTCTCCATGAAACCAGCAACGGCGGTGCAGATTGTTGCGGGCGGTCACAGTATGCCGTTCGTCAACGAAATCATCAGTCAGACGGTCCAAATGGTAGGCGACCTCACCGCCATGATTCCATTCACCCCGCCACTTGGCGGCGTGGCGGACGCAGTATTGAAGCCGATATACAGCGACACGCTCATGGCTTTCGGTGCGACGAAGATTCCCGGGCGCGCGGCCCGGCTCGGTCGAAATCACTTCAGGGAGCAGTTTCAGGAGGGCGCGGACCGTGCCTACACCCTCGGCTATCTGATTTCCCAGCGGCTGGGAGCCTTCAGTACTGAGCGGAAAATAGGTCACGAACTCACGGTGGTCGATGGTGCGCCATACAAGATCGGCCAACGGGGGCTCGGGCATTTCTACATCGGCGATCGAGTCGGCACGACCGTCCGGGGCATGCGGATCGGAAAGATCTTTGTCGATCAGGTTACCGAGGTAGGTTTGGAATGGAGCCGGGAGAAGGCGGCGACGTGGAAGATCACGCTCGGCCACCGTGAGCCCGCGGACCCGGTTATCCAAGCTTTCAAGAGATTGCAGGAAATATTGGGTGCATTGCATGATTTGGGGATGCTGTGAGCAGTGAAAATGACGAGGATGCGGTCAAGCAGGCTGAGATCGAGGCGTTGAAGGAAACCTTCTGGAACGTACCGGGAGTGGCTGGCGCGCCGATGGTTATTGCGCCAGCACTGGCGGAAACATTCGCGGTCCACCAGCACGAGCTAGGAGTGCGGGTCCATCAGGACTTGGCAGTGAAGAAGTTCATCGCACCATTTCGGGGTCCTCGCGACGCCTTCAACCCGAGCGGCCATTACGGAAGCATCGATGACCCGGCCCCACCGATTCCTGTAATCCCCAACATGCGGGAATACACCCCACAGGAGCTGGAAGTCATCGTCGGACAGCTCAAGGACATGGGTGTCGTCAACGACCCGGAACCGCCACGCGATGTCGCCTACGTGGTAACCGACTGATCATCTTTCGCGCCCGGCAAACCTCGTCAACAATCGTATCCAGATCCGTCGCCCACTCTGGAGCGGCGTCGAAAAGCAACGGAATAGTGATGAGGTGTTGCCATGGGGTGGTCTGGTGATCCGGTCTGGCTGGCGGATGTGCTGCGAGCCGAAGGACTGAACGTGATCGAGCATGACGGCTGGCGAGACCGCGGCCACGGCGACTTCGGTGATCTGCGTGGCGTCCTCTGTCACCACACCGCCGGGGGCGGCACGAACGATTGGAAGATCGTGCAGTACGGCCGCCCCGACCTGGAAGGCCCTCTCGCACAGCTGGTTCTGGAGCGTGACGGCACCTTCCGCGTGATCGCGGCCGGTGTCTGCTGGCACGCCGGGCGTGGTAGCTGGTCGGACTGGCCGACCAACAACGCGAACTTCCACACGATCGGCATCGAGGCTGTGAACAACGGTGTGGGCCAGCCGTGGCCTGCTGTGCAGCTCGACGCCTACCAGCGCGGCGTGGCCGCGATCCTGCGCCGCATCGGCCGCAATGCCGACGACTGCGCCGGACACAAGGAGTACAGCTCCGAAGGCAAGATCGACCCCGCTGGGATCGACATGAACGCATTCCGCCGCGATGTTCAGGCGATCATCGACCGGCGACCGACAACTGAAGATGGGAACACCGACATGGGTACTTGTGATGGCTGGGGCGCGCAGGTCGAAAACCTCACCGGGGACCGAGTCTCGCGTGAAGACATCCTCCGCTACACCGATCTGCACGTCACACAGATCCTGGACCAGCTCGGCGGCCTCGGCACCGCTCGCGGCGCAGGCTTCCCCGGCTGGCCACAGCTCGGCAACCGCACCGTCGTCGACACCCTGGCGGCGATCGGCGAAAAACTCGGCGTTGGCGGCTGCCACGACCCGAAGACCACCGAAACCACCTAACCGCTCGGTACACAACTGAATAGGACGAGGAAAGCCATGCTCACTTTCACCCCGGAAACCCGCTCATATGTCTACAAGATCGTGATTGCCGTGCTGCCATTGCTGGCCGCACTGCACGTGATCACCCCCGACTACGTGGACCCGATCCTCAACGTCGCCGAGGCCGTCCTGGGCATCGGTGCCGCCTCCGTCGCTGTGTCGAACGTGAGCCACGGACCCAAGGACCATAGGGGATAGCCGTTGTTGCCCGCGATCTTGGCGACCGCCGCCACCTTCATCTCGGCTATCGCGGTCGCCTTGATCACCTATTTCGGATCGAGGGTGCCGACCCTGGAGAGCCAGCGCTCCGACTTCAACGCCGTGCTGCAACCACTGCGTGACGAGCTGCGCGAACTCCGCGAACGGGTCGGCCACCTCGAAGCCGAACTACGGGTCAGCGACCGCAAATACCGACTCCTCATCGACTACGCTCGGCGACTGCTCAAGTTGTGCCCGGACCCGCTTCCCCCGGTGCCGCCCGAGATTGCCGACGACCTCTAACCCGGCTGACTTGAACCGTCAACCGCCCAATTGAATAGGAGCCGCGCATCCGATGACGATGCCCAATCAGAAGCCGCCGGACGGTGCCTTCGTCATCGGATCGCGCTTCGGCCAGGACATCACCGAGCAGTCCGCCAAGGCCGCCATGACCAACGGCGTCAAGGTCAGCTTCGGCAACAGCCAAGACGCCCACCACACCCAGTACAACGAGAAAATCGCCCACACCTACACCGTCGCCGTGTCAGCCAGCGGCTCCGCTGACAAAGCGCTCACGACGGCGCAGGCAGCGGCGAACACTGCCGCGTCGGCGGAACGGAAAGCAGACGTTGCCTACGTTGACGCCTCCTATTGGGAGGCTGAATGTGTGGTCGCGAGCGCCGAGGTTTTGTTAGGCGTGAATGAGTTGCTGATCGGTCTCGCCCAGAATGTGCCGCTGGGCAAGATGCGCAGAATTACCGATATTCACATCGCGTTGCTGACACAGCCCAACGGGGTCACGATCGAAACGAAGAAGTGGGACGCCAATGGCACGACAGCGACCGTGGTGCACACGGCGAAGCTCGGAGCGAACGTGACGCGGTGGAGTGCCCAAGTGGATATCCCAGTAGCGGATAAAGAGCGAGTATTTTGGAACGTCGCAGCCGTGCCCGGCTCCACGGCCCCGACTGTCCTTCAGATACTTGTTTTCGGATCTATTACCGAGGCGTGAGAAGTGAAGATCTTTGAATGCATCAAAAACGAGGCCACGAACGTCAGCATCACAAGCCTCTACCCGCACCAAGAGGCGCTATGGTGCGCCGCGTTCGAACGCGACTCTCTGGATTCCCTATTCGACATCACCCCCGCGGCCGAAGCGGTGCGGGTGATCGACAAGGCGATTGCCAAGTTCAACTCCGATCCCGATTCGCTACGCCCGCACCTGTCAGCTGACGATTGGCGAAAACTGCGCGGTAACCGTGATCTGCTGGAAAAGATGCGAGCGTTCATCATCGACTCTCCGGACAGCACAATCTCCGGCCCCATCCCAGACAAGGACCCGGACGATGAGCTTCCTCCTGCGTCGTAATCTTCCCTGGGCTTGGGCTGGTTGGCGCGACCTGGACGACGAGCACGCCCGGCCGGACGAGACGCCGATACAAAAGCCGTGGCGAAAAACAAACATGAATCGCACGGTCAATCTGATCAACAACCAGGTTGTCATCTCCGACTACTTGGAGACTCCGTTTCAGGTCGGCGGAGTCTCCTACGAACAGATGCCGTATACGCAGAACTGGGGTTGCGAGTTCGACCTGAATATCGACGGCAACATCATCCAAAGCCAATTCTTCGGCATGGCGATCTCTTCATCCTGGGCAAAGGTAGGTTTCACAGACCTTACCGAAGTTCCCATCCTCGCCGTCTGGCGGAATGCGGCATCGATCACCCAGAATCTCCGCATCATCGTCTATCACTCGCTGGCTGAAATCGAAACACTGTGGCAGTCCCCCAACCTCTCGCAGATGATGAACAAGGTCTGGTATCGGGTGAGAATCTGGATAGAGCGCGACAGATATCTCCGGGTCTTCATCAACGATGTTGTACGGTTCACGTTCTGGTTGCCGTCGCAGTACGCGGCAGGACCCAACCGGCGCGGTCTCAACTTCTTGAACCAGACCAGCGCCCCCGCCTACCTCAAGAATTTCATACTTTTCGACCGACCGGCCGATATCCAGACCGGTATCACATGGCATCGCGAAGTCATTTATGACGACTTCGAACGCCAAAACGGTCCGGTTGGCAACGGATGGACCCAATACGGCACGAATGCTGGTATCGTTTTTGGCCGATGGTCTTCGACAGGAACGGCTGACGGCTCCCGAGGAATCGTCCGCGACACCGGAGTCGCACACGGCGCACAGAGGGTCGAGGGCACGGTCCGCTACCCCAGCAGCTCGGCCGCTGTGAGTCTAGTCCTCCGCACCACAGCCGATGGAAATTCCGGCCTCGCCGTGAACGTCTTTTCCGATAAGGCATACATCTCGCTATTCACTGGAGGTTTAGCGAGCCCGATCTTCACCGACTACATTTCTGCTTCAGTCCCGATCGCTGACGGTGACCGTATTGCGTTCTGCGCCAACGGTGAAGGTGCTTGGCTAGAGATCAATAACAAGATTGAACTGATGACCAGCCTACTCGGCCAGGCTCCGGGAACTAATCCGATGGCAGGCGCTTGCGCGTCCCGTAGGCTTTTCAGCAATTCCGGATCATGGGATGACATCAGGATTCTCACCGCGCTCTGACGGTGCCTGTACGTCGGACTGGCCGGGCCGTACGGACGTCCTATATTGCTGCAAATCGGTTGGTTACGCCCACGGCCGACATGCGATCCTCAGCCCTGGAACGGGCTGTGGTCGAGGAACGTGGCGTATTCCACCCGGGTAGCCCCTGCCAGAGCGTCCAGATACTCACGCGTCGGTGCGACCCAGGCAGCCGGGAAGACCTTTCCGAACTGCCTCGCTGTTCCGTCGAGCACCCACTCGCCGCCGCACACGGTTACGTGATGCAGGTACCCCAGAATGCGCTCCTCGTGATCCATCCAACCGGCGACGGTCACCGTCCGTGCTGAAAATCCCTCCTGGACAGCCGCATCCGTCACTGCGGACGCACAACGCAAACAATCGCCATCCCGCGCAGCATCACGAGCAAACGGTGCCAGCACCGACCGCAACGCCATTTCGGGACTACCCTCGGCTGGGCCAACCATCCCGATACCTCCTGCCAGCCCTACTCGCCTCCCGCATTATCCGACGATCCTCACAACGGGCGAGTCACCTTTGAACCGGACAAGCTGGGTCACGGTTTCGGCCGGACCTACCACGATGTCCGGTGAGAGGTGGAGACCGGTCGAGCGGGGGGTACGCCGGGGACTTCGGTCCCCGGCGTCGCGTTCCCTGTCTTCGTATGCTGATCGAGACATAGTTCAGATACCTACCGCCGAAGTACTGGAGGCCGGGTATGCCTCCAGGGGAACAGCGCCCTGCACTCTGTCTTGCAGCGCGCCCTCCGGTGATGGTCCGAGGTGAACTGGAGACCACCCCGGCATCCACCGACTCTAGCGGCACACGCCCGCCGACAGCGGCCACAGTTACTTGTTCAGTTGTGGTGCTGGGGCTACCGGCCGGGCGCAGCTAAGCGGCAAGTGCCTCGGAGAGTTGGGTGATCTCGCGCTCCCGGCTGGCTTCCACTGCCGCCTCGCGAGTCCACGTGGACAGCAGCGAGGACACGAAGCCATGCAGGGCTACGGAGACGGCCAAGAGCGCGGGTACGGAACCGAACTGAATCGCCGCTAGCAGGTCACCGGCCAAGGCGTGGGGGAGAACGTTCAGCGCCACGGCCGCGACGAGCAGCAGGGCCTCGATGATGGCGAACGGCTTGCGGTTGAACGACTTGCCGAGGCGCATGCCTAGGGACGCGACGACCATGGTCACGACGATCGGCACGGTCACCATTGCCTCCATACCGAAGGCGAGCCAGGTGAGCGGGTCGGCGGTCCCGTGGGTCGTGACGGTCCGCTGGATGTTGAGGGCCGAGATACCGATGCCGACAGCGACCATGCCGTATAGCGCATAGTCGATGCGGGTCGAGATCTTCTTCGCCAGGGCGACCTTGCCGTACGGGCTGGTGATGCGCTTCTCGTCAGCAAGGGCCTTCGCCTCCCAGCGCTGCGCCTCGGCGTCCGCGCGGGCGATCTGGGCCTTGGTCCTACTCGCCTCTCCAGCCGCTTCGGCGGCCGTGCGGGCGGCGATGGTGGCGATGGAAAGTTGACGCGCGCAAAGCTCCTCAGCGAGCATGATGCGCTGGTCTGCCAGGTTCGCGGCAGCCTGGCCAAGCCGGGCCGAGACACTGGCGTCAGCGTCGTCGTTGATGCGCTTCACCAAGTCGGCGATGGACGACGGGGCGTCGGCGAGCAAGGGTGACTGTGACATGATTGTCATGCCGGGAAGCTCCATTCTTCTCGGTTCAAGCCCTTCGCTGGAGGACCAGTCCAGCGGAGGGCATTTTGTTGTGGCACTTCGCTTTCGAGTGGATGAGCCTCGGCGCGATCGGTAGTGCAATCGCGAGTTTGCCGCGTATCTGCAACGTCCGTCAAGGTGCGCTATTTCGGCTGGATCGACATCTACGCAGGTAGAGCGATAGCTGACTAGTGTCCAGGTTGAGCGTCAGGGAAGTGCGGCGAGGGCGGCGGGGGAGCTGCTAACCACCGGCTACTGCATTGACGGGAGCGTGGCGGCTGTAGGTACGCGGGGCGCTATTCCCAATTTTTCCCATACTGGGGTTCCGAGGGTGTGGACGCATCGATCCGGCGTCCCGCGGCATCGCCTGGCAGGCTGCCCGAAACGGAGGAAAAATCCTCTTTACCAGCTTGTATGCGCCATGCACCAGTCGGCCACTGGGGAGCGGGTCATCTTCTGATCGGTAGCCGCGCTATCGTTGGTAAGCGAAACAAGTGGACATCTCCGGCGCGAAGGCGGCCGCGCGGAGAGGCAATTCGGCGGTTCCCGGTCGGGAACCGAGCGAGGTGGAAGGTATGCGAAGTCTGGCCGTCGTGGGTGGGGGTGTGATCGGACTGGCGGTGGCGTGGCGCGCCGCCGAGGCGGGCTGGTCGGTCACCGTCATCGATCCCGCCGTCGGGCGGGGAGCCTCCTGGGTCGCGGGCGGAATGCTCGCCCCGCTGTCGGAGGGCTGGCCCGGAGAACACGAACCCCTGGAATTCGGCGCGGCCTCCCTGGCCCGCTGGCCCGGATTCGCCGCCCGGCTCGCGGCGGCGACCGGAATATCGGTCTTCGTCGCCGAACGAACCCTGACCGTGGCCCTGGACGCCGCCGACGCGGCCGACCTGCGCACCGTCGCCGAATTCGTCGGCGAGCGTGGGTACGACCTGCGGCTGCTGGACCGGGCGGGCGTGCGCGAGGTGCAACCGAATCTGGCCCGCACCGTGCGCGTCGGGCTGCTCTCGGTAACCGAAGCGGCCGTGGACAATCGGCTGGTGCTCGACGCCCTGCGCCGCTGCTGCGCCGCGGCCGGGGTGCGGGTGCGCGCCGAAGCGGTCGCCGATCTCGGCGAGCTGCCGCACGACCGGATCGTGCTGGCCGCCGGCGCCGCCTCCGCGCTGCTGCGCCCGGAGCTGCCGGTGCGCCCGGTGAAGGGCGAGATCCTGCGGCTGCGGCACCGCCCCGGTGTGCCGCCCGTCCCCGAACACGTGGTCCGCGCCCGGGTGCACGGCCGCGAGCTGTACATGGTTCCCCGCGCCGACGGAATCGTGGTCGGCGCAACGCAATTGGAGGCCGGTTTCGATACCGCCGTCACCGTCGCCGGGGTCCGCGACCTGATCGCCGACGCCGAGGCGATCCTGCCCGCGCTGGGCGAATACGAACTGGCCGAGGCGAATGCGGGCTCCCGCCCCGGCACCCCCGACAATCTCCCGCTGATCGGACCGCTCGACGAGCGGATCGTCGTGGCAACCGGCCACGGCCGCAACGGAATTCTGGACATCCCACTCACCGCCGACGCGGTGCTGGGTGTGCTGGCGGGCGAGCCGCTCGCCGAGGCGAAAGCCGCCGACCCCCATCGTTTCTCGACCATCCGCGGCCGGGTGACCAGCGAAAGAGTCACCGCCGCAACGACTTCAGGAGGTGCGCTGTGACGGCCACGATACCCGTGGGAGTGACCGTGAACGGCCGGGACCACGAGTTCGCCGAGCCGCCGACCCTGCGCGAGGTGCTCGAGCGCCTGGGACTGCCCTGCCGGGGCGTCGCGGTGGCGGTCGACGGCGCGGTGTTCCCCAGGTCGCGCTGGGACGAGCGGGTCGGTCGCGGCTGGGAGATCGAAGTACTGACCGCGGTACAGGGAGGGTAATGCGATGACAGTCATGGAACCGATGTCGGCGACGCTGGTGGAACCGCTGCGGATCGCCGACCGGGAATTCGGCTCGCGCCTGATCATGGGCACCGGCGGCGCGGACAATCTGGCCGTGCTCGAGGAGGCGCTGATCGCCTCCGGCACCGCGCTGACTACCGTCGCGATGCGCCGGGTCGACGCGCTCGGCGGCACCGGCGTGCTGGATCTGCTGCGCCGCTTGGACATCGAGCCGCTGCCGAACACCGCGGGCTGCCGCACGGCCGCGGAGGCGGTGCTCACCGCGCAGCTGGCCCGCGAGGCGCTCGAGACCGACTGGGTCAAGCTGGAGGTCGTCGCCGACGAGCGCACCCTGCTCCCCGACGCCATCGAACTGGTCGGCGCCGCAGAGCAATTGGTCGACGACGGCTTCACGGTGCTGCCCTACACCACCGACGATCCGGTGCTGGCCCGGCGGCTCGAGGACGCCGGTTGCGCCGCGGTGATGCCGCTGGGCGCGCCCATCGGCACCGGCCTGGGCATCGGCAACGCGCACAATATCGAGATGATCGTCGCCGCCGCCGGGGTGCCGGTGATCCTCGACGCGGGCATCGGCACCGCCAGCGACGCCGCCCTCGCCATGGAGCTGGGCTGCGACGCGGTGCTGCTGGCCACCGCGGTCACCCGGGCCCGCCGCCCGGAGCTGATGGCCGCCGCCATGGCCGATGCGGTCAAGGCCGGTTATCTGGCTCGCCGGGCGGGCCGGATTCCCAAGCGGTTCTGGGCCCAGGCGTCCTCCCCGGCGCGCTGATACCTCCCTCGATCAGGGGATTCCCAGGTCCGACTCCGGGTTTCGGTCATCCTCGAGGATGACCGGACACGCGACCTGTGAGCGATAGTGCGTGCGGCGATCATCGGCAAGACTTGTCGGCATGATCGAAGTGAAGGGTTTGACCAAGCGCTTCGGCCAGACCGTCGCGGTCGACAATCTGTCGTTCACGGTCCAGCCGGGGCAGGTGACCGGCTTTCTCGGCCCGAACGGCGCCGGTAAGTCGACCACCATGCGCATGATCCTGGGCCTGGATCGGCCCACCGCCGGTACGGCGCTGATCGAGGGTCAGCCGTACACGCGGCTGGATCGTCCGCTGCACACGGTCGGTTCGCTGCTGGACGCGAAGTGGGTGCACCCCAATCGCTCCGCGCGTTCGCATCTGCGCTGGATGGCGGCGGCCAACGATCTACCCCTGTCCCGGGTGGAGGAGGTGCTGCGCCTGGTCGGCCTCGCCGAGGTGGCCGACAAGAAGGCGGGCGGCTTCTCCCTGGGCATGTCGCAGCGGCTCGGCCTGGCCGGCGCGCTGCTCGGCGACCCGCCGGTGCTGCTGTTCGACGAGCCGGTCAACGGCCTCGACCCGGAGGGCATCCTGTGGATCCGCCGGTTCATGCAGCGCCTGGCCGCCGAGGGCCGCACCGTGCTGGTCTCCAGCCACCTGCTGTCGGAAATGGCGCAGACGGCCGACCATCTGGTCGTGATCGGCCGCGGCAAGCTGATCGCCGACACCGGCACCAAGGACTTCATCGACCGCGCCTCCGAGTCGACCATCCGGGTCCGCAGCCCGCAGCTGGACCAGCTGCGCAGCCTGCTCACCTCGGCCGGCATGACGGTGCGCGAGGACGACGGCCCGGCCCTGGTCGTGGTCGGCGAGACCAGCGATGCCGTCGGCAAGGTGGCCGGTGAGAACGGCATCACACTCTACGAATTGGCCCCGATGCAGGCGTCGCTCGAGGAGGCGTTCATGCGCATGACCGGAGGCGCGGTGCAGTACCACGCCGAGGGCCTGGACCAGTCGATGGGAGGTGCGCTCTGATGGGCGTGCTGGCAGCGGAACGCATCAAGCTCACCTCCACCAAGTCGCCGATGTGGTGCACCGCGCTGACCGTGGTGGCGGCGCTCGGCATCATCGTGCTGTTCAGCCTGATCCTCAACGCGGGCGCCGACGCGCACAACGGTCAGGCGGGCGGCGAGCCCGGCACCGGCGCGGGCGGCTACGCGGACAACTCGCTGGCCGGTATCGGCATCACCGGTGCGGCCCAGGGCATGCCGGGCTTCGGCTACATCCTGATCATGATCCTGGCGACGCTGGCCATCACCAGCGAATACCGCTTCGGGACGATCAAGACCACCTTCCTGGCGGTGCCGAACCGCACCACCGTGCTGGTGGCCAAGGCCGGTCTGATCGCGGCGTCGGCGGCGGTGCTGTCGGTGGTGCTCACCTTCCTCAGCTTCTTCCTGATGAAGGCCATCCTCTCCGCCGACGAGGGCCGCTATCTGAGCCTGAATCACAACCTGCACATCTTCTACGCGGTGCCGATCTTCGTGGCGCTGGTGGTGTTCCTGGCCGTCGGTGTCGGCGCGCTCATCCGCCAGTCGGCCGGTGCGCTGTCGCTGCTGATCGTGTGGCCGGTGGTCGTGGAACCCATCGTCGGCGCATTCGGCAAGTGGGGCCGCGAGATCCAGGTGTTCCTGCCCTTCCAGAACGCGGGCCGCTTCATCGGTAGCACCGATGGCGGCGGCCAGCCCTGGCACTGGGGTCAGTGGGGCGCACTGCTCTACTTCGCCTTCATCGTCGCTGTCGTCTTCGGCGCCGCGGTATACGTGGTGAACAAGCGCGACGCGTGAGACCTGCCCGCTCCCGGGCGCATTCCCTCGCCGCCCGGGACGGGGGCGCGGTCCCGTCGGGGGACCGCAGCACCCAGGGGTCACGCCGGCCACTGCCCGGCCGACGTGACAGCACCGGCCCGATGCGAACTCCTCGCATCGGGCCGGTGCGTTTTCGGGATCTAAACATCCTATTCGGAAATGGTCGGTTAACTGTGACTCACACCGCTTCCCCAGGGAAAAGGTGGTGGGTAGAGTCGCTCCAGCAACCACAGCGCTATCCATCGGCGGCCCCATCGATGTGCCCGCTCCGTCCGGTTGAGAGGTGCAACGTGGCGATCATTGCGGAACCACCCGGTGAGCGCGGGCTGAGATACGCTCTGGGCGTGAGCGAAACACCCTCCGGTGACGGCGAGAACGCGCGTCGCCCGGCCGGCGCGGACGACTCGCCGAGCCGGTCGGATGTGGTGATCCCGCTGACTCCCGTCGACGCCGAGGGCGAGCCCGAGTCCGGCGACGTCCGCCGCCCGAGCGGGCGGCTGCGGCCGGGTCAGCTGTCGGCCCTGATGGCCGCCGCGAATCAGCGGGCCGATCTGATCGGCGTGATCCGCCGGGCGCGCGAAAACCTGCCCGGCGACCCGGCTTTCGGCGACCCGCTGTCGGTGTCGGGTCCCGGTGGCCCGCGCGCGGTGGCGCGGGCGGCGGACAAGCTGGTGGGCGATTCGCCGAGCGCGGCGCGCGAGATCGGCCTGGGCGCCCTGCAGGTCTGGCAGGCGATGATGGAGCGCGTCGGCCGCGGCAAGGGCAGTCAGCAGGTGACGGTCATGTTCACCGATCTGGTGGCCTTCTCGAGCTGGTCGCTGTCGGCGGGCGACGAGGCGACGCTGGAGCTGCTGCGGCGGGTGGCCAAGGCCGTCGAGCCGCCGATCGCCGACCGCGGCGGCCAGGTGGTCAAGCGCATGGGCGACGGGGTGATGGCGGTGTTCGCCTCGCCCGACGGCGCGGTGCGGGCGGCGGTGGCCGCCAAGCAGCGGCTGGCCCGCATCGAGGTGCAGGGCTACAAGCCGCAGATGCGGGTGGGATTGCACACCGGCAGCCCGCGCGAACTCGGCGGCGACTGGCTGGGCGTGGACGTGACCATCGCCGCCCGCGTCATGGAGTCCGGCGGCAACGGCAACACCATGCTGTCCGAACCCACGCTGCTGGCCTTGCAGCCGGAGACGCTGGCCGAATTGGGTTGCAGCGCACGGCCGTACCGCAGAAGCTTCTTCGCGGCCCCGTTGAGCGGGGTACCGGAAGACCTACGAATTTTCCGCCTGGACGGCGAGTAGCAGTCAGCCCATCATCCAGGTGATCGCGCCGACCGCCGCCAGCACGCCGCAGACGGCGAGGGCGACCGCGAGCCAGCGGGTGTTCTTCCACGTGGTGTAGGCGCCGCCGAAGAGGAAACCGGCGAGGGCGAACAGGAAGACCACGATCACGGAGTGGGACACGTGCCCCATCATGCCGTGTCGCGTTTTCGGCGGGTACCGCACCCTGCGGCAGCCCTGTTCACCTGCGATGATGCTAATTAACAAGCACGCAGGCTTGATTTTTTCGTGGCCCGATGTGACCCTGTAGGCGAATGCAGCGAAGCGGCTGCGCAGAGCCAGGTCTCGAGGAGGCGGCGCGCGATATGACCAGTCTGGCCGCCGACCCGGAGGTACTCCGGATCGGCAACTGCTCGGGGTTCTACGGCGACCGGGCGAGCGCGATGCGGGAGATGCTCGAGGGCGGGCAGCTCGACGTGCTCACCGGCGACTATCTCGCCGAACTCACCATGCTCATCCTCGGCCGCGACCGGATGAAGGACCCGGACCTCGGCTACGCCAAGACCTTCGTCCGCCAGCTGGAGGACGGTCTGGGCCTGGCGCTCGAGCGCGGGGTGAAGATCGTCGTCAATGCGGGCGGGCTGAATCCGGCCGGGCTCGCGCGGCGGGTGCGCGAGGTGGCCGACCGGCTCGGCGTCGCGGCGAGGGTCGCGCACGTCGAGGGCGACGATCTGCTCGCGCGCGCCGGGGAACTCGGGCTCGGGTCGCCGCTGGCCGCCAATGCCTACCTCGGCGCGTGGGGAATCGCCGCGTGCCTGCGGGCGGGCGCGGATGTGGTGGTGACCGGCCGGGTCACCGACGCCGCGCTGGTCGTCGGCCCGGCCGCGGCGCATTTCGGTTGGGCGCGTGAGGATTTCGACGCGCTGGCGGGCGCGGTGGTGGCCGGGCACGTGATCGAGTGCGGCACCCAGGCCACCGGCGGCAATTTCGCCTTCTTCACCGAGATCGAGGATCTGGACCGGCCCGGCTTCCCGATCGCGGAGGTCCGCCGCGACGGCAGCAGCGTCATCACCAAGCATCCGGGCACCGGCGGCGTGGTCACCGTCGACACCGTCGAGGCCCAGCTCATGTACGAGATCCAGGGCGCGCGCTACGCCGGACCGGACGCGACCGCGCGGCTGGACAGCATCCGGCTCACCGCGGACGGGCCGGACCGGGTGCTGATCGACGGGGTGCGGGGGGAGGCCCCGCCGCCGACGCTGAAGGTGTCGCTCAATACGCTCGGCGGCTTCCGCAACGAGATGTCCTTCGTGCTCACCGGTCTCGACATCGAGGCCAAGGCGCACCTGGCGCAGCGGCAGCTGGAGAAGTGGCTGCCGGTGCGGCCCGCCGAACTGGACTGGACCCTGGCGCGGCTGGATCGCCCCGACGCCGACACCGAGGAACAGGCCAGCGCGCTGCTGCGGTGCGTGGTGCGCGATCCGGATCCGAATCGGGTCGGCCGCGGCTTCTCGAATGTAGCGGTGGAACTGGCGCTGGCGAGCTACCCCGGGTTCACCCTGACCTCCCCACCCGGAAACGGTTCGCCTTACGGGGTTTTCACACCCGGCTCTGTGGATGCGGCCGAGGTTGCGCACAGGGCCGTCCTGCCCGACGGCACGCGTGTGGACATCCCGCATACCACAACCACGCGCGAGTTGGCCGAGGTTGCCGCGCCCGCGCTGCCGGACCCGTTGCCGCGCGGTGAAACCCGCCGCGTCCCGCTGGGGACCATTGCCCTGGCCCGCAGCGGCGACAAGGGCGGCAATGCCAATATCGGCGTCTGGGTGCGCACCGACGATCAGTGGCGCTGGCTCGCCCACACCCTGACCGTCGACGCGTTGCGCGCGCTGCTGCCGGAGACCGCGACGCTGCCGATCACCCGGCACGTGCTGCCGAATCTGCGGGCGCTCAACTTCGTCGTCGAGGGGCTGCTCGGCCAGGGCGTCGCCTATCAGGCCCGATTCGACCCCCAGGCCAAGGGACTCGGCGAATGGCTGCGGTCCCGTCACCTCGATATTCCCGTGGAGCTGCTGCCATGAGTCATGTGAACCCCTGGGAGACGCCCGAGCGGCGCGAATTGCGCGCCACCGTGCGCGGTTTCGCCGAGCGCGAGGTGCTGCCGTTCCTGGACGACTGGGAACGCGCCGGGGAGATCCCGCGCGAACTGCACAAGAAGGCCGGGGCGCTGGGCCTGCTGGGCATCCAGTTCCCCGAGGCCGCGGGCGGTTCCGGCGGCGACGGCATCGACGCGGTCGTGGTGTGCGAGGAGATGCACTACGCGGGGTGTTCGGGTGGGCTGTTCGCCTCGCTGTTCACCTGTGGCATCGCGGTGCCGCACCTCATCGCCGCGGGCGATCGGGGGCAGATCGAGCGCTGGGTGCGGCCGACGCTGGCGGGGGAGAAGATCGGTTCGCTGGCCATTACCGAGCCGGGCGGCGGTTCCGACGTGGGCCACCTGCGCACCACCGCGGTGCGCGACGGCGACGAATACGTCGTCAACGGCGCCAAGACCTTCATCACCTCGGGTGTGCGCGCCGACTACGTGGTGACGGCGGTGCGCACGGGAGGCCCCGGCGCGGCGGGTGTTTCGCTGCTCGTCGTGGAGAAGGGCACGCCCGGTTTCACGGTCGGCCGCAAGCTGGAGAAGATGGGCTGGCTGGCCTCCGACACCGCCGAGCTGTCGTATGTGGATGTGCGCGTGCCGGTCTCGAATCTGGTGGGGCCGGAGAACTCCGGATTCGCCCAGATCGCACAGGCATTCGTGAGCGAGCGCGTCGGCCTGGCCGCGCAGGCGTACGGGCACGCGCAGCGCTGCCTGGACCTGACCCTGCAATGGTGCCGGGACCGGGAGACCTTCGGCCGCCCGCTGATCGGCAGGCAGGCCGTGCAGAACACCCTGGCGGAGATGGCGCGTCGCATCGATGTCGCGCGGGTGTACACCCGCCACGTGGTGGAGCGCGCCGCCCACGGCGACACCGATCTCATCGCCGAGGTGTGCTTCGCCAAGAACACCGCGGTCGAGACCGCCGAATGGGTTGCGCACCAAGCGGTTCAGCTGTTCGGCGGGCTCGGCTACATGCGCGAGTCCGAGGTCGAGCGGCACTATCGGGATGTGCGCATCCTCGGTATCGGCGGCGGCACCACCGAGATCCTGACCAGCCTCGCGGCCAAGCGATTGGGGTTCCAGTCTTGAGTATTCTGCGCACTTCCCTGGATTCGACGTCGGCGGACTATCGGGCCGCCGCCGAGGCCATGACCACCAAGCTCATCGAGGTGGAGGGCGAATACGCCAAGAACATCGCGGGCGGCGGGCCGGACAAGATGGCCCGGCATCGCAAACGCGGCAAGCTGACCGCGCGCGAGCGCATCGAACTGCTCATCGACGAGGACTCCCCGTTCCTGGAGCTGGCCCCGCTGGCGGCCTGGGGCAGCGAATTCCATGTGGGTGCGAGCGTGATCGCGGGCATCGGCATCGTCGAGGGCGTTGAATGCATGATCGTCGCACCGGATCCGACGGTGCGCGGCGGCACATCCAATCCGTGGACGCTGCGAAAGAACCTGCGCATGAACGATATCGCGCTGGAGAACCGGTTGCCGGTCATCGGCCTGGTGGAGTCGGGCGGCGCGGATCTGCCGACGCAGAAGGAAGTGTTCGTGCCGGGCGGGCGCATGTTCCGGGATCTGACCCGGCTGTCGGCGGCCGGAATACCCACCATCGCACTGGTTTTCGGCAACTCCACCGCGGGCGGCGCGTACATTCCCGGCATGTCCGACTACACGGTCATGATCAAGGAGCGCTCCAAGGTGTTCCTGGGCGGCCCGCCGTTGGTGAAGATGGCGACCGGCGAGGAGTCCGACGACGAATCCCTCGGCGGGGCCGACATGCATTCCCGCGTTTCGGGTCTGGCCGACTATCTGGCCGTGGACGAGCCGGACGCCATCCGCCTGGGCCGGTCCATCGTGAAGCGGCTGAACTGGAAGAAGCAGGGCCCGGCCCCGCGCCCGTCGAGCCAGGTCATCGAGCCGCTGTACGACCAGGAGGAGCTGCTCGGCATCGTGCCGACCGACCTCAGGATCCCCTTCGACCCGCGCGAGGTGATCGCCCGCGTCGTCGACGGCTCCGACTTCGACGAGTTCAAGCCGCTGTACGGGTCGAGTCTGGTCACCGGATGGGCGGAGCTGCACGGCTATCCGATCGGCATCCTCGCCAATGCCCGCGGCGTGCTGTTCTCCGAGGAGTCGCAGAAGGCCACCCAGTTCATCCAGCTGGCCAATCGGTCGAACACCCCATTGCTGTTCCTGCACAACACGACCGGCTACATGGTCGGCAGGGAATACGAGCAGAAGGGCATCATCAAGCACGGCGCGATGATGATCAACGCGGTCTCCAACTCCACGGTGCCGCACATCTCGGTGCTCATGGGCGCCTCCTACGGCGCGGGCCACTACGGCATGTGCGGGCGCGCCTACGATCCGCGCTTCGTCTTCGCCTGGCCCAGCGCGAAATCCGCGGTGATGGGCGGCGCGCAGCTGGCCGGGGTGATCTCGATCGTGGGCCGGGCGGCCGCCGAGGCCAAGGGGCAGCCGTTCGACGAGGAGGCCGATGCCGGGATGCGCGCCATGATCGAGGCGCAGATCGAGGCCGAGTCGCTGGCGATGTTCATGTCCGGGCGCCTCTACGACGACGGCGTCATCGACCCCCGCGATACCCGCACGGTGTTGGGAATGGCGTTGTCGGCCATCCACAATGCCCCGATCAAGGGCGCCGAGGGCTTCGGCGTCTTCCGAATGTGAGGCGGCCGTGAATATTTCGACTGTTCTGGTTGCCAATCGTGGCGAGATCGCCCGCCGGGTGTTCGCCACCTGCCGTCGCCTCGGCCTCGGCACCGTCGCGGTGTACTCCGACGCCGACGCCGCGGCCCCGCACGTGGCCGAGGCGGACGCGGCGATTCGGTTGCCCGGCAACACGTCCGGCGAGACCTATCTGCGCGGCGAGCTGATCGTCGAGGCGGCCCTGGCCGCCGGGGCCGACGCCGTGCATCCCGGGTACGGATTCCTCTCGGAGAACGCCGATTTCGCGCGCGCGGTGATCGCGGCGGGCCTGACCTGGATCGGGCCGCCGATCACCGCCATCGAGCAGATGGGCTCCAAGGTGGAGTCCAAGAAGATGATGGACGCCGCCGGTGTCCCGGTGCTGGCCGAACTCGATCCCGCCGAGGTCACCGCGGAGCTGCTGCCGGTGCTGATCAAGGCGTCGGCGGGCGGCGGCGGCCGCGGCATGCGGGTGGTGCGCTCGCTCGACGAACTGCCGGGGCAGCTGGAAGCCGCACGGCGCGAGGCGGAGTCGGCCTTCGGCGATCCGACCGTCTTCTGCGAGCGCTATCTGGAGACCGGCCGCCACATCGAGGTGCAGGTGCTGGCCGACGCCCACGGCACCGTGTGGGCGGTCGGCGAGCGCGAGTGCTCGATCCAGCGGCGGCACCAGAAGGTGCTGGAGGAGGCCCCCTCTCCGCTGGTGGAACGCGTCGAGGGCATGCGTGGGCGGCTGTTCGACGCGGCCCGGCTGGCCGCCGAGGCCATCGCCTACGAGGGCGCGGGCACCGTCGAATTCCTCGCCGACGACAAGGGCGAGTTCTACTTCCTGGAGATGAACACCCGCCTGCAGGTGGAACATCCGGTCACCGAGTGCACGACCGGGCTGGACCTGGTCCGGCTGCAACTACAGGTGGCGCAGGGATACCGGCTGCCGTCGGATCCGCCGCCGTCGCACGGTCATTCGATCGAGGTGCGATTGTACGCGGAGGACCCCGCGCACGACTGGCAGCCGCAGAGCGGCGTCGTGCATCGCATCGACTTCGGCGGCGGCGCACCGGGTTTCACCGTGCTCGACCGGCCCGGAATCCGGCTGGACTCGGGCGTGGTCGACGGTTCGGTGGTGGGGGTGTTCTACGACCCGATGCTGGCCAAGGTCATCTCCTACGCCGACACCCGCGACGAGGCGGCGCGCCTGCTGGCCACGGCCCTGCGGCGGGCCCGGATCCACGGCCTGGTCACCAATCGCGATCTGCTGGTCCGGATACTGCGCCACCCGGCGTTCCTGGCCGGTGACACCGATACCGCGTTCTTCGCCACGCACGGGCTGGAAAACCTTTCGGCCCCACTGGTTTCCGAGTCGGACGAGCGGCTGTCGATCGTGGCCGCCGCGCTCGCCGAGGCCGCGGCCAATCGGGCGGCCGCGCGCGTCGGCGGTGGATTGCCCAGCGGCTGGCGCAATCTCCCGTCGCAACCGCAGTCCAAGTCCTACGAGAGCCGGACGAGCGGGACGCACGAGGTGCGTTATCGGCTCACCCGGGGCGGGCTGGAGGTCGAGGGGTTCGATGGGCTCGAATTGGTCGAAGCCACACCGGATTCCGTTACTCTGCTGGTTCCCGGAGATTTCGGCGTCAACCCGGTGCGTCGAACCTTCGAGGTCGCCCGGTACGGCGATCTGGTCACCGTGGATTCACCGCTCGGCCCCGTCGCCGTCCGCCGCCTGCCCCGCTTCCCCGACCCGGCCGATCAGGTCGCCGAGGGCTCGCTGTTGGCCCCCATGCCGGGCTCGGTGATCCGGGTGGGCGCGGCGGCGGGAGACCGGGTCGAGCCGGGCCAGCCCATCCTGTGGCTGGAGGCGATGAAGATGGAGCACACCATCGCCGCTCCCGCCGCGGGCGTGCTCGCCGAGCTGAATGTGACCGCGGGACAGCAGGTCGACGTCGGCGCCGTGCTGGCCGTCGTGCAGTCCGACGATTCCACCGAGACCCAGGAGTAGGGCCATGAGCTTCATCGAAAGCGACGAGCGCAAGCAATTGCGGGCGGCGGTCGCCCAGTTGGCGGGCAAGTACAACTTCCGCGACTACGTCTCGCCGAAGGCCCGCGCCAACCAGCCGCTGTCCGAATTGTGGGACGAGGCAGGGCGATTGGGCTTCCTCGGGGTGAACCTGCCCGAGAAGTACGGTGGCGGCGGGGCGGGCATCTACGAGCTGTCGCTGGTGCTGGAGGAGCTGTCCGCGCAGGGCGCGGGCCTGCTGCTGATGGTGGTCTCCCCGGCCATCTGCGGCACCATCCTCACCAGGTACGGCACCGAGGAGCAGAAGCGGTACTGGCTGACCCGCCTGGCCGACGGCTCGTCGAAGATGGTGTTCGGCATCACCGAGCCCGACGCGGGCTCCAACTCGCACCACATCACGACCACGGCCCGGCGCGACGGCGGCGACTGGATCCTCAACGGGCGCAAGATCTTCATCTCCGGCGTGGACCAGGCCGAGGCGGTGCTGATCGTCTCGCGCACCGAGGACGCCAAGACCGGCAAGCTGAAGCCCGCGCTGTTCATCGTTCCCACCGACGCCCCCGGCTTCGAGAAGACCCGGCAGGAGATGGACATCATCGAGCCGGACAGCCAGTTCACGCTGTTCCTCGATGATGTGCGGCTGCCCGCGGAAGCCCTTGTCGGACAGGAGGATGCGGCGCTGGCGCAGCTGTTCGCCGGGCTCAACCCGGAGCGCATCATGGGCGCCGCCATGGCGGTCGGCATGGGCCGCTACGCCATCGACCGGGCCGTGGAATACGCGCGCGAACGCCAGGTGTGGAAGACGCCGATCGGCGCGCACCAGGGCCTGGCGCATCCGCTGGCGCAGGTGAAGATCGAGCTCGAACTCGCCAAGCTCATGATGCAGAAGGCCGCCGTGCTCTACGACTCGGGCGACGACTTCGGCGCCGCCGAGGCCGCGAACATGGCGAAATACGCTGCGGCCGAGGCGAGTATCAAGGCACTCGACCAGGCCATCCAGACCCACGGCGGCTCCGGGCTCACCCGCGACGTGGGCCTGGCGGGCATGCTCGCCGCCGCCCGCATCGGCCGGGTCGCCCCGGTGAGCCGGGAGATGGTGCTCAACTTCGTCGCCCAGCACTCGCTGGGCCTGCCCAAGTCGTACTGAGAAGGGGACGGCGCCATGACCGAAACGAGCGACGCGGCAACGCCTTTCGTGCGATCGCAGGTGCGGGACGGATTCGCGATCCTGACCCTGGACTCCCCGCACAACCGCAATGCGCTGTCCGCGCGGCTGGTGACCGAGCTGTTGACCGCGCTGGAGAACGCGGGCAAGGACGACGCCGTGCGCGGCGTGGTGCTCACCCACACCGGTAATACCTTCAGTGCCGGTGCGGATCTCAAGGAGGCGCTGGACGCCGACCCCGCGGCGGCCGCCGACATCCGCACCCGCTGGATGGTGTCGGTGCTGCGTACCATCCTGGAACTGCCGAAACCCGTTGTCGCACAGATCGATGGCAATGTCCGGGCGGGCGGCATGGGGATCGTCGGCGCCTGCGATCTCGCGGTGGCCGGGCCCGGCAGCAGCTTCGCGCTCACCGAGGCGCGCATCGGCGTGGCGCCGTTCGTCATCTCGCTGACCCTGCTGCCGCGCCTGAGCCCGCGCGCGGCCGCCCGCTACTTCCAGACCGGGGAGACCTTCGACGCGACCGAGGCCGAACGCATCGGGCTGATCACCGTGGCCGCCGCCGATCCGGCGGCCGAGGTGGCGCGGCTGCTCGGGGAACTGCGCCTGGGTTCCCCGCAGGGGCTGGCCGAGAGCAAGCGACTGGTGAATGCGGCGCTGCTGGCGGAGTTCGATCGGTCCGCCGACGAACTGGCGCGCCGGTCCGGCGGTTTCTTCGGCACCCCCGAGGTGATCGAGGGTATGACGGCCTTCTTCCAGCGCCGCCCACCGAGCTGGGCACAATAGCTGATCATGGCTACCCCGCACGAACCCAAGCAGGACCGCAGCCGGGCCACCCGGCAGCGGTTGCTGGAGGCATCCATCGACTGCCTGGCCGAACTGGGCTGGGTGTCGGCGACGGTGGCCGTGGTCGCCGAGCGGGCCGGGGTGTCGCGCGGGGCCGCCCAGCATCACTTCCCCACCCGGGAGGATCTGATCACCGCGGCGCTTGAGTACATGTTCGACACCCGGATGGCGCAGGCCAAGGCCGAGGCGGCGCTGTTCGCGGAGATCGCCGAGGGCGTGGGCCGCACCGAGGCCGTGGTGGCCGGGCTGGTCGAGTCCTACACCAGCCCGCTGTTCAAGGCGGCATTACAGGTGTGGACGCACGCGGCCGCCGATCCGGCGCTGCGCGAACGCATCGTGCCGCTCGAGGCCCGCTTCGGCCGGGTCTCGCACCGCATGGCGGTCGAGGCGCTCGACGCCGACGACACCGACCCCGTCGCCCACCATCTCGTCCAGGCCACCCTGGACCTAGCCCGCGGCCTCGGCCTGGCCGACGTCCTCACCGACGACTCCGCCCGCCGCAAGGAAATAGTCCACCAGTGGTCCGCCACCCTCCACGAGGCCCTGGCATCCCGCCCCAAGCCGACCTGACCCCGCCACGTCCCCTTGTTCCGCTTGTTCCCGGCATGGTCCCCCTTTTGTCCCCGGCATGGTTCCCCTCTTGTTCCCGGCATGCTTTTGGCCGGGATCCCGTCCCACGTGATCCCCATTACCGGATTTGGTCGCCGGGCCCGGGCCGGTTAAGCTTGCCGAGCTTGCTCATTCGGGCGAGCGAGTCCTGGCCCCGTCGTCTAGCGGCCTAGGACGCCGCCCTCTCAAGGCGGTAGCGCGGGTTCAAATCCCGTCGGGGCTACAGCGGAAGGCCCGCCGAATCGGCGGGTTCTACCATCCGAAAATCTCTGCCATCTCGATGGATTCGTCATCCCAGCGGGTTTCGATGGCCAGCCGCTGCCGTTCCGGAAGCTCCGGCGACCAGCCGACGCGGCGCCAGAATGCCTCGCGGTGTTCGTCACTGAGTGGATGGGGCGTGCTCATGGCAGTTTCCAGCGTAGATCCGCGCCCATCCGCCCGAGGCGCTTTGCGGCCTCGGAATCGTTGCGGCTCAGCGCTGTTGGTTCGCCCCGCGGCTGCTCGAACCGGACACCGCATTGCGGAACACCCACCGCAACCCGACGAAACGGGTCAGCGTGGCAATGAGATTCGCGATCACCAGCACCAGCAGTTCCAGATGCACCCGGGCGTCCGGCGCCGCCCAGCGGTGCAGCGCGAACAGCGAACCACTGGTCAGCAGCAGCCCGAATCCGAAGATCAGCAGGCCCTGGATCTGATGCGACACCACCTTGGTCGAGCCGCGCACGCCGAAGGTGAAGGCCCGATTCGCGGCCGTGTTGCCGATCGCGGTGACGAGCAGCGACAGGAAGTTCGCCGCCTGCGGTCCGAGCGCCGGTTGCAGCAGCAGATACAGCAGCATGTACGCGAGGGTGGAGATCACGCCCACGATGCCGAACCGCACCACCTGCCCGACCATCCCCAACGGCACGCCGTCCACCAGCGGCTCGCGCCCGATCGCGGCCCGCAACTGCTCCACCGGCAGTGCGCCGGTCGTCAGCGCCCGGCACAGCCGCCAGACGCCGAGCAGGTCCTTGCGGGCGGTATCGACGATATCCACGCGCGAGTCCGGATCATCGATCCAGTCCACCGGCACCTCGTGAATCCGCAACCCGGCACGCTCGGCGATCACCAGCAACTCGGTATCGAAGAACCACTCCCCATCCTCGACCAACGGCAACACCTGCTGGGCGACATCGGTGCGCATGGCCTTGAAACCACACTGCGCATCCGAGAACCGAGCCTGCAACGAGGCTTTCAAGATCAGGTTGTAGCAGCGGGAAATGAACTCCCGCTTGGGCCCGCGCACCACCCGCGACGACTTGGCCAGCCGGGTACCGATCGCCAGATCCGAATGCCCCGACACCAACGGCGCAACCAGCGGCAGCAGGGCATTCAGATCGGTCGACAGATCCACATCCATATACGCTACGACCTGCGCATCGGAGCTCTCCCACACCGCGCGCAGCGCACGTCCGCGCCCCTTGCGGTCCAGATGCACCACCCGCACCCCGTCCAGCTCCGACGCCAGCTCCCGCGCGACCGCCAGCGTGCTGTCGGTGGAGGCATTGTCGGCGATCGTGATACGGGCCGAGAACGGAAACCCGTCGGCGAGGAACGCGCGCAGGCGACGCACACAGACGCCGAGGTCACGCTCCTCGTTGTAGACGGGAATCACCACGTCGAGCACGGGGGTCAGAACCGCATCGGCCGGTTTGTCCGGCTGTGCGGTGGCCACTGTGTCGGTCATGGCCTTTACCGTTGATCACCAGCCTTGGGTGTCGCTGCGCCGGGGCTGGGAGCTTCCTGGGAGAAATAGCTGAAACCTTGCGGTCAGCCCTCGCGCAGTCTCCACAGCGCCGACACCGGACCGTGTCCCGCCCCGAGCGGATACGCGGCCTTCAGGCAGCGGGTGGTCCACTCCTTGGCGAAGGCGATGGCCGAGGGCACATCGTAGCCGTGTGCGAGGGCGCACGCGGTCGCGGTGGCCAGGGTGTCGCCGCCGCCGTGATCGTGGCCGGTGGCGATGCGCGGCGCGGACAGCTCGTGGAACCGGTCGCCGTCGTAGAGCAGATCGGTGCTGAAGTCCGAGGAGCGCAGGTGGCCGCCCTTCACGATGGCCCAGCGCGGCCCCAGGCGGTGCAGCGCCTGCGCGGCGCGGCGCGCACCGCGGTCGTCGGTGACGTCGATGCCGGTGAGCAGCCGCACCTCGTCCAGATTCGGGGTCACCACCGTGGCCAGCGGAATCAGCGTGTGTCGCAGCGCATCCAGCGCCGAGGCGTGCAGCAGCGGGTCGCCGTGCATGGACGCCGCGACCGGGTCCACCACCAGCGGGATCGATCCGTGCTGCCCGATGCCCACCTCCGCGCACACCTGCGCGACCGCCTCGATGATGGCGGTGGAGGCCAGCATGCCGGTCTTGGCCGCGCCGACCCCGATGTCGCCCACCACGACTCGCACCTGATCGGCCACCGTCTGCGGCGGGATCTCGTGGAAGCCGCTGACGCCGAGCGAGTTCTGCACGGTCACCGCGGCCACCGCCACGCAGGCGTGCACGCCCAGCAGGGCCATCGTGCGGGAATCGGCCTGAATGCCCGCGCCGCCGCCGGAATCGGTTCCGGCGATGGTGAGCACGCGGACCGGGGTCTGCCCATCGGGTGGCAACGGCAAGAGTTTCACGAAACAGACACTACGACCCCGCCCGCCGGGACCCGATGCCGGTGGCCGTGAGCTTCGAGTGGGAGTTCGAGAACGGTTTCAAGCTGGTGGATCGGGTGGAATTCGCGGACGTGCCGCTGAACAAGACCGATCTGGCTGGGGGCAGGTGCACGCCCCCGTCGTTCCGGCGGAGGCCGGGGTTAGGCGGAACCCCGACCTCCGCCGGGAGGGCGGAGGCGCGTCGGCATGGCCCGGCCCGTGATCGCGCCCCCCAGCGGCGCGATCACGCAGGGCGGGAAGGGATTACGAGACGATCGGCAGATATACCGAATTGCCCGCCTCGGCGAATTCCGCCGACTTCTCCGCCATGCCGACCTCGAACGCCTGCGCGTCGGTCAGGCCCTGCTTGGCCGCGTACTCGCGCACGTCGGCGGAGATGCGCATGGAGCAGAACTTCGGACCGCACATGGAGCAGAAGTGCGCGGTCTTGGCCGGTTCGGCGGGCAGGGTCTCGTCGTGGAATTCGCGGGCGGTGTCCGGATCCAGCGACAGGTTGAACTGGTCGAGCCAGCGGAATTCGAAGCGCGCCTTGGACAGTGCGTCGTCGCGCTCCTGTGCGCGCGGGTGGCCCTTGGCGAGATCGGCCGAGTGCGCGGCGATCTTGTAGGTGATGACGCCGGTCTTCACGTCATCGCGGTTGGGCAGGCCCAGGTGCTCCTTGGGCGTGACGTAGCACAGCATGGCGGTACCCGCCTGGGCGATCATGGCCGCGCCGATCGCCGAGGTGATGTGGTCGTAGGCGGGCGCGATGTCGGTGGCCAGCGGGCCGAGGGTGTAGAAGGGCGCCTCCTCGCACCACTCCTCTTCCAGCCGAACGTTTTCCACGATCTTGTGCATCGGCACGTGGCCGGGGCCCTCGATCATCACCTGCACGCCATGGGATTTCGCGATCTTCGTCAGCTCGCCCAGGGTGCGCAGCTCGGCGAACTGGGCCTCGTCGTTGGCGTCGGCGATGGAACCGGGGCGCAGGCCGTCGCCGAGGGAGAAGGTCACGTCGTATTTCGCCAGGATCTCGCACAGCTCGGCGAAGTTGGTGTACAGGAACGACTCTCGGTGATGGGCCAGGCACCAGGCGGCCATGATGGAGCCGCCGCGGGAGACGATGCCGGTGACGCGCTTGGCGGTCAGCGGCACGTAGCGCAGCAGCACGCCCGCGTGCACGGTCATGTAGTCCACGCCCTGCTCGCACTGCTCGATCACGGTGTCGCGGTACAGCTCCCAGGTGAGCTTGGTCGGGTCGCCGTTCACCTTCTCCAGCGCCTGGTAGATCGGCACGGTGCCGACCGGCACCGGTGAGTTGCGCAGGATCCACTCGCGGGTCTCGTGAATGTTCCTGCCGGTGGACAGGTCCATGATGGTGTCGGCGCCCCAACGGGTGGCCCACACCATCTTCTCCACCTCCTCGGCGATGGACGAGGAGACCGCCGAGTTGCCGATATTGGCGTTGATCTTCACCGCGAACTTCTTGCCGATGATCATCGGCTCGGACTCGGGGTGGTGGTGATTGGCCGGGATGACCGCGCGCCCGGCGGCCACCTCCTCGCGCACGAACTCCGGCGAAACCCCTTCGCGCGCAGCGATATACCGCATCTCGGTGGTGACGATGCCGTGCCGGGCCCAGGCCAGCTGGGTGCGCGGGCCGCCGACCTCGGGCTTGTCCCACTCGGCGCGCAGCTTCGGCAGCCCGGCCTCGACGTCGATGGTGGCCGCGTCGTCGGTGTACGGGCCCGAGGTGTCGTAGACGTCGAAGTGCTCGCCGTTGGTCAGATTGATCCGGCGCACCGGGATGCGCAGACCGTCCACGTCCCGATAGTGCTTGACACTGCCCTGAATGGGTCCCGTGGTCACGGAATCGACGGGTGTGCCCATGATGCTTCCTCCCTACGCCGGCATTACCCGGTCAGGTTCATACGGTCGACGGCCCTAGCCGTCCTCTCAGCCCGCTGGTGCGAGCCCCCGTTGGCTTGTTGAATTTTCCCGCTCGACCATACTCGCCCATCCGGTGCGCGCGCTCGGAGATCGGAATCTCGCGAGGTCCCGGCCAAAAGCACGCCGGGACCAAGTGGGGAGGACGCCGGGACCAGGTGGGGAGGACGCCGGGACCAGGTGGGGAGGACGCCGGGCAGGGGGTGCCGGTTCAGTTCTCGTGCGGACCGATCGGCCAGCCCAGGGCGCCGGCGGTGGCGTTCAGGTTGATGATCACCTGCTCGACGAAGGCGTCGGGGTTGAACAGCATCGACAGTTCGTTGTCGGTGCGGCAGCCGGTCTGGGCGGGGGCGTTGGGGGCGAGGCGGCCCTTGATCCAGTCGAAGGTGTCGGCCATGCCCATCGTGACGAGCGTCAGGTGTTCGCTGAGGTGGTCGCGCTTGTAGCGCACCGATGCGCCCGCGTCGCAGTATTCCTGCACCAGTTTGTCATTGGTGGTCACCGGCACGGCCTCGTCGAGGACGCCCTGGTAGACGAACATCGGCATGGTGGGCGCGGTCTTCCCGAGCACCGTCTGGTCGAACACTTCGCGGATGTCGGGCAGCGCCAGGTACTGCTCGATCGGGATGGTCAGCAGCTTCTGGTAGTCGACGAACATCTGGGTCAGGGCATTGCGCGGCAGGCACTGGTGGGCGGTGCGATCCATGAGCGCCAGGCCCTCCGGCGTCAGGTACTTCTCGGTCGTGGCGGCGAACTTCGGATAGGCGTTGCGCAGCGAGGAGATGCCGATGCCGATCAGGCTCGCGAACATCGACCCGTTCACGTGCAGCAGCGACTGCACATCCGAGACCGGCGCGCCCAGGGCCGCGCCCTTCATGGTCAATTCCGGTGCGTAGCTGGGCTGTAGCTCCGCCGCCCAGCCGCTGCCCATGCCGCCGCCGGAGTAACCCCACAGCGCCACCGGCGTATTCGCGCCGTCCAGGCCCAGCGGCGCGAATCGCTCGGCCGCGCGCACGCCGTCGAGCACCATGTAACCCGGCTCCTTCGCCACGGCCAGATGCCCGTTCAGGCCCTCGTAGTCGGGAATCGAGATCGCGTAGCCCTCGCTGATGGACGCGGCGAGTGCCAGATATTCGCTGTTGGAATGGATTCCCTCCAGGCCGGTGAGCCCGGTGCCCTGCTGCAGGACGTAGGACGGGGCGCACTGCGGCGCGGCGCTGTCGTAGTAGAACTGGTGCGAGACCAGGGGGCGGTGGTTGCGCGGATTCGCGCCCTCGGGCAGCGCCACCGTGGAGACCGCGACGGTGGGCTGCCCGTTCAGATCGGTGGTCCGGTACAGCAGCTGCCAGGACCGCACGTGCACGGGCAGGATGGTCGCCACCGCCAGCTGTACCGGCCGCGAGCGCAGCACGTCGCCGGGCGCGGCGGATTCGAAGCCCGCGGGTGGTTGGTAGAACGGATCGGCTTGGGGCACCGGCGGTTCCGCGACGGCGGGGGCGGCGGTGACTCCACCCAGCAGCAGCGCGGTGGCGACGGTGACGGCCGCCGTCAGCGCCGAGGCCAGTAAGCGGCGGCCGCGGCGATCTGCGTTGATCCCTGACACGTCCGGTCCCTTCCTCATCGGTGTGTCAGCGATTACAACATGGCATCCTGTTACTAACAAGGGATCTTTTTGAACAAAGCTTTATTATGGTCTCCGTATGACCCGCAGCAAATCCGCCGCGCGGCCCGCTCCGGCGCCGGCGCGGCGCCGAATCCGTGGCCTCGACGCCGAGGAGCGCAGCGCCCAGCGCCGCCGCCAGCTCCTCGATGCGGCGACCGAACTTTTTGCCCGGCAAAGCTTTTCGGGCACCTCGATCGAGCAGATCTGTCAGCACGCGTTCGTGGGCACGAAGGGTTTCTACGACCACTTCGACAGCAAGGAGGCGTGCTACACCGCCCTGCTGGAGCAGATCACCGCGCAGATTCAGCAACGGGTGACCGAGGCGGCGGCCGCGGCCGCCGAGCTGGAATGGCCGCAGCGCTCGGCCGCGGTGATCGAGGCGTTCGTGCACGCCATCGCGGACGATCCGCGACTGGCACGGGTGAGTTTCGGTGAGGCGGGCGGCATCTCCCCGGCCGTGGAATCCCAGCGCCGCAACAACCGCCGCTGGTCGGCGGTATTCCTGGACCGCCAGTGGGCGGGCGATCCCGACCCCGACCGCCAGGCCCAACGCCGCCGCCTCGCGGTGGCCCTGGCCACCATCGGCGGCATGTTCGAGCTGGTCGCCGACTGGCTGCACAACAACGAGGAGGGGCGCTCGGCGGAGGTGCTGGCCGAGGACCTGGTGACATTCGTTCGCGCTGTGGATGTGGGGCGGCGGGCCTGAGGTCCCGGCCAAAAGCGTGCCGGGACCAAGAGAGTGAAGCGCGCTGGGGACCAGGAAGTGAAGCGCGCTGGGGACCAGGAAGTGAAGCGCGCTGGGGACCAGGAAGTGAAGCGCGCTGGGGATCAAGAAGTGAAGCGCGCCGGGATCAAGAAGTGAAGCGCGCTGGGGATCAAGAAGTGAAGCGCGCTGGGGATCAAGAAGTGAAGCGCGCCGGGATCAAGAAGTGAAGCGCGCCGGGACCAAGAAGTGAGGCGCGCCGGGGACCAAAGAGGGTGAGGCACGCCGGGACCAGAGGCACGCCGGGACCAAGAGGGTGGAGCGCGCCGGGAACTGGGCGTCAACTCTCATGGTTCCGGCGTGCTTTTGGCCGGAATCTCTTAGCCGCTCATTCGTTGTGGGCGGGGAGGATTCGGCCGGTTACCTCGCCGAGGGCGATGGGGCGGCCGGTGGGGCCCGGGGCGGTGGCGGTGATGGTTACCTCGTCTCCGTCGCGGAGGAAGGTGCGGGCTTCGCCCTTGACGGTGACGGGTTCGCGGCCGCCCCAGGACAATTCGATGAAGGAGCCGCGCTGGTCGCGGTCGGGGCCGGAGATGGTGCCGGAGGCGTAGAGATCGCCGGGGCGGGTGGCGGCGCCGTTGGCGGACAGGTGCGCGAGCATCTGGGCCGGGGACCAGTACATCCGGCCGTAGGGCGGGCGGGCGACCCGCTCGCCGTTCCACTCCACGGTCAATTCCAGGTCCAGGCCCCAGGATTCGCGGCCGCGCAGATACGGCAGCGGCTCGGGCTCCTGCGGCGGCAGCGGGATGCGGGCGGCCTCCAGGGCGGCCAGCGGGGTCACCCAGGCCGACAGCGAGGTCGCGAACGACTTGCCCAGGAACGGGCCCAGCGGCTGGTACTCCCACGCCTGGATGTCGCGCGCGGACCAGTCGTTGACCAGTGCCACGCCGAACACGTGCGCGGCGAAATCGTCGACCGGGATCGGGCGGCCCAGCTCGGAGCCGACGCCGACCACGAAGCCGAGCTCGGCCTCGATGTCCAGGCGCTGCGACGGGCCGAAATCCGGTGTGCCCGACTCGGTTCGGCGCTGGCCGCGGGGACGCACCACGTCGGTGCCGGACACCACCACGGTGCCCGCCCGGCCGTGGTAGCCGACCGGCAGGTGCCGCCAGTTCGGCAGCAGCGCCTCGCCGTCGGGGCGGAACAGGCGGCCGAGATTGGTGGCGTGGTCGATGCTGGCGTAGAAGTCGACGTAGTCGGCGACCTCGATCGGCAGCACCGGCCGGACCGCGGCCAGCGAATGCACTGCCGCCGCGGGCAGTTCGGACTCCGCGAGCGCCTGCACCCGCTCGCGCACCTCGCGCCAGCGCCGCGGGCCCTGTGCCAGAAAGGCATTCAGGCTCGGCCGCGCGAAGGTCGAATCGTCCAGCAGCACAGCGAGATCCAACACGCTGTCGGCGAGCCGCACGCCCACCCGGGGCGCGCCGCCCGCGGGTGCGATGACGCCGTAGGGCAGGTTCTCGGGTCCGAACAGGGAATCGGCGGGCACCTCGATGCGGGTGGTCGTGCCGGTCATGCGCGCTCTCCGCTCGGTCCGCGGCCGGACCAGGTCCAGGCATAGTCGGGGTCTTCGCAGGCCAAGGCGCCCTCGCCGAGGCCGAGCGGGCGGAAGGTGTCGACCATGACCGCGAGCTCGTCGAAGAATTCGATGCCGATGCTGCGCTCGTAGGCGCCCGGCTGCGGGCCGTGCGCGTAACCGCCCGGATGCACCGACACCGAGCCCTGCCCGATGCCGGATCCCTTGCGCGCCTCGTAGTTTCCGCCGCAGTAGAACATGATCTCGTCGGAGTCGACGTTGGAGTGGTAGTAAGGCACCGGAATCGACAGCGGGTGGTAGTCGACCTTGCGCGGTACGAAATTACAGATCACGAAATTGGTGCCCTCGAACGCCTGGTGTACTGGCGGCGGCTGGTGCACGCGGCCGGTGATGGGCTCGAAGTTCTCGATATTGAAGGTGAACGGGTACAGGTAGCCGTCCCAGCCCACCACGTCGAACGGATGGGCCGCGTACACCAGCCGGGTGCCGACGATCTCGCGGCCGGGCCGGTGCTTGACCAGCACCTCGACCTCGGTGCCCTGCTCCTGCGGCAGCTCGCCGGGGCCGGTCAGGTCGCGCTCGCAGTACGGCGAATTCTCCAGGAACTGACCGAATTTCGACAGATACCGTTTGGGCGGGGTGATGTGGCCGTTGGACTCGATCACATAGGCGCGCAACGGTTCCGGACCCGCCGGACGCCACCGGTGGGTGGTGGACCGGGGCAGCAGCACCTGGTCGCCCCGGCGCACCGGCAGCGCGCCGAACACGGTGTCGACGGTGCCCGAGCCGGACTCGACGTACACCAGTTCGTCGCCGATCGCATTGCGGTACAGCGGAGAGTCCTTGGCGGACACCACATACGAGATGCGCACGTCGTCGTTGCCCAGCACCAGCCGACGCCCGGTGACCACGTCGGTGGACGCGGGGGCATCGCCGGGGAACAGGTCGTGCAGCTTCAGATGCCGGTGCCGCAGTGGATGATTGGGCACCGTCCGCTGATCCGGCAGCTGCCACACCGTGGAGTCGACGATGGCGGGCGGTAACCCGCGGTGATACAGCAGTGACGAGTCGCCGGAGAAGCCCTCCTCGCCCATCAATTCCTCGTAGTACAGCCCGCCGCCGGGATCCCGGTGCTGGGTGTGCCGCTTCGGGGGCACCGAACCTACTTGCCGATAGAACGCCATGACCGGCCTCTCACCGTTTTGCTGGTCGGATAGTCGCTTGATCCCGATCCTAGCTATCCGAATTGCCTCGCAGGAGCGACTTCGTCAATCCGAATTGAATCGCTATCCGTCATCCCGGCATGCTTTTGGCCGGGATCACCTCAGGCGTTGCGAAGCGCCCGGTACACGGCCGCACCGATGAAGGCCCCCAAATCCTGAGGGGTCCAGGCGTGGTCGCTCTCGAGGAGCGTGCGCACGGCCCCCTCGCCCGCGGAGACCCACAGTTCCACCAGGGCGGGGAGCTTGCGTTCGGCGTCGGCGATGCCCCAGGCGCGCAGGGTGGGGCGGAGGCGGCGGGTGCAGCGGGTGACGGCCAGGGCGCGGCCGCGGCCGAACGAATTCGCCACGGCGGGATCGGGATTGCCGTACAGCAGCTTCCAGGTGTCGGGCCGGGTGGCGACGGTCTCCAGCAGCGCCCGGAAGCCCTCGACGAAGACCTCCTCGTCGGCCTCGACGCGGCGGCGCGGCAGCGTGGCGACGATGCCGTCGAGCAGGTAGCCCTCCTCGCGCTGAATGAGCGCGTCGATGAGTTCCACCCGATCGGCGAAGCAGGCGTAGATCACCGGGCGGGTGACGCTCATGCGCTCGGCGACCGCCGCGACCGTGACCGCGGCGATCCCGTCCTCCACCGCGATGCGCAGGGCGGTGTCGAGCACCTGGGGTCGTCGCCGCTCGGGTCCGAGATGCTGCGCGCGCTGTCGTGGCCGCACCACCGATTCCGAACCCATGCCGACCAAGATATCAGCGGGTCGTCGCGCCCCCGGGTCTCGTCGCGACCGGCACGGCTGGTAAACGATTGGCAACCTTCTCCGCTTGGAGCTTCCGAGATGAAGAATCACCTGATACAGGGGAACTGTACATCGTAGGAATAAGGGAACGTCTAAGGAAACTTCCCTACGGTTGCGTAAGCGGACGATCGTACGGCAACCTCCTGGGGGGTACATCAACTCTCCGAGGAGGCCGGTCCGTGTCGCACTACAAGGCGAACCTGCGAGACATCGAGTTCAACTTGTTCGAGGTGCTGGGAATCGGTGCGCTGCTCGACTCGGGCGCGTACGGCGATCTGGACGCGGAGACCGCGCGCGGCATCCTGGCCGAGGTGTTGCGGCTGGCCGAGGGCCCGGTCGCCGAGTCGTTCGTCGAGGCCGACCGCAACCCGGTGCAGTTCGATGCCGCCAACCACGCCATCATCGTCCCCGACCTGCTGCGCAAGACCGTCGCCGCGGTGAACGAGGCGGGCTGGTCCGGGCTGGGCATGCCCGAGGAGATGGGTGGCGTCGCGGCCCCCTCGCCGCTGGTCTGGGCGACGCAGGAAATGCTGGTGGCCGCGCACAATTCGGCAAGCTTCTTCAATATGGGCCCGCTGATGCACACCGTGTTGTTCCGGGAGGGCACGCCGGAGCAGCAGCGCTGGGCCGAGCACGCCTGGGAGCACCGCTGGGGCGGGACGATGGTGCTCACCGAGCCCGACGCCGGGTCGGACGTGGGCATGGGCCGCACCAAGGCGGTGCAGCAGCCCGACGGCACCTGGCACATCGAGGGCGTCAAGCGGTTCATCTCCGGCGGCGACGTGGGCGATACCGCCGACAACATCTTCCACCTCACCCTGGCCCGGCCGGAGGGCGCCGGGCCGGGCACCAAGGGCCTGTCGCTGTTCATGGTGCCGAAGTTCCTGTTCGACTCGCAGACCATGGAACTCGGCGAGCGCAACGGCGTGTACGTCACCAACCTCGAGCACAAGATGGGCATCAAGTCCTCGCCCACCTGCGAATTGACCTACGGCGCCGACAAACCGGCCGTCGGCTATCTGGTCGGCGATGTGCACAACGGCATCGCGCAGATGTTCAAGGTGATCGAGAACGCCCGCATGATGGTGGGCGTGCTGTCGGCGGGCACGCTGTCCACCGGCTATCTGAATGCGTTGGAGTACGCCAAGACTCGCGTGCAGGGCGCGGACCTGACGCAGATGACCGACAAGAGCGCGCCGCGCGTCACCATCAGCCACCACCCGGACGTGCGCCGCAGCCTGGCGTTGCAGAAGGCGTACTCGGAGGGCCTGCGCGCGCTGTACCTGTACTGCTCGGCCTACCAGAACGAGGACGTGGCGGCCGCCAACTTCGGCGCCGACGCCGATACCGCCGCGCGGGTCAACGATCTGCTGCTGCCGATCGTGAAGGGCGTCGGCTCCGAGCGCGCCTACGAGACCCTCACCGAGACGCTGCAGACCTTCGGCGGCTCCGGCTATCTGCAGGACTACCCGATCGAGCAGTACATCCGCGATGTGAAGATCGACTCGCTGTACGAGGGCACCACCGCCATCCAGGCGCAGGACTTCTTCTTCCGCAAGATCATTCGTGACCGGGGCGTGGCGCTGGGGCACGTCTCCGGCCTCATCCAGAAGTTCGTCGAGGCGGGCGACGCCCGGCTGAAGGCCGAACGCGCCCTGCTGGGCACGGCCCTGGCCGACGTCCAGGCAATGGCCGCGGCCCTCACCAACTACGCCATGGCCGCGCAACAGGATCCGGCCGAGATCTACAAGGTCGGCCTGGGCTCGGTCCGCTTCCTGCACGCCGCGGGTGACCTGATCATCGCCTGGCGCCTGCTGGAACAGGCCGCCATCGCCCAGACCGCCCTAGACGCCCAGCCCACCGACAAGGACCGCCCCTTCTACACCGGCAAGGTCGCGGTGGCCTCCTGGTTCGCCAAGAACCAGCTCCCCCTCCTATCCGGCGTCCGCACGGTCCTGGAGAGCCTGGACAACGACATCATGCATCTGGACGAAGCCGCGTTCTGAGGTAGCTACCTCCCTTGACGTAGCCCCGTTTACGTTCCCCGCCGCGCGTTGCAGTCGCGTTGCGTGCGTCACAGCGGTACAACTACCGCATGGTCTTCCCCGTGGACTTCGGCTGGATGCAGGTAATTCTGGTCGGGCTCTTCGTGATTGCGGTGGTGCTGCTGGTCACGGCGCTGGTCCGGGTGCGGCGGGTGGGGTGGCGGGTGCTGGCGCGGCGGGGGCTGGGGGCGTTCACGCTCGTGCTGGTGGCGGTGGTGGCGCTGTGGGTGACCACGCTGCTGCAGACGTATCTGGGGCTGACGGGGGAGGTGAAGGCCGCGCATGTGGTGGCGGCCGCGGTCGCGAACGAACCGCACACGCTGGACGTGGATCTCACGCTCTTCGGCGACGAGGACCATGCCGAGCAGCACCGGAAGTACCGGATCGAGGGCGACATGTGGGTCCTGCAGGCCAACATCGTCGAGCTCGAGCACTGGGTGAACACGCTCGGCTTCCACTCCGGGTACAAGGTGACGCGGCTGTTCGGGCAGCGCCTGGACGGGGTGTCGCCCAAGCAGAATCAGATCTTCCTGGGCGGTGGGGATCAGGACTTCTTCGCGGATATGCAGCGGGGGTCGTGGTATACCAAGCCGTTCGTGCGCTCGGCGTACGGGAATGCGGTGATCGCTACGCCTGGGAATTACGATGTGTTCATTTCGCAGGATGCGATCAAGACGCGTCCGGCGGGGTAACGCCGCTCAGTCGGCGAGTTCGGCGATTACCGGGGCGTGGTCGCTGGCGCCCTTGCCCTTTCGTTCCTCGCGGTCGACCGTGGCGTCGGTCACGCGGGCGGCGAGGGCGGGGGAGGCGAGGATGAAATCGATGCGCATGCCCTCCTTGCGGGGGAAGCGCAATTGCGTGTAGTCCCAGTAGGTATAGACGCCGGGGCCGGGGGCGAACGGGCGCATCACATCGGTGAAACCAGCCTCGACCACCGCGTCGAACGCCTCCCGCTCCGGCACGGAGACGTGGGTCTTGCCGGTGAAGAACTCCGGCGACCACACGTCGTCGTCGGTGGGCGCGATATTCCAGTCGCCGACCAGCGCGATCTGCGCCCGCGGGTCCTCGCGCAGCCAGCGGGCGCCGGTATCGCGCAGGGCGGCAAGCCATTCCAGCTTGTAGGCGTAGTGCGGGTCGGACAGCGCGCGGCCGTTGGGGACGTACAGGCTCCACACCCGCACGCCGCCGCAGGTGGCGCCGATCGCGCGGGCCTCCACCACCGGCGCGCTCAGCAGCGACTCCCCGGCATCCTTGTCGAAACCGGGCTGGCCGGGGAAGGTGATCTCGACATCCTCGATGCCGACCCGGGAGGCGATCGCCACACCGTTCCACTGGCTGAGCCCGACATGCGCTATCTCGTAACCGGCTTCGGCGAACCGCTCCTCCGGGAACTGGTCGTCGCGGCACTTGGTTTCCTGGATGGCGAGCACGTCGACGTCGGCGCGGTCCAGCCAGGCGATCACCCGATCCACCCGGGACCGAACGGAATTCACATTCCAGGTGGCCAACCGCACGTGCTGCCTCTTTCGTCGGTGCTCGTCATTGCGGCGCCGCGTAGCGGTAGTGGTGATGCTCCACGAAGCCCATGTCACCGTACATCGCCAGGGCGGCGGCGTTGTCGGCCTCCACCTGGACGTAGGCGTGGGTGGCGGCGTGCCGATGCCCCCAGCGGATGAGCTCGGCGCACACCAGGGTGCCCAGCCCGCGGCGGCGGTGCGGGGCCGCGACCGCGACGCAGGTCAGTCCCAGCCAGCGGCGGCCGTCCGGCGCGGTGGTCAGCGCGCCGCGGGCGATGGCCAGCGGATCGGGCAAACCCAGTGTGGCGAAACCGACATCGCCGTCGCGGACCGCGGTGAGCACCTCCGGATCCGGCAGCGGCGGCGGCACGTCCACCCGGTCCTCGCCCCGGAACCGGTGCAGTTCCAGCCAGGCGGGCGCGGGCTCGGGATCGATGCGCACCATCGAAGGCCCCTGCGGCAGAACGAAATTCTCGATATCGATGCCGAGCACCACGGTCTCGCTCCAGGTGCGCCAGCCCGGCGGCACCGCGGCCAGCCGGTCCGGGATCCGCAGCCGCAGCGGCAGGCCGTGGGCGGTGTACCACTCGCCGAGGCGGTGCAGCACGTCCGGGTGCGTCTGCGCCGGTCCGTTCGAGTCACCCAGCGGCACAGCGGAATTGGCGCGATTGGTGAAGCCGTTCCCGGCGGCGGCCAGCCAGCCGTCCACCCAGGTGCGGTGGATGCCGGGCCAGCCGTCGGTCGCCGCGGCCTCCAGCGCGCGGATCTCGCTGGTGCGAATCGGCCTGGGCCCCAGCGGTTTCAGGGCCACCACCCGATCGGTGGCCACCGACACCGTCTCGCCCGCAGCGGTGCGCACCGTGAGCGGGTCCAGCGACAGCAGCTCGCCGATCACATCCGTGAACTGGTGCGGATATCCGGCGGGTAATCGGTAGCGCACCACCACCCGTCGGCCGGGCGGGACCTCGGGTAGCTCGGGTAGGTCAGTCGTCATGGCCGAACGGATCCGGCACTGTGCCCGGCACCCAGCTCAATCCCGCTGTGCCCCAGCCGTTTCGCTTGATGGCCTTCTTGGCGGCGCGGGCGTTGCGGCCGATCAGCACGTCCACGTACAGGAAGCCGTCGAGGTGGCCGACCTCGTGCTGGAGCATGCGGGCGAAGAAGCCCCGGCCCTCGATCTCGACCGGCTCGCCGCGCTCGTCGGTGCCGGTGACGCGCGCCCAGTCGGCGCGGCCGGTGGGGAACTGCTCGCCGGGAACCGACAGGCAGCCCTCCTCGTCGTCGTCCGGATCGGGCATGGTCTCGGGGATCTCGGAGGTCTCCAGCACCGGATTGACCACCACGCCCCGGCGGCGCCGCATATTCCCCTCGGCGTCGGGGTCCGGGCAGTCGTAGACGAACAGGCGCAGCCCCACACCGACCTGGTTGGCCGCCAGGCCCACACCGTGTGCGGCGTCGAGCGTCTCGAACATGTCCGCGATCAGTTCGGCGAGTTCCTCCGGCGTCTGCGTGACCTTCTCGGTAGGGGTGTGCAGGACCGGATCGCCGACGATGCGGATCGGGAGAATCGCCATGGTCGCACACTTTACGCGGGGCCCACGGCACCTCCGACACGCCGTACGGCGCATCCGGGAACGTCGCCATCCGTGGTTGAATGAGCGGCGACGTATAAGCACCATTTATCGTCTGGTTGTAACTCGGCGAGGGAGCAATATGGACAGCGCAGCGGCCCGGAATCTTTCCGCAAGCGAGGACAGCTCTTCGGCGGGAGAGGACACCGCGGTGGCGGTGCCGGTCGACGAACACAACGCCGACGGACTCACCCGGCGCGAACTCGACATTCTCGACTTCGAGCGCAAGTGGTGGAAGTACGCGGGCGCCAAGGAAGAAGCGATTCGCGAGCTGTTCGGCATGTCCGCGACCCGCTATTACCAGGTGCTCAATGCGGTGGTCGACAAACCCGAGGCGCTGGCCGCCGATCCCATGCTGGTGAAACGACTGCGTCGACTACGGGCGAGCCGACAGAAGGCGCGGGCGGCGCGTCGGCTGGGCTTCCAGGTGTGATGCGGGCGTCCGCCGACCGGTGCGACTAGGGTTCATCAGGTGAGCAACCCGAATCCGCCCTCCGGCGGGCCGCCGCTGCGCGCGCTCGCCATGGTGCTCATCGCGCTGGCCATCGTGTTCGCCGGTCTCGGCGCGATGTCGCTGTCGAAATCGGAATCCAAGGGTACGCAGTCCGCCCAGGGCCAGGCCCCGGCGGCCACCGGCACCGCGGCCAAACCGTCCGTCTCCGGCGGGGGCTCGGTCGCGCTCCCCGGCTCGTCCACGACCACCGCCGCGCCCCGGACGACCGCGCCCACGACAACCACCACCGCCGCGCCCACGACAACGGCTGCGGCGCTGGACAAATCGGTAGCGGTGCGGGTGCTCAACAACAGCACCGTGGCCGGATTGGCCGCCCGCACCGGGAACCAGCTGACCGCGGAAGGCTGGAATGTCACCGAAACCGGGAACTATCCCAACGGTGTCATTCCGAAAACGACCGTCTACTACGGAAATTCGCCGGGCGAACGCGCGGCGGCCCAGGCCATCGCCAATAGCCTCGGCGTCTCCGCCGAACCCCGATTCCCCGGTATCGCGGACACACCCCCCGGGGTGATCGTCATCGTCACCGGCAACTGAAGCCCCACCACTACTCCGGATAACGGCTCTGGCATCATCTTGTCCGGTAACGAATCTGTTCAGCCAGCATTACTCGTAAACTCGGACTCGTAAAGGAGTTCCCCGATGGCCCCCTCCACAATTCGTCGCCCGTCCTGGTGGACCGTGACCCCGGTGCTGGCGGTCGCGGTGCTCGGTCTGGCGGCGTGCACCAACGGCCAGGAGTCGAGTGACGTCAAGGGGACCACGCCCCCGGTGTGGACCGGTTCGGCGGCGCCGGGCGGCACCGCCGCGGGTGAGCAGACCGCCGCCCCGTCCGGCGACTCGGTCTCGGTGCAGCTGAAGGACCCCGCCGGCGCCGAGGTCGGCACCGCGACGGTGGCCAAGCAGGGCAACCACCTCGAGATCACCGTCGACGCGCACGGGCTCAAGCCGGGCTTCCACGGCCTGCACTTCCACAGCGTCGGCAAGTGCGAGCCGAACTCCGTCGCGCCCACCGGCGGCCCCGCCGGTGACTTCCTCTCCGCGGGCGGGCACCTGCAGGTCGGTGGCTCGACCGCGCACCCGGCCAGCGGCGATCTCACCTCGCTCGAGGTGCGCCAGGACGGCACCGCCCACCTGGTCACCACCACAGACTCCGTCACCCTGGACGATCTGAAGGGCCGCGCCCTGATGATCCACGCGGGGGCGGACAACTTCGGCAATATTCCGAGTCGATACACGCAGGCCAACGGCACCACCGGACCGGACGCCGAGACCATGGCGACCGGTGACGCGGGGGCGCGGGTAGCCTGCGGCGTTGTCGGGTAAGCGCAGGTGACCCATGGGTGGGGCAGGCATTCGCAAGGTTTCCTGGAACGGCTCGCCCCGCCCCACCGTGGGGGTCGAGTGGGAGATCGCGCTCGTCGACAAGCAGACGCGCGATCTGGTCAACAAGGCGGCGGCCGTCTTCGACGCGGTCGGTGATCTGCGGGCCCACGACGGCACCCCGCAGGTCACCAAGGAGCTGCTGCGCAACACCGTCGAGATCGTCAGCGGCGTGCACGAGACCGTCCCCGGGGTGATCGACGATCTGAGCGGCACCATGGACACCGTGCGCCGCGCCGCCGATCCGATCGGCGTCGACCTGTTCTGCGCGGGCACCCATCCGTTCGCCCAGTGGTCGTCGCAATTGCTCACGCGCACAGAGCATTACGACGAGCTGATCTCACGCACCCAGTGGTGGGGGCGGCAGATGCTGATCTGGGGCGTGCACGTGCACGTGGGAGTCTCGCACCCGGAGAAGGTTTTTCCGATTCTCAACGGGCTGCTGCTGTCGTATCCGCACCTGCTGGCGCTGTCGGCGTCCTCGCCCATGTGGGCGGGTGTGGACACCGGATACGCCAGCAATCGCGCGCTCATGTTCCAGCAGCTGCCCACCGCCGGGCTGCCGTTCCAGTTCGAGAACTGGGGCCAGTTCGAGCGTTTCGTGCACGATCAGATGAAAACAGGGGTGTTCGAACAGCTGGGTGGGATGCACTGGGACATCCGCCCGGCCCCGAAGTGGGGCACCATCGAGGTGCGGATCTGCGACGGAACCCCTACGCGCACCGAGCTTTCCGCGTTGGTGGCGCTCATCCACTGCCTCGTGGTGTACCTGGACCGGTGCGTCGAGGACGGGCTGGCGCTGCCCACCCTGCCGCCCTGGCACGTGCAGGAGAACAAGTGGCGCGCAGCGCGTTACGGGCTGGACGCGATCATCATCACCGACGCCGACGGCAACGAGCGGCTGGTCACCGACGACCTCGCCGATCTGCTGAACCGGCTGGAGCCCACCGCGAGACGGCTCGGGTGCGAGAACGAGCTGTCGCTGGTTCCGGACATCCCCAAGCGCGGGGCGTCGTATCAGCGGCAGCGCCGGGTGGCGGCGTCCGCGCAGGGCGACCTGGTGCCGGTGGTCGACGCCTTGGTCAAGGAGCTGAACGGCTGACGGCCGCGAATGTTGCCCGCTGGTAGCCCGTAGTTCAGCTGCGCAGGGGGGTGGCGTTCATCACGTGTTTACTATGGGCGTCGTGCTGCTCGACGATCCACGCTCCGATTTCGATGGTGACGCCCGCCGTCGGACCGGGCCGTCGGTATCGCGGCGGGTCCGGATCGCGGCCGGGGTGGCGGCCGTGCCGGTGCTGCTCGTCGTCTTGCAGATCCTGGCCGCCCACAATGGTTTCCAGGGTCCGCTGGAGAGCCTGTGGGGGGACTACGCGGGCACGCCGAAGTCGGTGTCGGTGCCGTGGGCGGGCCTGGCGCTGGCCCTGGTCGGGCTGTCCTGGCGGCGGCGGTTGCTCACCGCGGGGGCCGCCGTCGCGATCGATGCCGTCTACGCCCTGGTCCGGGTGCTGCTGGGCGGTCCGCTGACCATCGGCAACGGGCCGGTGGTGGCGCTGACCGGGCTGGCGCTGGTCGCCTGGCTCGGCTGGGAGGGCCGAGACAAGCGCGATGCGCTGCACGCCGCCGCGCTGGGCGCGCTGCTGATCCTGGCCACCAAGGTCGGCGACGTCTGGCTGCACATCACGGTGATGGCGGGCCCGAATGTGCTGGACCGGTACGTGGTCCTGGCCGATCACGCCTTCGGGGAGCCGTCCTGGCTGATGGGGCAGGCCCTCGACGCCCTCGGGCCCGCGGTCTCGGCGGTGCTGCACTGGGTCTACATCGAGCTGCCGGTGGCGGCCATGGTGGTGGCGGTCTGGCAGCTGCGGCGGGTGGTGTCGACCGGGGTGTGGCCCGAGCACTATCTGGTGCGGACGTTCCTGGTGCTGGGTCTGGTCGGGCCGGTGGTGTACGTGCTGTTCCCGGTGGTCGGCCCGATGTTCGCCTTCGCCGCCGACGGGCACGGCCTGCAACTGGGCGACTACTGGCCGCACGCGATCCCGCCGCGGGAATCGGTGCCCGGCGCCATGCCGTTCGACAACGCCACCCCGCGCAACTGCATGCCGTCCATGCACACCGCCTGGGCCACCACGGTTTTCCTGCATTCCCGCCGCGCCCCCGACGGGTCGCCCGCGCCGCGCTGGCTGCGCTGGGGCGGCGCGTTCTGGGTGCTCGCCACGCTGACGGCCACCCTGGGCTTCGGGTATCACTACGGCGCGGATCTGCTGGCGGGCGCGGTGCTGTGCCTGACGGTGGAGTCGGCCCTGCGCGCCCCCGGTCGCGGCTGGGACCGCGCGCGCATCGGATTGGTCGGCGCGGGAATCGGATTGCTGGCGGTGCTGCTGCTGTCGTATCGCTTTCTGGCCGTGTGGATGTCCGAGCATCCGTTCCCGGCGGGGGCCATGGCGCTGGGGCTGTTCGCGGCCTACGCGTGGGCGTTCGCCGCGACCTGGTTCGGGCGCGCCGCGGTCACCCGGCCAGCGCCGGAGCCGCTGTCGGCCCGCTAGGGCTCGTCCACGTCGTCGCCGAGCTCGTTGATCAGCAGCAGGCCGTCGCGGTGGCGCTGTTCGCGGTAGGCGGTGCGGCCGATGAGGTGGGCCACGGCCGGGGCGGTGAGCAGGGTGAACAGGCCGACCAGCAGCAGCAGCCAGACGTTGCCGTGCCCGCGCAGCTGGATGGTGGCGCCGATCAGGATCAGGACCAGGCCGACGACCTGCGGCTTGGTGGCGGCGTGCATGCGCGAGAGGGTGTCGGGGAAGCGCACGATGGCGATGGCGGCGGTGAGCGCGAGCGCCGCGCCCAGCACGATCAGGCCGCCGGACAGCCAGTGCAGCGCGGTGCCGAGCCAGCTCATCGGTCGTCCCGGACGCGGAAGCGGGTCACGGCCGCCGAGCCGAGGAAGCCGACCAGCGCCAGCGCCACGATGCCCGGCAGCACCGAGGTGTCGTCGCTGTAGGCCGCCCACACCGCCAGGCCCGAGGCGGCGATGGCGACGAGGGAGTCGACGCCCACCACCCGGTCCAGGGTGCCGGGACCGGCCAGGATGCGGTAGCTGGTGAGGACGGCGGCGCCGATCAGTAGTATCGCCGCGATCAGGGCCACAACCGTCATCGCTCCTCCTTCGAACGCCGTGCGGGGGTGGTGGTCTCGTGCCATTCGGCGGGGCGCTCGAAGGAGCGGATCAGCAGGTGCTCGAGCCGCCGGGTGGTGCGGTAGAAATTGTCGACCGCCGCGTCGCTGCCCACGTCCAGCACGTGCACCCACACGGTATGGGTCTCGCGGTCGATCTCCAGAACCATGGTTCCCGGAATGAGATTCAGCAGGTCCGTGCACAGCACCAGCACCAGATCCGACCGGATCGACAGCCGCACCCGCAGCACACCCGAGACCGGCGGCCCGGACGGGCGAATCGCGAACCAGGCGATCTGCACGCTGGACTCGATCGCGTAATAGGCGCTCAGCGCGACCAATTCGAGCAGCGACAGCGGGTGCAGCCGCCCGTGGATGGGCACCCGGGGCAGCGGCAGCGCCAGCATCACCAGGGCGCCGATCGCCAGCCCCGCCAGGGCGTTGGCGAGGTTCAGATCGCCCCACAGCGCCGTGTACACCAGCGCCAGCCAGACCAGCACCCCGATCCGGACCAGGACGTCGCGGCTCATCGCGTCCCTCCCGACTGCCACGAATCCGACGGTCCCAGCACGGTTTCCAGATAGGTGTGCGGATGTTTCAGGTCGTCCGCGGCGCGTCCGGCGATGCCCAGGATCGGTCCCGCGAATACCGTCATCCCCAGGCCCACCGCGATCAGCGCGACGGTCGGCGCCAGCATCAGCCGCGGCATCCGGCCCGGATCCACCCGCTCGTCGAAGGCGATGTCGGTGGACTCGTCGATCAGCGCCGACGGGGTGGCATGGGCCAGATCGCCTTCCGGCGCCTGGGCGCGCGGCCGCCAGAACGCCTTGCTCCACACCCGCGCCATCGCGTACAGGGTGAGCAGGCTGGTCAGCACCGACCCGCCGACGAGCACCCAGGCCAGCGCGCTGCCGTCGGCCACGCCCGCCTGCAGCAGCGTCACCTTGCCGAGGAAGCCCGAGAGCGGCGGAATACCACCGAGATTCAGCGCCGGGATGCCGAACAGCACCGCCAGTGCCGGGCTGGCGGCGAGCAGCCCGCCCAGCCGGCTCAGCGACGCCGATCCGGCCTGCCGCTCGATCAGGCCCACCACCAGGAACAGCGTGGTCTGCACCAGAATGTGATGCGCCACATAGAAAACCGTGCCGGTCAGGCCCGCCGCGGTATTGAGGCCCACCCCGAACATCAGATAGCCGATGTGACTGACCAGGGTGAACGACAGCAGTCGCTTGATATCGCTCTGCGCGATCGCGCCCAGGATGCCGATCAGCATGGTCAGCAGGCCGCACACCATCAGGATCCGGTCGAAGCGACCGGACGGGAACAGCAGCGTGTGCATCCGGATGATCGCGTACACACCGACCTTGGTGAGCAAACCGGCGAAGACCGCGGTGACGGGCGCGGGCGCGGTCGGATACGAGTCCGGCAGCCAGTTCGACAGCGGGAACACCGCCGCCTTGATCCCGAACGCCACCAGCAGCACGGCGTAGATGGAATTGCGGGTGCCGTCGGGGATCTCGGGCATCCGGGCCGCCATGTGCGCGAGGTTCAGGGTGCCGGTCGCCGCGTAGGCGAGCGCGATGCCGGTGAGGAAGATCAGCGACGACACCATCGACACCATCACGTACGACACCCCGGCGCGCACCCGGTCGGCGCTCGCGCCCAGGGTCAGCAGCACGAACGACGCGGCCAGCAGCACCTCGAAGCCGACGAACAGGTTGAACAGGTCGCCCGCCAGGAAGGCGATCGAAACCCCCGCGCTCAGAATGAGATACGTCGGCTGGAAGATCGAGGTCGGCTGGCGCTCGGCGCCGTCGCTGATGCCCTGCCCGACGGCGAAGACGAGCACCGCCAGCAGCACGATCGACGACACCAGCAGCATCGCCGCCGACAGCCGGTCCACCACCAGCGTGATCCCGATCGGGGTGTGCCAGTCGCCGACCTGCACCGCGGACATGCCGTGCCGGTCGGCCAGATACAGCAGCAGCGCGGTGATCACCACCACCGCGCCCAGCCCGGCCACCGAGATGCTCTGCTGCAGTCGCGGTCTGCGCCCGGTGATCAGCGTCGTGGCCGCGGTGAGCAGCGGGATCAGCACCGGCAGCGGGGTGAGGACCGGTAAGAGTCCGGGGGACAGGGTCATTGCTCGGGATCCTCGCCCTCGCGACGGGACGCGACCTTCACGTCCTCGGGGTCGTTTTCGACCCGATCGGTGGTGGTCAGGGCGAAGGACCGGTAGGCGAGGGCGAGCACGAAGGCGGCCAGGCCCATGGTGATCACGATCGAGGTGAGCACCATCGCCTGCGCGAGCGGGTCGGCGGTGTCGTGGTGCACCCGGTCGGTCTCGCCGAGGATCGGGGCCCGCCCGTCCGGCCCGCCGACGGTGATGATCAGCAGGTTCACCGCATTGCCGAACAGGATCATCCCCAGCAGCATCTTCGACACCGCTCGCTCCAGCACCAGATACACCCCGCAGGCGACCAGGATGCCGATGAGAACCAGCAGGGTGACATTCGCACTCATCGCGTCTCCTGTGTCGTGCGGGACACCGTTGCGCCACCGGCGGTCTCGGTATCCAATCGGGCGCCCAGACTGCGCAGCACATCGAGGACCAGGCCGACGACGATGAGGTACACGCCCAGGTCGAACAGCATGGCCGTGACCAGCTTGACGTGTCCGAACACCGGCAGCGTGAGCTCGACGATCGCCGAGGACAGCGGCGGCGCGCCGAGCAGCAGCGAGCCGGTCGCGGTTCCGGCCGCCAGCGTCAGCCCCGCGCCCAGCAGATGCCCCGCGTCCACCGGCAGCGCCTCGGCCAGCTCGTACCGCCCGCCCGCGAGATACCGCAGCACCAGGGCCAATCCGGCGGTGAGCCCGCCCGCGAAGCCGCCGCCGGGGGCGTTGTGGCCGGAGAAGAAGAAGTACGCCGACAGCACCATGATCGTCGGGAACAGCAGGCGGGTGGTCATCGCCAGCACCATCGAGCGGTCGCGTTTCGCGACGAGCCCGGCCGCGGGCAGCCAGTAGGCGCGATCCGGATCGGGGACATAGCCGGGCGCGTCGGCCACCCGCGGCAGCGTGCCGAAGCGGCGGCTGCGGAACATCAGCGAGGCCACGCCGGTGGCGGCGACGACCAGCACCGAGATCTCGCCGAGCGTGTCCCAGGCGCGGACGTCCACCAGCAGCACGTTCACCGCGTTCTTGCCGCCGCCGAACTGGTAGGCCGCCTGCGGGATTCGATGCCAGATCGGCTCGGTGGACCGGGCGGCCACGGCGAAGGCGCCCAGCACCGCCACCGCGGCGCCCACGCCGATCGCGAGCAGCGCGCGGCGCACCTTGAACGCCGCGGTGCGCTCGGGGGTGATCTCGGCGGGGAATTTGCGCAGCACCAGCACGAAGATCACCAGCGTGAGCGTCTCGACCAGGAACTGGGTGAGCGCCAGGTCGGGCGCGCCGTGCAGGGCGTAGATCACGCCGCAGCCGTAGCCGGTGACGCCGACCAGCAGCACCACGGCCAGGCGGTTGCGCATCACGGTGGCGCCCAGCGCCATGGTGGCCATGATGGCGCCGATCACCAGTTGCAGCGGCGAATCCCACAGGCGCAGCGGCACTCTCGTGCGGCCGCCGAGGACGAGCATGACGGTGGGCAGCGCGATCAGCGTGATCAGGATCAGCGCCTGGTTCAGCGGCAGCGAACCGCGCTGGGTCGCGCCGGTCATGCGCAGCGACAGCTGATCCATCGCGCGCAGCGTGGCGTCGTAGACGCGATCGGCGTTGCCCAGGCGGGGGCTGGCGGATTCGCCGATCCGGTCGCGGATCTCGAACAGCACCAGGCCGCAGGCGATCACCGCCATGGTCAGCGTCAGCGGGGTGCCGAAGCCGTGCCACAGCGCCAGGTGCGGCGGTTCGGCGCCGGGCAGGGTCTGCGCGTACGGCCGCACTCGCCGATCCAGCCACGCCGCGCCGGGCCCGGCGGCGAGGCTGGCCGCCGCCAGCACCGCGGGCGGCACCAGGAAGGCCGCTCCGGGCGGGTGCCAGCGCCGCCGCGGCTCCGGCGCGCCCACCGCCACCGACTTGGTACCGAAAGCGCCCCACAGGAATCGGGCGCTGTAGCCGACGGTCAGCATGGAACCGACGACGATGCCGACGGTGACCGCGATCCGGCCGGACGGCGACAGCGTGTCGGCCCCGAGCGCGGCGGTCAGCGCGCTCTCCTTGCCGACGAAGCCGAGCATCGGCGGAATCCCGGCCATGCTCAGCGCGGCCAGGATCGCGATCGCGCACAGCACCGGTTCGCGGCGGCCCAGGCCGGACAGCCGGCGCAGGTCCCGGGTGCCCGCGCCGTGGTCGATGATGCCGACCACCATGAACAGGCACGCCTTGAACAGCGCGTGCGCCACGATCATCGTCGCCCCGGCCAGCGCCGCGTCCGGCGTGCCGATGCCGACCAGCACCATCAGGAAACCGAGCTGGCTGACGGTGCCGAAGGCCAGCACCAGTTTCAGGTCGTACACCTGCAGCGAGCGCAGACCGGCCAGCACCATCGACAGCACGCCGAGCCCGAGCACCATCGGATGCCAGGGCGCGACCGCCGCGAAGCCGGGCGCGAGCCGCGCGACCAGGTACACACCGGCCTTCACCATCGCCGCCGCGTGCAGGTAGGCGCTGACGGGTGTCGGTGCGGCCATGGCGCCGGGGAGCCAGAAGTGCAGCGGCACGATGGCGGACTTGCTCAGCGCGCCGATCAGCAGCAGCACCAGCGCGACACCGGTCCACCAGTCGTGCGGGTCGATGCGGGGCAGCAGCTCCGACAGCAGATAGGTGCGGTAGTGCTGCCCGACCATGATGATGCCGACCAGCATGGCCAGCCCGCCCGCGCCGGTGACCAGCAGCGCCTGCAGCGCCGCGCGGCGGCCCGGCAGCTGGTCGGCGTGGTGGCCGACCAGCAGGAACGACAGCACCGTGGTGGCTTCCCAGAAGGTGAACAGCAGCAGCATGTTGTCGCTGAGCACCAGGCCGAACATGGTGCCCGCGAATGCGACCAGATATCCGGCGAAGATCCCGAGCCGCTGCCGATCGTCATCGTCGAAGTAGTGGGCGCAGTAGGCCAGGATCAGCGCGCCGATCCCGAGCACCAGCGCGGACATGATCGAGGCCAGCCCGTCGAAGCGCAGCGCCAGGTCCAGGTGGATGCTCGGCGCCCAGCGAATGTCGATGCGCTGCCCGCTGTTCCAGTGCGCCAGCACCCAGCCGAACCCGGCCAGCGGCGCCAGCGCCAGCAGATAGAACCCGCGCCGCCCCAGCACCCGGACGCACGGGGGCGCCAGCAGAGCGGTCACGGCATGAGCGAGCAGGATGGCGAGCAAACGGCCCTCCGTCGAGTCGGCGGCGGGTGGTTCGGCTTGATATTACGTGTCCCCCCGGCATTTCCCGCCTGCGGCACCAAAGCCTCAACCACGAACCCACCAGTACGGCTATAGCCCTGCAACCGCAGTTGTGTTCGGGGTCACTTCGCGGCTCCGGTTCGGTACGCCGGGTTCTGTGTCCCCGGCGCGCTTTTGGCCGGGGCCTACTCCCGCTCCTCACCGCTCTCCGCCGTCTCGACCGTTCGATTCGGCGTCGGAGTTCTCCAGCGGCGCAGGGCGATCAGGCCGACGATGCAGCCGGTGGTGACGGCCAGTGCGGTCCAGCTCGGGATCGGGGAGCTTGCCATGGGGACCTGGCACACGTACCAGTGGCCGCCGTCGACGGTGACATCGGTGAAGTCGCCGCGGCTGACCCGATCGCGCAGCGCGGGCACGATCGACGGCACGAACACGATGGACAGGCCGAGCACGCGCGTCGGGTTGTAGCGCGGCGCCGCGCTGCCGAAGCAGTACCCGGCCAGCACCGCCAGCAGCACGCTGATCGTCGCGGCCCGGGTGCGCTCGTGTCCGACGGCCGCGGCGGTGAGGGCATTGCCCAGCGCCAGCATCGCCAGCAGGACCAGGGTCGCCATCGGGGCCGGGCGGCGGAAGCCCAGCAGAATGCCGAACCCGGTGAGCGCCACCAGCGGAGCCGCGGCCCAGCCGGGCAGCCACGCGGGCATCAGCGCCCCGCCCACCGCCGACAGCGACACCGCCAGCAGGATCAGCGTGCCGTCCCGGCGGGGCAGCAGCATCGCGGCGATCAGCCCCGCGACCACGATCGCCGCCACCGCCAGCGCGATATCCGCGGTGTCGTCGGCGCGCCGCGTCAGCCACTCCGCGCCGAACAGCGTGATCGTGACGAACAGCAGCCCGGCCAGGATCGGCGCCATCGGCAGCTCCACCGAGCGGCGCTCCACCCCGGTGCGGTGCCGGTTCACCAGGGTGCCGAGCGCGACCAGGGCCACGGTCAGCTCGATCAGCCACAGCGGCGGGGAGTCCGTGGCGGGCCAGTGCATCGGGCGATCCGCCTCCAGCACCTCGTCGATGTGCCCGGTCGGCATGGCCGCGCCGATCACCACGCTGCCCAATCCGCCCAGCGTCCAGCCGAACACCTGCATCCGGCCGTGCAGCACCGCCACCGCGATGCCGCCCAGCAGGATGCCGCCGGACAGGGAGTCGATGAAGTTCAGCGTGGGCAGCGAGACGCCCGGATCGCCGCGATGCCCGATCAGATGGTTGATCAGCATGATCGTGATCCCGCACAGCGCCGAACCCCAGGCGGCCAGGGCGTGATTGACGGTGGTGGCCATCACCGCGACGATCACCGCCACGAGGGCGCCCGCGGCGATGGCGCGCGGCAGGCTGTAGGCGAGCAGATCCAGTTGCAGCGTCGTGGTGTCCGCGGTCCACGCGAAGTCGATGGGCAATAGCAGCGACAGCCCGGCTACCAGCGTGGCCAGGCAGGCCGTCACCGTCTCGACCACCCCGTACGAGGTCCGCACCAGGCGAAAATACCTGTGCACCGGGCCACTTCCGGGTCCGACGTGCCGGTTACGAGGGATTTGCCTCCCTCGCCCGGCTCAGAGGTAGCCGCCGGTGGCGCGCTGCTCGGCGTACCCGCGCAGCGATTCCACCTGCTGCGCGTCCAGCGACGGTCGCACCGCCGATCGGGCCGCGGCGACATCGGCGGCGGTCACGTCGGCGGCGTCCACATCGCGCCGCATCGCCGCCAGCGCCGCCTCGCGCAGCAGGGCGGAGCAGTCGGCGGCCGAGTAGCCGTCCAGCTCGGTGGCCAGCGCGGCCAGATCCACGGCGGCGTCCAGCGGCACGGATTTGCTTGCGGTGCGCAGGATTTCGGTGCGCGCGTGGGCGTCCGGCGGCGGCACGAACACCAGCCGCTCCAGGCGGCCCGGGCGCAGCAGCGCCGGATCGATCAGCTCCGGGCGGTTGGTCGCGCCGACCACCACCACATCGCGCAGCGGCTCCACCCCGTCCAGCTCGGTGAGCAGGGCCGCCACCACCCGGTCGCCGACGCCGGAGTCGCTGCTCTGCCCGCGGCGCGGGGCCAGCGCGTCGATCTCGTCCAGGAAGATCAGCGAGGGCGCGGAATCGCGGGCGCGCTGGAACAGTTCGCGGACCGCACGCTCGGAGGAGCCGACCCACTTGTCCATCAGCTCCGCGCCCTTCACCGCGTGCACGCTGAGCTGACCGCTGCCCGCCAGCGCGCGGACCAGGAAGGTCTTACCGCAGCCGGGCGGGCCGTACAGCAGCACGCCGCGCGGCGGGTCGATGCCGAGGCGGGCGAAGGAGTCCGGGTGCCGCAGCGGCCACAGCACCGCCTCGGTCAGCGCCTGCTTGGTCTCGACCATATCGCCGACGTCGTCGAGGCTGAGGCTGCCGATCGCGAGTTCCTCGGCGCCCGAACGCGACAGCGGGCGGATGACCTGCAGCGCGTCCACCAGATCCGGCTGGGTCAGGATGGGATCGGTGTGGTCGCGGCTGGCCCGCGAGGCCGCCCGCAGCGCCGCCTCCCGGCACAGCGCCGCCAGATCCGAGACGACGAAACCCGGTGTGCGCGAGGCGATCTCGTCGAGCTTCAGGCCGTCGACCGGCACCTTGCGCAGCAGCTGTTCGAGCAGGTCCTTGCGCACGGCCGCGGTCGGCAGCGTCAGGGCGACCTCGCGATCGCAGAGATCCGGTGCGCGCAAACGACTGTCGAGCCCCGCGGGGTGCGCGGTGGTGGCGAGGAAGGCGACCCCGGCCGTCGCCACCGCGGCGCGCAGCTGATCGAGGATGAGCGTGGCGACCGGTTCCGGGTCGGCGGGCAGCAGCGCGTCGATATCGGTGATCAGCAACACTCCGCCCGGGCCGGAACAGATTTCGGAGACCGCCAGCCCGACCTCGCGCAGCCGGGTGCCGCTCTCGGTGGCGCCGACGGTGGGCCCGTCCAGCTCCACGATGCGGCGCGGCGTCGCCACCGCGCGGGCCAGCGTCGCCTTTCCCGCCCCGGCCGGGCCGGTCACCAGCACGCCGAGATGCGGTGGGGCGCCGAGGGTTTTGAGCAGTTCGGGTTCGTCCAGCGCCAGGCTCAGCCATTCCGACAGCTTGCCCGCCTGCGCGCGCACCCCGGCCAGATCCGCGACCGCGACCGCGGAGGGCCGCTCCCGCACCAGCATTCGGGTGCCCGGCGCCGCGGCCGCGCCGCCCGGATCGTGCGAGGCGGAGACGGGCGCGCCCACGCCCCACACCACCGCGCTGTTGGGTTGCACGCTGACCGGACCCGGCGCGGGGTCGGTCGCGGTGACGGTGAGCAGTTCCGAGGTCCAGGCGACGCCGAAGGTCCGCGCCAGCGCCTGCGTCGCGGCCGAGGTGCTGGTGCCCGGACCGAGGTCGCGCGGCAGCAGCGACACCGCGTCCCCCACGGTGACCACCTTGCCCAGCAGCGCCTGCCGCAGCGTGGCTTCCGGAATGGTGCGGGTGGCCTGCACCGACCCGGTCACCGAGAGCTGCCGCGCCCCGTAGACGGTCACCGGCGACACCACCACCGTCGCGTCCTCCCGCACTCCGGCGTTCGACAGCGTCACATCGTCCAGCAGCACCGCGCCCGCGGGCGTCCCCTTCGGCGCCACCCCCACCACGGCCGCGGTCCGCCGCGACCCGATCACCGCGATTCCGTCCCACTCCCGCAGCCCCAGCGCCGCGAGCGCCTCCGGATGCAACCGCACCACCCCCCGCCGAGCATCGGCGGCCGAGCGATTCAAACGAGCAGTGAGCGACAGTTCGGGCACGTTGCCCATTGTGCCTGTGCCGGTTTCGGGCGCGGCCCGGCTCCTCAGCGGCGCAGGTCGTCTCGGCGACCGTGATCGGGGCGGCGCAGGCGCAGGCGCGCCGAGGAGACCGAGACACGCAGCGCGGGGCGGCGGCGGGAGGCCCGGCGCTGGGCCCGGCGCTCGGCGGGCTTGTGGTGCCAGACCTCGGGCCGGGCGGCCACCCAGCGTTGGGACCGCCAGGCGAAGGGGATGTGGCACAGGTACAGCGCCACCAGCACCAGCAGCAGGACGAGCGGGAAGGTGACCAGGGCGGCGGCGGCCAGCGCCACCAGCACCAGCAGCAGCGCCGCGGCCTGCGGGGCCACCGACACCGACTTCATCGCCAGCGTCGGAATGGTGCTCACGGCCAGCAGCGCGGCGAACACCGTCCACGCCCCCACCACCGGGAAGCTGTTCCACCAGCCGCTGTGGAACTGTTCGTGCATCGCGACCGGCACCAGCGCGATCAGCGCCGCGGCCGGGGCGGGCACGCCCACGAAGTACTCGCGCTGCCAATCGGGCCGGGTGTCGTCGTCGATCAGCGTGTTGAACCGGGCCAGGCGCAGCACCAGGCTCACGGTGTAGATCAGCGCGATGATCCAGCCCGCGCTGTTCTCGCGCAGGAACGCCACGTACAGCACCAGCGCGGGCGCGACGCCGAAAGAGATTGCGTCCGAGAGCGAGTCGAGCTCCGCGCCGATCTTGGTGGTGGCGTCGAGCATGCGCGCGAGGCGGCCGTCGAGCGTGTCCAGCACCGCCGCGGCGCCGATCATCGCCAGCGCCACCTCGAGCGAATTGTCCAGCGCGAACTTCACCGCCGACAATCCCGCGCACAGCGCCAGAATCGTCACGATGCTGGGCAGCAGCCGGACCGACCGCCGCCGACGCCCCGGCCCGACCACGGTTTCCTCGATCATGACAGCTCGGCCAGTACCGTCTCCCCGCCGATCGTGCGCTGTCCGGGGAGAACCAGCGGCTCGGTGCCGGCCGGGAAGTAGGTGTCGACGCGGGAGCCGAAGCGGATCAGGCCGTAGGTGTCGCCGATGGTCAGCGTGTCACCCACCGCGGCCTCGCAGACGATGCGGCGCGCCAGCAGGCCCGCGATCTGCACGACCGCCACCAGCCGTCCCGACGCGGTCTCGAGCACCATGGTGTTGCGCTCGTTCGCGGCGCTGGCCTCGGGCAGATCGGCGGAGCGGAATTGTCCACGCCGGTAGACGATTTCCCGCACGGTGCCGGACACCGGCGTGCGCTGCACGTGCACGTCGAGCACCGACAGGAAGATGCTCACCCGGGGCAGCGCGGCGTCGCCGAGGTTCAGCTCGGCGGGCGGCACCGCGGTATCGACCAGCGCGACCTGGCCGTCCGCCGGGGCGACCACCACATCGGCTCGGTTCGGCGGCACCCGGTGCGGATGCCGGAAGAACGCGGCCGAGGCCGCCGCGGCCGCCAAACCCGTGCGGCGCACCCACTTTCGGCGCCCGCCGAGCAGCGCCACCGCCAGCGGCGCCGCCACGAACGGCAGGCCGGCGGGGTGCAGCGGCGGAATCGCGTCGCGGACCAGGTCGGCGACATGGCCGAGACCGGCGCGTTCGGGTGTGCCTGGCGGGGTCGGGCGGCGGGCCACGGGCTCCTCTTTCGTGCGCGGACGGTGGGCGGTGCTGGACCGCGCTCACACCTTACGGGACGCCGGGCTCCGCAGCGTGTGACGAGGATCCGTTCGCGCACCGGCGACACCCGAACTTGATGTGACAATACGCCCCCGTAGGGCGGCTTTTCGGGATAACATGAGGGGGCCTCACGTCTGTGGTCGCCTAGCGAGCCGGTGCTGAGGGGAACGTTCGATGAGCGGGTGGGGCCCCGAGCCCGCAAACGCCTGCCGGCAGGTGCATAGGAGACGCACGATGGCTGCTCGACTCGCCCAGGTGGACGGGGCGGAGTACACCGCCATGCTCGGACTCGGCGTATATCGCCCCGGTCGGGTGGTCACCAACGACGAAGTCGCCGGACCGATCAATTCCAGCGACGAATGGATCCGCACCCGCTCGGGCATCCGGACCCGCCGGTTCGCCTCCGAGGAGGAGACGGTCATCGCCATGAGCGTGGCGGCCGCCCGCGACGCGCTGGAATCCGCCGGTGTCACCGCCGACCAGATCGACTGCGTCATCGTCGCCACCTCCAGCTGGCTGCTGCTCACGCCCGCCGCCGCCCCGCAGATCGCCACCGAACTGGGCATGAACCATCCCGCCGCGTTCGACATCTCCGCCGGGTGCGCCGGGTTCTGTCACGCGCTGACGCTGGCCTCCGACCTGGTCAAGGGCGGTACCGCCGGTCACGTTCTGGTCATCGGCGTGGAGCGGCTCACCGACACCATCAACCCCGCCGACCGCGGCACCGCGTTCCTGTTCGCCGACGGCGCGGGCGCGGTGGTGGTCGGCCCCTCCGACGAGCCCGGCATCGGCCCCACGGTCTGGGGCTCCGACGGCACCCAGCACCACGCCATCCGCCAGGACAAGAACTGGATCGAATTCTTCCGCGAGGTCGAGGAACAGGGCGCCGACGCGGTGCGACCGTATCTGGCCATGGAGGGCACGGCGGTATTCCGTTGGGCCGCACACTCGTTGAAGAAGGTGTGCCTGGAGGCCATCGAGCGCGCGGGCCTGTCGCCGAGCGACCTCGACGCCATGGTCCCGCACCAGGCCAACGGCCGGATCATCGAGATCATGGCCCGGGAGCTGCGGCTCGCGGAGAGCTGCGCCCTGGCCGAGGACATCGAGGAGGCGGGCAACACCTCCGCCGCCTCCATCCCGCTGGCCATGGAGGCGCTGCTGCGCAAGGGCGAGACCAAGCCCGGCGCCGACGCACTGCTCGTCGCGTTCGGCGCGGGCCTGTCCTACGCCGCCCAGGTGGTGAAGCTGCCGAACTGGCAGTAATCAGCCGAGGTCCCAGGTGACGGTCACGGTGAACGTCACCGTCTGCGTCCCCGGCTCGAGCGGAATGTCCGGCCCCGCCGCCGCCCCCTGATTGAACCGCGGGGTGGGCGGCGGTGTGCCGCTGCTGGTTTCGTTGATCGTCTTGACATCGCGCAGCTTCAGCCCGGCCAGCACCGCGTACTGTTCGGCCCGCGCCTTGGCGTCGGCGAAGGCCCGGGCGCGGGCATCGGCCAGCAGCTTCGAATTGTCGTCGAGCCCGAAGGACACTCCTTGGATGCGGGCGTCGTTGCCGCCGGCCTGCACCGCCGCGGACAGGACCGCCGACGCCCTGGGCAGATCGCGGACCGTCACGTGCAGGGAGTTCGTGGCCCGGTACCCGGTCACGGTGTGATCGGGCCCGAACTGCGGTTGCAGCGCGACATCCGCGGTCTGGACGTCCTCGCGCTTGGCGCCCGCCCCGACCACGGCATCGGTGACGGCCTTGGCCTTGTCGTTCGCCTGGCCGATCGCGGTGGAGACATCGGGCGCGATCACCTCCACGCCGAGATCCGCGTTCAAGGTGTCCGGCGCGCCGCGCACCTGACCGGAGCCGACCACCGTGACATCACGCGAACCACTGCCGGAACTCGTGGTCCCGCACCCGGTGAGCAGCAGAGCCGTGCCGACCAGCACGGCGACGGAGCCTGTCATTCGTCGCATGCCCCAACCTCCCACGCTCCGCGCGGGAGGTCGACAGAACACGCCGCGCGCACCGAGACAATCCTGTCGGTCCCGGCGTGCTTTTGGCCGGGATCAGGACTCCGCCGCCGCCTTGATCTTCTCCAATGTCGCCTGCATGCCCGTCATCAGGTTCGCCTCGAATTGTTCCTCGCCGCCGAGGAATCGGTCGATCATCATCCGCACCGGCTTGCGCACTCCGATGGGCACGTCGCGGCGTTCGACGAGGCGGGTGCCGCCGTCGGCGGGCTCCAGCGTGTAGCTCCACACCGTGCCGTTCTCGGTCATCCGGAACGCGAAGGCGCGGTCGGGCTCGTAGCGCACGATCCGCGAGGTGGTCGGGTAGACGTAGTAGGGCTTGGCGCCGTCGCGATTGAGGTTGACCGTCCAGGTCCCGGCCCGCGGGCTGCCGAGCGGGATCATCCGGATGGTGGTGGGGCTGAACTCCGGCATTCGCCGCAGATCGGAGACGATCGCCCAGACGCGGTCCGGCGGCGCGGCGATCTGGATCGCGGCTTCGAGAGTGTTCGGCAACGCTGCCTCCGAGGTGCCTCGCGAGAGATGTAACTTCCGGTACCGGAAAATCGTACCGCCGGGTCGAAGATCAACTAGGTCACATTCTGGTGCGTTGTGGTGTCGAGCCTGTAATACCGGGCACACAATGGCTGATAGACGAGTCGGCAAGCAACAAAGCAGCACACCTGGGCCCAGGTTCCGTCAGACGCGAGGTGATCGGCCGTGAAACTCCGCTTTCTCCTCCACCGCAGGCGCGCGGACGCGCTGCCGCTGCTCCCCGACGGCGACTCCGGAACAGCACCCGCCGGTTCCGCCCGCGAGGAACGGCTGGAACGCCTCCTCACGCAACGCGAACTCGATCTCGTGGAACACCACCTGCTGTGAGCCCGGGGTGAACACCCTCGGCAACACTTGCGCGTACCGCCCATACTTTTGAGGTGACTTCACCAGCTGTCGCCAAACCGGCGATCCTCAGCGTCGACGACGACCCCGGCGTCTCCCGCGCGGTCGTCCGCGACCTGCGCCGCCGCTACGGCGCGGATTACCGGATCTTGCGAGCCGAATCGGGCGCGTCGGCGCTCGAGGCCCTGCGCGAGATGAAACTGCGCGGCCAGCCGGTCGCCGTGCTGATCGCCGACTACCGCATGCCCGGCATGAACGGCATCGAATTCCTGGAGCACGCCATGGACGTGCACCCGCACGCCCGGCGCGTGCTGCTCACCGCCTACGCCGACACCAACGCCGCGATCGAGGCGATCAATGTCGTCGACCTCGACCACTACCTGCTCAAGCCGTGGGATCCGCCGGAGGAGAAGCTGTACCCGGTGGTCGACGCGCTGCTGGAATCCTGGCGCGGCGACGATCGCCGCCCGGTGTACGAGACCAAGGTGATCGGTCACCGCTGGTCGGCCCGCTGCTCGCAGGTCCGCGAATTCCTGGCCCGCAACCAGCTGCCCTACCGCTGGTACCTGGCCGACGAACCGGAGGGCGCGCGGCTGCTGGAGGCGGCCGGAGCGAATCCCGAGCAATGCCCGGTGGTGATCGATCCCGCGGGCGACACGCTGATCACCCCCACCGATTCCGAACTGGCCGGGCGCGTCGGCCTGAGCACCGACCCGACCGGCGATTTCTACGATCTGATCGTGGTCGGCGGCGGCCCGGCCGGGCTGGGCGCGGCGGTGTACGGCGCCTCCGAGGGCCTGCGCACCGTGCTGGTGGAGCGCACCGCGACCGGCGGCCAGGCGGGCCAGAGCTCGCGCATCGAGAACTACCTGGGCTTCCCCGACGGCCTGTCGGGCGCGCAGCTGGCCGACCGGGCGCGGCGCCAAGCCGTCAAATTCGGCGCCGAGCTGGTCACCGCGCGACAGGTGGTGGGGCTGGAGATCTGCGGTTCGGCCCGGGTGGTGCGCTTCGACGACGGCAGTTCCGTTGCGGCGCACTCGGTTCTGATCGCCACCGGCGTCAACTACCGCCACCACCCGGCCCCGGGCGTGGACGACTTCACCGGCCGCGGCGTCTACTACGGCTCGGCCATGACCGAGGCCGCCGACTGCGCCGGCCGCGACGTCTACATCGTGGGCGGCGCGAATTCGGCCGGGCAGGCCGCGGTGTTCCTGTCCCGCAACGCGAACACCGTGCACATCCTGGTGCGCGGCGATTCGCTGGAGAAGTCCATGTCGCACTACCTGATTCGGCAGATCGAGCAGATCCCGAACATCAGGGTGCGCACCGGCACCGAGGTGGTCTGCGCCGAGGGCGACGACCATCTGGAGCGGATCGTGCTGCGCGACAACGCGACCGGCGCGGAGGACAAGGTCGAGGCCGAGCGCCTGTTCCTGTTCATCGGGGCCGCCCCGGAGACCGACTGGCTCGACGGCCTGCTGCGGCGCGACGAGGCCGGATACGTGATCGCGGGTCCCGATCTGATGATCGAGGGCGAGCGCCCGGCGGGCTGGGAACTGCCGCGGCCACCGGGCCATCTCGAGACCAGCATCCCCGGCGTCTTCGTGGCCGGTGACGTGCGCTCGGAGTCGGCGAAACGGGTCGCGTCCGCCGTGGGCGAGGGCGCGATGGCGGTCATGCTCGTCCACCGATACCTCGCCAAGCAGTAGGAGGTGTGCTCGGATGGGCACCCAACTGATTTGTGATCCCGACGAACTACGCACGCTGTTCCTGTTCGAGAAGCTCGACGACGACCAGCTGGCGTGGCTGTGCCGCGACGGCCGGGTCGAGCACTTCGAGCCCGGCCTGGTCTTCCGCGAGGGCGACCCGGCCACCTGCTTCTACGTCCTGATGGACGGCGAGGTCGTGCTGACCAAGCGGTCCGGCGGCGAGGAGATCGAGCTGGTGCGCACCAGCCATCGCGGCTCCTACTCCGGCGCGTGGTCGGCGTACATGGGCGACAAGGTCGACCAGAGCTACTCCGGCTCGTTCTACGTGACCGAGCCGTCGCGGTTCTTCGTGCTCGACGCGGGCACCTTCGCGCGGATGATGCAGGAGTGGTTCCCGATGGCCCTGCACCTGCTGGAGGGCGTGTTCTTCGGCAACCGCAACGCCAACGAGATCATCGGCCAGCGCGAACGGCTGCTGGCGCTGGGCTCGCTGTCGGCCGGTCTCACCCACGAGCTGAACAACCCCGCGGCGGCGGCGGTCCGGGCCACCGCGTCGCTGCGCGACCGGGTCGCCGGTATGCGGCACAAGCTGAAGATGATGGCGCACGGCAAGTTCGACTCCGCCGCGCTGGAGGCGCTGGTGCAACTCCAGGAGGAGGCGGCCACCCAGGTGGCGAAGGCCCCGACGCTCACCCCGATGGAGGCCGCCGACCGTGAGGACGAACTCGGCGACTGGCTGGAGAACCACGGCATCGCCAACGGCTGGGACATCGCGCCGACCTTCGTGCAGGCCGGATTCGACATCGACTGGCTGGAGAAGGTCGCGGCCACCCTGGAGGGCTGCGACGGCGGCGTGTTCGAGGGCGCGATCCGCTGGCTCAACTACACGGTCGAGACCGAGCTGCTGATGTCCGAGATCACCGACTCGACCACCCGCATCTCCTCGCTGGTGGACGCGGCCAAGCAGTACTCGCAGATGGACCGCGCGCCGTTCCAGGTGGTCGACCTGCACGAGCTGCTGGACAGCACGCTGGTGATGCTGGCCCGCAAGATCGGCGACGGCATCACCGTGGTCAAGGAGTACGACCGCGCCCTCCCGCAGGTGCCCTGCTACCCGGCGGAGCTGAATCAGGTGTGGACCAACCTGATCGACAACGCGGTCGCCGCGATGGACGGCCGGGGCACGCTCACCGTCCGCACCTACCGGGAGAACGACTGCGCCGCGGTGGAGGTGTGCGACACCGGCTCGGGCGTCCCGCCGGAGATCCGGAACCGGATCTTCGAACCGTTCTTCACCACCAAGCCGGTGGGCGAGGGCACCGGTCTGGGCCTGGACATCTCGTTCCGCATCGTGGTGAACAAGCACGGCGGTGACATACGAGTGGAATCGGAGCCGGGCGACACCCGATTCGTCGTCCGGTTGCCGTTGAACCCGACAAATCGTGCAGCGCAACCGAATCCGGAGGTGCAGTGATGTCGCAGGCGATCGAGGGTATCGATCCGGCGGTGCCGCCCAGCGGCCCCGGATGCGCGGAATGCGAAGCGGCGCAGGGCTGGTGGGTGCATCTGCGGCGCTGCGCCCAGTGCGGGCACGTCGGCTGCTGCGACACCTCCCCGGAGCAGCACGCCTCCCGGCACTTCGCCGACACCGGCCACCCGTTCATCCAGAGCTTCGAGCCGGGCGAGGACTGGTTCTGGGATTTCCGCACCGGCGAGATGTTCGGCGAGGGCCCGAAACTGGCGCCGCCGCAGCATCATCCGCGCACACAGACGGTGCCCGGACCGCGCGAACGGGTGCCCCGCGACTGGCAGAACCGCATACACTGAGGCCGGATCCGCCGCACGAGCGCGACCACGTCGGCGGGTCGTGCGGCGGACCATCCCTACCGGTACACCGTGCCAGGGTTTCGTTCCCGGTGAACGGGTATCCCCGCGGGTGTTTCCTGTCCCGCGGCGAGTGCCCGTTCACTGTGAACGATAGGAGCCCGTGCCGCCCCCGACTGTGCTGTGCCTGCACATCCATTGCCCCACAGCGCACACGGGGACCGCGGGCGCCGGGCGCGGCCCCGGCCTGTGACGTGTGGAGGATGACATGGCACTCGTGCTCGACACCGACACATTGGACCCCTGCGACCGCGCGGATGCGCTGGCGGCCGCCATACTCCGGGTCTCGGCGCCCGCGTACCTGGAGTATGCACCCTCGTCCGGCCCGGTCACCGGGCGCATGTACGCCTGGGGGCTGGGCCACCTCGACGTACTCCGCCTCGAACTGTCCGGTCTCCGGGTAGTGCGCACGGCCCGGCAGATCCGGGTATCGCCCAGCCCGACGCTCGCCACGATCGTCGTCGACCCCCGGGGCGCCCCGGCCCTGCACTGGATCCACGCGGAGGTCCGGGACCTCACCGGCCCCGGCGAATTGACCACCTTCGACCTGAACCTGCCCTACGACCTGAACTGGCGCGGCGGCGGGGTGACGGTGCTGTTCGTCCCGCTGGAGCGGCTCGGACTGCCCACCGAGACCATCCGCGCGGGCCTGGGCTGCCTGCGCGCCAGCCCGCTGTATCGACTGATGGTCGAGCACATCGGCCTACTGGCCCGGTCCATCCCCGAACTGGAGGGCGATCCGGGGGCCCAGGGCCTGGGCGACGCCTCCACGGAAATGCTGCGGGCCCTGATCGTTTCGGCGGCCACCCGCGACAGCGCGGACGGGACGATGGTTCCGGCGGACCTGCTGCTCGCCCAGATCCGCGAGTACGTGCGGCGCCGACTGACCAGCCCCGACCTGTGCCCGGCGAGTATCGCTCACGCACACCATATTTCGGTGCGCTACCTGTACAAGCTGTGTGCCCGCGCCGGAATCGGGTTGGAGCAGTGGATCATCGCGCAGCGCCTGGAACGGGCCCGCACCGAACTCGCCCGCGCCGAGTGCCGGTACCGCTCGATCGCGGCCGTCGCCTACGGCTGCGGTTTCCGGGACCCGTCGCATTTCGCGCGCCGATTCCGGGCCGCCTACGGCATGTCGCCGGGGCAGTGGCGGCGCGAGGCGTATGCGGGTCACGGGTTCCCAACCGCGCCCCCGGCCGGTACGCTGCGAGCCGCGTCGGACAGCCCCGGCGCATCGGAACCATCGGGGAATGCGGGGATATGAAACGACTTTCGGCGACCGCTGCCGCGCTGGGTGTGCTGGCGCTGGTTCTCACCGCGTGTGGTGGGCACGACAACTCGTCGAGCGCTGCCAGCGGATTACGTAAGAACGCCCCGACCAGTACCGCCACCAGATCCGCCGCCCCGACGACCCCCGCCGCCGTGCCCTCGCCGTCGCCCGCGCCCGGCACCCCCGCATCCGCCACCCCCGCCGGGGGCGCGACCCAGCCCACGTCGCAGACCATCTGCCGCGACTTCAAGGCCATGGACGCCGACGCGGAAAAGACCGTGGTGGAAAAGGTTCTCGCGGACAACCCCGGCTCGAAGCTCGACGGCAACCCGAGCCTGGCCCTGGGCACCGCGAAACTGGTCTGCCTCGCCTCCAGCGAGGCAGACGTCCCGGTCGCGGTCGCGATCGGCGTGACCCCCAAGTAGCCCGCCGCCCAGCCGAACCGCGCGGTATCGTTCGCCCTGCGACGTGCGAGGCGAAGGCTGGTGGTGTGTGGACGAGGCGGGGCTCGCCGAATTCGAACGGCAGCGGCAGCGGTTGTTCGCGCTGGCGTACCGCATGCTCGGCTCGGCCAGCGAGGCCGAGGACGCGGTGCAGGAGACCTATCTGCGCTGGGAGGCCGCCGACCGCGCCGAACTGCGTTCCCCCGAGGCGTGGTTGACCACGGTGGTGCTGAATCTGTCCCGCAGCTGGCTGGATTCGGCCCGGGCGCGCCGCGAGAGCTATGTCGGCCCGTGGCTGCCGGAACCGGTGCCGACCGGTCGCGGCGAACTCGGGCCGCTGGAGTCCGCCGAGCAGCGGGAGTCGGTCTCGCTGGCCATGCTCACCCTGCTGGAGCGGCTCACCCCGGCCGAACGCGCGGTGTTCGTGCTGCGCGAGGCGTTCGGCTACCCGCACCGCGAGATCGCGGCCGTGCTGGACCTCACCGAGGCCAATGCCCAGCAGCTGTACCGCCGTGCGCGCCACCGCATCCGGGACGACCGCGCGCGCTTCGACCCCGACCCGGCCCATGCCGATCGGCTGTTCGAGCGTTTCCTCGCGGCCGCGCGCGGCGGGGATGTGGCCGCGCTGCGGGAATTGCTGGCCGCTGACGTGGTGGCGACGGCCGACGGCGGCGGGATCGTGAACGCGGCGCGCCGCCCGGTTACCGGCGCGGATCGGGTCGCCCGCTACGTGGTCGGCCTGCTCGCCCGCGACATTCCCGGGCTCGAGCTCTCGATCGAACAGGTCAACGGCGCGCCCGCCGCGGTGGCCCGGGTCGCGGGCCACGTCCTGCTCATCGGCTCGATCGACAGTGTCGGCGACCGGATCTCGGCGGTGCGGATCATGGTGAACCCGGACAAGCTCGCCTACTTCACGCGCGCCGACCGGCAGCGGTGACGCGGATCACCGGCGGCGGCTGTCAGGGATCGGCGGGCCGTCCGGTCTGAGGGGTGTCGGCCTCTTCGGAAGGAGTCACCCCATGACCGCACACCATCGGATCGTCGTCCTGGGCGCCGGATACGCGGGCCTGTCGGCGGCGCGGCGATTGGCGCGCACGGCCCCCGGCACTCGGATCACCGTCGTCGATGCCCGCGCGGACCTGGTCGAGCGGGTCCGCCTGCACCAGGCATTGGCCGGGCAGTCGATACCTCGCCGCAATCTGCGAGACCTGCTGGGGCGCAAGGGAATAGAGTTCGTGCAGGCAACGGTCACCGGAATCGGCCTCGCGGACCGGCGCATCGCGCTGTCCGACGGATCCGGCCTCGGCTACGACACCCTCGTCTACGCCCTCGGCAGCGGCGCGGACGTGGACAGCGTTGCGGGCGTGCGGGATTACGCACACACCGTGGCCACGCTCGCCGACGTCGAGCGGGTGCGCGCCCTCGGCGGCCGGGTGGCGGTGGTCGGCGGCGGCGCCACCGGCATCGAGACCGCCGCCGAACTCGCCGAGGCCCGGCCGGACCTGCGGGTCGCCCTGGTCGGCGCGGAGGAGCCCGGCGCGTGGCTGTCGGTCAAGGCGCGCAAGCACATTCGCGCCGCCTTCGATCGGCTCGGCGTCGAGGTGCACGCGGGCGTCAAGGTGGTCGAGGTCGCGCCGACCGGGCTGCGGTCGGCCGACGGCGGCGTCATCGAGGCCGAAACGGTGTTGTGGACAACGGGTTTCGCGGTTCCGCGGCTGGCGGCCGCGGCCGGTCTCGCGGTCGATGGCCGGGGCCGCGTCCTGGTCGACGACGCGCTGCGCAGCTCCGACCCGAATGTGTACGCCGCGGGCGACAGCGCGGTGATCCCCGGCCCCGACGGCCGCGAACTGCGCATGGCCTGCGCGACCGCGCTGCCGACGGGCGCCTACGCGGCCACCGCCGTCGCCGCCCGGCTGCGCGGCGAACGGCCCGCGCCGCTGCGCTTCCGGTACCGCTTCCAATGCCTGAGCCTGGGTCGCCGCGACGGCGTGATCCAGTTCGTCCGCCCGGACGACGCCATGACCGACCGCGTGCTCACCGGCCGGGCCGCGGCGTGGTTCAAGGAGCTGATCGTGCGCGGCGCGAGCCGGGTGGCGCGACCATGATCATCGTCAACCAACCGTTGACTTTCGTCGTGAAGTCAACCTACAGTTGACGCATGACACCGAAAGTTCGCCTCGACGATCTGATCGAGAGCATCAAGGCCGCCCGTCCCGACGACGTACTCGAACAACTCACCGACGCGGTCGTGGCCGCCGGGCACCTCAGCGAGGTGGCCGATCACCTGATCGGCCACTTCGTCGACCAGGCCCGCCGCGCCGGCGCGTCCTGGACCGATATCGGCCGCAGCATGGGCGTGAGCAAGCAGGCCGCCCAGAAGCGATTCGTGCCCAAACTGCCCGTCGATCCGGGCATGGACGCGAGTTCGGGCTTCACCCGGTTCACCGACCGGGCCCGCCGCGCGGTGGTCGCCGCGCAGGCGGAGGCGCGCAAGGCGGGTAACACGCAGATCACCCCGGAGCACCTGATTCTCGGTCTGCTCAGCGAGCCGGACGGCCTCGCCTACCGGGCGATCGTCGACCAGGGCGTGTCCGCGGACACCGTCCGCCGGGTCGCCACCGCGACATTTCCGCCCGCGGTCGACGACATCCCCGAGCAGATCCCGTTCAACGGCCAGGCCAAGAAGGCCCTCGAACTGACCTTCCGGCAGGCGCTGCGCCTCGGCCACAACTACGTGGGCACCGAGCACATCCTGCTGGCGCTGCTCGAACTCGGCGACGGCACCGGGGTTCTCGCCGGGCTGGGCATCGACCACGAGCACACCGAGGCCGAGGTCGTGGCCGGTATCGAGCGCATCATGGCCGAGCGCGAGGGCAAGAGCTAGCGCCGGTCGGCCTTGTGCGCCACCGCGAACAGCCGTCGGAACGGCAGCCAGGTGGTGCCGTCCTCGTGCCGGGGGTAGGCATCGCGCAGCATCGGCGCCAGCTCGGCGATGAACCGCTCCCAGGTCGCATCGTCGAGCGCATCGCGCACCGGCCGCAGCGCGGTGCCCGACACCCAGGTCAGCACCGGGTCCTCCCCGGTGAGGCGCTGGATGTAGGTGGTCTCCCAGGCATCCACGGCGCATCCGGCCGCGCTGAGCACGGTGGCGTAGCCGGTGGGCTCGAGCACATTGCGCGGCTGCAGCACCCCGGTCGGCTCCAGCCGCTCGCGATACTCCTGCCGGCCCGCCACCTCCCGGATGCACCGATGCGAGGGCGCGTCGAAGTTGCCCGGCACCTGCATCGCCAGCCAGGCGCCCGGCGGCAGCTTGCCCGCCCAGTCCGACAGCAGCGCCGGATGGCCCTCCACCCACTGCAGCACGGCATTGCAGACCACCACGTCCGTGTCGTCCTCGGGTGCCCAGTCGCGCACGTCCTGCAGCACCGCGTGCACGCCCCGGGCACGCGCCGCCGCGACCATCTCGGGCGAGGAGTCGGAGGCCTCGACGACCGCATCCGGCCACCGCTCGGAGAGCACGGCGGTCAGATGTCCCGGCCCGCAGCCGAGGTCTACGACACGCCGCGGCCGCTCCGCGCCGACGCGGTTCACCAGCTCGAAAAAGGGCCGGGACCGGTGGTTGTCGAAGGCGAGATACTGCTTCGGATCCCACATGGGAGCCTCCAGATCTGTCGTTACCAAACCGTACGTACGTACTGTATTGGGGAAAGATGGAGTTGCACAAGGGTTGTCCGGATACGATGTTGCTATGGCGGATGACCCCGATTCCGACCTAGTGGCAGGCGAATTACGCGACGACCTGCTGCGTGCGCTGTCGTATGTCCAGACCGAGAACGGTCCGGACGGTAGCTACATCGTCAACGGCGACCTCCCGCCCGAGGTGGCGCCGCCCTTCATCCGCGCCATCATGCGGATCGAGGCGGAGTTGCTGCTCCACGACGCCGAGCAGGTCACCATCGATCGCGGCGAACCTCGCAGCCCCGAGGAGCGTCGCGCCGACGCATTTCTCGCGCTCGCGCTGCGCGTCACCGATACCTGAACCCACGCCACCGCCGCACTGCCGGACCTTGCACTCGATACCTCCGAGTGCTAGAAAGGGATCTGGCACTCCGGACCGGTGAGTGCCAGGTCGGGACGGTGAGGCCGGGTGCCACGACACCCCCGGTCGTCCGTCGCGGGCACCGAGCCTGGCCAGATCGTGTCATTCCCCTGATCTGGAGGATCTCAACGCAATGGCCAAGACAATTGCGTACGACGAAGAGGCCCGCCGCGGTCTCGAGCGTGGCCTCAACAGCCTCGCCGACGCTGTCAAGGTGACGCTGGGCCCCAAGGGTCGCAACGTCGTGCTCGAGAAGAAGTGGGGCGCCCCCACCATCACCAACGACGGCGTTTCCATCGCCAAGGAGATCGAGCTCGAGGATCCCTACGAGAAGATCGGCGCCGAGCTGGTCAAGGAAGTCGCCAAGAAGACCGACGACGTCGCGGGCGACGGCACCACCACCGCCACCGTGCTGGCCCAGGCGCTCGTGCGCGAGGGTCTGCGCAACGTTGCGGCCGGCGCCAACCCGCTGGGCCTCAAGCGCGGCATCGAGAAGGCCGTCGAGGCCGTCACCAACCGTCTGCTCGGCTCGGCCAAGGAGGTCGAGACCAAGGAGCAGATCGCCGCTTCCGCCGCCATCTCCGCCGGCGACCAGTCCATCGGTGACCTGATCGCCGAGGCCATGGACAAGGTCGGCAAGGAAGGCGTCATCACCGTCGAGGAGAGCAACACCTTCGGCCTCCAGCTGGAGCTGACCGAGGGCATGCGCTTCGACAAGGGCTACATCTCGGGCTACTTCGTCACCGACCCGGAGCGTCAGGAAGCGGTCCTCGAGGATCCGTACATCCTGCTGGTCGGCTCGAAGATCTCGACCGTCAAGGACCTGCTGCCGCTGCTGGAGAAGGTCATCCAGGCCGGCAAGCCGCTGCTGATCATCGCCGAGGACGTCGAGGGCGAGGCCCTGTCGACCCTGGTCGTGAACAAGATCCGCGGCACCTTCAAGTCCGTCGCCGTGAAGGCCCCGGGCTTCGGTGACCGCCGCAAGGCGCAGCTCGCCGACATCGCCATCCTGACCGGCGGTGAGGTCATCAGCGAGGAGCTGGGCCTGTCGCTGGAGACCGCCACCCTGGACCTGCTGGGCCAGGCCCGCAAGGTGGTCGTCACCAAGGACGAGACCACGATCGTCGACGGTGCGGGCGATGCCGAGGGTATCCAGGGCCGCGTGGCGCAGATCCGCACCGAGATCGAGAACTCCGACTCGGACTACGACCGCGAGAAGCTGCAGGAGCGCCTGGCCAAGCTGGCCGGCGGTGTTGCGGTGATCAAGGCCGGCGCCGCCACCGAGGTGGAGCTCAAGGAGCGCAAGCACCGCATCGAGGACGCGGTGCGCAACGCCAAGGCCGCCGTCGAGGAGGGCATCGTCGCCGGTGGTGGCGTGGCTCTGCTGCAGTCGGCCCCCGCGCTGGAGGACCTGAAGCTGTCCGGTGACGAGGCCACCGGCGCGAACATCGTGAAGGTGGCGCTGAGCGCGCCGCTGAAGCAGATCGCGTTCAACGCCGGCCTCGAGCCCGGCGTGGTGGCCGAGAAGGTCGCGAGCCTGCCGCAGGGCCAGGGCCTCAACGCCGAGACCGGCGACTACGAGGACCTGCTGGCGGCCGGCGTCGCCGACCCGGTGAAGGTGACCCGCTCCGCGCTGCAGAACGCGGCGTCGATCGCGGCCCTGTTCCTCACCACCGAGGCCGTCGTCGCCGACAAGCCGGAGAAGGCGGCCCCCGCGGCCGACCCGACCGGCGGCATGGGCGGCATGGACTTCTGAGTCCACGTCGGACGGGCTGCATGGCACGTCATGTTCCCGGCGTGCTTTTGGCCGGGAACACGGAAGCCGGTTCACCCTCGGGTGGGCCGGCTTCCGGCGTTTATCGGAAAGGAACTTCCGGGATTCCAGGAAACCGTTCGGCCGGATTCGAGACGATGTCGGTAAAGATCGCCGATTGGGCGTGTGACCAGGCGATTTGACATTGAAAGCGGTAGCCACGTAACTTATTCCAGGTCAGAGCGACACGGACACCGACCCGGGGCCGAGAGGCCGGGGTGAACGAGGTTGGACGGGGAGCGCCTGGCGATCACACTGGTTCGGCTGTGAGCTCCGGATTTGGTTCGGGGTGGATGGTTGGGCTAAGCTGGTTCAAGTTGCCTCACGATCGAGCGGGTGAATAGCCCGGGGTGATGGTGTGTGCGTGTGTTCTTTGAGAACTCAATAGTGTGTCGATGAATGTCAGTGCCAAATATTTACATTTGGTTCCGGTGTCTGCACCCCCGTGTGGGTGCCGGGACATTTTAGTCAGCAAATACTTTTGCTGGCGTTTGATTTTTGCCATGGTTTTCGGACTCTGGTTAATTCTTCCGATTACGTCTTCGGACGCAATTGAGAGTCTTCAACGGAGAGTTTGATCCTGGCTCAGGACGAACGCTGGCGGCGTGCTTAACACATGCAAGTCGAGCGGTAAGGCCCTTCGGGGTACACGAGCGGCGAACGGGTGAGTAACACGTGGGTGATCTGCCTCGTACTCTGGGATAAGCCTGGGAAACTGGGTCTAATACCGGATATGACCACGCATTGCATGGTGTGTGGTGGAAAGATTTATCGGTGCGAGATGGGCCCGCGGCCTATCAGCTTGTTGGTGGGGTAACGGCCTACCAAGGCGACGACGGGTAGCCGACCTGAGAGGGTGACCGGCCACACTGGGACTGAGACACGGCCCAGACTCCTACGGGAGGCAGCAGTGGGGAATATTGCACAATGGGCGGAAGCCTGATGCAGCGACGCCGCGTGCGGGATGACGGCCTTCGGGTTGTAAACCGCTTTCGACTCCGACGAAGCGCAAGTGACGGTAGGAGTAGAAGAAGCACCGGCCAACTACGTGCCAGCAGCCGCGGTAATACGTAGGGTGCGAGCGTTGTCCGGAATTACTGGGCGTAAAGAGCTTGTAGGCGGTTCGTCGCGTCGATTGTGAAATCTCACGGCTCAACCGTGCGCTTGCAGTCGATACGGGCGGACTAGAGTACTGCAGGGGAGACTGGAATTCCTGGTGTAGCGGTGAAATGCGCAGATATCAGGAGGAACACCGGTGGCGAAGGCGGGTCTCTGGGCAGTAACTGACGCTGAGAAGCGAAAGCGTGGGTAGCGAACAGGATTAGATACCCTGGTAGTCCACGCCGTAAACGGTGGGTACTAGGTGTGGGTTTCCTTCCACGGGATCCGTGCCGTAGCTAACGCATTAAGTACCCCGCCTGGGGAGTACGGCCGCAAGGCTAAAACTCAAAGGAATTGACGGGGGCCCGCACAAGCGGCGGAGCATGTGGATTAATTCGATGCAACGCGAAGAACCTTACCTGGGTTTGACATACACCAGAAAGCTGCAGAGATGTAGCCTCCCTTGTGGCTGGTGTACAGGTGGTGCATGGCTGTCGTCAGCTCGTGTCGTGAGATGTTGGGTTAAGTCCCGCAACGAGCGCAACCCTTATCTTATGTTGCCAGCGCGTGATGGCGGGGACTCGTGAGAGACTGCCGGGGTCAACTCGGAGGAAGGTGGGGACGACGTCAAGTCATCATGCCCCTTATGTCCAGGGCTTCACACATGCTACAATGGCCGGTACAGAGGGTTGCGATACCGTGAGGTGGAGCGAATCCCTTAAAGCCGGTCTCAGTTCGGATCGGGGTCTGCAACTCGACCCCGTGAAGTTGGAGTCGCTAGTAATCGCAGATCAGCAACGCTGCGGTGAATACGTTCCCGGGCCTTGTACACACCGCCCGTCACGTCATGAAAGTCGGTAACACCCGAAGCCGGTGGCCTAACCCCTCGTGGGAGGGAGCCGTCGAAGGTGGGATTGGCGATTGGGACGAAGTCGTAACAAGGTAGCCGTACCGGAAGGTGCGGCTGGATCACCTCCTTTCTAAGGAGCACATCTCCACGACGCCTCGAAGAGTCGAGAGTGGTTGTGGCAGAGACCGTTCGAGTCCCCGCATGTGGGACCGCGGAAGCTCATGGGTGGAACGCTGACAGGCTTCATCGCTTGTGGTCGGAGCCGAGTCTCCGGTCGCGGTGGATATATCGACACACTGTTGGGTCCTGAAAGAACAGACGTTCTTTCCAGGCAAGAAACGATCCGCTCGGGCCTCTTGTGAAACCGCTGGTGTTGCCAGTCAGGTCCTTGATTCAGTCCGGTGCGGGTGTGTTGTTTGAGAACTGCACAGTGGACGCGAGCATCTTTGTTTGTAAGTGTGTAAGAGCGTACGGTGGATGCCTTGGCACCGAGAGCCGATGAAGGACGTAGGAGGCTGCGATAAGCCTCGGGGAGCTGTCAACCGAGCTGAGATCCGAGGATGTCCGAATGGGGAAACCCGGCACGAGTGATGTCGTGTCACCCGCATCTGAATATATAGGGTGTGTGGAGGGAACGTGGGGAAGTGAAACATCTCAGTACCCACAGGAAGAGAAAACAATAGTGATTCCGTGAGTAGTGGCGAGCGAAAGCGGAAGAGGCTAAACCGTGTACGTGTGATAGACGGCAGTCGTTGCGTATGCGGGGTTGTGGGGCTCATTTTCTTTCCACTGCCGTGGGGAGCGAGAGTCAGAAAAGTGCGTGTTAGCTGAATTGGTCTGGGATGGCCGACCGTAGACGGTGAGAGTCCGGTAGGCGAAAACATGTGCTCTCTCGTAGTGAGTGCCCGAGTAGCAGCGGACTCGTGAAATCTGCTGTGAATCTGCCGGGACCACCCGGTAAGCCTGAATACTACTTGGTGACCGATAGCGGACTAGTACCGTGAGGGAAAGGTGAAAAGTACCCCGGGAGGGGAGTGAAATAGTACCTGAAACCGTGCGCTTACAATCCGTCAGAGCCCTCCTATGGTGGGGTGATGGCGTGCCTTTTGAAGAATGAGCCTGCGAGTCATCGGTGTGTGGCGAGGTTAACCCGTGTGGGGGAGCCGTAGCGAAAGCGAGTCCGAATAGGGCGCCCGAGTCGCACATCATGGACCCGAAGCGGGGTGATCTACCCATGGCCAGGGTGAAGCGACGGTAAGACGTCGTGGAGGCCCGAACCCACTTAGGTTGAAAACTGAGGGGATGAGCTGTGGGTAGGGGTGAAAGGCCAATCAAACTCCGTGATAGCTGGTTCTCCCCGAAATGCATTTAGGTGCAGCGTCGCGTGTTTCACACTGGAGGTAGAGCACTGGATGGCCTAGGGGGCCTACAAGCTTACCGAAGTCAGCCAAACTCCGAATGCCGGTGTGTGAGAGCGCGGCAGTGAGACTGCGGGGGATAAGCTTCGTAGTCGAGAGGGAAACAGCCCAGATCGCCGGCTAAGGCCCCTAAGCGTGTACTAAGTGGAAAAGGATGTGGGGTCGCTTAGACAACCAGGAGGTTGGCTTAGAAGCAGCCACCCTTGAAAGAGTGCGTAATAGCTCACTGGTCAAGTGATCCTGCGCCGATAATGTAGCGGGGCTCAAGTACACCGCCGAAGCCGCGGCATTTCAGCATTATCCTGCTTTCGAGCCAGGAGCTGGGATGGGTAGGGGAGCGTCCTGCACCCAGGGAAGTAGTCGGGTGACCGAACTGTGGAGGGTGTGGGAGTGAGAATGCAGGCATGAGTAGCGAAAGACGAGTGAGAAACTCGTCCGCCGGATGACCAAGGGTTCCTGGGCCAGGTTAATCCGCCCAGGGTGAGTCGGGACCTAAGGCGAGGCCGACAGGCGTAGTCGATGGACAACGGGTTGATATTCCCGTACCCGTGTATCCGCGCCCAATGGCGAATCAGTTGTGCTAACCGTCCAAAAGCGGACCTATCACCTTCGGGTGAAGAGAAGTGGCTGCACGGGACCCTGATTGTAGTAGTCAAGCGATGGGGTGACGCAGGAAGGTAGCTGGGCCAGGTGATGGATTACCTGGTGTAAGCCTGTAGGGCGTTGTGTAGGCAAATCCGCACAGCATCAAGCCTGAGAGGTGATGCGTAGCCGGTTGAGGCGAATTCAGTGATCCTATGCTGCCGAGAAAAGCCTCTAGTGAGTTGGTACACGGCCCGTACCCCAAACCGACACAGGTGGTCAGGTAGAGAATACTAAGGCGATCGAGAGAACTGTGGTGAAGGAACTCGGCAAAATGCCTCCGTAACTTCGGGAGAAGGAGGGCCCGGTCTGGTGAACATCCTTGCGGTGGGAGCTGGGTTGGGTCGCAGAGACCAGAGAGAAGCGACTGTTTACTAAAAACACAGGTCCGTGCGAAGTCGTAAGACGATGTATACGGACTGACGCCTGCCCGGTGCCGGAAGGTTAAGAGGACCGGTTAGTCCCTTTCGGGGGGCGAAGCTGAGAATTTAAGCCCCGGTAAACGGCGGTGGTAACTATAACCATCCTAAGGTAGCGAAATTCCTTGTCGGGTAAGTTCCGACCTGCACGAATGGCGTAACGACTTCTCTGCTGTCTCCACCACAGACTCGGCGAAATTGCAGTACGAGTAAAGATGCTCGTTACGCGCGGCAGGACGAAAAGACCCCGGGACCTTTACTATAGCTTGGTATTGGTGTTCGGTACGGTTTGTGTAGGATAGGTGGGAGACTGTGAAGCTTGGACGCTAGTTCGGGTGGAGTCGTCGTTGAAATACCACTCTGATCGTATTGGACTTCTAACCTCGGACCATGATCTGGTTCAGGGACAGTGCCTGGTGGGTAGTTTAACTGGGGCGGTTGCCTCCTAAAGTGTAACGGAGGCGCCCAAAGGTTCCCTCAGCCTGGTTGGCAATCAGGTGGTGAGTGTAAGTGCACAAGGGAGCTTGACTGTGAGACCGACAGGTCGAGCAGGGACGAAAGTCGGGACTAGTGATCCGGCACCGGCATGTGGAAGCGGTGTCGCTCAACGGATAAAAGGTACCCCGGGGATAACAGGCTGATCTTCCCCAAGAGTCCATATCGACGGGATGGTTTGGCACCTCGATGTCGGCTCGTCGCATCCTGGGGCTGGAGTAGGTCCCAAGGGTTGGGCTGTTCGCCCATTAAAGCGGCACGCGAGCTGGGTTTAGAACGTCGTGAGACAGTTCGGTCTCTATCCGCCGCGCGCGTCAGAAACTTGAGGAAGGCTGTCCCTAGTACGAGAGGACCGGGACGGACGAACCTCTGGTGTGCCAGTTGTCCCGCCAGGGGCATGGCTGGTTGGCTACGTTCGGAAGGGATAACCGCTGAAAGCATCTAAGCGGGAAGCCTGTTCCAAGATGAGGTTTCTCACCACTTCGAGTGGGTAAGGTCCCCAACAGACCATTGGGTTGATAGGCCGGAACTGGAAGCCAGGTAACTGGTGCAGGTGACCGGTACTAATAGGCCGAGGACTTACCAACAAAGCTGCTACGCGTCCACTGTGCGGTATCTGAAACAACACACAGATCCCCCGTGGGGGGTGTGGATAGTTTCATAGTGTTACGGCGGTTATAGCGGTGGGGAAACGCCCGGTCCCATTCCGAACCCGGAAGCTAAGGCCACCTGCGCCGATGGTACTGCACTCGCCAGGGTGTGGGAGAGTAGGACACCGCCGGACAATATTTCAAGTAGGCCCTCGACTTATGTCGGGGGCCTACTTGCGTTTGTAGGCAGAAATGCCCTGGCGCCTGGGGCGGGGGCGGGCTGCTGCCGTCCCACGCCCAGCCGCGCGATTCATGGGCGCTCACGGCCTCGCTGACCGAGATTCGGCCGCCACTGCTGGACCGACTACCCGGTAGCGCCACCAAGCCACCCTGCGCTCGATCGAGCTCGTAGGCGGCGTCACCTACGAAAAGTTCTACAAAGTTCCTCCAAAATGCTGTCCGCGCCCGGCTTCCCGGGTATCGTCCGAGTCGCGAACACCCGGCAGGATGCAAGGCGAGAGAACGGAGTATCGGATATGACCGATTCATCTGTTCTCGCGTGGGGCACCCCGGAGGGTGAAATCGATTTCCTCGGAACGGAAGGGGTCGGCCCTGGATGAGGGGGCCGGGCCCTTTCGCCGTCCTGTGACACCCGGCGAGGCACCGCCCCGGCAAATAAAATCTAGACAAATACTCGAAAAGCCTTTAGGTTTGGCTTGGCCGCTCGGTAACGTCTCGCGACGGCAAACACTCAGTGACCCGGCAAATGCAGTTACTTATCGCAATTGTCGGTCATAGAGACAACTTTCGGCTAACGCGCGGAAAGCCGGAGGTGTAAACGAAGGGCCCGATCTATGACGAGGGGATCGGGCCCTTCGGTAAAGTCTCGCGCAATGTCACAGGAAACGAACGCGGGCAGGATGTACGCCGGGCAGCCCGTAGAAGACCGGCAACGGCAGCGACGTGCGCGTTTTCTGGAGTCCGGCCTCACGGTGTTCGCGAGAGACGGCTATGCCAACAGCTCCGTGGGTGCCATCTGTAAAGATGCCGGACTCTCTTCTCGGCAGTTCTACGAGGAGTTCACCGGGCGCGAATCGCTGCTGCTCGAGCTCTATGAACAGATCGATCGAGAATCGCGGGAAGCGGTGGCGGCCACATTGGCCGATCACGCCGATCAGAGCGCGGTCGAGATCATCGACGCGGCCATAAGGGCTTATGTCGAATCCATCGGACGCGATCCGCGCAAGGCGCGCGTAGCGCTCGTCGAGGTGGTCGGCGCGGGTCCCAAGGTTGAGAAATTCCGATTGGAATTGCGACGTGCCTGGGGATCGCTATTGGCCAGCGCCGCCGAGGACGCCGCGCTACACGGAGAAATCCCGCCCGGCGACTACGAGATGCGGGTGCTGGCGATCATCGGCGCGGTGAACTATGTGGTCGACGCCTGGAGCGGTGCGCTACCGCGTCCCGAGCTCGACGACGTGATCCGGGTGCTGCGCCGGGTGATAATCGGCGCGGTGAGCGCCTAGGGAACGACTGACGGTGACGGCGGATTGCCCCTAGAGTCGGAAGTGTGAATGTCGCGGCGGGGCACGGTTCGGCTCCCGGTTTCGTTGTCTGCGGGGACAATCCGCTCGTCTATCAGCTGGCGCGGGAACTCGACGACAGGTTTCCCGACGCGCTCGTAACCGTGGTGCTGCCCCACCTCGACTGCACGTTTCTCCCGCAGTTGCAGCAGCTCGAGGGGGTGCGGATCCTGTCGGCCGCGCGTCTGGACGAGGCGACGCTGCGGGCGGCCGGGATCGAGCACGCGCGGGCGCTGGCCCTGCTCGATCAGGCCGACGTGGACAACTTCCACGCCGCGCTGCGGGCGCAGGAGCTCAATCCGCAGATCCGGCTGGTGATCCGAATGTTCAACACCGGCTTGGGGTTTCGGGTCCGGAAGCTGTTCGCCGACTGCGTGGTGCTGTCCATCTCGGAGATGGCGGCGCCGTCGTTCATCGCGGCCGCGCTCGGCGAGCGCACCCTGGACTACCTGCGCCTGGGTGACCGCACACTGTATGTCGCGAGCGCCGGGGACCCGGCCCCGGAGCGGGTGGTGTGCGGCCTGTCGGACGGGCCCGAGCCGGACGGCATCACGCTGCGCCCGCGCTCGGCGCCCACCGACCGGGTGCTGGCGCTGGCGGCCCGGGTGCCGTATTCGCCCGGTACCCCGCGGCGCTGGCTGAGCCTGGCCCGATATCTGGTGCGGCACGAGCTGATTCGGCTGCTGCTCGGCCTGCTCGGGCTGATCGCGGTCGGCTGCTGCGTGCTGGTGGGGATCGGAAACGGTTGGGGCACGGCGGTCTACGAGACGATGCTGGACGCGGCGGGTGCCGCGGCGCCGGAACCGGACAAGCAGCCGCTGTTCAAGGCGCTCCAGTTGCTGATCACCTTCACCGGCCTGGCGATGACCCCCGTGATCACGGCGCTGGTGGTGGGCGGGGTGCTGCGTGCCCAGCTGGCCGCCTCCGGCAGTCCCGATCCGGCCCGATACGAGAACCACGTCGTGGTGGCCGGGCTCGGCAATGTGGGCATGCGCGTCATGGAGCAGCTCAGCGATCTGGGCGTGCGGGTGGTCGGGCTGGACGTGGACGAGAACGCGCGCGGCATCGTGCTCGCCAATACCCTCGGCGTTCCGGTCGTGATCGGGCAGGCCACCTGGGAAGACACGCTGCGCGCCGCCGGGGTGCCGCGGGCGCGGGCGCTGGTGCTGGTCACCAGTAACGACGCGGTCAATCTGGAGGCGGCCATGCTGGGCCAGTCCTACCGCGACGACCTGCGCGTGGTGCTGCGGCTGTCCGACGACGACCTCGCCGAGCGGGTGCAGCGCAGCCTGACCGACAAGGTGGTGGTGCGCAGCGTGTTCCAGCTGTCGGCGGAGGGTTTCGCCGCGGCCATGGCCGAGCGCCGGGTGATCGCCACGCTGTCGGTGAATCACTCCACCCTGATGGTCGCCGAGGTTCCGGTGGAGCACGGCTCGGCCCTGGCGGGCAAGCAGATCGACGCCGTGGTGCTCCCGGAGCACACCCGGGTGATCGCCCTGCAACGCGAGCTGGGTGCGGAGCTGCAATGGCGGCCCGCCCCGGAAACCACGCTGGCACAGGGCAATCAGCCGGTCGTGGTGACGACCAGGACGGGGTTGCAGGAGCTGCTGGCCCGGAGCGCGGGTTCCAGCGAAGGCGGTGCAACCGCCGTGGCGGCCGCTCCGGTGTAGGTTGCGCGCATGGAGACTGTTCCGATCCAGGTGCCGGACGGATCCACCATTCCGGTCCGACTGTGGGCGGCGCGCGGGCCGCATGCGCGCGCGATCAGTGCGGATGCGCCGCGGGCGGTGATCGTGATCGTGCCGGGGCTCGGGGTGCCGGGCGCGTTCTACGGCGACGTGGCTCGCGAGTTGGCCGGGCGGGGGTTCGATGTCGCGGTCGGGGAGCTGCGCGGCAACGGCGACAGTCGGCCCGCGCCGAGCGCTTCCAGCACCTACGGCTATCACGAGCTGGTGTCGGTGGATTTCCCCGCGATGTTCGAGGTGGTGCGCGCGCGGTTTCCCGCCAGCACACCGTATCTGCTGGGGCACAGCATGGGTGGGCAGCTCGCCGTCATGTACGCCGCGCGCGTGCGCGGACGGCTGGGCGGGCTGATCCTGATCGCCTCCGGCACACCGTATTTCCGCGGATACGGCGGTATCGCCCGCCCTGCCATGCTGATCGCCCCGGCCGCCGTCTCGCTGACCGCGAATCTGGCGGGTTTCTGGCCCGGCGACCGGATCACCGCGGGCGGGTTCGGCCGCCAGTCGAAGGTGCTCATCTCCGACTGGGCGCGCCTGGCCCGCACCGGCCGCTTCGCCCCGGCCGGTGCCGATATCGACTACGACGAGCGCATCGCGCGGCTGCGGCTGCCGGTGCTGTCGATCACCGTCGAGGGCGACGATCTCACCCCGCGCGGGTCGGCAAGGCATCTGCTGGAGAAGCTGCCCGAGGCCCGCATCACCACCTGGCACCAGCCGGAGGCGTTGGGGCACAACGGCTGGATCACCGAGCCGGGGTCGACCGTGGATCGGATCGAGAAGTGGGTGCGGGACAGTTGATTCCGGCCAAAAGCATGCCGGAAACGTATGGCCTACACATGCCGGAAACGAAAGGTCTACATCAGCATCTGGGTGAAGAACTCGTAGATCAGCGTTGCTTGGAAGGCCAGCTGCTTGTTGTCGGCCGCGCCGCCGTGGCCGCCCTCGATGTTCTCGTGGTACCAGACGGTGTGGCCGTTCTCCTCGAGTCGCGCGGTCATCTTGCGGGCGTGGCCGGGGTGGACGCGGTCGTCGCGGGTGGAGGTGGTCAGCAGGATCGGCGGGTAGCCGCGTGCGGCGGCGGGCGCTACGTGCTGGTAGGGCGAGTACTCGGACAGGTACGCCCATTCTTCCGGCTTGTCCGGGTCGCCGTATTCGGCGATCCAGGACGCGCCCGCCAGCAGCAGGTGGTAGCGCTTCATGTCCAGCAGCGGCACCTGGCAGACGATGGCCCCGAACAGCTCCGGGTAGCGGGTGAGCATGACGCCCATGAGCAGCCCGCCATTGCTGCCGCCCACCGCGCCCAGTTGGTTCGCGGTCGTGATCCCCCGTGCCACAAGGTCTTTCGCGATAGAGGAGAAGTCCTCGTACACCCGGTGCCGGTTGGCCTTCTGCGCCGAGGTGTGCCACTCGGGGCCGTATTCGCCGCCGCCGCGGATATTGGTCATGACCCAGGTGCCGCCGCGTTCCAGCCAGCCCATGCCCGACGCCCCGCTGTAGGCGGGGGTGCGCGAGACCTCGAACCCGCCGTACCCGGACATCACCGTCGGGCCGGGCGCGCCGATCCGGTCGCGATGCCGAATCACGAAGTAGGGCACCATGGTTCCGTCGTCGGAGCGGGCGAAGAACTGCTCGGTCACCAGCCCGTCGGCATCGAAGAAACCGGGCTCACGCTTCAGCGGCACGGCCTGCCCACCCACCGAACCCGCGAGCAGCGTGGCGGGCGAGGTGAAACCGCTTGTGGTGAGCATGAATTCGTCGCCGCCCTCCAGGGGGTCGAGATTCATGACATTGGTGGTCGCCATCGGCGGGGTGTCGGCCAGGGGCTCCCGGGTCCAGCCTCTCCCCGCGCTGTTCCCGGCATGCTTCCCCTCGTTGTTCCCGGCATGCTTTTGGCCGGGACCCGGCGCCGTCAGCACATACAGTTTCGTCTGTACATCCTCCAGCGTGATCAGCAGCAGATGGTTCTCCGACCACCCGTACCCGTGCAGCGAGGTGTGCGCGTCGGGGGTGAACAGCACCTCGAAATCCCGTGCGCCGTCGAGAAATTCGTTCAGGTCGGCGGCGAGCAGGGCGCCCGCCGGGTAGCTGTGGCCACCCACCTCCCACGGCGACTTCAGCCGCACCAGCATCCAGTCCTTGTACCAGGATTCCGAGGCGTCGCTGGGCACGTCGATGAAGCGCAGCGTGCCGTCGTCCTCGAGCAGGTACACCGACTCGTTGAAGAAGTCGGTGGCGCGGGCCACGTAATGTCGCTCGTAGCCTGGGGTTCGGTCGTAACCCGCCGAGACCATGACATCGCCCGCCTCGCCCTCGAACACCGTCTCGGCGTCCGCGAGCGGGGTGCCGCGCCGCCAGCGCTTGGCGATGCGCGCGTATCCGGAATCGGTGAGCGAGCCGGGGCCGAAATCCGTTCCGACATAGAGGGTGTCGGCGTCGATCCAGCGCGCCTGCGACTTGGCCTCCGGCAGATAGAAGCCGCCGTCTGCCGATTCGCGGAATTCCCTTGTGGCCATGTCGAATTCGCGAACCACCTTGGCGTCCGCGCCGCCGCGCGACAGGCTGATCAGGGCCCGCGACTGGTCCGGCCGCAGCACCGCGGCGCCGCCCCACACCCAGTTCTCGCCCTCGGCCGCGGCCAGCGCGTCCAGGTCGATCAGGATCTCCCAGTCCGGATCGTCGGTGCGGTACTGCTCGAACGTGGTCCGCCGCCACAGCCCCTTCGGATGTTCGCCGTCGCGCCAGAAGTTGTACAGCCACCGGCCCCGGCGCGTGGGATAGGGGATGCGGGTGTCGGTATCGAGCATGTCGAGCAGGCGATGCTCCAGTTCGGTGAACCGATCCGAGGTCGCGAACCGCTCGATCACGACCTCGTTGCGTGCGCGCGCCCATGCGAGGGCGTCATCGCCGGTCACCTCCTCGAGCCACAGATAGGGATCGCTGTGCTGTTCCTCGGCGGCGCTCATGACAGCCATTGTTGCCGACCCGGCGGAGTGATCGAACTTACCCGCGAGATTCGGAGGTGGCTGGTTGCGCGATCCGGGGCAGAGCTAGGCTCGGGGACGTGACTTCCCACTACGATGTCGTCGTTCTCGGTGCTGGTCCCGGCGGTTACGTCGCCGCGATCCGTGCCGCTCAACTCGGCCTGCGAACAGCGATCGTCGAGCAGAAATACTGGGGTGGGGTGTGCCTGAACGTCGGGTGCATTCCGTCCAAGGCGCTGCTGCGCAATGCGGAGCTCGCACACATCTTCACCAAGGAAGCGAAGACGTTCGGCATCACCGGCGAGGCGAGCTTCGACTTCGGCGCGGCGTTCGACCGCAGCCGCAAGGTCGCGGACGGCCGCGTCAAGGGCGTCCACTTCCTGATGAAGAAGAACAAGATCGACGAGTTCGACGGCAAGGGAACGTTCACCGACCCGAACACTCTCTCGGTCGAGTTGACCAAGGGCGGCACCGAGACGGTCACCTTCGACAACGCGATCATCGCGACCGGCACCGTCACCAAGCTGCTGCCGGGCACCACGCTGTCGCAGAACGTGGTCACCTACGAGGAGCAGATCCTGACCCGGGAGCTGCCGGGCTCGATTCTCATCGTGGGCGCGGGCGCCATCGGCATGGAGTTCGGCTACGTCCTGAAGAACTACGGCGTCGACGTGCGCATCGTGGAGTTCCTGGACCGGGCGCTGCCGAACGAGGACGCCGACGTCTCCAAGGAGATCACCAAGGCGTACAAGAAGCTGGGCATCACCATCACCACCGGTGCCGCGGTGCAGTCCATCGAGGACAACGGCTCCAAGGTCACCGTCAGCATCAAGGACAACAAGTCCGGTGCGCTCGAGACGGTCACCGTGGACAAGGTGCTGCAGGCCGTCGGTTTCGCGCCGCGGGTGGAGGGCTACGGCCTGGAGAACACCGGCGTGCAGCTGACCGACCGCGGCGCCATCGCCATCGACGACTACATGCGCACCAATGTGCCGCACATCTACGCCATCGGTGATGTCACCGCCAAGCTGCAGCTCGCGCACGTCGCCGAGGCGCAGGGTGTGGTCGCCGCCGAGACCATCGGCGGCGCGGAGACGTTGGCGCTGGGCGACTACCGGATGATGCCGCGCGCCACCTTCTGCCAGCCGCAGGTCGCCAGCTTCGGCCTCACCGAGGAGCAGGCCCGCGCCGAGGGCTACGACGTGAAGGTCGCGAACTTCCCCTTCACCGCCAACGGCAAGGCCCACGGTCTGGGCGACGCCACCGGTTTCGTGAAGCTCATCTCGGACGGCAAGTACGGCGAACTGCTGGGCGGCCACCTCATCGGCCCCGACGTTTCCGAGTTGCTGCCCGAGCTGACCTTGGCCCAGAAGTGGGACCTCACCGTCAACGAACTGGCCCGCAATGTCCACACCCACCCGACGCTGAGTGAGGCTCTGCAGGAAGCCATTCACGGGCTGGCGGGGCATATGATCAACTTCTGAGTTCGTAGTATTCGGCCGCCCCGGGTTTCCCGGGGCGGCCGAGTTGTTTCTGTGCCGGGCATGGATCCCCGCCGCACGGCCCTAGGGGGCCGTGCGGCGGGGAAAACGGAATGCCGTGGGCCCTGGTGATTCTGCTGAGCGGTCTCGAGTCTGGGTGGCCTTGAGTTCCGATGTCGTCCGAGTTTGGTATGGCCTCGAGTACTGGTGTGGCCTCGAGTCTGGTGTGGCTTTGGGTTCTGCTCGCCTCGCGCTGCTCGTCGGGTTCGTCGCGGCCGAGGCGCGCAGTCGAAATCCACTGCTGCCCTTGCGATTACTGACCAACCGGCACGCCGCAGCGGATTGCTCGGTTTCGGCCTGGGCGCCGGTCCGATCAGTCCCGGCTGTAGGCCGCCTGGGCCGCGTGGACGGTGTCCATATTGGTTTCCAGCACGACGATGAGGGCCTCGAGATGTCCGGCGACCTGGGCGCCCAGGTCGGTGAGGGTGTACTCGACGCGCGGCGGGATGGTGTGCACGACCTCGCGGTGCACCATGCCGTCGCGCTCGAGGGCCTGCAGGGTCTGGGAGAGCATGCGTTCGCTCACGCCGTCTACCCGGCGGCGGAGCGCGCTGAACCGGTACGGGCCCTCGCGCAGCGCCACCAGGGCGAGCGTGCCCCAGCGGCTCGCGACATTCTGCAGCACCGGGCGCGACGTGCAGTTGCGGGCGAAGACGTCGGCCTCCAGCGTCGGATCGTCGGCGGCCGCCGCGGTGATCTCCTGGCTGGTCATGCTCCTATGCTACCGACTTCCCCAGTAGTGATGGAATATGGTGTACTAACGAATAGTTAGTGCTTGATGTTCTGTACTTACTTCTGGAGGTAACAATGACCGTCGCAGTCACCGGAGCCAGTGGTCAGCTGGGCCGTCTCGTCGTGGAGGCGCTGTTGCGCACGCAGGAGCCGGGGTCGATCGTCGCGATCGTCCGGGATCCGTCGAAGGTGGCCGATCTGGCCGAGCGCGGTGTCGTGGTCCGGCAGGCCGGATACGACGACGCCGCGGCCCTGGACCGGGCGCTGGCGGGTGTGGACCGGGTGCTGCTGGTGTCGGGTAACGAGTTCGGCTCGCGAATCGCCCAGCACACCACCGTGATTCGCGCCGCCGAGCGGGCTGGCGTGCAACTGCTCGCCTACACCAGCATTCCGGATGCCACCGACAATCCGATGATCCTGGCGCAGGAGCACCGCGGCACCGAGGCCGTGCTGGCCGAATCGACCGTGCCGCACGCGATCCTGCGCAACGGATGGTATTGGGAGAACTACTTCAACGGTGCGCGGTCCGCCCTCGAGGGCGGCGTGCTCTACGGCGCCGCGGGTGCGGGCCGGGTCGCCGCGGCCGCCCGCGCCGACTATGCCGACGCGGCCGCGGCCGTGCTCACCACCGACGGCCACGCCGGGCGGGTCTACGAGCTCGGCGGCGACGAGCCCCTGACGTATTCGGAACTGGCACAGGTGCTTTCCGAGCTGTCCGGCAAGCCGGTCCGCTACCAGGACCTGCCGCAGGAACAGTACGCCGCCGCCCTCGAACAGGCGGGCCTGCCCGCCGACATGGCAGCCGCCCTGGCCGATGCCGACAGCGGGGTCGAGGCCGGATGGCTCGACGTGACGAGCGGAGACCTGCAGAAGCTGATCGGCCGCGCGTCTACGCCTGCGGCCGAGGTGTTTCGGGCGGCGTTCGCGGGGGAGTGATCAGGCGTAGGACTTCGCATCGGTGGGTGGGCTTACCCACTGGACCAGTTGGATGACGATGCCGTTGGGGTCGACGGTTTGGAAGTAGCGTTCGCCCCACGGCTCGGTTTCTATGGGGGTTTCGATCGGGGCGCCCTCGTGTTGGATTCGTTCGTATTCCGCGTCGATGTCGTCGACCGCGAAGGCGAGTAGCGTGCCCCGGCCCGCGTCGCCCGCGATGCGGGCGGGTTTGAAGGTGGGCAGGCCGGTGCGGAGGTAGACCACGTTCGGTGTGGCATCGGGGCGGCTCAGGGAGACGAAGCCGTCCGCCGACATGTCCTCGTGGAAGCCGAAGTGGTCGACGAGGAACTTCGCCGAGGCGACGGGGTCGGGGACGTTGAGCGAGACGACGGATGCGGTGATGTTCACGGTGCCTCCTGATGGGCCGCTGAAACTCTGTACTAAGTACTCTATACTTTGTACTTGGTTTTTGCTCGGGTGTCGAGCGCGCTCGATAGGATCGGGAGGTGACCAGGGAGATGAGGGCCGAGCGCAGCGGCGCGGGCGATCCGGCGCGGACCCTGGAGCTGCTGTGGCGCGAGCCCGGGCGCACGTCCGGCCGCGGGCCCAAGCAGCGCAGCAGCATCGACGAGGTGGTCGCGGCCGCCGTCGAGATCGCCGATACCGACGGCCTGGCCGCGCTCACCATGCGGGCGGTGGCCGCGAAGCTGGGCCTCACGCCGATGGCCACCTACACCTACGTGCCGGGCAAGGCGGAACTGCTGGACCTGATGCTGGATGTCGTCTACGCGCAGATGCCCCGCGCCGATCTCGACGGAATGCCGTGGCGGGAAAGGGTTTCCACCATCGCGGCGGAGAATCGGGCGATGCTGATGCGGCACCCGTGGGTCGCCTATCTGCCGACCACCCGCCCCCCGCTGGGCCCCGGCGTGGCCGCCAAGTACGACCACGAACTACGCGCCTTCGACGGCCTGGGTCTGGACGACGTGACAATGGACGCCGCCCTGACCCACGTCCTCGGCTTCGTCGTATCGGTCGCCCGGATCGCCATCGACACCGACCGCGCCGCGGCCGACAGCGGCATGTCCGACGCCGAATGGTGGTCCCGCACAGCCCCGATCCTGGAACGAGTCTTCGACACCACCCGCTACCCCCTGGCCGCCCGCGTGGGCGCCGCCGCGGGCCAGGCCCACGACAGCGCCTACAGCGCCGACCACGCCTGGACCTTCGGCCTCACCCGCCTCCTGGACGGCTTGGCCGTACTGATCGACGGGGACTGATCCCGTCGCGGCCCGGCGTATCCGAATCTCATGGTCCCGGCATGCTTTTGGCCGGGACCCCACTCACGGCACCAGCGGACGAACCTCGTCGGCGACGAAGCGGATGAACTCCACCGGATCCAAATCGGCGGTGGGCTGGAGGATTACGGTGTCGGCCCCCGCCTCCGCCAGGCGGCCGACGGCCTCGGCGACCGCCTTCGCGTCGCCCGCGACGCCGATTCCGTCGGGACCGGGCATGCCGAATTCGGCCGTCAGTTCACGGCCCATGCGCTGGGCGTCGGCGCGGAGCCGGGCGAGGGCGTCGGGGCCGGTGGCGACCATCAGGTTGGCGAGGGTGGCGAAACCGTCGGTGCGACCGGCCTTTTCGCGCCCCTCGGTGAGCAGTTCGCGCGCGGCGCGCAGGGCGTTCGGGGAGGTGCCGGAGGTGAGGATGGCCCCGTCGGCGACCTCGCCGACCAGGCGCAGCGTGCGCGGGCCGGTGGCGGCGGAGATGATGGCGGGGGCGGTGGCCGGTGGGTAGTCCAGCGCCACGTCGGTGAGCCGGACGTACCGGCCCTCGGTCGAGACCTGTTTGCCCGCAAGCAGTTTCCGCAGGGCGTCGACGTATTCGCGGAGCAGGGTGACCGGGGAATCGACGCGGGCGCCGATCTGGCCCATCCAGTCCTGTACGCCGTGGCCCACGCCCCACACCGTGCGGCCGGGGAACATGCGCTCGACGGAGGCGATCTCCATGGCGGCGAGGGCGACATTGCGCAACGGCACCGGGAAGACGCCGATGCCCACCCGCAACCGTTCGGTCCAGGCCAGCGCGGCGGCGACGGTGGCCACGCCACCCTCCTGGAAGCAGTCCTCCCAGAGCCAGAGCTCCTCGAGGCCCGCCTCCTCGGCCGCGCGCGCCACCTCGCGCAGGCGCTCCGGGGGATTCTCGGGCAGGAACACGGCACCAAGCGTTGTCATGGGTCCATCGTTACCAGATGGCACCGACATCCTTCAGTGGTCGGTCTGGATGCGCAGCGCCGTGATAGTGCTTGCCAGACCCTCGTATTGGTTGATCAGCAGCACGATTTCGATGAGGCGGCGCTCGTCGTAGTGTGCGGACAGCGCCGACCAGGTCTCGTCGTCGAGATCGCGGGTCCGCACCAGTCGGTCGACGGCGGTGATGAGGGCGCGCTCGCGCGGCGACCAGCCGGGCGCGTCGGGGCCGACCCGGAGGCGGTCCAGGATCTCGGCGGTCACCCCGGCGCGGCGGCCCAGGCGGATGTGATGGTCGGTCTCGTAATCGCAGTCGCGCAGGTGCGCCACCCGCAGGATGACCAGCTCCGTCTCGTAGCGGGGGAGCCGCCCGCCGGGCATCAACCGCCCGGAGTAGTGCAGCCAGCCGCGGAACAGGCCGCCGGTGCGGCCCAGCGTGCTGAACAGATGCGCGTCGGGGGTGCCCGCGGCCCGCGACAGGGCCTGCCAGACAACCCAGTTGATCGGCCCGAGCTCGCGAATGCGCCCGGGTGCTATGCGTGGCTCCGTCGACACCTTCCCCACGCTAACAGGGGCACCCGTCACCGCAGGACGTATGGCGAGATCGAGCTGCGGTGTTCGCTGATGTCCAGGGATTTGCCCAGGGGTGGGAAGGCGCGTTGCGGGCAGTGGGCGCGTTCGCAGACGCGGCAGCCTGCGCCGATGGGGGTGGCCTGGGGGTCGTTGAGGTCCAGGCCGTCGGCGTAGACGACGCGGGAGGCGTGGCGCAGTTCGCAGCCGAGTCCGATGGCGAAGGTCTTGCTGGGCTCGCCGAAGCGGGTGGCGCGGCGCTCGACGGTGCGGGCGATCCACAGGTAGCGGCGGCCATCGGGCATCTGCGCGATCTGGGTCATGATCCGGCCCGGATAGGCGAAGGTCTCGTACACGTTCCACAGCGGGCAGGTGCCGCCGCTGGAGGAGAAGTGAAATCCGGTGGCGGACTGGCGTTTCGACATATTGCCCGCGCGATCGACGCGCACGAACGAGAACGGCACCCCGCGCAGCTTGGGCCGCTGCAGCGTCGAGAGCCGGTGGCAGATGGTCTCGTAGCTCTGCGTGAAGAACGCCGACAGCCGCTCGATGTCGTAGCGGAAATCCTCGGCGATCTCGTGGAAGTGCGAATACGGCAGCACCAGTGCGGCGGCGAAGTAGTTGGCCAGCCCGAGCCGGGCCAGCACCCGGGTGTCCTCGGAGGCGAAATTCTCCTCCGCCACCAGCTTGTCGATCAGATCGCCGCATTCCAGGTAGGCCAGTTCCGCGGCGAGTTTGAACACCCGCTGCCCGCCGGACAGATACGGCGCGATCTCCAATCTCCGCTCCTGCGGGTCGAATCGGTGCAGCACGCCCTCGCCCAGGTCGATGCGCTCGACGATCTGCACGCCGTGCGCGGTGGTGAGCCGGCGCGCGATCTCGTGCTTGAGGTCGCCGCCGTGGAAGCGCATGCGGGTGGCGAGTTCCTCTGCGGCCGTGTCCAATTCGTGGATGTAGTTCTGCCGCTGGTAGAAGAAGTCGCGCACCTCCTCGTGCGGGCGGGAGATGGAGCCCGAGCCGCTGCCGTCGGAGAATCGGTCCTCGGTGGCGGCGGCCAGCTGCGCGGTGGTGTTGCGGTAGCGGCGGTGCATGTTGACCATGGCCCGCGCCAGGCTGGGATGGGCCGACACCATGTCGGCGATCTCCTGGGCGTCGGCCTCGATGCCCAGTTCCTGATCCATGACGACCTCCTGCAGCTCGGCGATGAGGCGGGTGTCGTCCTGGGAGGAGAAGAAACTGGTGTCGACGCCGAAGACCTCGCTGATGCGCAGCAGCACCGGCACGGTGAGCGGGCGGACGTCGTGCTCGATCTGGTTGAGGTAGCTCGCCGAGATCTCCAGCTTCTTGGCGAGCGAGACCTGGCTCAGCCCTCGTTCGGTGCGCAATTGCCGCAGGCGCGCGCCGACGTAAGTCTTGGCCATATGCCCAGTTTATGGATGCCTTCGCAGTGCTGCCAATGGCGAAATTAGCAGAGCGGCCGAGGGATATGTCACATGCGCGGGCTACCGTCGAATCCGTGCTGCTATCCGTTGTCGCGCAGGCGTCGGACACCGTCCGGGCGACCTCCTCGCGTAAGACCAAGATAGCCACCCTGGCCGAGTTGGTCCGCACCGCCGGTCCCGACGAGCTGGCCCAGGTGGTGGCGTGGGTGTCGGGTGAGCTGCTGCAGGGCCGGATCGGCACCGGCTGGCGGACCCTGACCGGCATCGCGGTGGATCCGGCGGCCGCCCCGAGCCTCACCGTGGCGGCGGTGGACCGGATCTTCGGCGACCTGGCCGCGACCAACGGGTCCGGATCGGCCGCGCGTCGGCGGGAGGTGCTGGTCGCGCTGCTGGGCTCGGCCACCGCGGCCGAGCGGGAATTCCTGCTGCGGCTGCTGACCGGAGAACTGCGGCAGGGCGCGCTCACGGCGATCGTGGCCGAGGCGGTGGCCGCCGCCGCCGAGGTACCGGTGGACCTGGTGCGCCGCGCCTATATGCTGTCCGGCCAGCTGCCGGTGACGGCGGTGGCGGCCATGACCGGCGGGGCGACGGCGCTGGCGGAGTTCCGCCTCGAGGTGGGGCGGCCGATCCAGCCCATGCTGGCCTCGCCCGGCGCCACATTCGACGGTGCGCTGGGCGAGTTCGACGGGGATGTGGTGGTGGAGCAGAAGTTGGATGGCGCGCGAATTCAGGTGCACCGCAAGGGGTCTCAGGTGTGGGTATTCACCCGCACGTTGCGCGATATCACTTCGGGGGTGCCCGAGTTGGTGCAGTTGGTGGCCGGATTGCCGTGTGAGAGTGTGGTTTTGGATGGGGAGACGTTGGCGCTGACGGATTCGGGTCGCCCACGGCCGTTTCAGGAGACTATGAGTCGGTTTGCTTTGGATCCCGCGCCGAGGCCGCCTGGGGCGACCTCGGCGCGGGAACAGGAGGTGGGTTCACCCGTGGACGATTCGGTGCGGGAGATGGGATTACGGCCGCCTGTGGTTGCTTCGACGCGGGATTTGTTGTTGCATCCGTATTTTTTCGACTGCTTGCATGTGGATGGGGTTGATCTGTTGGATGTGCCGTTGGCGGAGCGGCGGGGGGCGCTGGTGAAAGTGGCTGGGGAGCATAGTATTCCGGCGTTGGTGCGGCCCGATGCGGAGGCGGCCGCGGAGTATTTCGAGGCGGCGTTGGCGGCGGGGCATGAAGGGGTGATGGTGAAGTCGTTGTCGGCGCCTTATGCGGCGGGGCGGCGGGGGCGGGCGTGGCAGAAGATCAAGCCGGCGCATACGTTGGATTTGATCGTGCTGGGGGCGGAGTGGGGGTATGGGCGGCGGACGGGGTATTTGTCGAATCTGCATCTGGGGGCGCGGGATCCGGAGGGCGGGGAGCCGGTGATGGTCGGTAAGACGTTCAAGGGGCTTACCGATGTGTTGCTGCAGTGGCAGACCGACGAATTCCCGCGGCACGAGCGGGCCCGCGACGAGTACGCGGTGTATCTGCGGCCGGAGTTGGTGGTGGAGATCGCGCTGGACGGGGTGCAGGTGAGCCCGCGGTATCCGGGCGGGGTCGCGCTGCGGTTCGCGCGGGTGGTCCGGTATAGACCGGACAAGGATCCCGCCGACGCCGACACCATCGAGGCCGTGCGCGCCATGCTGGGCTGACAGCGGATTCACAGTTTCATCGCACAGCTTCTCGAGGTAGGGCGCGCAGGATTGTGATGTCGGTCGCACCGACGCGGATCAACTGCCCTGATCCGTCCATCCCCGGCCATCGGCGGCGCCGTACCCTCGCCGGCGCCGCCGATCGGCCGATCGCACGGCGGCGATCAATGCTCGTATTCGTGATGGCCCAGGTAGGGCAGGCGGCAGCGGCCCGAGGTGAGTTCGGCGGCCAGGTCGTCGTAGGCGACCGCCAGCTCCGACAGGCGCCGCCACGCGTCCAGGATCGCCGATTCCGGTGATTGCGTGAGCGACAGGTAGGCGAGGGCCGAGAACTGGGCGAGCCGATCGATGACCGTGCCCACCGTCTCGGTGTGCAGCCGGGCGTCGGGCTCGGCCGCCGGTAGTTCCTCGGTCACCCATCGGTCGATCTCGTGCACCAGTTCCGCGCGTAACCGGTCGATGTCCCAGGTCTGCGCCGTCGACAGGCGACGCTCGTGTAATTCGGTCAGCCGGCAGGCGCAGGTCAGCACGACATGGTCCTCCGGCGGCAAACCCCGGCATGCCTCGAGGACAACCTGTTTCGGTGGGAGCACAACCACGGCCGCCATCCTGCACGCCCAATGTTTCCGATCGGCAACGGCATTCGCGGTTCCGGCCAAAAGTGTGCCGGGATGACGGGCCGAGCGTGCCGGGATGACGGGCCGTCCGTGCCGGAATGTGACCGCTCAGACCAGGTCGACCCGCACCCCCGCCTCGCGAATGGCGGCGATTTCCTCGGGGCTGGCGGCGGTGTCGATGACCAGGACGTCGACCGCCTCGATGGGGCAGATGCGGGCCAGGGCGGTGGCCTCGAGTTTTTCGGCGGTGGCCACGACGACGACTCGCTTGGCGCGGCGCACCATTTCGGCGTTTATGCCGGTCTCGTCCAGATGGCGGCCCTGGGCGCCGCCCGCGGCGGTGATCGCGTTCACGCCGAGAATCAAAGTGTCCAAATACAGTTCGGACATCGCCCGCTCGGCCAGCGGGCCGTGCAGCTCGTAGGATTCGCGCCGCGCCTGCCCGCCGATGCAGATGGTGCGCAGGTGCGGGCGCAGCACCATCTCACCGGCGATATTGAGCGCATTGGTGACGATGGTCAGCTGATGGTCGGCCGAGGTCGGCAGGTCGGGGCGCCCGGCCAGGGCGCGGGCCACCGCCGTGGTGGTGGTGCCGCCGTTGAGGCCCACCACCTCGGTCGGATTCACCAGTCCCGCAGCGTGTTCGGCCACCCGCTGCTTGGCGACGTCACCCCCGCTGCGGTACCGGGCGGGCAGCTCGTAGGCCACCGCCGTCGCGACGATGCCGCCGTGCGTGCGGGTGGCCAGCTGCTGGTCGGCGAGCGCGGTGAAGTCGCGGCGGATGGTGGCGGGGGAGACGCCGAGTCGCTCGGCCGCCTCCTCCACCGACAGCCGGCCGGTGTCGGCCAGCAGCTCCAGCAGCCGATTCCAGCGCTGGGACCGATCCGTCGCAGTGGTCATTTCACGCTTCCTGCGGTCAGACCTGCGACCAGGCGCTTCTCGATGAGCGCGAACAAAATGACAACGGGCACGATGCCGACCGTAGAGATGGCGAAGACATATTGCCAAGCCGTGTCGTACTGCCCGATGAACTTTGTCAAGGCCACCGACAGGGGCTGGTTCTGCGCTGTGGTCAGCACCACCAGGCTGGCCGCGAATTCGTTCCAGCAGGAGACGAACGCGAAGATCGTCGCGGTGACGATGCCCGGCCACACCAGCGGCAGGCTCACCCTGGTCAGGATCTGCCGCCGATTCAGCCCGTCGAGCTGCGCGGCCTCCTCCACCTCCACCGGAATCGAGGCGAAGAAACTGTGCAGGATCCACACGGCGAACGACAGGTTGAACGCCGAGTTCACCAGGATCATCGCCAGCCAGGTGTCGTTGATGCCGAGCGCGAAGAACTCCCGGATCAGGCCGGTCACCAGCACCACCGGCTGCAGCATCTGGGTGATCAGCACCAGCCCGAGGAAGGCCATCCTGCCCGGAAAGCGCCGCCGCGCGGTGTAATACGCGGCCGGAATGGCCACCAGCAGCACGATCACCGTGGCGCACACCGAGATCACGATCGTGCTGACCAGGTTGAACGGCAGCGGCGTCTCCGGCGTGTGCCACATGGAGGCGTAGTTGCCCGGACTCCACCTGTGCGGCAGGTAGGTCGGCGGGATCTGCAGGATCTCCGAGTGCGGCTTGAGCGAGCCGAGCACCATCACCAGGTAGGGGATCAGGAAGATCGCCGCCACGACGATGCCGACCAGCGTGAGATCCCAGCGGCGCCGTGGCCGCTTCCGGGTGACGGCCGAAACCTGCTGCGCCGAGGGCGGATCGGTGGCGTCGGCGCCGGACGCCGGTCGCACGGTCAACGATTCCGAAGTGGTCACCGCGCCTCCTCGCCGGCCGGGCGGATCAGTTTCACATAGACCGCGATGATCACCGCGATCAGCACGAAGTTCAGCACGCTCAGCGCGGCCGCGGTGTCCAGCTGCTGGTTCTGCTGAATCAGCTTGAAGGTCAGCGTGGTCGTGGTGTCGGCGGAGAATCCGGCGATGCTGCCGGTGATCACCTGCAGGATGGGCAGCGAGTTGAACACATTGATGATGTTGATGATCGCCGCGACCGCGATCGCCGGGCGCAGCTGCGGCAGCGTCAGATAGCGGTACCGCTGCCACGCGCTCGCCCCGTCGACCCGGCCCGCCTCGTTCAGCTCGGCGGGAATCGATTGCAGCCCGGCCAGGATGGTGTACGTGGTGAACGGGATGGACACGAACACCGCGATCGCCATGGCCGTGATGAACGCCGGGACCGGTTGTTTGGTGAACCCGAAACCCCGATGCAGCACGCCGATGTCGACCAGGAACCTGTTGGCGATGCCGACGTCCGGGTCGAGCATGTACTCGAAGACCGTCGTCGTCATCACCACCGAGGCCGCCCAGGGCACCAGCACCGCCAGCCGTACCGCGGTGCGGCCCGGGAAGTTCTTGTTCAGGAACTGCGCCAGGGCGGCCGAGAGCAGCAGGGTGATCAGCACGACGGCGATCACCCAGATCACCGTGTGCACGAGCACGCTGCCCAGCGCGCCGATCCCGAACAGCCGCTGGTAGTTGGCCATTCCCGCCGGGCCCAGGTCCTGACCGTAGGAGGTCAGCTTCCGGGTGGAGGTCCAGATCATGTACGCGGCGGGGAAGGCGACGATCGCGGCGATCAGCACCAACGCGGGGCCGATCCACGGCAACGCCCGCAGCGTCGCCGTGGATCGGTGCCCGGTTTTCATTGCGGCGCCCCTCAACTCGCCGCCTGCTGAACGGCCTTCAGCACCGTCGCGGGGTCGGCACCCTGGGTGACGGTGCCCAGCTGCTGCTTCATGGCGCCCTCCACGGCGGCCCACTTCGGGTCGTTGCTCGGGTAGAACTTGGCCACCGGCATGGTCGCGGCGAACGCCTTCACCACCGGGTCGTCGGCCATGGCCTGCACGCCGGAGGTGGTGACCGGAATGAAGTGCTCGGCCTTGACGAACGTGCTGTACACCTTCGACTGGTAGAAGAAGTCGAGGAACTTCTTGATCGCGGCGGTCTTGTCGGTCTTCTTCTTGAACGCCATCAGATGGTCGGCGACGCCGAGGGTGACCGGCGCTCCGTCCTTGGTCGGCGTCGGGGCGGTGGCGTACTTCAGGCCCGGGTTCTGCTGCTGGATCATGTTGATCAGCGGCGGCAGGCCCTCGATCATGCCGATCTTGCCCTGGATGAAGACGTTGATGAGCGGGGTGCGGTTGGTGGAGCCCGGGTTCGGTTCGGTCACACCGGCATCGGCGATCGCCTTCAGCGCCTGCACGCCCTCCAGATTCTGCGGGGTGTCGACGGTGATCTTGTTGCCGTCGGACCAGCTGCCGCCCGCGCCGAAGGTCCACAGCGACGTCTCCGCCTGGGTCTCCTCCTTGCCCAGCGGCAGGCCGTAGCCGTACACGCCGCCGCCGAGCGCCGCGATCTTCTTGGCGTCGTCGGTCAGCTCGGCCCAGGTCTTCGGCGGGGCCGTGATGCCCGCCTTGGCGAACAGGTCGGTGTTGTAGAACAGCGTGCGGGTGGAGGCGAACAGCGGTAGCGCCCATTGGGTTCCGTTGATCGAGGCGTTCTTGACGAAGCTGGGCTGCAGGTCGCTCAGCACCGAGTTGTCCACGATCTGGTTGGCCGGGTACAGCTTGCCGTCGGAGGCGTAGGTGGAGTACGCGTCGATATTGAGGATGTCGGGTGTGCTCGACTCCGACTGCAGGTCCGTGCGGACCACATCGGGAATCTGGGTCCACGACTCCACCTGCAGATTCACCGTGATGTCCGGGTTCTGCCTATGAAAATCGGCAATGATGCTGTCCCACTCGGACTTGGTGCCGTCGCTGTAGGACGGGACGAGGAACGACAGGGTCTTCGGGTCCGAGCTGTCCGACTTGTTGCCACCGAACCCGCACGAGGAGATCGTCAGCGCTAGGCCGGTGAGCAGCGCGAATGCCGAAAGTGCGCCGCGGAGTGGACGTTTCACTAGCAAGCCTTTCAAATGTGCACACCCCGCGATACGAACCGCGGATGATGAAGCGAACGATTCGATTGGTCCGAATCTAGCGCGGATGATGATCGAATGTGACCGTTTTGAATGTAAAGTTGACATGAACGAGCAGCGGGTCGATTCTGGTGACGTGCCGACCTCTGCCGAGCGAATCCCCGAAACCCATCTGGCCGCCGAGGTGGCCACACAACCCGACGACTGGGCGCGCGCCGCGTCCGTCGCCGCCGAGCACGCCGCGCTGCTGCCGCAGCCCGGTGAGCGGGTGGCCGTCTTCGGGTGTGGCACCTCGCTTTTCATGTCCCGCGCCATCTCCGCGCTGCGCGAGTCCGCCGGTCACGGTCTGACCGACGCCTGGCCCGCCAGCGAGGTGCGCTACCGCGATTACGATCGCTACCTGGTGATCTGCCGTTCCGGCACCACCACCGAGGTGGTCGACGCCATGCGCGCGATCCCGAAGGGCGTGCCGCGCACCGTCATCTGCTCCAGCCCCGGTACCCCGGTGCTCGACCTGGCCGACCCGATCCTCATCGACGAGATCGACGAGAAGTCCGTGGTGCAAACGCGTTTCGCGACCACGGCGCTGGCGATCCTGCGCTGGCATCTGGGCGAGGACCTGGCCCCGGTGATCGCGCAGGCCCGCGCGGTGCTGGCCGAGGACCCCGAGCCCGGGCTCGCCGGTGTCCGCCGGGCCGAGCAGATCAGTTTCGTCGGAATGGGTTTCGCCGCCGCGATCGCCGACGAGGCGGGGCTCAAGCTGCGCGAGTCCTGCCAGTCCTGGACCGAGGGCTACCTGGCCACCGAGTACCGGCACGGCCCGATCAGCATCGCGGCGCCGGGGCGCGCGGTGTGGGCGTTCGGCCCGGTGGCCGAGAGCCTGCCCGACGACATCAAGTCCACCGGAGCGCATTTCGAGCATCGCGACATCGACCCGATGGCCGATCTGGTGCGCGTGCACCGGCTGTGCATGCTGCGCGCGGCGGATCTGGGCCTGGACCCGGACCATCCGCGCAGCCTGAATCGCTCGGTGATCCTCGGGTGACGGGCGCGTCGTGACCACCGTCGGACCCGACGATCTGGTGCTCGCCGTCGATGTCGGCGGCACCACGACCAAGGGCGAGATCACCGATGTTGCCGGGCGAGTGCTGAATACGGCCACGGTCGCCACGCCGCGCGGGGAGGCCGCCTTCGACGCCATGGGCGAGCTGGGGGCCGGGTTGCTGGCCGAACTGCCTGCCGCGCAGCGTGATCGGGTGGCCAGGGCGGCGGTGATCATGCCCGGCATCGTCGACTCCGCCCGCTCGCTGGCGGTGTTCAGCTCCAATATCGGCTGGCGAGATGTGAAGGTGGGCAGCAGGTTTCACGACCTGTGGCGGATGCCGGTGCTGATCGAGCACGACGTCACCGTCGCGGGCTGGGCGGAATGGCGATACGGCGCCGGCCGCGGCAGCGACGACGTGTGCGTGATCATTCTGGGCACCGGCATCAGCGGGACCCTGTCCGTCGCCGGGCGCCTGGTGCGCGGCGGCGCCGGACAGGCCGGCGAGTACGGGCACATCCCGGTGCGGTACCGGGACGGATTGCGGTGTCCGTGCGGCAATGTGGGCTGCGTGGAGACGGTGGCCTCCGGCGCCGCCATCGCGCGCGCCTACACCGCCCGCACGGGCCGCGAAATCCCCGGCGCCGAGGCGGTTTTCGCCGCCCGAGACACCGACCCGGACGCCCGCGCGGTACTCGCCGACGCCGTCGACGCCCTCGCCGAGGGTCTGTTCGGCGTCATCCACGCCGCCTGCCCCGCCCTGATCGTCCTCGGCGGCGGCCTAGCCGGGGCAGGCACAACCCTGACCGACGCCCTCCACCACCGCCTCACCGAACTACTCCGCGTCGCCCCCGTCCCCCGAGTAGTCCTGGGCGAATTCGGCGCCCGCGCAGGCCTTGTCGGCGCCGCCCTGTTCGCCAGAGCAGGAGCACTCGAATGAACCGAGCGGGAAGCCCTTCTCCCGGTAGCGCATACTCCCTTGTCCCGGCGGCGCATGCCCTCGTTGTCCCGGCGACGCGTACTACCGTTTCGCCGGTGGCGCATGCCCCCGTCTTCCCGGCGACGCGTACTACCGTTTCGCCGGTGGCGCACGCCCCCGTTTTCCCGGTGGTGCACACTCCTGTTTTCCCGGTGGTGCACACTCCTGTTTTCCCGGTGGTGCACGCTCCCGTTCTCCCGGCGACGCACAGTTCCGATTTCCCGGTGGCGCATGTCCCCTTGTACCGGCATGCTTCGCGTACTCCCTTTTCCCGGCATGCTTTTGGCCGGGAGCTCGGGCGGGCCGCATGTCCTCGGCCGATGATGCCTGTCTTGTGTACGACTGTGGACAGGTCGAGGAGGTGCGATGAGTGAGGGTGCGGGAGTGCGGGGTTCGGGCGACGTGGTGGTGCGTGGTCGAATCGTGACTGCCACACGACAACTCGACGACGGTGTGCTGACGGTGCGGGGTGAGCGGGTCCTGGTCGTCGAGTCGTTTGCGGAATGGGTTGGGCGGCATCCCGAGTCGGAGGCGCCGCCGTTCGCGGGGATTGTGGTGCCGGGGCTGGTGGATATCCACTGTCACGGGGGGTTCGGGTATCGGTTCGATAGCACCGATGCGGGACAGGCTCGGGGGGCCGCGGAATTCCATCGGGCACAGGGCAGTACGTCGGTGGTCGCCGGGCTGGTGACGGCTCCGCCCGACGAGATGGTGGCGCAGGTGGCGATGCTGCGGGGGCTGGTGGCCGAGGGGGTGGTTGCCGGAATTCATGCCGAGGGGCCGTTTCTGTCCGAAACGCGGTGCGGTGCACAGGATCCCCGGTATCTGCGCGATCCCGACCCCGAGCTGATCGACCGGCTGCTGGCGGCCGCGGACGGGCAACTGCGGGTCATGACGATGGCGCCCGAGCGCCCCGGCTTCGAGGCGGCCGCGCGCCGGCTCGCGGCGCAGGGCGTGGTGGTCGCCCTCGGCCACAGCGATGCGCCGTACGACCGATTCCTCGCCGCGCTCGCGCCCGCGGGGCCGGGCACGCTGGTCACCCACCTGGCCAACGGCATGCCGCCGCTGCACCACCGGTCGCCGGGGCCGGTGGCGGCGGGGCTGGTGGCCGCGGCGCACGGGCGGGTGATCGTCGAGCTCATCGGCGACGGCGTGCATCTCGACGCCGGATTCGGCGCGCTTGCCTTCGCCACCGCGCCCGGCCGGATAGCCCTGATCACCGATGCCATGCAGGCCGCCGGGCTGGCCGACGGCGAGTATCGGCTCGGCCCGCAGGCGGTCCGGGTCACCGGCGGGGTGGCGCGGATCGCCAACGGGTCGATCGCCGGTGGCACCGCCACCCTGCTGCGCTGCCTGCGCTGGGCGGTCCACGACTGCGGCGTGCCGCTCGCCGACGCGGTGCGTGCCGCCACCGCGACCCCTGCCGCCGCGATCGGATTGTCCCAGGTAGGAGACCTGCGGCCGGATTTCTACGCCGACGCGATCGTGCTGGATGCCACCCTGGGCTTGCGCCGGGTCCTGCACCATGGACAGTGGTTGACGTGATCCTCACCGTGACCATGAACCCCGCCTACGACATGACCTACCGCGTGGAGCGTCTCGAGCGCGGCCGGGTGCATCGGGTGCTGTCGGTCGAACAGCGCATCGGGGGCAAGGGCATCAATGTCAGCCGAGTGCTGAACCAGCTCGGAAAGTATTCGCGCGCAACGGGGTTCGCCGACCACCTGTTCTCGGCGGCGGCCGAGCTGGAGCTACCGGTGGACTTCGTGCACGCCCTGCCGTGGGTGCGGCGCACGGTCGTGATCAGCGAATCCGCCGACGGCACCGCCACCTCGCTCTGGGAGCCGGGCGCCCGGGTCAGCGACCCGTACGCCGTCGACCAGCTGCTGGTGCGGGTGGCGGGATTCCTGCCGGACGTGAGCGGGATGGTGGTGTCGGGATCGCTGCCCGGCGGCGTCTCCGACACGGTCCCGGCCCAGCTCGCCCGCGCCGGGCTCGAGCGCGGCGTGCCCACCGTCTGCGACGTGGACGGCCGCGCGCTGGAACTGGCCGCGCAGGTGCCCGGGGTGGTGCTGATGCCGAATCGGGAGGAGCTCGAGCGGCTCACCGGGTCGGACTCCGGGACCCCGGCGGAGGTGGTGCGCGCCGTGCGGCCGCTGCTCGACGGCGGGGCGCGGGCGGTGCTCGCCACCCGCGGCGCGGACGGCATGATCGCGGTCACCGGTTCGGGCGCGTGGTCGGCGACGCTGCCGGAGTCGGTGTCCGGGAATCCGACCGGTGCGGGCGACGCCGCGGCCGCCGCCGTGATCGCCGGGCTCGCCGACAACCCGAAACCGGACTGGCCCGCACTGCTGGTCGACGCCATCGCGACGTCGGCGGCGGCCGTGGTCATTCCGGTCGCGGGTGAGATCGACCGTTCGCTGCGCGCCCGGCTGGCGCCGACCGTGACGGTCACCGAGTTGTCCAGCTCTACCTAGGAGATTGATTCGTGCCCCTGCTGTCCGTGCCCGACCTGCTCGCCGCCGCCCGGCCCGGCGCCCTCGCCGCGTTCAACGTGATCGCCCTGGAACACGCCGAGGCCATCGCCGCGGCGGCCGAGGCCGCGAAACGGCCTGCGGTGCTGCAGATCTCGGAGAACACCGCGCGTTATCACGGCGGCGTGGCGCCGCTGGCCCGGGCCTGCCTGCAGATCGCCGCGGACAGCGGGGCCGCGCTCACGGTGCACCTGGATCACGCCACCTCGAGCGAATTGATCGTGGAGGCGGTGGAACTCGGGGTGTCGTCGGTGATGTACGACGGGTCGACGCTGGACTACGCCGAAAATGTGGACAGCACAGCGGAAGTCGTGCGCTGGTGCCACGAGCACGGGGTGCACGTGGAGGCGGAGCTCGGCGAGGTCGGCGGGAAGGACGGCGCGCACGCGCCCGGCGCGCGCACCGATCCGGACGAGGCGGTCGCCTTCGTCGCGGCCACCGGGGTGGACGCGCTCGCGGTGGCGGTCGGCTCCTCCCACGCCATGCACACCCGCGATGCCCGCCTGGACGACGACCTCATCGCCCGCCTCGCCGCCAAGGTCCCGGTCCCGCTGGTCCTGCACGGCTCCTCCGGCGTCCCCGACGAGGGCCTGCGATCGGCCGTCCGGCACGGCATGACCAAGATCAATATCGCCACCCGCCTGAATGTGGTGATGGCCGAAGCCGTCCGCAGCGTCCTCGCCGCCGACCCCGCCCTCGCCGACCCCCGCAAGTACCTCGGGCCGGGCCGGGCCGCGGTCACCGCGGAGGTCGAGCGCTTCCTGCACCTGCTCGCCGCACCGGCGTGATACTTCCGGCCCGAGCTCTCTCGTCATGATCCCGGTCCGAGCTCTCTCGTCGTGATCCCGGTCCGAGCTCTCTCGTCGTGATCCCGGCCCGAGCTCTCTCGTCATGATCCCGGTCCGAGCTCTCTCGTCATGATCCCGGCATGGCTCTCTCGTCATGATCCCGGCATGCTTTTGGCCGGGATCATCCCCGCGTCAGCCGAACACCACACTGGAAACCAGGTCACCGAGCTGAATCCGGTCCCCCGGGGCCAGCGGCCGGGAACACCCGTCGCCGTCCTCGGCCTCGTGCAGCCAGGCGGTGGTGTCGGTGTGGTTGACCACCTCGGCGTCCATCCACAGCTGCACGTTGTAGGCGATGGTGTCGATCGGGTCGGTGAGGACTCGGCCGTTTCCGTCCGCATCGGTGTAGCTGAAGGTGCCGATGGCCATGGCGTCTCCCTTGCGCATCCCCGGGGTGAGGCTATTGATGTCCTATGTGAATTATCCAATGTCAGAGTGGGTATTTTCGGGTCGTGACCGGGTAGTGCCGAAATAGTTGCAGACCGAGCGGTACAGTTTGAGCATGTCCGACAGCGGGTTTCGATCCGCGCCCGGCGCGGACCCGTTCGACGCCTACCGCATGCCCACCGCGGTGCGGGCGGCACGGTGGATCGCGCTGGCGACGGCCGGTGTCGGAATCGTGTGCACGGCCGCGGCCGGATGGCTGTTCGGGGCGCGGTCCGCGCTGATGATCGCGCTGTCGTTCGTGCCGAACTGGCTGCTGGGGGTGGTGGCGCTGGCCTTCGGCGCGGTCGGCGACGGCATCCGCGTCGGCGCGGTACTGCTCGCCGCGCTGAGCATGCTGTGGACCGTGCCGTCGATCGTGCTCGGTCATCCGCCGGGGTGGCTGGGACCGATCGGCGCGCTCGCGATGATCGTGCTGCTGTTCCGGCCCTCGGCCCGCGCCTGGTTCGAACCGCCCGCCCGCGCCCCGGGCCGGTAACTCCGCCGAAATCCGATGCGCCGATTCGCAATATCGGCGCAACGGTCAGCTCCTAATCTGTGCATTCATGAGTAGGGAACCCGCGGGCACCGGTATTCACATCGGCGGGCTGAGTAAGACGTTCCGGGTCGGGCGGCGCGCCGTCCAGGCGCTGGAATCGGTGGATCTGCATACCGAGCGGGGCGCGTTTCTGTCGCTGCTGGGTCCCTCGGGATGCGGAAAGTCGACGGTATTGCGCATTCTGGCCGGGCTGGAGACACCCACCGCCGGGACCGCCCGCATCAACGGTGCGACCCCGGCGGAACTGCGCCGCCGCCACGAATTCGGCATCGCCTTCCAGGATTCGGCGCTGTTGCCCTGGCGCAGCGTGGAATCCAATATCAAACTGCCGCTGCAGGTGGCCGGGCTGCCGGTGGAATCGGACCGAATAGCCGACCTGATCGCGCTGGTCGGCCTGGAGGGCTTCGAGAAGGCCCGGCCCGCACAGCTGAGCGGCGGTATGCGCCAACGTGTTTCGATCGCGCGGGCGCTGGTGGTGCAGCCCACGGTGCTGCTGCTCGACGAGCCGTTCGGCGCCCTGGACGATATGACCCGGCAGCGGCTGAACCTCGAGCTGCTGCGCATCTGGACCGAGAAGCCCGCCACCACACTGATGGTCACGCACGGCATCGGCGAGGCGGTGTTCCTGTCCGACGCGGTGGCGGTGCTGAGCCCGCGGCCGGGCCGGGTGGTGGAGCTGGTGCCGATCGACCTGCCCCGCCCGCGCACGCCGGAGATGATGCGCGCGCCGGAGTTCCACCGGCTCTGCGACTACCTGTCCGAGCTGCTGTTCGGGCGCGGCGGCCGGGGCGGCATCGAGGCCGAAGCCGAAGCGGCCCTGGATGTTCCGGGCGGTGCGCGGTGAGGCGCGTGGGCGGGGCGCTGGGTATCGCGGCGCTGATCGCGATGTGGTGGATCCTGGCCGACCTGCGGGTGGCGGGCGGCACCGTCCCGAGCCCGTGGACCGTGCTGCACGGCGTGTACACCGACGGCTGGGCGCTGTACGGGCCGAACTTCCGGATCACGGCTTCCGGTGCGCTGCAGGGGTTCCTGTGGGGCAACGGGCTGGCGATCGCGCTGGCCGTGCTGGTGCTGCTGGTGCCGCCGATCGAATCGCTGGCCACCCAGTTGGCGATACTCGGTTACTGCACACCGCTGCTGGCGCTGGGCCCGATCATCCTGGTGGTGTTCGGCGGGCGCACCCCGACGGTGTTCCTGGCCGCCATGTACTGCTTCTTCACCACCATGGTCGGCACCGTGTCGGGGCTGCGGTCCGCCGACCGGACCAGCCTGGATCTGGTGCGCGCCTACGGCGGCGGGCGCTGGCAGCAGCTGTGGCGGGTCCGGTTGATCGCGGCGCTGCCGAATACGCTGGCGGCGTTGAAGATCGCCGCGCCCTCGGCGGTGCTGGGCGCGATCATCGGCGAGTATCTGGGCGGGATCGACAGCGGTATCGGGGTGGCGCTGACCGCGGCGCAGACCTCCTACAACGTGCCGCGCACCTGGGGCATGGCGCTGGCCGCCGCGGCGCTGGCCGGGCTCGGCTACGCGGTGGTGGCGCTGGTGGCCCGGCTGCTGGCGCCGTGGACCGGTCGGGAGGCGCGGGCGTGAACGCACTGCGACGCATCGCGAGATTCCTTGCACCCCTGATTATTTCGCTGATCGTGATGCTGCTCGTCTGGTATGCCTTCCTGCATGCGTTCCCGCAGGTGGGGCCACGGGTGGGCAAGACGCCGGGCGATGTCTGGAACTACCTGGTCACCGGCGACTCCGCCGCCGTCGCACGGCGGGCGATCGAGTCGGATCTGCGAATCACGCTGCGGGACGCGGCCATCGGCTTCGGCGTCGGCATGGTGGTGGCGCTGGTGGTGTCGGCCCTGTTCGTCACGCTGCCCGCGGTCGAGCAGTCGTTCCTGCCGGTGGCGATGCTGCTGCGCTCGGTGCCGCTGGTGGCGCTGACGCCGATCATCGTGCTGATCTTCGGCCGCGGCCTGGCCGGGGTGACCGTCATGGCGGCGATCGTGGTGTTCTTCCCCGCCCTGGTGATGATCATGACCGGCCTGCGCTCCGCCTCCCCGCAGGCCATGGAACTCGTTGCCGCCTACGGAGGTTCGCGCTGGACCCGGCTGCGCATGGTCGCGGTGCCCGCCGCGTGGCCGTCGGTGTTCGCCGCCGCGCGAATCTCGGTGCCGGGGGCGCTGATCGGCGCCCTGCTCGGCGAATGGCTGGGCAGCGGAACGGGTCTCGGGGCGAGCCTGGTTCGCGCCATACCGACGTTCCAGTACGACAAACTCTGGGCCTCGATCGTGCTGGTCACCATTGTTTCGGTACTTCTGTATGCAATAGTCGGCGTCGTCGAAAATTTGATATCGGCACGATTCGGCTCGACGGCCGGTAACGAATGACCGATTCGTCTCGCGAAAGCAAAGAATCCGAAATCGAAAAGTCCTAGATTTCCTTGCCGAGAAGGAGGGAAAGCAGCTCTGAGCTGGTTGATTGCGGTACGAAGAACCGCTTCTCTGGGGGTCTGTGAAGGTATCTGTGAAGGGTTTTCAGATGGGTCCGGTCAGCCGACATCGACGAAGTCGATAACTGGCCTGTCGATAGCCACGTAGTTCTCCAGCGTGACCGGGCTCCCGATCTCGTGTCCCAGGATCTCACGAGCCCGTGCGAGAGCGTAGTCCAGACCACGACGGATATACGCCTCGGCGATGCGTGTCGCTTTCGTCGATCGCAGAGTCCTCAGTGTGGCTCCTTCCAGCGGTGTTCCTTTGACGATTTTCCTGAAGGTAACTTCGGCATTGTCCGGGTTCAGCATTGCGCCCGAGGAACCTATGAATACGAGTTTCTGCCCAGGTTTCGCGAGTAGTTTCAATCGTTTGAGTGCGGCGAGCGCCCGTGCGCTTACCTTGATGACCCGCAATGATGCCTCGGTTTTTGGGAAGGGTTGCCGGAACAAGACGTAAATTCTTGCTGTGGGGCTCAGCGTCTTCCAGTCCTCCGGAAGAATGATCTGGTTCGAGCTAAGCTTGAATTCTTCGATAAGGCGATGAACATCCTCTATCGTAAGTACCGTATATACAAGTGTGGCCTCGATGGTGACGGTTCCTGCATTGTAGTCGATGCTGTCGAACTCGATGGCAAGGCATTCGCCAGGGCGACCTGCGGTTTCGTATAGCAGTAATGTGTAGTCACGAAAGATGGGATTGCGCCTCGGCTTCCCCGTGAAGTACTTTTCTTCGAGGGACCAGTACAGATCCATTTCCGCTTTCGAGAACGGCATCGGTTCTTCGGAGAAATAGGGGTTTGCGCCAACTTTTCTGCGGGCTCTTCGGGAGGCATTTTCGCCGTTGTAGCCTTTAATGCTCGCTACTGGATTGTCGTCGCGAAAATCGTCATCGACAAGCATTTGAAAAGCTTGGTTGAGGATGGTCTTATGAACCGATTGTTTGTTTGAAAAGCTGTTGAGCAACTCTAGATATCCACGTATGTCCCTTCGCGTCGCTCGTAGTGCCTTCACCTTGGCCAGGCTGGAGTTTGCGATCTTGATGGTATTCTTGCGCCCTTTTGCTGCAACCTCAATTTCTTTATAATAAATGTTGAGGGTCTGAAGTCGCCGTGTGGTTACCGGTTTTTTCTTCTCGCGGTTGTACCAAGCTCGCACGACTTCGAGTACGGTAGGATCATCACCATATTCGGTATCGGCGCAGCCGATTGCTCTCGGCTTCCATGCCTTCACCCGCTTCTGAAGATTCCGGCGACACGCTTCCGGCGACGCTCCGTGCGCCCACACGCGGGAAGGTTCTCCGAACGGTTCGCCGATCGTGACGGACCATTCGAAGTAGTTTCGTTTATCGTTCCATCGCGGCTCCGCTGGCCAATGCTTACCCTGCTCTCCGACCGCAAGCTTGCTGCCCATCGCTATCCCCGACCCTCGTCACGCTTTCTCTGAATGGCGCGGATTGCGTCGTCGAGTTCGCCGACGATCCATGACGGCTGGCTGCGCGCCAGGAACTCCAGCCGTGCCCGGCCGCCTCGATCTCCCGGCGCGGAGCCGAACGGCTCGTCGCCGCGCAGCCAGGCCCACAGCTGCTCTGCCGTGAGCCCGGTGCCGTCGACCGCGTCGTTTGCGGCGGCATCCGGCATCAGGAGCGTCATCGGCGAGACGCCGAGGACGTATGCGAGGGCGGGCAGTTCGTCGGCGGAGATGCGGCGATCTCGTGATTCGATCTTGCTCAGTCCCAGTTCGGGGATGGGGCATCCGATCGCCTTCAGGCGCCTGGAGAGCTCGGCGTAGCCGATGCCCAGGTCCTCGCGCAACTGCTTGATGCGTTCGGCGATGATCTTTGCGATGGCGTCGCCGAGTTCTTCTGGTGGTGATGTCATGGGCGGCAGTATGGCATATCCGATCTATTGCTAGTGCATGCTTTTGGATAGTTTCTGCTAGCTTTCCGATAGCGATAGCCATCGTTGTGATGGCATCGCTGATCAGAGGAGGCGCAGATGAGCGAAACCCGAGCCAGCGAGGAGCCGCTGGTCACACCGCATCAGCTGGCTGTCCGATGGGGGGTGACCGAGCAATATCTGGCCGACATGCGCTACCACGGCACCGGCCCGGCCTTCATCAAGGTCGGCCGCAAGGTTCGCTATAGCTGGCGGGCCATCCGGGAGTACGAGACGGCCAACACCGCCGCCCGCACTGCCTGAGCGGTACGCAGCGACGCCCCTGCGATCCGAGAAAGTCGCAGGGGCGTTGTGTGCCTGTTCGGTGCGTGCGCGCAAGTCAAGATCGCCCTACCCGCACCACTAGTCGTCGGTACACCGAACGATCGCGTTTTGCGTGCCGCTGTGCCGCCCCGGTTGCCATCATGGTCACGATCACCAGACACCCCTCTGCCGAGAAGCGACTCTCGACGATGATCGAACAGACCTCCCTGATGGACAAGCTGTGGACGCCGGATGAGTTGGCTGACTACTTCCACACCACCACGAAGGTGCTGGCGAACGAGCGCAGCAGTGGTACCGGGCCCCGCTTCGTCAAGCGCGGCACCAAGGTTCTCTACCCTGAGAGCGCCATCGCCGAGTACCTGAACTCGAACACCCTCGGCAGCACTGAGGAGGCTGCGGCGGCACGATAAGACCGCTGATCACCCGTGACCGCAGTCGGCGATCACGGGTGATCAGCGTCCGGCGCCGGACACGCTTGGGGCGACGCCTCGCGCTCCGTGCCCAGGCCATCGTCCATCGGATGATCGCGTATTACGTGTCGCCTGTGCCGCTCGGTTGTCATGATGGTCGGATGACCGATAGACAAGATGCTCCTTCGGGAGAAGACAGGGCAGGTAAGGGCGGCCAGTGGCTGCTGATCGAGACATTCACGTGGCCGGAAGATGGTGTGTCCATTGTGAATTGGGGTGGTAGGCCCCGGGCGTTCCTGCCGGTGAAGACGGCGCTCAAGGGGTCGTCCATCGCACGAATCGACCGGGCTATCACGACGGTCGCCGAGACTCGCGAGCCGTACTCGGAGAGTAATCAAGGCTACCGGGTGGAGGCCGTCCCGCATGTCGTCGGTGGCCGGTTGCACGGTATTCAGTACTGGTCGGGCCATGATGGTGATGCTGTGCCGGAGAGGCCGCTGGTGGCTGCGTGGCGGGTCGATTTCACGACGAAAACCGCATTGGGCTCGCCGGAGTGGGCGGAGATGGCTGATCTGCCGCCCGAGGAGCGGGGCCAAGCCGCGTCGCTGGCAACGGTTTTCGCGCAGGTGACGACCGACCACCGGGAGTCGGTGGCGCTCAAGAGGATCGTCGCTCCGCAGGCGGGGGAGACGAATCAGGGTTTTTGGACGATCAAGCGGCGGGACGGTACGGAGTGGCAGTCGCATTGGTCGCATCGGACGGTCGAGGAGTCCATCGGCGGCGAGACGCATCTGGTGGGTCTGGGTCTCAGTCAGCGGGTGCAGACGCAGCCCGATAGCGAGCCGGAACCGTTTGTGCTGCTCGAGCACAGGTTGATCGAGGCGTCGAGCACTCCGGGTGAGTATCAGGCGATCGTCGATCTGGATAGTTTGACTCTGGTGCGCTGGAGGCACGGTACGACGCCGCCGGACAGGATCGCGTGGCGTCGGATCGCGACCGAGCCCGAGCCCGCGGTCCATCCGGATGATCGGCCGGTGATGCTCGCGATGGCCAACGGACTGTCGAAATCGTCGACGACGGGCTCCCTGCGGGTGCGCGGGGTGGATGGGGAGTGGGTGCGCATCAGCGCACGAGCGGATCTGGTGCCCGTCGACCGCAACGTGACGGCTGCCCTGGTGCGGTTCACGATCGAGAGCTGATTCTCGCGGCGACGCGCGGGTTTTCGCCGTCGCTGTCCGGAACCGGACGCCCTTCCATGACGAATCATGGATTAACTCGGGGTGAACGGATTATCATGCGAGGTACGCACGCCCGCTGGCTTTGACGGTCGGGCGACCCGGCGAGACCGGTTCTACATGGGTCTCGGACTGGCAGCGACCCCGCACCTTACGACCGTGCGGAATGACAGTGACTGCTACCTGGAATCGAGCCGCCGATGCTGATGCGTTGCACTGACATTGATCACCATAGAGCGTATCGGCGGATGCCGTCTGCTGCCCGAACGGCGCGAGCGCTGATGGTAGGGGTCCGTACCAGGTTGGATCGCCGAGGCTCGGGGGCGGGCACGATGGACAGGAAATCGGGTGCAGCGCACGGTATTACGATCGGCCCGCCATCCGGGCGGATCGTTGTCGGCGGCGGCATGATCGAGATCGGGGCGGTGATTCGCTCGAGCGACGGTGCGCTCGAGGTGGTGCCCCGGATCGGGCTGACCGATATCGAGCATCGGATGCTGCGCCGCGCCGCGGATCTCATCCGGATCGGACACATAGACGACAGCCGGGGTAGGTGCTTGTCCGGTGGTAGATGGGTGACGGGCGTGCGGGTGCCCTACTTGTCCTGCCTCGCGCTCGGCGACTCGCGCGCTTCGAGATCGGCCATCTGATCGGCCGTGAGCGGGACGAACTCGTACTCGACAGCTGCTTCGTCATGCTCGGCCCCACCGCGTGGCAGAGGCTCGCGGATGCCGGAGGACCGCCTGGCCGCGTTGATGATCCCGACGACCGTCGTGCCCAGCGCCTTGGCGATGTCGTGTAGGCGTCCGGTATTCGGTGCCGTGACACCGGTCTCGTACCGAATGTAGGTGTTCAGCGGGATACCGGTGGCGGAGCAAACATCGTCCCTGGTCAGTCCCTTCTGCTCACGACGATCCCGCACCACTTCGGCCACGGCGGCGTTGAGCCGGTCGCCCTCGGTGACATCCACTGGATTGATGGTCGCCATGGCATCAGGGTAACGGCGCACGCCCTGACACACCAGGCGAGTGGGGCTCATAAGATTTGCTGGAGATTAGTTGAGACTAGCTGGGAATATTGTGTGTTGCAGTACCCAAAAATGGGTATTACTGTCGGTTTCGATGCTTCGACGGGAGGGCTTGGTTCCGAAGCATCGCGAGGGCGGCTTGGGTGCTCACCCGCGTCGGGGCAGGCCGCATGGGCAGAGGTTGACGAGACCAGCGAGGGCAGAGAGTGAACAACACAAACCGGAGACGGCCCAGCGAGCCACCGCTACCGGTCATCGAAGCGGTCGACGAACCTTTGACGGAGCCACCCGGCGGAGACGTCGAACCGGGCACCACCGCTTCAGTCGGCCCGAAGGAGGTGATCATCTCCATCGCGTGGCTGGCCGCCTACCTGCGGTCGATACCTACCACGCCGGTCGTCTGATCGATCGTGTCCAGCAGTGCTCGACCCATCTCGAGCACTGCTTCCGGGCTCTCCCCTCGCGCCCTGGCGTACTCCGTGATCAGGGTGTTGTAGAGCCGCCAGAACTTTTCGCGCGCAGTATCAATCGAGCCATGTCCCTCTTCGAACGCCCGCATCGCGTCCCGCGCACCGGCCAGCAACGCGATCTGCGCTGTTTGAACCCCGTAATCGACGGGGGCACTCCGCACCATCGCAAGAGCGGGCCCCTCGTCGGTCTGCACGAGCCGCGTGGTCGGCACTCGCACCAGTTCCCACTCGACCTCGATCTCACCGCCCCGTACGTATTTGTCGATCGACTCGGGCTTCCAGCCGTAGAGGCGTTCCAGTGCCCGCCGCTTGTCCGGCCCCAGCTTGCCGATGGTCGGGTGCGGCATCTTCCCTGTTTCGAACGCGCGTAGCGCAGCATCCGACGGTGCGCCGGGTTCGGCCATAACAGCCTTCCGTGTCAGCCTGAGTTCCTCTCGTCGCCGCTGCGCGATCGGGCCCAGCTCCGCCCATCGGGCATCGCTTTCCCGCCGGTCGTCACTCATGGCCACCATCATGCACCGCCAGGACGGACAGGTCTAGCGCTGAACGCAGCAATGTTTCCGCAGATCTAACTGTATGACGTTAGCTCAAGATCCTGTCTCGACCTGCCTATCTGCCCGATTTCCTGGTGGTTTCGGCCTTGTACCTGTCGCCCCCTATGGTTAGCCTCTAACGCATGACCGTTAGAGCTGTCGGTCCGTTAGTGCGAATCCGCAATCTGCGCCAAGCCCAGGGCATGACCGTGCGGGAGTTGATCCGCCGCATCGTCGAGCACGGCGGCCCCGGAGTGCACGAGGACACCATCCGCAACATCGAACTCGGATACCGCGGGGCGTCGGACGAGCTGATGCGCGCCTGGGCCAGCGCATTGGGCGCCGACCCGCGCGACATCGTCCAGCAGCCACGCTGCACCACATGCCAGGACAAGAGCCGATGACGGCCGATAGCTTGCCGCGAGGGCTGCCCGGCTCGTTCCCCCCGTGGCAGCGCTTCGCCGATTACACCACCGGCCAGCTCGAGGAGATGGCCGAGCAGGCGCAGTGGCGGGCCTGTCTCGGCGGTAGCGAGCTGAGTCTTCGCCGATGGCTCTACGCCTTGCACGCCACCGCCATATCCCGCACTCGAAAGGGCGAAACACTATGTCTCCCAGCGAATTAACGTTCACCCCACCCACTGCCGACAGTGTGATCGTCAAGGTCCGTGAGATCGCTGCCGGAGCACCGGACAACATCTATGCCGCGACGACCGAGGACGGCACCCCGGTGTGCGCGTACGTGCTCGGCGGCGAGGGTTCCTGCCTGATCGGGAAAGCTCTTGTCGCTCTGGGCGTTCCACTTGCTGTCTTCGAGCAGCGGACAGTATCCGGCAAACTGTTCAACACTCGGTTCATCGATGTCCCGGAATGGCTGGCACTGCTGGGCTGGGACAACGGGACACAAGCCCGATGGCTGCACTGCGTGCAGGCGCATCAGGACTGCGACGTGCCGTGGGGCACGGCCATCGAGTACGCCGACCGTAAAGCCACCATAGGCGCACTGTCTCTCTGATAAGCCGCAGTATCCGTAATCCTGTGCATCACAGCGTATTTCACGTCATTGCGGCATTCGCCGAACCCTTCTCGAATTCGACAGACGGGACACCCATGTCCACATACCCCCACCTCAGCACCGGCACCGTCGCCCACACCATCTATCCGGGTGCCGCCGACCCACTCATGGCAGCCGAGGCGGTGACCGCATGACGCTCACCGTCACCGGTGACGACCTGATCACTAAGGTCCGCGAGACCGCCGCCGCAGCACCGGCTTTCGTGTACAAGCACAGTGAGTGCGTCAACGTCGAACGCGACAGCACCGGCACCCTCGCAGGGTCGTGCCTGATCGGCAAAGCCGTTGTCGCACTGGGCATCGACCCGCAAGCCATCTTCGACCGCCACAACGGCGACGATGCGGTGACCCTGATGGTCACGCTCGGCATCTGCCACACGCGCAGTGAAGCGGCCTGGCTCGACCGCGCGCAGTACGAGCAGGACAACGGGCTCGGGTGGGGGTTGGCGGTGAAGTCCGCCGATCTGTTCTGCCCGGAGATCGCGGGACTCAGCGACGCCGAACAGCATGCGCTGCAAGCCGAACTCGTCGCCGCGAGACCGCGGTGAAAACGGTGGAGAGCCCATGAACAACAATCCTTTTCGAGTGGGGGTGCCGGTCGCGGCGGGTTGGCAGGACCGGGCTCTGTGCAAGGACCGCAACCCGGCGTACTGGGCGACCGAGTCGCTGCCGGTGGGTCGTGACCGCGATCGGGTGGCTGCCGCCCGGTGCCGGGGCTGCCCGGTCCTGCGTGAGTGCGCGGCGTGGCATTGCCGACAGCCGAGGACCGTCGGCGTCGTCGTCGCGGGCATCGCCGTGGGCACCGACGGCGGCCACCTCACCTCGGCCGGTGACCGGGCCCGCCTGGCGCGCATCGCCTACGGCACCCAACCACCACCGATCCTCGCGCATCAGCTGCGGCACTGCGCCGCGCCCGACTGCCGCCAGCCCATGCTCACCAGCGACGACCACCGAAAAGCAGGGCACCCCACCCAGTTTCGCGTGTACGGGGCGCTGGGCTTGTGTTCGCGCTGCTACCAACGTCGGCGATACCACCTCACGAAACCGGACGCCCCGACGCGCCGCAGGAGGATCGCATGAGCGTGATAGAGGCAGGCAATGCGATAAACCGTCACCCCGACCGCGAGCCGTGGTTCGCCGATCCACCGGCCGCGGCAGGTGCGGGTGTTGAAGTTGTTGCTGCGGACGTGGATTCGCGGGTGGCTGCGCTGCGATGTCTGGATGATCCGCAGCAGCAGGCGCGGGCGGTGACGGTGTTGTTGTCGCAGGCCCGGACCGGGCTGCTGGCGGCGGTCGCCGCGCAGGATCTGCCGCGGATCGTCGAGTTCAAGGCGAAGGCCGCGGCGATTCAGGAGATCGCCAAGCAGCTGCGGCTCGGCAAGGAGATGCAGTTGGATGCGGCCGAGTTCTGCCGCCGCGCTGAGCGCGGTCTCGGTGTCGCCATCCGGGAGGGGCAAGCGCACGGGACGGTGGAGACGAAGTCGGAGGCGTCGGCTCGTGGTGCGGCGATCCGGGATGGTGTCGTAGCTTACGACAACGTCAAGCCGAAGCCGACCGACTTCGCTGGCGTTCACGAGCTGTCCAACACCCAGGGCGGGATCTACCACCTCACCGACGGGATCTCCGACGAGCAGTTCGACGACGTCATCGCCGAGGCGAAGGCCGAGGGCAACCTGTCCCGCGCCAATGTCGCCCGCAAATGTACAGACCGAGCGAAACCGCCTGTGCCCGAACGTGAACCGGAGCATCCGCAGCCTATTCCCGCGCTTGGCGCCCGCGGGAGCGGTGGTCCGAAGGGTGATCCGAACGAGATGCTCGGCAACATCGACGGGATGTTGCGCGGGATCGTCGCAACACTGGAATTCATTCGGCCCCAAGATATTCGCGATGGTGAGCGGAAACCGTTGACTGATGGCATCTCCCGGTCGCTGGCCATGATTCGCAAGCATGTCAAGGAGATCGCCAATGGGTAGGGCACCGGCGCGTATCGAGGTCACCAGTCGGTTGCGGTGGGTGCGCCTGGATCAGATGAAGGTCAATCCGCAGGCGCAGCGGGTGCTGGATCGGGCGTGGGCCGATGAGCTGGCCCGTGATTTCGATCCGGATCTGATGGGGTTCATCCACGTGTCCCTGCGGGATGGCTGGTATTACATCGTTGACGGCCAGCACCGCCGCGACGCGGCGATGACGTTCCTCGGTTCGGATCAGCAGGTGCAGTGCCATGTGTACGAGGGCCTGACCTGTGCCCAGGAAGCGGAATTGTTCCTGGAGTTGAACCGCACCAAACGTCAAGGCCCGATGGGCCGGTACAAGGTGGCGTTGACCGCGGGCAAGCCGGTCGAGACCGATATCGACCGGATCGTGCGGGCACTGGGGTTGCAGATCGGTGCCAATCCCGCTCTGGAGGAGATCGGGTGTGTCACCACGCTCGTCGGTGTCTACCGCAAACATGGTCCGGGTTCGCTGGGGTTCGCGCTGCGCGTCATCCGCGACACCTACGGCTACGACGGGTTCAAGCGGGAACCGATCGCGGCGCTGGCGTTGATCAAAGACCGGTACGGCGACGGTATCGACGAGGCCCGGCTGGCCTCGCGGCTGGCCCGCAAGGGCCTGGTCGAGTTGCGGCGGGCGGCGAAGTCGATGCGGGAGGCGACCGGCAATCCGGCCGATCAGTGCTACGCGCACACGATGGTGGCCTTCTACAACCGGGGCACCGGCAAACGTATCGACCCGTGGTGGAACCTCGGCGCGGTCGGCGGGGGCGCGTCGTGACCCGCTACACCGATCTGGACGACTGCGCCGCCGCCGCGCTCACGGTATGTGAGCGGGTGCGGGAGATGGGACCGCTGGAAACCTATCGGCACCTGGCCGCGCAGTGTGCGCGCGACCCGGAGCGGATGGCGCAGATCCTCATGGCGCTGGCCGCTTTCGTCGACATCGAGGCACCACTGAGCGTCCTGCGTGCGCGTGTGGACGCGATCGTCGAGGATCGTGTGCGGGCCGCAGGCCGGGTGGTGACGGCATGAGGATCGGTTCGTTGTTCTCCGGTGCCGGGATGCTCGATGTGGCCGCGCTGCACGTGTTTCCGGGCGCGTCGGTGGCGTGGCACTGCGAAAACGACCCGGCCGCATCGAAGATACTCGCCCATCACTGGCCAGATGTTCTCAATTTCGGCGATGTCGCCGAAATCGACTGGACCGCAGTGGAGCCCGTGGACGTGATCACGGGAGGTTTTCCGTGCCAGGACGTTTCGGCCGCCGGGCTCCGCGCCGGGCTGTCCGATGGCACGCGGTCGGGGTTGTGGTCGCGGATGCGCGACGCGATCGAGGTGATTCGCCCGCGCTGGGTGCTGATCGAGAATGTGAGAGGGCTGCTCAATGCGCCAGCCGTTCGCCGAGTGGAGTCCGACCCGGATGCTGTGGCAGACGGGCCAAGTCGACCTGTTCTCCGGGCGATCGGAGCCGTTCTCGGCGACCTGGCCGACATCGGGTATGACGCGGAATGGACGTGCGTTCGAGCGTGCGACGTGGGTGCCTGCCATCAGCGCACGCGGGTCCTGGTGCTGGCCCACCCTGCCGACGCCGACCGCGCGCGATCACAAGGGCGCGGCGAACCGGCCGGGCCGGACCAGAGCGGGGCGAGCGCGCACGGCCGGAGACGACACGTTGCCGGACACGGTGAGCCGGATATCGCCAGGGGCGTGCCGGGAACGGTGACGGTGTTGTTGCCGACGTCGTCGGTCGCGGACGGGACGGGGGGCCATGTCACGCGGTCGGGCGATCGTCGAGACGAGCTGCTGCTCGGTGGCCTCGCCCGCGCCTACGGCGAGGGCGCGTTGCTGCCGACACCGCGTGCCAGCGACGGAGCGAAAGGCGGTCCCAACCAACGTGGCAGTTCTGGTGATTTGATGTTGCCGTCTGCCGTACAGCGGTTGCCGCCGACGCCGAACGCGTCCGATGGCACGGGTGGCAGTGCGCACCCGCAGACCCGGGCGGGGCATGCGACACAGTTGATCGACTACGTGCTGTATCACGGCTCGTCACGGTGGGGCGATTACGAGGCGGGGATCGTCCGGCAGCAACGCCTTTCCCGGCCCGCGCCCCCGCCCACGGAACCCACGCGCCATGGGCGCATGCGCTTGTCGGCCCGATTCGCCGAATGGATGATGTTCTGGCCCGATGGGTGGGTCACCGATCCCGCGCTCGGCCTGTCGCGGATCGAGCAACTGCGCGTCATCGGGAACGGTGTGGTGCCACCCCAAGCGGTGGCAGGGTTTCGTCACCTGCACACGGTATGCCAGGTGGCGAGATGAGCTCGGGCGCGCCGCAGACCGTGGTCGACAGCACTCATTTCTCTTCGGTTCCTTCGGATTCCCCAAACGTGATGAGGAACTCGCGGATCGCGTCGACGACCTTGCGTCCTTCGCGTTCGGCGCGGGCCTCGGCCGGGTCCCAGATCTCGTCGGCGATACGGAGGGTCCGCCGTGGTGTGCCCTTGCTAGTCACCGGCGACTCGATTCGCCACCGGGCCGGATACGAGGGGCATCGTGGTCATCTCCCCATGGTGCTGCGGATCGATGTCTGGGGACCGTCATTCGGGAACGAAGTCGCCACACTCGTAGGAGGCCACGGCGGCGGCGACGGCCGCCTCGAAATCAGCCGCCTCGCCTTGGGCGACCCGATCGTCACCGGTGGCGTCGTCGCGGCCGTAGAGGGCGACCAGCCACTCGACGGGCACGCCCTCGTACTCCTCGTCCTGGTCGGGGCCGATCAGGCAATGGTCGCCGTTGGTGGCGAGCATCCGCAGCCTGCCCAACCGCGCCTGCAACGCCGTGCAGCCCCCGCCCGTGGTCGTGACCGTCGGCTCGGCGGCGTAATTGGTGCGCAGGTAGGCGATTTCGGCGGCGTAGCGTTCGGCGAGCACGTCGAGGCGGCTTCCGCTTCGAGAGCCGGTGTTGCTCATGGGATTTGCTCCATTCTCTTGGGGTGTCTGACACCCAATGTAGCAGGGTGTCAGACACCCTTGCAAGGGGGTGGGCGATGAGTAGTGTGAGCGGCGAAATCATCCAGGGCGCACCGCTGTTCGAGCCTGGCCTGTATATGGGTGTGCCCGAGGGCGAGTATCACGGTGATCTCGATGCCCTGTCGTGCTCGGGTGCGAAAGCGCTCGGCACAACTGTTCCGGCGCAATGGATCTACGACTGGACCCATCCGGTCGTGCCCGAGGTGAACGAGATCATGGAGTTCGGCTCGGCGGTGCATTCGCTGACCCTCGGCGTCGGCGCACGCGTCGTGGAGGTCCGTGCCGACAGCTGGGCGTACAAGGCCGCGCAGCAGGCGCGGCGCGAACACCGCGCCGCGGGCGAGATTGCGTTGCTCACCGCGAAATACCGGCGCGCGGTCGCGATGGCCGACGCGGTGCGGCTGCACCCGGTGATCGGTCCACGCCTGGACGCGGCGCAGCGCGAGATCTCCGGGTGGTTTCGTGACCCGGAGACCGGCGTCACGCGGCGGATGCGGATCGACGCCCTGTACACCGCCGCGTCCGGGCCCGCGCTCGCGATGGACCTCAAGACCGCCGAGACCGCCTGCCCACGCGAATTCGCCAGGACCATCCGGAAATTCGGCTACCACCAGCAAGACGCCTGGTACACCGAGGGGCTCGCCGAGCTCGGCGTGGATGCCGGATTCCTGTTCATCACGGTCGGCCGACGGCCGCCGCATCTCGTATCCCTCAACCAGGTACCGGCCGCCTTCGCCGCGCACGGGCATGAACGCAACCGAGCCGCGATCGACCTCTACACCCGATGCCGTGCCTGCGGCCACTGGCCCGGCTACGGCGACACCGTCCACGAAATCGACCAGCCCGCATGGGCATACAGACAGGACTAGACCGTGACCACTGAACTCGACCACATCCCTTCTGGATCGAAATCTGTTGTGGCCCATGATGTATCGATCTCCGATCCGATCGACAGTCTTGCGCGGTACGCGCAGGCGATCGATATCGCCTACGAGCTCGCCGACAAGCTGTGCCGGACCGCGCTCGTACCCGCGATCTACCGCAGCAAACCCGCCGACGGGGCGGTCGCGATCCTGTACGGCGCCGAGCTGGGCCTGAACCCGATCCAGAGCCTGCAACAGATTTTCACGGTGCACGGCGCCCCCGCGATCTACGCCCGCACGATGGTCGCGTTGCTGAAGGCCAAGGGCTACCGCATCCGCACCGTGTCCTCGAGCGACGAATCGGTGACCGTCTCCGGCACCACGCCGGACGGCGAAACCGAAACCAGCACATGGACAGTGGACCGCGCCAGCAAGGCCGGATACGTGCCCACCGTCGACGAGAAGACCGGCAAGTACAAGACCAACAGCAGTGGCAAGCTGATCGGCAACGAGAAGTACCTCAGCGACCCGCAGGCGATGCTGTACGCCAAGGCCGCGGCCGAGGTATGCCGCAAGCTCGCCCCCGATGTCCTGCTCGGCATCGCCCACACCCGCGAAGACCTCGAATCCGAACCCGAACCCGACAACCCGGCACCGGTGCGAGTGCGATCCGAACGAGTCAGCGCCGCCGCACTGCTCGCCGAGCCCACCTCGGACCCGGTCGAAAAACCGGACATGCCCGAGGCACCCAGCGACGAACCTGCCGCGCCTGCCGCCGCGGAACCGGAACCACCGCGGGCCACCGACCCGGCCGAGCTCGAACAGGCCGCCGCCGATACCGCGCCGCGCGAGGATGCGCCGACCCAGGATCAGATCACCCAACTCGGGGCCGCGTTGCGCGCCGAGGGACTGCGCAGCCGGAAAGCGCAACTCGCCTACCTCGACACCCAATTCCGGCGCGAGATCGGCGACCCGGCCGACCTCACCGCCTCCGAATGTGCGACGTTGACGCAGTTCCTGATGACTGCGCCCGCGGCCGGGCAACTGCCTGTCGACGGCGAGCCGGTCGAAGGTGGTGACCGGTGAGCAGTTACCACGAGGCCAAGGCGTTCGAAGCGTTGTCCACGCTGCCCCGCGAGATCGGCATCCTGGCCGAGATCGAGATCACTAGCGCCGCAACGGCGCACGCGCTGCTCGCGCTCGTCGGCAAGATCGGTGAGCTGATCGACGAGCAGCGTCTCGCGAACATCATCGCCGCGGTCGGGTCCGGCGCGTTGGATTCGCCAGCCGACCTCGCTCGCGTCCGCGCGTTCATCACGACCCTGTTCGGCACCGGAGACGGCGATGATCGCACCATATTTCGCTGACGACTCGGTGACCCTGTACCACGGTGACGCGCTGATGGTGGCGCGGGAGCTGGCGACGGATTCGGTCGATTGCATCGTGACCTCGCCGCCGTACTACGGGCTCCGCGATTACGGCGTGCCCGGTCAGTATGGGCTCGAGGCGTCACCGGAGGCGTATGTCGAGAGGCTGCGGGTGCTGTTCGCAGAGCTGCGCCGGGTGCTCGCCAACGATGGCACATTATGGCTGAACCTGGGCGACAGTTACAGCGGGGGCAACCGGTCGACCTGTGACGTCCGAAGCGGCACGACACGCGCTCGCGGTCATTGCGCTCAACGTGCCGTGACCGGCATCCCTGGCAAGAACCTCTTCGGTATCCCGTGGCGCGGCGCATTCGCCTTGCAGGCCGACGGCTGGATTCTGCGGAACGCGATCACCTGGCACAAGCCGAACGCGATGCCCGAGAGTGTGACCGATCGACTGAGCAGCCGCTACGAGACGGTTTTCTTGTTCTCCCAGGTGCAACGGTACTGGTTCGATCTGGACTCCGTCCGCGAGAACCACGCGGAAGCGAGCATTGCGCGTGCGGCACGCGGTCGCACCGCGCCGGACCGCTCGCAGCAGGGGATCGGTTACCCGAACACATTCGATCCGGCACAGGCTGTGCATCCGGGTGGCCGGAATCCGGGTGATGTGTGGTCGATCGGCACGCATCCGTTCCCCGACGCGCATTTCGCGGTGATGGCGCTCGCGGTGGCCGAGCGGTGCGTGCGGGCCGGATGCAGGCCCGGCGGCACCGTGCTCGACCCGTTCTCCGGCTCGGGCACCACCGGTCTCGCCGCTGCGCGTCACGGCCGCAGATACGTGGGAGTCGACCTGAACCGCGACTACCTTGAGTTGTCGTTGCGGACCCGGCTCCGACAGCCCGGTCTCGACCTCGAGGACGCACCGTGAACTCGGTCGTGATCGGTCCCTGGCCGGGCAGCGATCGGCATGGGCTCACGCCGGGGCAACCGCTGCGGCGGCCGGTCCCGCACCGCTACAAGGTCGGCAAGCACGGCCCTGTCGTGTTGATGGATTGCCGCGATTGTCGTCGGCCTTTTCGCCCTGACGTCGAGGTGCCGCGGGATCGGCTGTGTGCCGACTGCCGCTCCGATTGCGCCGTCGCGGCACCGATGTTGGATCTGAACGGTTCGGAGGGTGATTGATGCCCGGAACAAGCGAGCTAGTCTCGACGAATCACGGTGCGCGGCTGCACATTCTGAGTCTGGGTGCCGGTGTCCAGTCGACGACGCTGGCGCTGATGGCATGTCGCGGTGAGGTATTGCCGAACGGTGATTCGATGCGTGTGGACGCCGCGATCTTCGCCGATACCCGGTGGGAGCCCGTCCACGTCTACCAGCATCTTGATCGGCTCACCGCCGAGCTTGATCGTGCTGGAATACCGCTGTATCGGGTATCGAAAGGTGACCTGCGCGCCGATACCCTCGATCCGCGCAAGCGGTTCGTCTCGGTGCCGTACTACACGCTGGCACCGAACCACACTATCCGGCAACCGGTCACCGCGCCGTGCCCGAACCGGGGGTGCGGGTGGTGTGACTACGACGCGGAATCCGATCCCCTCGGCGAGGGCAGACCCGCCGACTGTGCGGACTGTGGAAACGCCGGATATGTGGTTACGGGCACGGTCGAGCGACCGGCGACGCGTCGGGAGTTGGAAGGGATCGGGCGCCGTCAGTGCACTGCCGAGTACAAACTGGGTCCGATCAACCGGAAGGTTCGTGAACTGCTCGGCGCGGCCCCGCCGGATTACCGCCGGGTGCCGCGCGGTCGGGTCGCCGAGCAGTGGATCGGATTCAGTACCGACGAGGTGCACCGCGTCAACGACCGGCCCGAGAACCGGTACACCCGCAAGCGGTACCCGCTGCTCGAACTGGGCATGTCCCGCAAGGATTGTCAGCGCTGGCTGCGCGCGGCCGGGTGGCCGGATGTGGCGAGATCAGCGTGTATCGGGTGCCCGTACCACGGGAACCGGCAGTGGCGGGAGATGCGCGATCACCGGCCGCGGGAATGGGCCGATGCCGTCGATTTCGATCGCCGAATCCGTCAGGGAGGCACCCGTATCGGCGTCGGTCGGCTCAACGGCGAGGCGTTCCTGCACCGCTCTCGGCTACCCCTGGAACTCGCCCCGATCGACCGGGTGAGCAGTCGCGAATGGGCCGACCGGCAGATCGACATTTTCGACGAGCTCGCCGAGTACGGCGACCCGGACGGCTGCTCACCGTATGGATGCCGTTCGGGAATCGAGGTCGCGTGATGCCTGGGCGGCGGCGCGGAAGCGAACGAGGAGCTGGCTTATGACGCGGGCTCTGGACCCGCGGGAGTTCGTGCGTGTCCACAGTGGTATGCCCGAGCACCCGAAGGTGGAACCGTTGTCCGATAAGGCGTTCCGGACGCTCGTGGAGGCATGGTGTCTGTGTCGTCGCACCGGCAACGATGGCCGTATCCCGTTGACGGTCTGGACGAAACGCTGGGCGGCCAAGGCGCGCAACGAACTTGTCGGTGCCGGGCTCGTCGGGTTGCGAGACGGTGCCGCGGTCATGCACGACTGGCTGGAGCATCAGCCCAGCGCCGGAGAACTCGATGCCCGGCGCGCCGTCCGGGCCGAGGCGGGCCGCAAGGGCGGCCAGCGATCCGGACAGACACGGCGAAGCAAAACGCGAAGCACCAGCGAAGCAGATGCTTCACCCCCGCACAGTCACGAAACGGTAACGGAGCACGGAAATTCGGCCGATTCCGGGCCGCGAAACCCGTCACGCGCCACGGCCGCGGAACCGACCGGCGTTGACACGGTCAAAACTCGGCTACCAGCGGAAACGAGCCGGGGCGGCGAAGCAAATGCTTCGGCATTGCTAGAGCAGGCGCTGAAGCAAAACACGAACGGAATCGAACCAGAGATAGAGATAGAGAAAGAAATAGAGGGTCACCCCCCGTGCGGCCCTTACGTAAGTAGCGCGAGAAACGACGAAACGCCGCTCGGTCCAGCGGTCGACCCGACCGGCTGGAAACTCGTCCGCGACACCATCCCCGACGACCATCCACACGCCGTGCGCACCGACCTCGCCCTCCGCGCCGGGGCACTGCTGCGGTCCGGGACACCCGAAAGCGATGTGCGACAAGCACTGTCGCTGTGGCTCGCCAAACCGCATCTCGGTCCCGGTGCGCTGGCGTCGCTGGTCTCCGAAGTCGTCCGCACCCGATCCCGGCCAGCACCAACAGGGCCCGGAGAGGGCGCGGCCACCATGAAGGCCCGCGGCTGGCTCGCCCTCGGCGCTCAACTCGCCCCCGACCCGTCCACGCCCCTGATCGACCGGAAACCGCACGACCAGAAAGCGATTCAGCAATGACCACACCCGCCGAAGCCGCCCAGGTGCTCGCCAAATGCGCGGCATTCGACCCGACGTTCCCCAAACCGGATCCCGTGATCGCGCACGGCTGGGCCGAGGCGTTCACCCGCTACGACCTGCCGCTGCCCGATCTGCTTGACGCCGTCACCCGCCACTACTGCGAATCGGCCGACCGTGCCATGCCCAAACACCTCATCCACCATGCCCGCGACATCCGCCGCGACCGCGCCGAACGTGAAAAAGCGCACCGCGCAGTACTTCCTGCGGTGGCGTCCGGTGAGCGGCGCGCAGAGGTGATGACCCTCGTGCGCGCTCTCGCTGATCGAAAGGCCGTCTGATGACCGATCGCGGCGCCGAAGCCGTGAAAGCCGCACTCGCCCAACGCAACAACCCCGAGGAACACACCCGTGCCTGACCGCGACACTCCACCGCAGTCGGCCGAGCGGGCTCACCTGTCCGATTCCCGCACAGACGCACTCGCCCACCACGACGACCACGGCAAGCCGATGTGCACCGACCCCATTGCGCGCAATCCGCAGCAGCACACGGCCGCACGGCTCGCTCGGGTCATACGCGATCATTTCGACCCCCACGCCGTCTTCTTCGGCACCACCGAATTCGAGCTGTGCGCCGACACGATCATGGCCAGCCTCGTCGTCGCCGACCCGGACGTCATCGTCGACGCCTTCTCACCGAAACGTGACACCGAGACCGCGCTGGCCGCGCAAGCGATCCTGCTCGACGCCGTCCTACAGACACAGATCGCTGCCCGATAGCCGCAACGCTAGCCACGCCCCGCTTCGGTCGAGTTGTCCTAGCGGAAAGATTTCGCGAATTCGATGTGAGGATCGAATCGGAAAGAGACGCAAGGGGAGTCGTCCACCGGGGAATCACGGAAGGAAGTCGAATGTCAGGAAAACACCGTGCCGCCGACGACAGTGCCGGGTCCGGGGAATGTGTCATCACCCGCGAGGGCAACTATCTGCTCGGCGACGGGAACAGGCGCTTCTACGCACCGCTGCGCCCGGAGGGGGATACACCGTCGGACCAGCGCGCCCTGGTCACCGCCCAAGCCGACATCCGCCGCAATCTCGTGAATGCCTGCGCCAATGCCCAGCGGGATGTGGATGTCGCCGAGGGCCGCCGGAGCTTCTTCGCCGCCGCCCTCCACTACTGGGACACCGAACGGCTCACGGTCTCGACGGTCAAGGCGCACACCGAGATTCGCGGCGCCGACGACGAACGCGAGCAGCAGCTCGCCGACGAGCTGAGCCAGCTCTACGCCCGCACCCCACTGCACGAGAACGCCTGGCTCGTCGTCGCCCGGCACGTGCTCACCACTACCAAGGACCACCGATGACGATCCACTACACCAGCATCGACGAGGACGGGCAGGCGCGCAGCGTGCCGATCGAGCGATGCGGAGATTACTTGCGCGGCAAGGATTACCAGCAGATCGCCCGCCTGGGAAGCGAAACCGACAGCCGATACGACCTGGAGGTCCGGCTGGGACCGGCCATCGCCGAAGCCCGCCGGGCGATGCGCTCGGCCACCAACCGATACCAATTTCTCAAGATGGCCAAGATCAAGTTCGCCGAGGAGATCGCGGCCGAGAAGGCCGCCGAGCGCGCCCGCGCCGACCACGCGCGTGCCGCGCGCCGTGACGAGTTGGCCCGCGCCTTGTACGCCGAGCACGCCTGCCGGACACTGACCACTCGCGCCGCTGTCGCCCTCACCCACATCGAGTTCTGGCGCGAGGTCGCCGAGACCGCCATCGCATTCGCCGAGGACGCAGGCGAGGACGACAGGCGGCAGTAGTGCCGCGCGCTTGGTCCCCGCCGCCGCAACCGTGGATGGCCGCGGCGCTGTGCCGCTACGCCGACCCGGCGGCGTGGGACCTGGACAACTACCCCGACGGCCATGTCACGCGCGCCCGGCTGGCCGAACGGGTCTGCCGCGGCTGCCCGGTCGCCCGCCACTGCGCCCAATGGGCACACGACCACGTCCTGAACACCGGCGAAGACCTCAACGGAATCGTCTGCGCCGGAGTCGTTTTCGGATTCAGCGCCAACGCCCGACGTTGCGAGAAGGCCCGCCGCCGTGTCGCCGCCCGGCACGGCCTCACCTTCGTCCCCCGGCCGACATCGGAGCGGGAGACCTCCGGGACACCGTGCCGCCGGTGCGGGCGGATCACCGTCGCCCAGGGCGCCCCGGTCCCCGACGGCGGTGTCCGTTACGGCGCGCACGGCTTATGTCACGGCTGCACCCGCAGCTACTACACCGCGAAATATCAACGAGGACACGAGAAATGACCACGGAAGATAATCTCGCCGCTGCCTTGGAGTTGCTGCGTACCGGCGGCTGGATCAAGGGCAGCCTGCGCCGGGCCCGTGAGGACGTCGACGTCGGCGACGATGACGACACGGTGTCGGCGAAGGGGGAGCACTGCTTCGGCTACTGCTCGGTCGGTGCCGTGCACGCGGTCGTGGCACCGCAGCCCACGGACTTCACTCGCGCCTACGGCGACCGCGCCGAGATCCGGTGCCTGGCGGCGGCCGTCACCGCGCTCGGCTACGAGCGCCCGCCGAGCACGGCCGACGACGATGTCCCGGCGCCGGTGCGCACGATCACCGACTTCAACGACGGCTTCGACACCACCTTCGCCCACGTCGAACACGTCTTCACCCACGCTATCGAGCTGGCCCGCGTGACCGACGTGGCCGAGGTGGCTGGGCAGGAGATCGCGTGAGACGCGAATTCCCCAGGGGCGCACTGGCAGCCGCGCCGGGTTATACCGAATTGGTGGTCGTGCACGCCGTCCGGGCGTGGCCGTTCCCGTACGCGGAATGCCGCACCGGCGCAGGCGAACTCGTCCCCATCCCGGTCTCCCGACTCACCCGTATCCGCTGGAACTTCGAGGACCCCACATGAGCACGGATTTGACCGTAGCCGGTGCGCGCGCCGAGCGTGACGCACTGGCACCCCGCACCGATGTGCTGGACAAGGTCGGTGTATTGCGCACCCTGCCCGGCGACCTGCATGTCACCACGGAGATGGTCGCCGAGTTCTACGAGGTGAGCATCGATGTCATTCGACAGACGGTCGTCCGTAACCGTGACGAGTTCGACACAGACGGATACCGCGTTGTCACACGCTCCGCGTTTCGCGCCATGTTCGAGGAGAGTGACAAGCTGTCACTGTCCTCCGCGAGTTCCTTCGCGCTGTTCTCGCGTCGTGCGGTGCTGCGGGTGGGGATGCTGTTGCGGGACTCGCCGGTGGCGCGGCGGGTGCGTGACTACCTGCTCGACACCGAGAGCGGCGCCCGCACGCCGGTGTCCTCGCTGTCGGACGACGAGTTGATCGACCGTGCCCTTCAGGTGTCGGCGCGGCGGGTGGCCGCGCTGACCGAGCGGGTCGCCGAACTGGAACCCCAGGCCGAGGTGGCCGCCAAGCTGCTCGACGCCGAGGGCGACCTGAGCGTCCGCGACGCCGCGCAGTCCCTCACCCGCGCCGGGATCACCACCGGTCAGCAACGTCTGTTCGCCGAACTCGCCGAGCGCGGTTGGATCTTCCGAGCCGGTGACGGCCGCTGGCGGGTGATGCAGTACGCGATCGAGCACGGCTACATGTCGGTGCTCCCACAGAGCCATTACCACCCGAAAACCGGTGAACTGGTCCTTGATCCGCCGCAGCCGCGCGTGACGCCGAAAGGCTTGCAGCGCTTACTGTCCGACCTGCCCCAGGACGGTATGGCATGAATCCGCATGGCTCCCCGCCGGGTTCGGACGCACGCGGGTTCTACCGATCACTCGCCGCGTGCCTGCTGCTGGTGCTCTCGACCGCCGGATGGATCGCGCTGATGATCTGGATGACGGCGGCCGTATGAGTACGCTCCGCGCCGCCTGGCTCGGCACTCTCGCCGCGACGGTCCCGTTCGTGGTCCTGCTCGTCATCTACGTCATCGAGGTCGGCATCGGCACAATCTCCGGCGCCGAACTCGGCGGCCACGCCCTGGCCTTGTTCCGCGAATGGCGCTGGGCAGCAACAGCTGCCGCGCTCACCGCAGTGACCATCAACTACTCCGAGGCGCTGCACGAACGCAGGAACGACCGCTGATGAGGGCATCATGGAGGAACGTGCCGGAGTGACCACACTGCCGCAGGAGTAGGGACACGTCCGGCCGGGGAGTATGAACCCGATCCCCGCTGACGCGGGGAGCAAGTCTCCGGTTCATCACCGTGACTGCTGGACCAAGGGTCATCCCCGCGCGTGCGGGGAGCAGGACACGATTGACTCGTGCAAGGGTTCATCCCCGCTGACGCGGGAACTCTCCGGCCGGACAGTGGCCCACGATACACGCGGGCACCGACACGTGTCCTGTGATCCGCCAAGGTCTTCCGGCGGACGGGGATGCGGGGTCGGGGATCGATAGATCGGTAATCGGCGCGGACACATCCGGCTCGCCACGCAGCGGATCGAGCCGACCCATCGGACTCATCACAGGCCGCCCCGACCCGGCGGGCCTAGACTTCGCCACCCCAGTGGGTGCGGTTGAACTGTTCGATCGCCTCGCGGCATTGAGGGCACAGTACGCCGCCAGGCCCGGCAGGGCGTTCGAGGCACTTCTGGCATTGCCTCGGCTTTTCATCTGACACGTCATGGATCATAGAGTCCAGGTCGGACCGGCTCCAGACATCGAGTCCCACCGCGACTTTACGCAGTATAAACTGCGTTTATGGAAGATCGTGAGTGCGGGATGGAGAATTGTCACCGTTCCACCCCGAATGTCATCTGCGACCCGTGTAATCGGCGCCTGTACCGTGACCTGCGCGCGGTCGGGTGGTTGTCGCGGCAGCTCCAGGTCACCCTCACCCGGCGCGACCGGCTCGGCGGCCCGTACCGCGACGGCAGCCACACCCCCGAGACACCCCTGGCCTACAACGCCGCGGCTTCCGAGGCCGCCTACGTCCTGCGCGACACCCTCCGCGCGTGGGCCGAGGAACTCGCCGCCCATACCGGCACACCGTTCGCTCCCGCACAGGGGCAGAAGCGGATTCGCCGCACCCACCGGCCGACCGCAGCCGACTTCGCGGGCTGGCTCGCCCACCACACCGCCCACATCCCGAAGCTGCCCGCCGCCGCGCAATGCGCCGACGAGATCGCCGCCGCCGTCGCCCTGGCCGCCGCGACCATCGACCGCCGCGAGCTGCCGGTGTTCGTCGGGCCGTGCCCGCACTGCGAGGGTGGCCTGTTCGGGCTGCGCGAGGCCGATCAGCTGCGCTGCCGCAGCTGCGGCGCCCGTGTCGCCCGCGCCGATGTGGACGTGAATGTGGACGACGAGATCTACCGGCGTTACTTCGAGGCCGCCGAGATCGTCATCATCGTGAAAACGCGCCTCGGCCAGGACATCACCACAAAGAGGATTCACGACCTCGGCTACCGGCGCCGCAACCCGGTCCGGCATCTCACCGACACCACCGGCCGCAAGCTCTACTCGGCCGCCGATGTCCTCGCCGCCCTCGGCGGCGCGAAGCCACGTGTGCTGGCCGCGTGAGAATGCGAAACCGGCTACGACCCACAGCATCTGACACGCCGAATGACCAGCAGGGGATGGAAAACCCCGAACAGAATATGGTTAGGCTGAAGCGCCTGGGGCGTCGGCTATGAATCCAAAACCCTCGGCTCCACAACTGCACAGACACCCCGGCGGTACCCCCAGTCTGCCGGGGTGCTCTCTTGTCCAGGGACGCTGCCTCGCCCCGACACCCCGAGGTCCGCGTCCCAGCGCCCGACCGGAGAATCGCCCTTTCGCCTCCGGTCCGCGTGCGCCGCTGCCGCCCCTCCAGCGCAACCATGAGGGGCTTCACGTCACGTCGGAAGGACATCTTGTGACCGACGAACAAACCGACCCCGCCGTCCTCGCCTTGGCCAACACCTTGTCGACGCTCCCGCACCCCGGCGGCCAGGACTTGCGCCTGGTGCTCTTCGACGGCGCGAGTGATGCGGTGAAACAGAAAGTCGCAGAAGGCATTATCCACTTCCTTCGCCGCAATCATTTCATGCCGCACCCGAAGACCTCGAAGCCGCGACGCAAATGAAGAAGCCTAGAAAGAAGCCCGCGGTCGACGCCCCGAAGATCCTCGGCACCCTCACCGACGGCCAACGCGCCAGCATCATCATGATCGTCACTGGCCTGCTCGAACGCGCCGACCTCGGCGCCACGATCTCCCACGGCGACGACGGCAGCGTCCTCATCCACATACCCGCCAGGAATTCCTGATAATCGACGAACTCCCGGAAACGAGGAGTTCCGCAAAGACCCGGAGCGCCAAGGAATTCCGGGTGCCGAGGAGGTCCCGGTCGCAGGGAGATCCCCGCCGCCGCGGCCCGCTGTCCTCGGCCGCCCGTCCCCGCACTCTCGCGAGGAGTTGTCTCGTGGAGATCCACACGCACCGGCCCGGCCTGTACGCGATGACCTACCAGCCGACGACCGACACAGCGCTGCTCGGCATCCAATTCGACGCCAGCCGCTCCCACCACGGATGGTCATGGGCGGCCAGCGCCGGAGTACACCGTCACGGCATGATCGTGGGCTGGTTGCCCTGCTCAGGCTCGCGCTGCGCGCTGCGCGACCGTGCGCAGCTGCACACCGCGGTCATCCTGGTGGAGCAGACCCTCCGCGGCCTCACCGTGATCGGTCGTCGGGTGCGGCATCCGTTGCGGTGGTGCTGATGCCGACGGCGTACCGGCGGCCATGCACCTATTGCGGTGAGGCCGCGGTCAAAGGCGGTAAGTGCGCGCGGCACCTGGCCCTGCACTACAAGCGCAACGACATGCTCCGCGGCAGCCGTACCGAGCGTGGTTACGGCACAGAGCATGTCGTGCGATTCCGCGCCGAGGTGCTCCACCGCGACCACTACACCTGCCAGATCTGCGGCGGCTACGGAGACCGCGCCGACCACCATCCGCAGTCGCGGCGCGAACTGGTTGCTGCCGGACTCGACCCCGACGACCCGCAATACGGGCGTGCCCTGTGCGAGTACTGCCACAACCGGCACACTGCCCGGACACAGGGCGTCAACAACTGGAGAAAGTCGCGCTGATCATCGTCGCCCGCATCAGGCCCGTTGCCGATCGTGCGCCCACGCGTCGCGTTCGGAAACGTCGGTGGCGCGCGTAGGAAAAAAATTTCTGGCGGCCCACCTTCGCAGGCCGATGAAGGAACCGTCGAGCAGAACGTGAGCCCCCGCAACGACCGACCGCTCGGCCTGTTCATGTCTGACCTGGGGGTATGCACTCCATGACTGATTACCTCCTCGGTTATCACGGGTCGATAACGGCGCGTGTCGCCATCGCTTCGGCGTGTCGCATCCCCTTCCGGCGCGGGCCTTTCGCGCCCAGGTGAACGGCCGTAGCGCACGCCATCGCGCGCACCGCCGACCGCCCCAGGGGCCGCGCGTCCGCGGTCGCGTCGGACAGCGTCATCTCGGCCGGTACCGCCTCGTGGGCGGTGAGCGGGATTCCCCGCTGTGCCGTTGCACGCGGGGCGTAGATTTCGAGCGGCTCTGTGGGCCGCTCTGCGCCGGTCGGCGCCTAGCTTTCTACCTTCTCCGTACTCCTATCGTCGCAGTGATAATTCCTTCGAGTCGGCTGGGTTTGGTCGTATACGCGCGGAACCCCCGCCAGCGGGTGATGCTGGCGGGGGTTCCGGTTGCCTGGGCTCTGCCGTCTCAGTGCGTTTCGTAGTAGGCGAGATCGATATCGGAAGGCAAATCGGCGCTGGTCGAAAACGACACGCGATGCCCTTCACGTACCCAGAGCATTTCGCCCGGCGTCGCATCGATTTCCAGCACTACGCGCACGGCCGAATTACCCGTGTTGGATATTTCCAGCACTATTGCCGTGAACGCACTACCGTCCGCGAGGCATTCTGTCGCATGCTCCGCACGTGCCAGAATTTCCGCAAGCTCTCTCTTGGTGCTGCCCATATAACCCCTGAGTGCATCGGAGTTCGCTGCCAGGGCTGTAGCTGCCGTCATTGTGATTAATCCTCTTCTCGCGCTGGCCTAGTTGCCAGTCAAGCGCGCCGACAATGCCGACGCGCAGGGCAAGCGACTAGAAATGCTTTCCGCGCTTTGCGCAGCGCGGGCACAAGGCTCCTACATCAGTCTTGTAATCGATATCGCATTCCTCGCAGACATACAGTCCGCAAAACGCGCATTCCGAATATGCGCATTGCCCCTCGTTAGGGTCTCCACAGGCCGAGCAAACGGGATTGTCGGGGTTATTGAAGTAGCCGTATTCCATCTGTACCTCTCAGAATTGAAATCCAGACTGGCAGTCAGGGACGGTGAACATAAAACGGGCCGAGCGCTTCGCGCGCTTCGTCAACAGAACCGAAAGGGGGCCAGGGAATGCTCGCCGCGAACTCCATTGCTGCGGCAACATCGATGCTGGCCTTGCTTACGACGTGGTACCGCGTCCCGAGCGGGTCATAGGCTCTACTATGGCTAGCGCCGTGACAGTCGCCCCACGTCTTGACCTGCCCTCCGTTCGTGACGGACATAACTACACCGATCAGCACCACGATCTCTTCGTACGGTGACGCAACTAACGGGTAAATCGTGTCCACTCGTTCCACCATGACAAGATCTCCGCGCGCAACCTTCTCCACGCGAGTACCGCTGCTCATCCCGCTGCGTTCTCGGCAGTCATGCCGCGCCGCCGCAGAATCGATGTGTGCATGGTCGTTACTGTGCTGATTCCATCCGCAGTTCTCGCAGTGAGCGAATCTGGCCCCGGTTTCGCGGCCCGTATACGTCCGTACGTGCCCGGTCCTACTGTATTTCGATCCATCTTTCCAGCCGAGTTCGACACCTTGCGTCACGAGAAAGTTCGCAATGATAGCCATATAGTCTTGGATCGTGCCGTAATCGGCTATATCAGTCGACAGGCCCGAAGAACTACGCCACTGTGAATGTTGGTGTATCAGTTATTCGATGTCTTCTATCAGAATCGGTATCATGTTTCTTCGTACCCTTTCTAGGTGGCCTAGTCGCCAGCCAAGCGCGCCGACGCTGCCGACGCGCGAGGCAAGCGGCTAGGACAGATCTCCCCGTGTGGGTCCCGTACTCGATTCGCGGCAAGCCCAGACAATGCGACCTTCGAGCGTAGCCATTACTCAGTACCGAGGTAGTAGTACTCGGTACCGCCGACGGTAGGCCAACCGGTAGAATCGCCAAGTATTTTGTAATGATTCTGAATCACACGGTCAGACTTCATGACCCAAACCCAACCTTCGGAGGTTGCCCAGTAGATACGCCCATCCGGGCTAACACCGAACTGTGTGTCGCTGTCGATTTCGTAGACCTTTGCGCCATTGGCATATTCGCGAATGACATTCACCGGGTGATCTACTCCTTATTGTCCTGACTCGGATCGGTATCGAGAAACTCGATAGTGACATGCTCGATTGTCGGGCGACTGCGTGCAATCGGGTCGATGCCCTCGCGCCGACGGGTGAGCGAAATTCGCCGGTTGGCGCGGTCGAGATCGAAATTTGTGCGCGTCCAACGCAATCGCTCAATACGGTTCTTCAATGCCGAATCCGCCGTATAGCCATCCCATCGCGTAACCCGCACTGTGATAAACGGCGGGTATGGATTCAGAGGCGGATTGGCCTCGACGTTAACCGTAGTACGAACCCAGCATTGCTCGGTCATGCCGCTTCGCCCTTGGACTTGGCCGCGAATTCGCAATCAACCTTGTCACCATGATGCATACCACCGCATTCGTCTACTCCGAAGCGCCGATCCGGAACGGCCAGCTTCGCGCGAGACTCTGCCTCGAAATCGTCGATACGCGATCCCGCGATTGCCTCATAATGGGGCAAGCTGTCAAACTGGTCCCCCGGCAAGCCTGCCAGCTTCCACGCACGCGCATACAAACCGAATGCCGCCGTGTTCAAGGACGTGCGCAGGCTTATTTCGCTCATCATGGTGCAAATCTCCGCCGCAGTTCCCGGACGGGTGTCCTCACCTTTGACAACACGGGCGAGAATTTCGCGGCAGTGCGCGCGATACACGATTTCGGTGCCCATCAAATCGTGGGTTGCCCTGAGCAGCAGGAAAGAGTGATACAGCTTGTTTTTCGCGTGCGGGTAGCGACGCTGGGCGCGCTCGATTTCATCTTCCGCCCACTCCATTTGGTCGAAGACAGCGTCAAACATTCCCTTTACCTCCATGAGAATATCGTTAGCGGATTGAACGTCTTTTTTGGACATAGGTCTACCACTTTCTGTACTCGGGTTTTCTTCTGGCCATAGTTGCCAACCAAGTGCGCCGACGAAGGCGACGCGCAAGGCAAGCGACTAGGGCCCGCTCGATTCCTTGTATGCGACTGCCCAACCGACAGGGATGTTCTCGCCGTCCTCATCTTCTGCCCACGCGTCAACCATGACGGCGACGTACAGCCCGGAAGTCTCGCGGATAAATATTTCGAGCTTCCCTCCGATAAATTCGGAGTTATGCATGATCGGATCATCCGGACGGCTGAGTGCCTGTGACGTCCACCCACGCAATAGCGACCAATCCCCGTATCCGACCATATCGATATTCAGCGGATAGGAGATCTGCCCGTCCGGGTCGAGCTCGACATAAACGATATCGGGTACGTATTCGGTGGTTTCAAGTTCATCGGTCGCGTTGCCGTTTCCGTCGGAACGTACGATGTGGCCGAACGTCATCAGAGCGTCAAGATTTCCGGGCATCCCCGTGTTCCTTTCCGTGCTGGCCTAGCTGCCAGCCAAGCGCGCCGAACCATTTCGGCGCACAAGGCAAGCGGCTAGGACAAACTTCACCCGGGGAGGCGAACGGGCATAAGCATGGTTCGCGTTTGGTTCCATTCCAGCAGCATCGGCCGATTAGGCTTGGTGAAGCTGCAATGCACCTTCGCGCCACGCGGGACGCTGGCAAGAACCTGTGCGAGATATCCCGTATTGAATGCGATAACCATCGAATTCTCGACGCGGAGGTTTCCGGAGTCGAGAACGAATGTGCACACCGTATCCCCGTCGCGCGAGTGCCCGGTCAGAGTAACGTTCTCCTCCGTAATTCCGAGGTGGACCGACAGCGTGCTCGCTGTCAGACTCTTCAGCCGCTTCGCGAGCGATTGTGCGTCAACCTCGAACGAGGCACTAGCATTGTCGACCATAGTGAAAAGTTGGCGCCATTTCGGAAACTGGCAATCGAGCTTCCGCAACACCAACGTGACCGTGTCCGATTCGATCGCGACGGTATCGCCCCCGCCGAGCGTCACGGAAACCGACGACTCTTTCACCGCACGCTTACCGAGTGCGGCAAGCGGCTTACCCGGAAGCAGGGCCTCACATTCACCGGGTAGCGAAGCGCTGGGGATGCGCACATTGGTCACCTTGTATCGGTCCGTGGTGACAGCATCCACGCGCGCCCCGTCCGATTCCAGCCTGACACCAGTGAGCATCGGCAAGGTGTCATCGTTGCCACGCGACACCTCGAGCGCGTTGATAGCATCCGCGAATTCCGGACCCGAGACAATGAATGCGGGCTCCCCGTCGATTGCCGGGACACTCGGCGCGTCCTCCACTGCGGCAGGCTCGCCGAGCGGTGCGGCAATCGAAATACCGTCCACCTCGAGCCTGAGCGACTTCTCATGCACAGAGAAAACAGCCGTGCCCTTCGAGCCAGCAGCCTTGACAGCGTTCACCAACTCTTCCAGCTGTACCGCGAAAGTGCAGTCATCCCCGGTAGCCTCCATCCGCACCGTAACCGCAGTCTCATAGTCGTAAAACGCAATGGCCGCAATGCCATCGCTTATGGCGATACGCAACAGTGTGAGACTCGGGTGACTGTATCGGCGCCCCACCGTGGTAGCGCGCTTGATAAAGGTAAGATTTGTACTCAAATCTTTCAGGTCGATTTCGATGGTACTCATTGTGAGATCCTCTTCTTTCTGGTGATTTTGGGCATAGGTCTGCCCGCAACGGAATTTGCTTTTCGGCTGAATCTATTCAGCTGCCAATGGTCAGGATGTAATGTGCTGTCTTCAGCATCGGTCGCAGGACCGGCCGAGACGTAGTCGACCGTGCACGGTTAGGCACGATCGGGTACCGCTGCACTAGCGGCCAGCGGTGACGCTGCGACGTGCGCAGCGTCCCGCAAGCGGCTAGGACTTCGGCGTGTGGTCCGTCTCGATGCTGGGAGTGGTGATCTCGTGCCGCTCCACAACCGCCCAGAACTCATCGGCGTCCATGGCTTCGATGTCGTAGCCGCCGGTGGTGTCGCGAATTTCGGTGACTATGGCCTCGATGTCGAACTCGTCGCGATGCGCTACGTCGGTGCCGTTGGCCTCGATGGCCGTGATGACGGCGCGACGGGCGTCTTCGTTGGTGAGCATTTCGGGTTCTCTTTCCTCGCTAGGTGCGTGGTGCATTCGAGTTCGCTTCCCGGTCGTCGTTGCGGTGTGCCCGGTGCGGTGTGGTGACGACGTTAGGGGAGAAGGCTGCCCCGGTCGACCATCCCGTAATTGCGTCCACCGGTTCATACGGCAAACGAATAGGAACCCACCGGTCGGATTGTCACATACCCCGGGAGGGTATCCCGGGTACCCCCCTTCGGTATCCCTGGCGCGGCGGCCGGCGGACCGTTCTCCCCAGCAGTCCCTCACAAAACCGATTCGGCGAGAACCTTTTTCGCCCCGGTCAGAGGCATCTTGGCCGAAGTTCGTGCCGGTCGGCGGCCGGGAAGGAGTCGTCATGATCGAGCCGCCGTTCCCCCTCGCCGAAGGCGCTGAGCCGCACTGGATTCGGCACGTCGAGCGTATCCACGGCGAGGGCCGGGCATCCATCGTAAATCTGGACGCATTGGCGCTCTACTGCGATTGTTTGGCGATGTACCAGGAGGCCATGCGCCTGGTCCACATGGAGGGTATGACCCGCGACGGTGAGCGCGGCGGCATGACCAAGCACCCGGCGATCACCATCCTGACCGGCCTGCGGTCGGATATGTGGCGCTACGCCCGGCTGATCCCGCTCTACGACTCCGCAGCCGAGCCGGGCGACGGGCTGGAGAGCTTTCTGGCTGATGCCGAGTCCTGGGCCAACGGCTGATGACGGCTCGCTGGGAGGAATTGGTCGAGCTGACCGTCCGCTGCTATCCGGACGCGCCGTTGGCGACGGTGGAGCGTTATGCGAAGACGGGCGCGAAATTCGAGGAAGTCCGTGCCCAGACCTACCGGCGCGGCACGAAACCCTCAGCGGCCTACTACAAGCTCGCCAGCATCCTCGCTGCGCTGTCCGAACAGGTCGGCATTCCGCGGCCGGGCGTCGACGAATGGCGCGGTGACGATGCCGATTGGGGCGTTCTGCGCGGTGTCACGCATGCGAGTGGGTTCCTGCCGGTCGACCGGGCTGCGATCCTCGTTGATCGTGACTGGCACGTGGCGATCGACGGGTGAGCCATCCTGTGATGATGATGGTCCCTGGCCCGATAATGCGGAGGCCATGGACTGGCGGACAGGAGACTTCGGGATGGCTGGGTTGACCGACGATGGTCTCGAGGCGGCGTTCCGGACGGTGCTGGCACCGCTTGCTCGAGATGCGGCCCAGGATGGTGATTGCCTTCGTTACGCGCCTGCGATAACGGATGCTGCTGTCCGGCAGGGATTTTCGGCGCGGACAATGATCGTCGCCGGTTGGATGGATTCGGACGAGACAATTCTCGGGTTTCTGCACCATGTGACCGTGTGCGATCAGTGAGTTCTCGACGGAACGGCGCGGCAGTTCGGCTCGGCCTTCCCGGCCGCCTGGGTCACTCCGCCCCGTGAGTACCTGATCGCCTTGGCCGACGCTACCGGGGTGGCTCACGCGGCGTTCGTCGAACACCGCGTGAGCCACAGCTGAAGATCCACAGCCAGTTTCGTCATCAACGCCCGACCGCGCCGCGATACTCGTCGACGGCGGTTGGAAGCGCGCGCTCGACGAGTAAGACCATCGCGGAAAGTCAGGGCAGCGTGTGGGCTTCCAGTTCGTACTCGCCCGCGGTCCCAGCGACTTGCTCGCAGGTGCCGTACTGCTCACCGCTGTCCGCTGCCCACGCGCCGTCGGCGAGCCCCATAGCTCGTTTGGCGGCCTGGCAGTCGTGCAGGCTGCTGTAGTAGCCCACGATGCCGTCGTCGCTCGGGGCGTCGCGCGGGGCGCCCGAGCTGCCGGAGGTGAGGCCCTCCAGGAATGCGCCCAGCAGATCGTTCGGGTCGTCGGCGACAGCAGCCGCGCTGACGGGTGCCGCCGACGCGGGCGTTGTGCTGATGCTGATTACCGCGAATGCGGCGGCGGCAGCGGTCAGGGCTGCCAGGGCGATACGTGTCATCGCGAATTCCCCTCGAATGAATCGTGCGCGAGCTACGGGCCCGGATAGGCGAATCTCCCCCGCCAGGAGTCCTCGCGCGCCGCCAAGCATGACAGCAATGCCGGTTTCCGGCAACGGATTCCACGAGACCACCCCTAGCGAGGTACCCGCATGGAACTGACGTTCCGCCGTCACCGCATCACCAATTTTCTGCGCGCCACCGAGCGTGCAGAAACCGCACCGATCCCGCACTGGGCGGTGCTCATCCTCGAGGCCCTAGGAGCCATTTTGACCGATCAAGAAATCCTCGACGCCAACGTCGCCACCCTGGCCACCATCGCCGACGACCTGGAGAAGGAGCTGGCCGAGCTGAAGAAGGGGGCGCCCGCCACCATGAACTTCGGTGGATTGGACCGGGTCATCGCCCGCCTGCGTGGCGATGTGCAGGCCCAGCCCGGCACCCCGACCCAGCCCGGCACCCCAGGCCAGCCGACGACCCCCGGCCAGCCGGGTACGGGTGGGCAGACTCCGGCGGGTGGCCAGCCGACCCCGGTTCCGGGTGGTCAGACTCCGGTTCCCGGCCAGCCGACCGGTCAGACCCCGGCGGGTGGCACCTCGGGGACTGGCACCGCGCCGACGCCGACTCCGGTGCCGAGTGTCGGTGACGGGACCGGCCAGGCGCAGCCGCCGCACACTGCCTGACACCGCTGCCCGCACACCGGGAGCCGCCCCGCTTCCGGTGTGCGGGTTCGTCAACATTCTGTCCGGTCTGCGCTGCTCGGCGTCCGGTGATCACTTCTGCGCGGCCCGTGCCACCCACGCCCGCGACTTCTTCGAGCACGTGCTCGTCCACACCAAGGGCGTCTACGCCGGGCGCCCGTTTTTGCTCTATGCCTGGGAGTTCGACGACATCATCGCGCCCCTGTTCGGGCGGGTGGTGTGGTCGGGTGAGTACGGCTGCCTGAAGCGCCAGTACGAAATCGCGTGGATCGAGGTCGCGCGCAAGAACGGCAAGTCCGAAATCCTTGCTGGCATCATGCTGTACCTGCTCGTCATGGACGACGAGGAGTCCGCCGAGATCTACGGGTGCGCCAAGAATAGGGAGCAGGCGAGCCTGGTCTTCGACGTCGCCAAGCGGATGGTGGAACTCTCGCCTGTCCTGCGGACGCGGTTGCGTATCAAGGCCACCGAGAAGCGAATCATCTTCGCGCGCACCAATTCCTTCTACCGGGTCTTGGCCGCCGATGCCGGGGGTGCGTTGGGGTCCAATCCGCACGGTGTCGGCGCGGACGAGATCCTCGCATGGCCCAACTCGGGCATGTGGGACAGCATGCGCACCGGTATGGGCTCCGGTGCCCGCCGCCAGCCGCTCATGGTGGCTGCCACGACCGCCGGGAGCGATACCGAAGGGTTCGCGGGGACGATGCACAAGGAGATGGAACGCATCGCCGACGATCCGGCTCGTGCGCCACACATCTTCGTCTACCTGCGGAACGTGCCCATGGACGCCGATCCCTGGGACGAGGAAATCTGGCATCTGGCCAACCCGGCGCTGGGCACGTTCCTGTCGATCGAGGGCCTGCGCAAGCAGGCGATCGAGGCGAGGCAGAATCCCATCGCCGAAGTAGCCTTCCGGCAATACCGGCTCAACCAATGGCAGAGCGCCACAAGTCGCTGGATGCCGATGCATCTGTTCGACGCAACGGCGGGGGAGGTCTACGAGAGTTTCGACGAGGCGCGAAACGCGTTCCGGGGCATGGATTGCTGGTTCGGCCTCGATTTGGCCGCGCGTCAGGATCTCACCAGCATGTGCTACGTCTTCCCGGACACCGAGGGCGGCATCGATCTGGTGTGGCGGTTCTGGCTGCCCGAAGCCGCCTACGCCCGGCTCAACGCCGCCAACGACGGCAGGTTCGTCGACTGGATGAAACGAGGCTGGCTCACCGTCACCGAGGGCGACGTCCTCGACTTCGAGGTCTTCTACACCCATGTCGACGAAGACAGCCAGCACTTCAACATCCTCGGCGGCGACGCCGACAAGTTCGCGTCCGATCCTGTGCTGCAACGGATTCAGCAGACCGTCTACTGTGACGACATCTTCGCCTACGCCAACACCTTCCAGCATATGAGCCCCGGTATGCACCATGTTTCGGACTTGGTGAAGCAGGGCCAATTCCGTTGGCACGGAAACCCTGTCGCGAGGTTCTGCTTCGACTCGGCCGACGTCGTCGTCGATGCCGCCGACCCGGACCGTATCCGCCCGCACAAGCCCAACCGGCAGCTGGCCGCCAAACGCATCGACGGCGTCCCGGCCGCGATCCTGGCAGTCAATGCGTGGAAGACGCGCGGCCAGTCCGTCCGATCCGTGTATGCCGCAGGCGATTACGACGTGTTCAGCCTCTAGGAACTGCCGGTCGGCGGCAGGACCGGCGGCATGATCTCCGGGTGGCATCGCGGGCGCCACCACTCGTGCAGAACCTGGCAGTGCCAGTGGTACCAGTCGTCGTAATCCACCAGCGCAGCACCGGGAGTGCTCGCGGCCGGGACACCGGCGATCGGTGCCGGGTCCGCCGAGGCGGCAGCGGCTGTCAGTAGTGGTGCCGCTGCCACCGTGGCCGTTATCGCGATCCGGCCCGCCAGCCGCGCACTGCGCCGCCGGGCCGTTCCTGTTTCCGTCATGATCCACTCTCCCGTCGAATAGCGTTGTCTGACACCGAGACCCGCTACCGCGCCGCGGCCTGTGGGTCCGTGGATTCATCACACCGCGTCAGGCTGCCCTGGGCACAGCGCACGACGGAGTTCTTCAGCCGATCATCAGCTGGCGCGCTGTGGGTGGGCTTGGTTCCCATCACCGTCCGCACGCCGGACTTACCTGTTCAGGGAGGACCATGTCGCACTGGAACGCTCACCCCGGTGTGCGGACCGGGACCGAGCTCACTCGTGCCGAGCGTGTCGCCGATGCCTCGGCGCGGGGTATGGGTTCGTGGCATTTCATCACGACCCTCGCCGTGTTTCTCTGTGGCTGGGTTGTGCTCAACACGGTCTCGTGGTTCCCGCATTGGGACGAGAGCCCGTTCGTCCTGCTGAATCTCGCTTTGGGGATCTTGGCCGCCTTCTCCGCGCCGCTCATCCTGGTCGCTCAGCGGCGCTTGGATCAGCGCAATGCTGAGGTCGCGCTGCACACCATGGTCACGAGCGACGAGATCAAGGCGGCGGTCGATCGCCTCGCCGGGGTGGTCGAATCCGGCGTGATGACCCCCGCCGAAGGGCGCCGCGTGTTCGGCGCGGACACCTGAACGGGAGGCGTCTGTGTTCAACCGCCGCGAGCGCCGCGACCGATTCGCCGCCGAGATCCGCGAGCAGATCCTGGCCGAGTACCGCCAGCAACTCGTGGACGCCTACGCCGCGCAGTGCCTGCGCCGGTTCGTCATCACTTTGAAGGATGGTTCGGTCGTCAGCGGTGTTCTGCTCGAAGTTACCACTGCCACGGTGGTTTTCGATGATGTGAAGCTGTTGCAGGAGGGTCGCGACTGGGTTCCGGCGGCCGGTGCGCTGTATGTCGATCGCGCCGAGATCCGTTACAGCCAGTTGATCGATGCCGGAGGTGGGTGATGCTGCTGCGCGACGGCTCGATGTCGATGCCCGCATCCGCGCTCGCCGAATTCTCACCGCAGATCAACCAATCCTACTGGTACCCATGGTCCGACGGCGTCCAGCTGGAGCGCCAGTGGGCGCTCTACGGCGCGATCTACCGCTACCAGCCGTGGGTACGCACCGTCATCGACAAGTTGGCTAATGCGTTGGCGCGCTTGCGGATCGAGGTCTGGAAGGTCGACGGCGACCTGCGCACGCTCGACGACGGCCCGTACGCGGCGTTGATGAAGCGACCGTGCCAGGAGCTCAGTCCCTACTCCTTTTGGCTCTGGGTCGCGACCACGATCGAGATCTACGGCGAGTCATTCTTGGTCAAAGTGCGCAACAACCGCGGCCAGACCATCAGCCTGATTCCGATGCACCCCTCGCGAGTCACGGTGCGCCGCAACGTGGATGGGTCGCGCAGCTACATCTTCCAGACGGCGGCGTCGTCGCAGGGGCTGCTGGAATTCGATGAAAATGACGTGATCCCGCTCCAGCTTTTCGCCCCCGACGGGACGATGCGGGGCCTGTCGCGGCTGGAATCGCTGACCAGTACCCTCGTCGCCGAGGACTCCGGCCGTACCGCGACGAGCGCGATGTGGCGCAACGCGGGGCGACCGAACATCGTGCTGAGCTCGGACAAGATCCTTGGCCGCGAAGGCAAGGCCCGGCTACGGGAATCGTTCGACAGCAATCACGCGGGCTCGATCAACGCGGGTAAGACTCTGGTCCTCGAAGACGGTGTCAAAGCCGCCCCGATTCAGCTCACCGCTGTCGAAATGCAGTGGATCGAATCCCGCAAACTCAACCGAGAAGAAGTCTGCGCCCTGTTCGACGTGGCACCCCCGATGGTGCACATCCTGGACAGAGCCACATTCTCGAATGTGACCGAGCAATTACGAAGTTTCTACCGCGACGCAATTTCAGCCAAACTCGAGTTCATCGAATCGCAGTTCGACTTTTATCTCGCCGACGAATTCGGCGACAATTTCGAAACCCGATTCGCGGTCGCCGAAATCCTGCGCGGTGACTACGAGACCCGCGCCGACAGCGTTCAGAAGCTGGTCCTGTCCGGTGTCATGAAACCCGCGGAAGGCCGGGAGGTCATGGACCTGGGCAAAGCCGGACCGGAAGCAGATGAATTGTACGCCCAGGCCAGCATTCAGCCGCTCGGCAAGCCCGCCGAACGCGTCACCATCACCGGCACGATGGCACCCGGGGGCGACCCCGACGGTATCCCTGTTCTCATTCCCGGCACCGCCGGTACTGGCCAGTCCCCGAGAGCGCAGGCCGCCATCGGCGGACCGGACGATTCCACGACGAACCCGCCGACACCGAAGTCCAGGAAATACGTGCGCGCCCTCAAGGGCGGCATGGGACGCGGCAAGTCACTCGAACAAGTCGCTGTGGAGTTGGCGCGGCGTCATGCCGCGGATCGTCAGCTGATTCTCGATTCGGTGGCGCTTATTCTGGCCGATCTGTAATTCAGGTAGGACCCGTGAACAATTCGATAACCAAGGCGATGGCCGCGATCACCTCGGCCGACGCCGCGCCCGACGATGCGCCCTACGGCGGTTTCGAGGCCATCCTGTCGACTCCGGCGCTCGATCGCGACGGCGATCAGCTGCGCACCTCGGAGTGGAAAACGCCGCTGCCGGAACACATTACGGTCGATATCGACCATGAGATGAGCGTGCGCGGCACGGTCGGCAGCGCCACCCCCTACCTCGACGATGACGGCAACCTCCGCATCCGAGCGCAATTCGCCTCCACCGCAACAGCGCAGGAAGTTCGCACACTCGTCAAGGAAGGCCACGTCCGGACCGTGTCGGTAGCCTTCATGACCGACAAGAGTGCCCTCAAGGACGGGCGTCCCTCGCGGGAGGTACTCAACGCGGGCATCGTCGCCGTCCCGTCCAACCGCGAGGCGTTGATCCTGTCGGCGAAATCGGCCACCGAACCGTACGGCCCCGACGCCGACTACGCCGATCCAGGCTTCCAGCCCGACAAGCGGAAGCGATATCCGCTCCGCGATGCCGAGGAGGTCCGTACTGCCTGGGATTACGTCCACCAGCAGCGCAACCGCCGCCCGTACACGGCCGAGCAACTGACACACATCGAATCCAAGATCCGCGCCGCCGCGCACCGCTACGGCGTCGAACTCGACGACTCCAAGGCATTGGCGGGGATGGTCGATGTCAAAGCGGGAGCCCGGAATTCGGCATCGGACCAAGCCCTGATCCAGTCTATCCACGATGCCTCCGGCCAGCTCGGTGCCGCCTGCGTGCCCGGCGACGACACCGGGTACGAGGACGGCGCGAATATGCGCGCGGTGGCGGCGGCCGAGACCAAGTCCGCCGACACGCCTGCTGTTCTCGACTTTCAGACCTTCCTCGCCCGGCTCAGCGCACTGCTGACCGAGGCCACTACCGCCAGCCCGAATAGTGCTGGCACGCCGCAAGATTCGCACGGCGAATCGGCGACGTCACCCGCTGATCCTCCCGCTGACGCCGCGCCGCAGGGCCCCGCTGACGCCGCAGGAGATGCCGCTGTCGCCGCTGAGGAGTCGGGAGATGCCGTGGCCGCGGCCCAGGCCGAGCTGCATGCCCGGCTGGCGCTGGCGTCGCTCGCCGAGGACGCGCTGAGCGACGAAATCCACTGACACTCAAGGAGACGCATGGCGACCACCGCCACTTTGAAAGCTCGCGGCAATCAGCTGCGGGCCGATTTCAAAACCATCAACGACGACGACATCCTGACTCCCGCCGAACGCGCGGAGCGACTGGAGACCTTGGTCAAGGCCGTCAGCGAGCACGAGACCGAGATCAGAAACTCCGAGACCGCGCGGGAGTTGTCGGCCAAGCTCGGGCGCGGTGAGGCCGCGGTCGACCACGAGATGACCGATGCGCCGATAATGAAGTCCCTCGCGGCGCGCATCATGGCGCACAAGGACTTCACCGACGCCCAGGACGCGGTGAACCCTGACGCCCGGCGCGTGGTGAGCAAGGCGTTCGAGATCGGCCTGAAGGACTCGACCCCGGCGGCGAACCTGCTCGGTGAGTCCATCTACGGCGCCACCGGCCCGACACCGCTGGGACAGAATCCGTTCTTCCCGACCGGCGCCGCGGCGGCCCTTCTACCGCCGACGTGGTTGCCCGGCATCGTCGAGCAGCGGTTCTATCCGCTGACCTTGAGCGATGTCATCCCGTCGAGCGCGATCACCACGAACAACTTGTCCTACGTCGTCGAGTCGGCGTTCACCAACAACGCTGCCGAGGTCGCCGAGGCCGGGCAGTACCCCTACAGCTCGGTGAAAGTCGATCGCGTCTACGAGCAGCTCGGCAAACTCGGCAACGCCCTGAAGATCACCGACGAGACCATCGCCGACAGCGCACTGTTCCACAACTTCGCTTCCGGCCGTCTGGTTTTGGGGCTTCAGCGCAAGGAAGAGGTCGCGATGCTGGCGGGTGCCGGGGGCGGCAACGGTAACATCAACGGCCTGCTCGCCCGCAGCGCGGGATTCACCAAGGAACACGGATTCACCCCGGTGACCGTCAGCGGTGTCATGTTCCCGCCCTCGGGTACCCCTGGCGCGGGCACGTCGCCGGAGACCGTGGCGACGCTGACCTACGGCCGCCAGGTCAAAGGCGCTGCGGCCGGGGCCTACCCGATCGCGAGCGCTATCGCCGAGGCCCTGTTCATGGGGGTGACCGATGTGTGGCTCAACTCGTGGATCGCCCCCACTCACTACGTACTCAATCCCCTTGACTGGCAAGTGATTCGGTTGGGCAAAGACGCCAATGACGAGTATTACGGGCCGAGCTTCTTCGGTGCCTCCTACGGCAACGAGCAGGGCGCTCCGGACTCGTTGTGGGGCAAGCCGGTCATCGTCACCCCGGCTATGCCGCAAGGCTCCGCGCTCGTCGCGTCCATGACCCGTGAAGTGCTGGAAGCGTTTCGGCGCCAGGGTATTTCGGTCGAGATGACCAACAGCAACGGAAACGATTTCGATCACGGACTGTGGACCGTGCGCGGGCAGCTGCGCTCGGGCCTGGCCGTGTACCGCCCGGCCGCGTTCGAACTGGTCCAGATCATCGCGGGCTGAACCAGACACCAGTCCCGGCAGTAAAAGCTGCACGCCGCTGCCGGGGCTGGCTCTCCTGGAAGGGAAACCGTCATGGCGACAAGCTATTTCGACGACTACCACATGTCGATCATCCCGGCGATGCGCCAGATCTTCGGCGAGCAGTCCACCGCGGGCGCCGAGCCGCAGGCCACGCCGCGGCCCCGCGCCAAGGCGGTGAAGGCGCCCGCCAAGTCCGGCCCTGAGCGCACCGAGGAAGGCATCGAGACGACGTGACCTCACTGGTGCAGGGATCGCCGTCGCTCGACCCGTACGAGTACGCCTCCCAGCTGGTCCGGGGCTACTGCGGCATCGCCTTCGACTACACCCGCGACGACACCAGGTTGCTGGACCCCCGCACCGACGGCACGGTGCAGCTCCCGCAGACGCCGGTGCTGGCGGTGTCGGCGGTGGCCGGGTGGATGCCCGGCCCGACCGGAATATGGGATTGGCGGCCGATCGCCTGGTACCGGTGGCTGCCCCGTGGGCTGCTCTACTGCACCGCTGGCCTCGAGAACCCCACGCTGCCGACGTGGGGCCCGGTGTGGCCCTGGGTACCCGGTGGCCTGCGCGTCACCTACGACCACGGCTACGACCGCATCCCCGACGATATTCAAGCCGTCGTGACCCGGTTGGCGACCCAGATCTCCAAGAATCCCGCGTGGGTGCAGAGCCGCAAGGTCGGCGAAGTCGCGACCGTCTACAGCACCACCGGCATCACGCTACGCGACGAGGACAAGCGAGTCCTGGATCGCTATGCGGCCCAGGAGGTCTCGTGACACAGACCGTGCTCGGCGACCAGACCATCACCGTCCTGATACGCACGGAGTCGGCCGCCGCAATCGATCCGTTGGGTATCCCGGAAACCGTGGAGACGCCGGTCGATCAGCCCGGCTGCTCGGTCCAGCCCCGCTACGTCACCGAGAAGGACCTCCACGAGGACTTCTCCCGGAGCATCTGGATCGTGTATGCGCCGCCGACACGAATCATGCTGGCGCTCACCGCATCCGATGCCGTGCGCTATCGCGGAGACCGGTACGAGGTGTTCGGTGACCCGATGCCGTGGCCGGACATGGACGGCGTCATCGATCACATCCGGTTCGAATTACGCAGAGCGAGGGGGTAACTCACCATGCCCGCCCGATACCAGATCGACCGCAACGTCTTCGCCGATTTCCTCAAGAACTCCTCGATCATCCACGCGAAGCTCGAAGAGGCCGGGAAAGAAGCCGTCGAGTACTGGAAATCCATCGCGCCGGTCAATACCGACCCTGGTGAACCGCACATCCTGAAAAGTGGCTGGGTCGACAATCCCGGCGACTACCGGGATTCGATCCGGTACCAGATCGTCCGGAACCCCACCAGGATGAAAGTCCGTGTCATGGCGACCGACTACAAATCGCACTGGCTCGAATTCGGCACCGTCAAGATGGAAGCCCGGCATCCGATGGCCGACACCCGCGAAGAGATGCTCAACCGCGGCTACAAGCGAACGCCGAACCGGCGCGCCTTGTGATCATCGACATCGAGGTGTTCACGATCTCGTATCTGGCGCCGCTGGGCGCGGTCCGCGCCGAGATGCCCAACGTGCCCCCGACGCCGTTTTGGCTGGTGACCAGGATCAGCGGCTCGGACGACGGGATCACCGACTGGGGCACCATCCAGGTCGACGTATTCGCCGCCACCCGCGATGGTGCCCGTGTCGCCGCCCGCGCCATGCATGCGCGCATGCTCGCGCTGACCGCGAAAACCGTTGTGGCAACGGATGAAGGCCCGGCGCGGATCGATCACCGGCGCACGCTGCTCACACCTGCGTACTTGGATTACCAGGACGAGAATCTTCGCCGGTATGTGGCGCGGTACGAGCTCGCCTCCCGCCTCACCGCACACCCTATTTAGGAATCTTCATGAGTGGATCTGTCCTTTGGGACACCATTTTCGGCGGCAACGCCACCAGAATTTTGAAGGCCCTGTACGGAAGTTTCTTGGTCCGTGACTATTTCGGGCCTGCTACTTCCGTCGCCAATTTCACTCCGTTCGATCCGGACGACGGAAATTTGTCGAAAACCCTGATGACTACTGACGGTTTTCGGGACGTTGGACTGTTGTCGGAACAGGGGTGCTCGTTTACACCGAAGTACACGACCGTGGACACCATGGTGTGGCAGAGCAGGCAGGCTCAGCGTACCGATGTGACCGTGGATCAGGAGGAGTGCCTGATCCAGTGCGCGGAATCGACTGTGCTGGTGGACTATCTGCACGAGAACCTGCCCCTCAAGGGCATGCCAGCCAACGGCACACCGGGATACCGAGTCGTCAAACCCAAAGTGCCGCAGGTGCTGTACCGTCAGGTGCTGGCGCTGGGTGTGGATGGCTCGAGCGGGGACAACGAGTACTTCGCGACCCTGTATGCACGAGCTTTGATGATCAAGCCTGAAAAAGTGGACTGGTCGGCGAAGCAGGAGACCCTGACGTCGCTCACCTTCGATTCCTATCCCTGCCCGTACAGCGGCTTCTCCGTGGCCCGCTTCCGGGAGGGCCCGGCCTGGCGGGCGAGCGGCGGTACGACCGGCGCGCCGGGTACACCGGTGGCCACCGCTGGATCGAATGCCACTGTGACGCTGGAATTCACGCCGCCGCACGCCGGTGCCGGGCCGTTCACCTACACCGTGAACAAGCTCACCGGGCCGACGCCGACGATCACCGCGGTCCCGGCGAATCTCGTCACGGTCACCTCGTCTTCCGGGGCGAGTGTGGTGCTGACCGTCACCGGTCAGACCGTCGGCGAGACCGACGCCTACTCCGTGCAGGCCACTGGAGCCAACGGAAGCCAATCGGTGCCGTCGACTCAATCCAACCCGGTCACCATCAAATCCTGAATCCAGCAACAGCTTTCGCCCCCGTAGCGCGGTGTCCTCGGCTGCCCGCGCTACGGGCCATTCTTCCGTGCAGCCGAGATTCGTTTCAACCGAGGAGTGTTCATCGATGGCCTCTCGTCCGTCCAAGCCGTTGACCGCGCGTCGCCTGTCGATCAAGGATTTCGAGGAGCAGGCGCTGGCCGCGCTGGGGCAGCCGCCCGGCTACACCCTGGTCCTCGACGACGACGCGGGGGAGATCCACATCCCGCATCCGCTGCTGGTCGCCGACGAGCGCCTGGCCGAGATCGAGGCCGTCCAGACCGGTAGCGATCTGGATCGGGACACGGTCACCGACCCGGACACCGGTGCACAGCATTCGATCCCGGCCACCCCGGCGGCCATCGGCGGGGTCGCGGCCGAGCCGACCCAGGTCCGGCTCGCTCGCGCTGTCCTCGGCCGCGCCGATCACGAGACGTTCCTGGCTCACGGTGGCAAGTCGGCGCATGTGGCGTTGGCGTGGGAGGCGATGGCCGCCGAGGTCAAGGCCGCTGCCCCAAAACCCTCGAGGTAATCGAGGTCCTGCGCACGCATCCGCTCGAGGTGCAGGCCGACCTGTCGCGCTACCACGGCCTGCGCATCCGCGACTGGTGGCACGGCGAGATCTCCTCCCAGGAGCTCTACGCCTACATCGTCCACCTGCCCGAGGACAGTGCCACCAAAACCGCTGCCCGCGAGGGCGATTGGCACGAAGACAAATATCTCCTGGTCCGCCTCATCAACGAACTGCTGTGCTACCGCGCTGATTTCGTGTCCGCGCACGGCGGCGATATGAAGCCGGATCTGATCCTGAGCCCGAAACAGGTCGAGCGTAAACGCGTCGAGCGTCAGCAGTATCTGGATGTGCGGGAAATGATGCTCGCCCAGATGCGCGGCGAATACCAGCCGCCCACGCGGACTGTGCATTTCGAGACCGAGTACCGGAAGGGGGTGGCCGCGTCGTGATGAAGGGCCAGGGCGTCTACTTCGACGTCATCCCCAGCCTCGACGAAACCCGCCTGGTCAAGGCATTCGCGACCGCGACCAGCCGCGCCGAGACCGCCGCCAACGACATGGTCCGCGCCATCTCCGGACACGACTATTTCGCCTCACCCACAACGCAACTCGACCGGTGGGTCGCGAAGATGGAGACCGGGATGCGGGCGGCGAACACGATCGCCGACCGCACCGCGGAGAACCTGGTCCGCGCCAACGACCGCGTCAGGATTTCCGAACTTCAGAAGACCGCCGCGCAGCAGCGTGCCGTCGAGATGCTCGACAAGTACGGCCAGAAGTCGTCCCAGTATCTCCAGGCGCTGGCGTCGCAGGAGCGCGCGATCCGCAGCGCTGCCGCCGCCACCCGTGACCTGTCCGCCGCCCAGGCCGCCGACACCGCCGCCGCCGCGCGGAAGATGGAGGCCCAGCGTCGGCAGGACGAGGCCACCACGGCCAGCGCCGCCGCGATGGGCCGTCTCGGCACTGCCGTCACCGGTCTGACGGTCGGCGTCGGTGCCGGGATGGCCGCGGCGTTCACCGCCGGTGCCAGCAAAGCGGGCGACCTGGAAAAAGGGCTGCGGCTGCTCCAGACCGGCGCCAAGGAGAGCACCGAGAACATCGCTGTGCTGCGTAAGGGTGTGCTCGATCTGCAATCGCAGTGGGGGACACCGGCCAACGATCAGCTTCAGGCGTTGCTGATCATCGAGCGTGCCGGATACCACGGCCAGCAGGCGATGAACGTGCTCACCGCGGGTGTGCAGGCCGCCAAGGCTGAAGGCAGCAATTTGCGGACCGTGGTGGAGCAGTTGACCACCACCATGAACGACTTCGACGTGAAGCCGTTCGTGAAGGATGTCAATCAGGCGATGTCGACCAGTGTCGAAGTCGCGTCGATGAGCAAGGTCACCCTCGAGGAGTACGCGCGAGCGATCGGCAAGGTCGAAGAATCGGCCAAGGGCGCCGGGCTGAACATGGTCGGTCTCAACGCCGCGTTCGCCGCTGTCACCCAGCACGGCATCACCGCCGACGACACCGCGCAACTGCTGCTGCACGGCATCAATACCCTCCAGCGGCCCAGTATCAAGCAGTCCCAGGTGCTCAACCAGTTCGGGATCAGCACCGCGCAGGTCCAAGGCTGGCTCGCCGACCCGAACCTCCAGCTGGGCGGCACGGTCGAACAGATTCAAAAGCGCGTCGACAAGTACAAGGGCGCGGACGGGCGCATCCATCTGGACCCCCACGCGGTATCCATCGATGCCCGCGCGGCGCTGGATGCCGAATGGAAGTCGATGACCGACTTTCAGCGCACGATCGCTTCCCGATTCGCCGGGCACGGCGAGATCAACGCCGAGAGCTTCAACAAGGTCATCAACGGGCTCGGGGAGGACGACCGCGCGGTGCTGTCGGAGTGGCGGTCACTCTACGATTCCAGCCACGGGTTCAACCGGCTGCTGCGTTCCGGGCTCAACCCCTCGATGTCGCCATCGCAGGCGCAGCAGGCCATTTTCGGCGACGCGATGACGACCAAGCTGGCCCAGTACCTGCTCGACAAGGGCGGCCCGCTCCCGTACGACGACCTCTTCCGTGACCTCGGTCGAAACCAGAACCGGACCGACCCCAACGGGCAAGTCCAGGGCTCCACCCAGTCTCAGGACACGCTGAAAGCCCAACTGTCCGACCTGCGGGGTGCCCTCAACACCGACCTGACCAAGCTCGGCGACTCCTCCCAAGGCCCGCTGACCTCCTTCGTCCGCCACCTGGTCGGCCTGGCGACATTCCTCGGCGACCACCAAGGCGTGCTCCAGTACGGCGGCCTCACCGCTCTGGGCTTGACCGGCGCGTTGGGACTCATCAAGGGCGGCAACGCCCTCGGCGGTTTGTTCGGTGCCGACAAGGGATCGTTCGGGCGCCTCATCGGACGCGGTATCGGCGCAGGCGCCCGAGGGATCGGCACCGGAGCCGCAGCCCTGTACTCCCGCGCGGGGACAACCGCCTGGATGGCTCGTACCGCCGCGCTGGACGGCCTCACCGCCGCCAGCGGCTGGATCGGCACCAACGCCCGCGGTCTCGCTCAGAGCGGCAGCTCGGTCGGCGGCCAGATCCGCAACGCCGCCATCGGCGGTGTCGAGATCGCGTCGAATGCGGTGGGCGCCATCGGTTCCGGCACATCCAAGGCATTCGACGCGTTGAAATCCGGTGCGGCGTCGGCGGGTTCGTCGATCGCCGGACTGTCGCGCACCATTGCCGGGCTCGGCGTCAGCATGGCCACCAACCTGAAGACGCAGACGGTCACCGCGTTCGTTGCCGGATTCCAGGTGCTCAAGGACGCGGGTGGCTGGGTCCGTGACTTCGTCGTCGCCCAGAAGGCGGCGGCGAGTGCCAGCAAGGCGTGGGCCGCCGCCCAGCTCATCCTCGATGCGGCCCTGAGCCCGGTGGGCCTAGTGGTGATCGGGATCGGTGCCGCGATCGGCGCCCTGGCCGCCGGATTCATCTACGCCTACAACCACTCCGAGAGATTCCGCGACATCGTCACCGGCGCGCTGTCGGCGGTCGGTCGTTTCTTCTCCAAGGCGTGGACCGACTGGATCAAACCGGTCTTCGACGGATTCGGTTCGGCCACAACAGATGTGACCTCTGCCTGGCAGAAGACGACCGATTTTTTCGGTACCTCCCTCCGTGACGTCCGGACGTTTTTCATCGAATTCGGTGCCGTAGTGTCCGAGGTGTACGGGCGGACACTGAAAGTCACTTTCGACGCGCTCGGCGCCGCGCTGGGCAAAGTCCGCGACGCGTTCTCCAACACCGTGACCTGGGTGAAGACCGAGTGGGGCAAACTGGGCCAGGTCGCCGCGACCCCGGTCAAGTGGATCATCACTCACGTCTACGACGGCGGCATTCGCCCGGTCTGGAACCGCATCGACAGCGTCTTCGGTGGCCACCATCAGTTACCGGAAATCCAATTCCGGGCGGCCGGTGGCGGTATCTGGGCCGGGCCGGGCACCATCCCCGGCTACGCGCCGGGCATCGATGATGTCAACGCGAAATTGTCGAAGGGTGAATCGGTCCTCACGCCCGAAGCGAGCAAGAAGCTCGGATACTCGACGATCGCCAAGCTCAACGCGGAGTCCGGCCGCCGCTCGGCGAATGATCTGATGGGCCAGCCGATCCGCGCCGCCGGGGGTCTGCTCGGTGACCTCGGCAGTGCCGCCGGGAACGCCTGGAACGACATCACCGGCGCGGCGGGATTGGCCACCAAACTCGTGTCCAACCCGGTCGCGAGCGTGCGCTCGCTGCTGGACAAGGTGCTCGGCGAGACCGGCAATACTCCCGGTGACGCCGGGTTGTGGCGGCAGGCCGCGATCGATATCCCCCGGCATTTCCTCGCCCGAGCGGTCGAGACCGCCAAGGGGTGGATCGGCTTCGGGCGCAAGAACGCCTCCGGCCCGGCCTCCGATAGCCCTGGCACGCCGTGGGTCGGCAGCGGCACCCTCGATACCTGGATCTCCCAAGCCATCGCCCTCACCGGCGTAGACCCCGCCACGTGGGGTCCGGGCTGGCACACCCTGGTGATGCGGGAATCCTCCGGCAACCCGAACGCGATCAACCTGTGGGACTCCAACGCGAAAGCCGGGCACCCCTCCAAGGGCCTGACGCAGTTGATCGATTCGAATTTCCAGCGGTACCGAGACCCGCGCCTGTCGGATAATATTTTCGACCCGATCGCCAACCTGGTCGCGGATGCGGGCTATATCAAGGCCGTCTACGGCGATATCACTCGTGTCCAGCAGGCGAATTCGACGCTGCCCGCGCATGGTTACGCCGGTGGCGGTATCAAAGACCCGCATCTCACCGCTCCGGAAAAAGACCGCGAATCCGGGCGCACCACCGCCGCACCGGGGTTGACGACGGCGCTGGCCGACCGCACCGCGATCGATCGCGCCTGGGCCTATATTCGGTCGGTCGCGGGGACCGCCTACTCCTACGGTGGCCTGGACTGCTCGATGTTCTTGTCGGGCATCTATCAGTCGCTACTCGGCCGCGACTCAGCCATCCGGGCGTTCAACACCACCTCCGATTTCCTCGCCCTGGGGTTCCGGCGCGGGCTGGGCGGAATCTTCTCTATCGGCGTCAACCCGAAGCCAGGCGAATTAGGCCATATGGCAGGCACTTTCGATGGTGCGGATGTGGAAAGCAATGCGGCGCACGGCGTCACGTACGGGCCCGGCGCCACCGGTGCCGCTGATGCGCAGTTCCCGGACAAGTACTACCTGCCCGGTAACTTGTTCTCGCCGCCTCTCCGGGGTGCGGGTGCGAAGCCGACCGAAGGGCAGTCTCAGGCCAACAAATTGCACGCGCAGGCCCGCAAGCTGCGTGACCGGATCACCACTCTCCAGAAGGAGGAGCAGCGCGCCAACGACGCTGCGGCCCAACGTGATCAGGACGCGCTGAAGGCTGATGACGACGCGGCGAAATACACATCCAAGGCCGCGCAGCAGATCCTGGACGCGGACAAGAAGAAGTACCTCGACGCCGCGCAGAAGGCCCGTGACCGCGGCGGGAAGGCCCGCGAGGCGGCGCAGAAGGAACGCGACCGCGCCGCGACCTACCACCAGCGCGCCCAAGACGCCCAAGTCCAGGCCGATCAGGCCGACCGGGACGCCGGGACCGCCTGGTCGTCCCCGAGCCAGGTCAAGCCCCGCCGGAACGGTTCGGGCGATCCGAACCATCTGCTGACACCGAAAGAGGCCATCGAACAACTCGCCGGTACCGCGGTCGACGCGGCCTTCGAGACACTGGGCTTGTCCGACACCGTATTCGCCGATCCGAACCAGTCCTATCTGCTGCGGATCGGCAACGCGATCCTGAACCCGTTCGCGAAAGTGCCACCACAACAACAGGATCAACAAGACTCCGCCGATCAGGACTCCCTCGACGCCGAGGGCGACGCTGCGGCCGGGGACGCGAGCCCGGCCATCGACGGTGGCGGCCTGGACGACACCACCGATCCCGCCGCCGATCTCGGCGGCAGCGACGACGACATGGCCGGACCCGACTCGTCACTGAGTCCGGACACCGACCTCGACAGCGGGCCCGCCGCCACTCCGGGCTCGGCGCCGCCGTCGCCGGGTCCGAATGACGTGCCGTCGCAGGCCGATCAGGACACGCAGACACCGGATCTGGGGCACTTCGCGCGCCCGGACTGGTTGCCCGGTGCGGGGCCGACAACGCCGCTGGCCCCGTCGACCGCGGTGCCGTCGCAGCCGCCGCTGACTCAGCAGCTGCTCGACCTGCTCCAGACCACACCGCAAACCCACGACGCGGGCGGGCTGCTTCAGCCCGGCCTCACGCTGGTCAACAACGCCACCGGCCTACCGGAAGCCGTCCTCGCGCCACGCGAGAAACGCAACCTCGAGGCCATCGCCCGCCTGGAACTGGGCCAGGTCGGCGGCAACCCGCGTAGCTGGGTGCATATCGAGAACCTGCACCAATACTCCGGTGAGGACGGCCACGACACCGGCCGCCGCATCGCCCGTGAGATGGCCGCCTACTCGGCAGGAGCACGATGAGCTACACCCCACCCCACGAGCCGACGGTGTGGCAGTTGGATTCGCTTCTCGCCGAGGACGACTCGGTCCTCACCTGGATCGGCGCCGACGAGTCACGGTGGCCGATCTCCGGCGGCCTGGCACCCATGCCCGGCGTGCAGCCCGGTGTTGCTCTACAGAGCATCGCCGGGCCGATGGGGTCGTTCAAGCATCTGGATCAGGTCGGCGCTCGCCAGGACGGTGTCACGTGGGAGGACACCGTGTGGGACGCCACCGAGCTCGACCTCGGCGTCAACATCTCCGCTCCGAGTCCGCGTGAGTTCCGGCTGGTCATGCATCGGTGGCTGGATTCCTGGGACACCCGCACCCAAGGCCGCCTGACCTGGTATTCGCGGCAGTTCGGCGAATGGTGGATCGATCTCCGCGCCGCGAAACTCCCCGCCAACGTGATCAAAACCGCCCCAGCGTCGTTGACGACACTGGACGTCAATTGGGTTGGTAGAGCGGACTTTCCGTTCTGGGTGAGCTTCGATTCGGTATCGGCATTGGTCGCCTCCGATCCGACCATTCTCACCGACCCTGCCGGGCGGAATCCGCCGGGCTGGCTGCCGTTGTGGAACCGGGGAGATCAACCCGGTTGGGCGAGGTTTGTTGTGCAAGGGCCGGGGACGTTCACCTTCGGGGACGGCGTGAGCTCCAACCAGGTGATCTTCGGCCCGGTGCCCGCCGGTGTTCAGGTGTTGATCACTACGCTGCCGCGGCTGCGCAGTATCAGGGAGATCAATACGGGCACCAATCTGTACCCGCTGCTCCAGGGCCGGTGGACGGTGCCGATTCCGCGCGGCGCGGCCGTGCATATCCCGTGCTCGGTCACCGGCGCTCAAGCGGGGGTCACGCGCGTTGTCGCCTCCCTCACTCCCTATCGGAGATGGCCGGAATAGCGAACCCCGCAAGACATAACTGGATAGCGAAAGCGGTTGTGCTGTGGTCGATCTCGACACCCTCGACGCACGTCTGGTGATGCGGACCGTCGATCGCGCGCTCGCCCAACAGGAGCTTGACGAAAGCCTCAGTAAGCCACGGTTTCTCGTCGAGATCTTCGACAACCAGTACGGCAAGCAGGGCGAGATCGGCGACTACATCTCCACCACGGTCACCTGGAAACGCAACGCGACCGCCGGTGCGACCATCGTCCTCAAGGGCGACGACGCGTGGGGTGCCTACGCCCGCCGCTGCCGCACCACGGTGGTGCCGATCATCATCACCGTCAACGGCTACCGGTGGACCGGCCGCGTCGACACCGCCTCCTGGGACCTCGTAGACGGCGTCGCCACCTACACATTGCAGCTGATCAGTGACTGGCAGTGGTTCCACCGGATACTCGTGTTCCCGAATTTCGCGCTCCCGATTCAATTCCAGGTGCCCAAACAAGCCGTGTATATCGGTCCGGCGTGCACAGTGCTGGCGGTCATGTGTTTCGAGCAGTGCATCCGGCTGCAATTCGGGCTCTGGGAGATCGTCAACAACATCCTCGACCCGGCCGCCTATTTCGCGACCGCGCTGATGAAAGAAGGGCTACTCACCCCGATCGCGGTCGTGCCGGTCAACCCGCTCACCGACGCGTCGAAGTGGGTGGCGATCTCGGGACGCATGGATTCGATCGCCACCCTCGCCGATCAAGTGTGCAAAGACAACGGCATCGACATGTCGGCCGAGGCGTGGCTACCGGGCGATCCACAACCCGCACCGGACTGGTACACCCTCACCGAGCCCTGCATCGTGGTCCGGTTCGCCGACAAATCGGGGGTGACCGGGCCGACGGGGACGATCATCGACGGGCTCATCAAAGAGGCCGTCGATATCGCCGACGGTGCGCTCGCGGAAATCCTCGACCCGCTCGCGAGCTCCGAATACCGCCCCGAAGGCATCAACCTGGCCCCGCTGTTCGGCGTGAACTGGGAGCGGCCGTGGACGGTACTGCTGCCCGACGTGCCGCGATCCGGGCTCAAGGAATGCCACATCACCGAGCATCACCCGCTGGCGCACACGGTGATCGGCGGAGGCCGCAGCCCGCAATGGGTCAACCAAACGGTCGACATCCTGCTCCAGCTGGCACTGTCGGAAGTCTTGGCCGTGCTCGGCGCCTCCGGCATCGCACCGACCCTGCTGGACGGCATGCTGGACAACATCATTCTGTCGTTCCAGCAGGTGGAGAACGCGCCGCGGCGCTTCAAGCTCGGCAAATTCGGGTTCCCCGAATATTTCACGTCGACGGGCTCCACTGCCTACACGTTCGGCGAATTCTTCGCCTTGGAGATTGCCCAATGGGAAACTCGCGGATTTTCCAGCTGCCAGGCCGTGATGTTCGACGGTGTCCTCTACAGTCTGGGCCGCGACTATCGTCACGGCGATCTGATGTCCTGGATACATGAGGGCAAGCTGTACTCCGACTACATCAGCGAGATCAACGCCACCGACGACCGATCCAAGCGCGTCGAAGTCCTCACGAAAATCGGTGACGGCAGCGCGCAAGAATCGCCGTGGGCGAAACTTCAGCGCCGCCTCCAAGGGTTCGAAAACGCCATGCAGATCGCGCTGCTCAGCGCCAACTGATCGGCGTCACATCGTTATCGAAGGGGTGCCTTCATGCCCATTACACCCAATCCCGACGGGAGTATCACCTGGACCGGGACCGTCGTCTTCACCGGCGCCACCGAACCACTCTCCACCGGCGTCGCGACCTTGACCCTCACACCCAGCGGCGGCTTGTCCAACCTGCCCGCGCTGGTCAACGGCGAACCGGGCATGCCGCCGACCTTCCGCAGCGTCATTGTCAACCAAATACCGTACGGCACAACACCACCCGCCTCCACGGCCACACTGGTGTCTCCCGGCGGGCCGGGGACGGCCAGCGTCTACGATCTGACGTTGTATGTGAACGCAGGACAACCAGGGCCCGCGGGCAGCAACGCCACCGTCCTGGCCGCTGGTGATGTCGTGGCGGCCGGGATCGTCGACGGCTGGACCCTGATCTACAACGCCGCTCAATCGAAACTCGTTGCCGCACCGCCGAAACGGATCATCGGCCCGTTTGCTTCCGCTGCGCTGACCCCCTACACCGGGAACGCGGGCTCGGCCACCCTCGCCACCGTCGGCATCCCCGCCCAGCCCTGGGCTTGGCGGCCTCGCGTGCACGGGCACCTCTACACGGTCGGCACCCCCAACACCCACATCGATGCTGTTGTGCGCGTGGGTGATCCGGCCTCCGGGGACATCGTGGGTATGGGGTTGGGGCTGACCGGGACAACCATCGCTGTCGTGACGGTCGGCCCGCATTTCGCCGCGCCGGTCACCGGGACCAGCAGCTACGGTCAAGTCGCCGCGGGCGCGACAGCGACGCTGTCTCTGTTGGCGACGCAGACGGCGGCGACCACCGACACTTGGCAGGTCCTGGTGGCGGGCGGGCAGTTCCTCGTGGACGTGGTGCCCAGCTGATGGCGCTGTCACCCCAGTTCGTCAACGCGTTCGGCGAAGCTCTGGTCGACCTCCTCGAAGCCAAGGTCGCGCTCCTGATCACCGGCGCCACCGGCGGCCTGATCGACCTGCGCGGCTGGGCGCAGCAGTTGCGCGCCGACGCCGACAAGGCCATCGCCCAAGCCACCGCCGCACAGACCGCCGTCGCGTCGAAACCAGGGATCTCCCAGGTCCCGATCCCCTCGACCTTGTGGGGGTCCTTCGGTGCCGACGAGGACGCCACCTTTCCCCGCTCCCAGCTGAGTTTCGGGGCGGCGGGAAACACCGCCTCGGCCAGTGGCGGCAATACCGGCGCCCATTCGCACGCGTTGAGCATCGTCCCCGACTACCAGCCCGCCGGGCACGGGTCGAATTATTTGGAGATCGGGTACATCCGCACCACCCGCGACCGCACCTATTCCCAGGTCGGATTCATCACCGGCAGCTCCGCCACCTGGGCCGGGATCACCGCCGCCTACATCGGCGTATACCGGGTCGACCCGGCCACCGGCAACCTGACCCTGGTCACCCCCGACATCGCCGCCCGCAACCTCGCCGGGGAGATCACCACGCAGAACACCGAGCAACGCTTCGACCTCGGGACCACGGTGAACGCCAAGCAGAACGACATCTGGGCCGTCGGTGTCCTGCAAGTCACCAACTTGTTGCAGACCTGCGCGAGCATCATGCAGATCACGCTGGCCGACCTCATCCCGCCGCCCGGCACCCACTTCCCGCGCAAGAACTACTGCTACGCGGGCCCCTATGGCAGCATCCCGGCATCGATCCCGGAATCGGACCTGAAATACGACCAGTCGACCAAATTACCGTTCTACGTTCTGAGGTGAATCGTCGTGTCCGACAAGCTCGCTCACGTCAAAGCCCTGTTCCACGCCGTGACATTGGACGGGTTCGGTGCCCGCAGATACGTCGGCCATCACCGGCTCGACCGGGCCCGCACCTTCCTGCACACCGTCGTCGCCCCCGCGCTGTGGCGGGCCATCACCGCCGACGACCCCGGCTACGACCCCCTCGGCCCACCCACCGACGCACAGGGCACTGCGGCGGTCCGGTACTTCGTGACCTTCCTCGAGGCTCACCGCGAATTCGAACGCCTCGCCCACCCCCACGACGAGCTGTGGCACATCCTCTACCAACCCGGCCAAGAGGGCTGTTTCTTCGACGACCTGTGCGCCGCCCTGCACGCCGATGACCCCGACTGGGCGGGACCGGTGCCGTTCGTCGCGTATCCACCCGCCATCCACCACCATCCGTGAAAGCAGGCCGCCCGCATGACCGATACCCTCTGGGCCGACGTCTCCGAATGGCAAGTCCCCGTGGACGATTCCTACCCCTACGATGTGCTGGCCATCCGCGCCAACGACGGCACCTACCGCGACCGCACCTTCGTCCAGAACTACACCTGGGCTACTCGTGCGCTGGACGACGGGCGCCTGCACGTCCTGATCGTCTACCTCGTCTACCGCTCCGGCTGGGAGAAGACCCTCGACACGGTGAAAGATGTTGTCGGGCAGCCGCATCCGCGGACCGTGTTCATGATCGATGTGGAGTCGTGGGGCGGCCAGATCAGCGGCGACCAGTCCGAGGGCATCAACCGCCTCTACTGGGGCCTCACCGACTGGCTCGGTACCAGCAGCCAGCCCGGCACCCGCCGCGTCATTGGCTACGGCAATACCGCCGACCTCGACGCGCTGTGGCCGACGCGCCCGGACGGCCTGGCGCTCGTCGTCGCCGCCTACGGCGCCAACCCCGCCTATCCGGGTCGGATCGCCCACCAATACACCGACGGCCATGGGTACGGCGGCGGCCTGCCCGAAGGCGCACCGCCCTTCGGCGCCTGCGACATGAACTCCGCCGACGGCTACGACATCACCGCCCTCGGGGCCGCGCTCGGGCTCGGCTACGACATCACCGGCCTCCACAACCCCACTCGCACAGGAGATCCCATGGCCACACTCGATCAAGATGACATCAACGCCATCACCGCCAGCGTGACGAAGTGGCTGGCGGACTTCATCGTCGGCTACGTCGGCCCCGGCCTGTCCGATATCAAAGACATTCGCGAACAGCTCACCGGCGCACGGGATCTCGTCCGCAACCCGGACGGCACGATCGACGTCGCCAAGTCGTTCCCCGGCTTCGCGCAGAACGGGTACCGCACCCTCAACGATCTGCTGGCCGCCCTCGCCGCTCACACCGGCGTGCCCGGTGCCAGCGACACCAATCCCACTGGAGGCAGCCGATGACTCTCCCGTCCTACAAGACCGTCGTCGCCGATCTGAGCATGGCCGGAATGGCGATCACCGCCATCGCCTCCCTGCTCAAACTGGTCCCACCGGACAACCAGATCGCGGCCTGGTCCCTGTCGGTCGCGCTCGCAGTGCTCGGCGTCATCGGCGCCGTCAACACCCACCTGACCGGCAACGAGGCCGCCCTCGCCGCCGCGGCCAACGCGATTCGAGCCGAGATCCAGGCGCTCGCCGACAGCCACGCCCGCACCCAAGCAGCCGCCACCGCGCTATCCCCGGCCGCGGCAGACACCACCCCGTCGGAAGTCCCCGCGCCCGCGCCGACTGCTGCGGCCCCGGTGGTGGAGGACGTCGCGACTGTGCTCGCCCGCCACCCCGTCACATAACCGCACCGCGAGAGGAGGACGACGGCATGCTTCCGGTCATTATCGACATTCTTGCCTACTGGGTCTCGCACGTATACGAGCTCGCCGGGGTGATCAGCTCCCTGTCGGCCTGATCACCCGGCGGCACAACAGGAATCGCCCCCTCACTCGCGAAGAAGACTTCGGAGTGAGGGGGCGATTTCGTCGTTACACCACGCCGTCAGCATTGCGATGCTCGATGCGTGAACCGGATAACAGCAGGTCGGAAGCCGAACAGTTGGTCTTGAATCGGTTGTCGGTCGTCGAGATAACGAGTCACGGCGTGCTATGGTCCGCAGAAGACACCGGCGGCTGAAATGTAGCTTTCTCAGGGGGATTCCGTGAGTGATCTTGAGGCTGACCTCGACACGCTGCACCGGCTCGGCGGCACGCTTGCCGGTCACGCCGACGCAATCGGCCAGATCAAGGTATCGGCGACGGTCACGATGGCGGACTCGCCCGTCCAGGAGCTGTCCACCCAGGTAGGCGATGCCGTGAGCAAGGCATTCGGTTTCCTCGGCGGGAACATCCGGCAGATGTCGGACGCAACCCAGACCAGTGCCAAGAGCTACGCGGAGGTCGAGCAGGTATTCGCGGATCGGCTGCGCCGGTACACCAGCGGTGAACAGCCACGATGACCACCATCAGCCACGTACGCAACTGCCAGCCCGCGACCATGGTCACCTTCGCGTCGGACCTGACCACCCAGAGCGCCACGTTCTCCGCGCGGGTCGAGCAGATGGATCGTGACGTGGACACCGCCATGAACAGTTGGAAGGGCGAGGCCGCTGCCGCTGCCTCGGTCCGGGCGCTGTCGCACAAGCTTGCTGGCAACCATCTCAGCGAGACGGTGGTGACGCTGGCCGACCATTTCAACACCTATGGTGGCGAGATGGACGGTTATCGGACCGCGCTGCTGGGCATCGTGGACGGCGAGGTTCCGCATGCGGGGATGTCGGTCGACGACGAGGGCAATGTCACCGCGCCGAAGTACCCCAACGCCAAGACCGATGTCCTCTCCTTCATCCTTCAGGCGCAGCTCGACGGCCAGGCAGCGGGATTCCAGGCTCGGATCAAGACCCTGCTGGTCCAGTTCGGTGAGGCGGAAGGCAAAGCAGCGCAGGCGATCACGACCGATCTCCAGTTCCTCGGCGACTACGAGAAGACCCCGGACGGTCAGCCTGTCGGCACGCAAGTGCAAGCCATTCTCGACGGCAAGGCGCAGTTGCCGACCGACCCGAAGGCCCTGCACGATTTTTGGGAGACGCTGACACCTGCGGAGAAGGACGCGCTGTACGAGCACGATCACTATCTCGGCAACCACGACGGGCTCCCGACCGTCGACCGTGATCACTACAATCGAATGACCCTCCAGGACGAATTCGCGCGAGCGCAGAACGGGGACCCCACCGTCAAGGACAAGCTCGGCGACCTGAAAACGGTCGCCGCCGAGGTGAACAAGCCCGACCGCTACCTGATGTTGCTGGACAGTCAGAGCGGTCGGGTGCCGTATGCGGCAATCGCTGCCGGTAACCCGGATACCGCATCGAACGTCTCGACCTATGTGCCAGGTACCTCGTCGCGACCATCATCGATCGATCGTGAGATGGGCCGCGCCGATGCAATGCAAAAGAATGCCCGATACGCAGGTGCGAAAAGCCCGTCGGTGATTGCCTGGCTCGGCTACGAGGCACCACCAGGGATACCGGACGCTTCAACGAAGCATTGGGCTGATACCGGAGCTTCGGCGCTGGACCGTTTTCAGGATGGCTTGCGCGCCTCGCACGATGGTCAGCCCTCCTACAACACGGTTCTCGGGCACAGCTATGGCACCACTCTCATCGGTGATGCGGCCAGCCACGGTCGCAGCCTCAACGCGGACGCGGTGACGTTGGTGGCTAGTCCGGGGACCACGGTCGGCCACGCCAGCGATCTCCATCTGACCGGCGTGCCACAGGACGAGGTGGCCAAGCACATCTTCGCCACCAAGGCCGACAACGATCCGGTCCCCCTGTACGGGGACGTCGGCGGGGGATTGCCGTTCGTGGGAGACAATTTCGGCAAGGACCCCACCTGGAGTGGCTATGGTGCCCAAACGTTCAGATCCGACTCCGGTTCCTCATGGCCGATCGTTGGATACGATCCGGGCGCTCACAGCGAGTACTGGAACCCTGGCAACAAGGCATTACAGGGTATGGGCGACATCATTGCCGGGCACGGCGATCGAGCGGTGGCTATCAAATGAGCCTCACGCAGCGGAAACCGAAGGCAGCGCTCGTCGCGCTGGGAATTGCGCTTGTGGCGGTGGCCGGACTGCTCACCGGATGCGGAAACAGCAAGGTGGACAAGGGGGTAGCTGTGGATACGACGTTGACGGAGGCGGCAGCGCGGGAACGTATCACGGCCTATTTTCTCGATACTCTGCGTGCGTTGCCGCCTGGGGTGGGATTGTCGCGGGTACCGCAGAACCCGAATCTCGCCGCGCTCGGCGAGGACGCGGCGATCAGCGTCCCGTGCGACGACAACAACGACGACCCGAGAAAACCGGAACAGGCGCAGCTCGGGTACTGGGTCGTTGGTGTTCCCGCGGGCCAGGATTCGCACTATTTCGAGTTGATCCGCAACTACTGGACAGGCCGTGGCTTCCGGCTCAATCCGGACTCGACATCCCGCTGGGCGGCAGTATGGACACCGGACGGCTATTCCCTGTCGGTCAAGAATGCGGGCATGGGCGACGGCTCGCTGAGCCTCGATTCGGGATCGCCATGCTACCCGCGTTCTGCCAAAGGCACGACCAGTCCACAGCCAACCGAACTCAAGCGCCCCTCTTGACGGGCTCCTCGGCAAACTAATTGTAGGTGTTAGTGAATGTCTCAGCAGCACAATGCTTTCGAGGAACTCGGCGTCAAGGTGCAACGCGCTCATTACGCGCTGGAGAAGATCCGCGGTGTCGGCACGGTGAAGGGCGTCCGCGTGATCATCGATCACGAGAACCGGCTGTTGTCGGTGACCGTGGACGAGGAAGACATCATCCTGGCCGCCTATCAGGAGGCGCTGCGGGACAAGGAGCCGAAGGTCGACGAGGCCATGCGGGAACTGCGGGCCGATCCTCGCGTGGAGGCCGCCTCCACCTTCGTGCAGGCCAACGTGGCACGGTCGGAGGCCGAACGGGCTCGGCGGCAGCGGGAGATCGAGGAGGCCGAGGACCGGTTCTTCGAGGAGCGCCACCGCCGGGGCTGGTTCGATAGCTGAGCCGATACCGATGTCGCCGCTCATCCTCTCGCACTGCGACATCGTGGCCGCAGGAGGGCGAGGGCCAGACACGCCGTGATCACTGCCGCCACCAGATAGCACTCCATGGATCGTCCGGAAATAGTGTCGAACACGGCGACGTTGGGTTTCGACAGTTCGTGCCGCCCGTGGATCAGGTTGGTGATCGGGGCCTCGGTGGTGTCCTCATCGTCGACCACGTCGGGAGCGGTCAGCGCGAAGGTGAGCACTGCAAGGTCCATCACCGTCATCGCGGCCACGGTGAACATGCGGAGCAGCCAGTTCCCCTTCACCATGACATAGGTTCCGATCGCGGTGGCGATGATCATCGGTAGGAGGCCGATCAACGCCACCGCGCCCACGGTCAGCACGATGCCGAGGAGTAGGTAGCCGGGCACGGTGAATCGCGCTGCGACCGCGAGGATCGCGACGACGACTTGAACAGCCACGACTACCGTTGGGATAACGGTGTCGGCGTTGTTGCCCCGAGGTGCAGCCTTGCCGGGACCCGGACCGGGAGACGGTTGTGGGTCGGTTCGATCCGGCCAACTCATGAATTCGAGTATCCCTACTGATCGTTGCATCGCGGGTGGATGGCCGCCGCTGCGTGCCCCACAGTCACTGTGGCAGCAACGGAACCACGATATTCGCGACCTCGATGACACGGTCGCACGGATCGACAGGACTGTCTGGGTTCAGCCTGACGACCACGATGCTGTAGGACCCCTGGGCTGCGGGGAAGATCAGGTCGCACTGATCGCCCGTCTTGTCGGATGTCGGACGATACCGCAGCCCGTGACGGCCCGCGATCGTGACCGGGATGAATTCGGCTCCGGCTTCCTCGCGTTCGAAGTGATCGACCGTACTGACTTGCGACCACACATCGACCTCGTAGGTCGGTGGGATGTCGTGGCCGCCGCAGCGTTTGAACCCGCGCAGGTACGCGAAACCTGCGATATTCGAGGTGAGCGTGGACGGGTCGACTCCGATCTGCCGCCAGACGTCGTGGCTGATCCGACTGGGGTCCCAGAGTGTTTCCGCGGGGTCGTGTCGGTCGGTGTCGTGCATTATTTCTCTCCGTTCTCAGGGTATTCGGTGCGATACGGTTGTTGATGAATGGGGTTGAGGGGAGCCGTTATTCGCTCGGTCAGGGGTCTGGCCTGGGTTTCGTCGATCGGCACGGCGGTGAGGTTGGTGAACTGGTCGTCGAGCCAGTACCCGAAGCCGCTGCGGTCGACATGGGTCACGATCCAGACCGGACGGCCGCCCGCCACCCTGTGCACCTGTCCGTCCGGGTCCACCGTGACCGTCTGCCTGCCGAAGTCGATGCACGGTTGCTCTTGGGCGGCAGCAACAACCACCGCCATGCCGTAGGCATCGGTAACCAGAAGCAGCTCGGTGACGGTTTCCAACACGTGTCTGGCCGCGTCGAGATCGCGGCCGAACACGCGCTGCCCGCGCCCGGGTTTCCCCGCGAAGTGCGTGACGGCGAGCTTTCCGGCCAGCTCCGGCATCGATCGCAGCGTCTGCGACAGGGTGGTGGGCTGCCGCAACCCGATCCACCGCAGCATGCGCGGCTCGGCCGACACCGCGGCGATGGCGTCCAGGTCCGCCCCGGCGACGATGGGCACATCCGGGTGCCCGTGCGCGGCGAGATTTCGCCGCACGAACGCTGTGGTGCGACGGGACACGTCGGCAGGCAGGATCACCAGTGCCAGGGCGCGCATGCTGGCCGCCGCGAAACCCAGCGTGGTCGCCGCGTGCGGGTAGCCACCGAACTCGACATCGACGATCACCGGGGTACCCAGCAGCGACCCGCGCGGCGGACCGCCAGCACGGAGCTTGTCGGCCAGCGACCCGTACCCGAGACCGCGGTAGCGCTCCGCGAACCCGAGCGGCGACCCCCACGCCGACGCCATCGTCTCCCGCGGCTCGTCGTCATCGAGATCACCCACGACTGCCACCTGCATTCACGATGGTTTCCCGCACCTCATCGGCGATCCGAAGAAGCTCCGCCAGGTCCGGAAAGTCGTCCGCACCAACTGGTGCCACAATCCATCGGGTCGACTCGCTGCCGGATGGCAGCGCCACCCTCTGGCGAGAAACGGTGAGACCCAGCGTCGGCTGCGATCGATCGAGCAACCGTCTCCACCGGTGGAGGTCTTCTACGGCACGGAGGTTGGTTGTCACCAGAAACGACCTGACTCCGGTGTCCACGTGCTCGAAGCTAGGCGCGAAGACCCCGCGGCGATCCAGTGCTCGCTGAAGCGGTGCTGCCAAAGTTCCAGGAATGGTGAGGATTTGGAGGCGACCGGTATGAAACACCACGGCGTAGCCGTCGACGAATGCGTCGGCGTTCCAACGCCGGTTGTAGTCCGCGCACAGGCGCTCGAGCTCCAGCGCGTCAGTCACCGCTGCCCACCCGCCTCGCATGCCAGCAACACGTTGTCGGCGACCGCTAGGAACTCTGACATCGGCAGCAGGGCATGGCTTTTCAGCGGCCTGATCCAACGTGCCCGTCCACGGCCCGGTGTCGGCAAAGGCACCGTGCTGACGGGCGGCAGGAAGTAGATCCGGTCGTTGGCATTGCGCATGCAGTCCTCGACATCGGCGTCGACCGACAGGAGGAACGCCCACCATGGTGACCCCGCATACACCATGATCGGAGCCGAAACTCCACGGCTGTCCAATTCGGCAACGACGCCCCCGGCCTGCTTAGCGTGCATGAAAGCAACTTGGAGGGAACCCCTGACTCCGGTAAGGGTGGTCATGATCAGGCCGGACCGCTCGTAAGCAGCAATCCGTGCTCTTCGGAATTTCGAGATGTGCTTCTGCACATCGGTTTTCACGGTGTAAGCCATAAACCCTCGCATGGCAATCGTTGATAGTCGGGTGTCCGGACGTCCGGGACGACACTGGCCGTCGCGTCCGGGAGATGGCTTCGCTGCCATCCAGTCAGAAAGTTGATCGCCGCCGTCGAGCAGGCACTGAAGTCGAAAACCCTGTCCGCGTAGGTGATTCGTACATGCACGTCCGGTTCGGTCGGCCGAGGGGATTTCCTCGGCTCGACAGGCACCCCGGACGGCGCGGACATCGCTCAGCCCCTATTTCGTACCTACTCGGCGGGGATACGGATCACGGTGCGGCGCAGCCTTTTGCAACGCAAGAAGGTCTAACGCCGAGGCGTACCCGAGGCGCTTCAGCGGCATCGTTCGCGCCTCCGATACAGGCCGCCAAGAGAACTGGTTCCGGACAGCACGATCGGCCTCGTCCTCGTCACCCAATCCGCGATTGGTCAACCACCGAATCAATCCGTCGGCGATGAACCAGGTCACGATCCCGGCGGCAACGCCCAGCAAGAGGAGGTTCATCGGATGCCTCCGCCGCGCCCGTAGCGCACACGCTCGGCACGGTAATCCGCTGTCGCGGTGTACATCTCGTTATCCTTCGTCATTGAATTGAAGTAAGGAACGCGCGCGGAGGCCCCAGGGAATCGAATTGGTGTGCCTGCCAATTCGCCCCCGCCGTCAACCTGGGAGCCTCCCTTCCCGCCGGGCAGAGCGCGAGGGTGGCGGGAAGTTTCGCGACCCCGAGGCCGAACCGTCTCTGCCAGTGGGGAAGTGCAGATACAGGCATCGCCTTCGGGGTTCTTGCCGTTCCCGAGGTGATTGCGGGCTCGGGCGGCAAGTTTTATTTAGTTGGTGCAGTGAAGCTTTGGCTGTCAGTGCCGTTCGCCGAGTCTGGTGATCCGCCAGCGCGCCCGCCGGTAGTCGGTCGTGATCAGGCCGCGCCGTGCGAGCCGACCGACCGCATGGCGGATATCCCACGTTGTATGCCGTGTCTCGCGAGACAACTGGTCACAGGTGAGCTGTCCGCCGGGCGCAAGAGTCCGCAGGACGTCCATCTCGACCGCTGTCGCCGTCAGGGTGCGACCGAGAAGGAAGGAAGCCACCCGGCCGCACTTCTTGGTCGAAAGTGCCTGGTAGCGCGCCGAATCGCTGGACGTCGTTACGGCAGAACTCTGGGTTGACATCGCAAATCCTCCCCGTCTGACGTTTGTATTGGTAAGAACCGATTTGGAGTGACTGATGTCACGTCCGACGATAGCGTTGTCAACTTGTCAACGCAACCGTCGGTCCGGAATCTTCGGCGCATGTAGGATTTGCGGCGAACCCGGACGGAAGGGAGTAGCGTTGCCACCCACCTCGCCCACGGTCGCGCGCTGGGAACTGTTGTTACGCCTCAACGACCTGCGGAAAGAACAGAACATCGACCCCAAGACGGCGGCCAGCGCTCTCAAGATCACGGCCAACCACTGGTGGCAGCTGATGAGCGACCGTCGCGCACTCACCGACGACCACTTCAAGGCCGTACTCAAGCTCTTCGGGATCGCCGCAGGCTCCGAGGAGGAGCGCGAACTGACCGCCCTTCGGGCGTGCGCGCGTGAACGCGGCTGGTGGATGGACTACGCCAGCCTCTACGACGACGAAACCCGGCGGTTGTACGGACTGGAGTACGGAGCACAGGCCATCCAGACCTACGAGGGCCTGCTCATCCCCGGCCTGCTTCAGACCGAGAACTACGCGCGAGCGCTCATGGCATCCGACGTTGCTCGGGTACGGCCGGTCGACGCTGGCCTGTACATCGAGGTTCGGCTACGCCGACAACGACGACTGTTCGATGGTGACCCACTCCAACTGACAGCGATCATCAACGAAGCAGCGCTGATCCAGCAGATCGGCGGTCCCGAGGTGCAGAAGGAGCAGCTCGAGCACTTGGCGCGCATGATGCAGGACCATTCAGACACGGTAGACATCCGCGTCGTCCCGCTCACCGCTCGACAGCGACCGATCCAGCTCGGCTCGCCCTTCCACATCCTGTACTTCCCGAATGCGATAACGCCGCCACTGGTCTGGCATGAATCCATCGCGACGCGCGGGATCATCGAGGACCAGTCCAGGGTGCGCGAGTTGCGGATCATCTACGAAAGCCAGCTCGAAAATTCGCTGAGTCGTGAAGACTCGTTGACGTTGATCGGCGAAATCGCGGATAGGATAGCCTGAAGAATATGCGCGCAACCATGCCAGTGACCTGCAAAAACGACGGCTTCTTCAAGTCGTCGTACTCCAACGACAGCACCGGCTGCGTTGAGGTGAGGTTCGACGACGACCGCGTGCTCATCCGGGACAGCAAGTACGTAGGCGACGCCGACAAGCAGCCGACTGCCGTTCTCCCGGCCGCACACTGGCGCTCTCTTCTCGACCTGGTGCTCAGCGCCGAGTCCGGCAACGTGAGTACCCTTGCTATCGACCTCCACAACGACGGCGGAGCAACCGTAACCGGCGATTCCACAGGCGGTGTAGCGGTCGAGCTCGTCTACACCCCGAAGGAATGGGACGCCTTCGCCAAAGCGGTCGCCGACGGCGAGTTCGACCACTGATATTCAAATCTCGAAAGTAGCTGCGGCCTCCTTCCGATCCGGGAAGGGGGCCGCTTTATTGCGTCAATACCCCTTCGCTGGCGACCGTGATTCCGGCCGGGGTGGCGTAGTCGGCCGTGTGAGTGGATCGGTTAGTGTGCCGCGCTGTGCCGTACGCGCAGTTGCTCCGTCGCCCTCCTGTGCTGATGCTGTGGTCAGCCCAAACATTGAGTGTTCTCGGTGATCGGTTTTTCGCGCTCGCGATCATGTGGATGGCGCTCGAGCGGTCCGGGCCGGTCGCGATGGGCGCGGTCGCGATTGCCGAATCGGTTCCCTACATCGTGATGGGGGCGGTCGGTCGCCGCGTCGTCGCCCGGTTCGCCTCCTTCCGCATGCTGGCGGCCGTCGATCTTCTTCGAGGCATCCTGACCTGCGCACTGCCTGTGCTGTGGGCTGCCGGTGGCACGCCGATCATGCTGGCGGTCGTCGCTGTTCTCGGTGTCGCGGGTAGCGTGTTCGATCCGAATCTGGGTGCGCTGGTGCCGGATCTGGTTGCGCCGCAGGAGGTGCCGACGATGACGGCCGCAATGGACCTGACAGGCCGGATCGCGCGCATCGCCGGACCCGCGCTGGCCGGGATGGTGGTCCTGGCCGCGCCGCCCTCGGCGCTGTTCGTCGCCGACGCCGCGACGTTCGTCGTGTCGGTGGCGGCACTGACGGTGCTGGCGCGAGTCGCCGCGCCGCCCTCGCCGATTGTCGGCATGCAGGACACCAGCAGCCCGGAGGAGACAGTGGATGCCCGCCGGTTGCTCCGTCAGCATCCGGCGGTCGGCACTGCCCTGGTCGTCAACGGCGTCGGGTTCCTGGTCAATGCCGCTCCTGCCGTGGGGATGCCGTTGCTGCTCGCGCGTCATCTGCATGCCACCGCGAGTGCGTACGGTGTGGTGCTCGCTGCCAGCGGTATCGGCGCGCTGGCCGGGAATCTGGTCGTCTCCCGGATACGGCCGGGGGCGAGGTTCCTGACCCGATTCTGTGCCGCCTGGGCACTGAGCGGGCTGCTGCTGATCGTGACCGGCGCCGCGCCGAGCCTGGCGTGGGTGGTCGTGATCGCCGCCGCGTCCGGCGCGGTCATGCCGACCATGTCGGTCACGCTCAGCGCGCAGTTGGCCGCGTTCGCCCCGGCCGAGCGGCGACGGTTGATGTCGGTGAACTTCGCGACCATCCGGTCCTGCGGTACCGCGGGCATGGCTGTCATCCCGGCCACCATCGCCGACGCCCCCGCACGGGGATTCATCGTGGGAGGTGGGGTTTTGGCGGTGGTGGCGTCGCTGGCATGGTTGCACGCGCGAACAGCGGCGGCGGTGGCGTCCGCCGCTGTCGTGCTGGCGGAGGGTCAGGCCGCGTCGACCCGATAGTGGGTCACCTCGATATCGTCCAGCGGGATACCGAGTGTGGCGTAGATGCGGGTATGCATGGCGCCGAACCAGGCATCTCGGCGATCGGTGTAGAAGTCCTCGCCGTACCAGGCGACGCCGAGAAGGACTGTGCCGCCGCCGTTCTGGTTACCGTGTTCGGATTCCCAGTAGGTGCTCTGCCAATCCCACAGCATCAGCTCCTCCGGCCGGGCACGCAACCGCTCGTCGGAGTCGCGCAGGGCCTCGATACACCGGACCGCGGTGGCCTCGTCGGGGCAGTAATAGCTGCACTGCGACAAGGCGATCGGCCTCTTGCCGCCGCGCCGTCCGGCATCGGCGTCCTCACCGGTGAGTACCCGCACCCGCGTCACTGCATTGTCGGGCACGATGGACAGAAGTGGTGTCGACATGACACTCATCCCCTTGAAAGTGGTTGATGGGAAATACCTTCCGTGACTCACTCACGGAAGCGCGAGGGGCATCCAGCCGGAACGTCCGGTGGGGGTGCCTCGGCGGAAGCCGTCGGGTGTGGTGTAGCGGATGTTCAGCCCGATCCGCGGCATCGGACCGGTATTGCTGTGCGAGCGATGCACGAGCCGGACATCGAACAGCACGGCCTGGCCCGCGGTGAGCGGCACCGGATCGAAGACCATGCGCGTGACGTATTCGTGCGCGATCGTCAAGCCGCGCCCCCGGCCAGGTTGGCCCGCAACCGATTCGGGTTCGAAGGGGAGATACCTGGCGTGCGAGCCGACCACGACCTCGAGGCACCCGGACGTGGCGTCGGCGTCGCTGATGGCCACCCAGCACGACACCGCACGAGCCGGGTCCAGTTCGATCCGATCATCGATACCATCCTGATGCGGCGGCACCACGAACTCGGCTCCCGGCCACTTGATGATCAGAAAGCTGTTCTCCACGCAGACATCCCGCCCGAGCATCGCCCGCACCGGCCGCGCCAGCGCGGCAGCGGTCACGATGGCACGAGCCCACGGTTCACGCCGATGCGGGTTGCGGACGATGTCCCACCGCCCAAGACTGTAGGCGGTCGCGAGATGAAGGCTCAGGGCCCGAGCCTCCACAGGACTCATCCACTCGACCGGGCCTACATACCCGTGGCGACTGATCAGTGCGGGGACCGTGTCAACGTCCATAGGCTCAGCGTCCGTCCGGAGCATGTGGATTCACCAGCTCCTACCGGTGGAGTTCAGGAGGCGAGGAGAGTTCAGCGAAGTCCAGAAAGTTCAGCCGTCACACCGCCGTCCGGCGTACCGTGCCGGTAACGGCGGAACACCGGGGGTTTCAGCATGACTCACCTCGCTCGATGGACCGGAGTCGAAGCCGACGCCTTGCAAGAAACCCTGGGCCTGGGCGTCGAAGACTTCGCCGCCCGAGTCGAAGTCACCCCGAGCATCATCTACCGCTGGCGACGCGACGGCCCCGACGCGCAACTACGCAAAAGCAATCAACGACGGCTCGCGACGCTGGTCGCCCAACTCGACGACGAACAGCAGCAACGATTCTGGGATCTCCGAGCGATGGAGTGGGAACGCTGGCACAGTCCCAGCGGGCTGCTTATCACCTCGAATCTGGCCCCGACCGTACTCGCCGGGCACTGGGTGACATGCTTCACCTTCGGTCAGGACCGCCGCCACGCCGACATCGCCGAGGTGACCGTGCACGCCGGGCAACTCGTCGCCGCCCGGAACTATCCACCCGAGCCGCGAAGTGAGCGGCGCCGGACGGGGTTTCGCCATCACATCGAGGCTGAGCTGATCGACCGTCAGCTCATCGGCCGATGGCGCAACATCTCCGACAGCTACTACTTCGGCGGCCTGCACCTGACCGTGCTCCCCGGCGAGGCCGTCCTCACCGGCGTCTACACCGGCAACGCCCACGACGGCCGAATCGTCGCCCAGCAGTGGAAATGGGTACGACTGGACGACCAATCGCTCCACGATGTCGAACTGCCCGAGATCGCCTTGCAGGACCCCACCCTCATCTACGCTCGGGTCGATCAACACACCTACGGTGATGGCCCCATCCGGCTCGGCGATGTCGTGGAGGCGACACAATGACACTGACCAGACAACACGTCCACCAGGTGGTCGACACCTACATCCAGGCATGGACCCAGCAGGACCCGGATCTGATCGTCACAATCTTCACACCCGACGCCACCTACCACGAACGGGTGCTGAACGAGCCGATCCGCGCCGCCGAGGGGATTCGCGCTTACTGGAAGTCGAAAGTTGTGGAATCCCAAGCCAATATCACCTGCACCCTGCTCAACCTCTACGTCGACGGCGAGACGGCCATCTGCGAGTGGGAAGCAACCTTCGACGATATCGTGCAGGGCAACCGGAAACGGATGCGTGAAGTCGCGCTCCTCGAGTTCGAGGGGCCGTTGATCGCCAGCCTCCGCGAATATTGGGCCTCGACACACATCTGACACCGCCGCTCGACGAACTAAGCGCGCAGCCGAGGCGGCAGGGAACGCTGACAATGAGCCGTCCGCTCGCCACGGAAAAGGACGGCGGCCCGAGCGGGACCGCCGTCTTCTCAATCAGGCTCACCAATCACGTACAGGCTGAGAGCCATCGCCCGATCCGGCTGTCCCGCTACAACTCCTGATCGAGTTCGAGGGTCAGAAACGACGTCGGTGTCTTCTCGAATGCGGTTTCCCACAGCGTCGCCACGATGGCGTCACCGCCGTACAGACTCGGGTTCTGCGGCACCCCGGAGAGGGCGGCAGGATTGGTCACCACCTTCAGCTGGACAAGCTTCATATCGAGACCGATCTGAGCAGCCTTCGAGCGGACGAAGCTGCCGAAGCTGTCGGCGTAGAGCCTGTATCGGCGCTCCCATTTCCGATTCAGCGCATCGGCTTCGTGATCGTATTCCGCCTGAGCGCGATCCGGATCTGTGCCCGATTCGACGGCCGCGCCGTACCGGACGTCGATCTCGTCGATCTCGTCGATATACGTCTTCGCGATCAGCGGAATCCACCGCGAACCGACCGTTGGCACACCGTTCCTCCGCCGATATTCCGCCACACTCACTCCCGCGTCGATGGCCCGCTCCCGGACAGCGTCTTCAGCCTCCTCCGCAGTCAGCCGATAGGACTCGCACCGCCCCATCCGCTCGATCGCCGCCGCGATGTTCAACGGGACGACGACCGGTGCCGTGCGATACGGGGCCAGCCATTCGGCATCGGCCATATCCCCGCCAGCGAGATCCCGGACACGGCTGGCTTCCCAGCTGCCCGGACGTGCGGCAACGAGGCGCCCAACGCTGCCGACATTGGCAGCGACGGTGGTCAGGACGCTGCCGAGGAAGTCGCCGAAATCGAGCTCTCTGCCGTCGTCGTCTGTGGCCAGGACGGCGGCGGCGAGGGCCTCTACGGCAGTGGCGTGCAGCTGGTCGTAGTGGCTGCGCCAGGAACTCGGCGCCGAGGTGATGCCCAGGTCTCCGGTCGTCCTACTTGTTTGCTTCATGGTTGCTCCAACGAGAGTTCTGTGAAGGTCTGTGAAGGGATGCGTGAAGGGATTGGGTCCGAATCGCTCCGATTTGAGCAGATTGAAACCGAGGAAGATGGTTGACCGATTGAGGCGAGAGGGTCTGGCTACCAATAGATTTCGACCGTCTAGCATCGGCCTGACTCGAATCTGATGTGAGGGAGTTCCAAAAGTCCTAGATTTCCGGCATGACTCGCGTGACATCGTCCCTGGATCGTCGGTCCTTCCTACGCTTTTCGGCATTCGCCGGTGTCGCCCTCGGCGGCACCGGGGCGCTGGCGGGGTGTGGGAAGAGTGCCTCGTCGGGGGATGCGAACGGTAGCTCCGCCGATGGTTCCCGGTACGGGACCGTGGCGGTGCAGCTGTCGTGGCTGAAGAACATCGAATTCGTGGGGGAGTACTTCGCGGACAGCAGGGGGTATTACCGGGACGCCGGGTTCGGGCACGTGAACCTGGTCGCCGGGGGCGCGGCCAGCACCTCGGTGGAGGCCGGGCTGGACACCGGCAAGATCTGGATCGGGATGTCCGCGCCGCAGACGACCGCGCCCGCGGTGCTACAGGGCCTGCCCGCCAAGATCATCGGGACCACGTACCAGAAGAATCCGTTCTGCATCGTCAGCCCGGCGGCGAAGCCGATCATGTCGCCGCCGGAGATGAAGGGGCGCAAGATCGGGGTGCAGGACACCAATCAGCTCATCTTCGACGCGCTGCTGTCCGCCAACGGGATGTCGCCGCGCGACGTGCAGGTGGTGCCCGCGCAGTTCGACCCGACCCCACTGGCCAACGGGGAGGTCGACGGCTGGGTCAGCTACCTGACCAACGAGCCGATCACCCTGGCCGCCAAGGGTTTCCGCACCGCGCACTTCCTGTTCGCCGACTACGGCCTGCCGCTCACCGCCGAGACGCTGACCGTGCGGCAGCAGACCGTCGACTCCGAGCGCGACAAGCTGAAGGCGTTCCTCACCGCCGAGATCAAGGGCTGGAAGGACGCCGTCGCCGATCCGGCCGGGGGCGCCCGGCTGGCCGTCGACGTCTACGGCCGGGACCAGCGCCTGGACCCGACCCAACAGACCCAGGAGGCCAAGGCGCAGAACGACCTCGTCGTCTCCGACGACACCCGCGCCAACGGCCTGCTGACCATGACCGACCAGCTCATCGCCCAGAACATCGAGGCCCTGGCCAAGGCCGGGATCACCATCAAGCCGGAGAAGCTGTTCGACCTGTCGGTCCTGCGCGAGCTGTACAGCGAGCATCCCGAGCTGAAGTAAATTCCGGCCAAGAGCATGCCGGAATCACAAGTGACGGGCCGGAATGACATGTGGCATGCCGGATGACATGTGTCGGGCCGGAATGACGAGGGGCCAGAATGACATGTGGGCCGGTCGATTAGAGGGAAACGGCGGTCCGCATGGGGCGGGCCGGAATCTGGGCCCGGACGGCCAATAGTTCGGCCGCTATGGCGATCGCGGTCTCCGTCGGGGTGCGGGCGCCGATGTCCAGGCCCGCGGGGGCGTGCAGGCGGGCGAGGGTCTGCTTGTCGAAGCCTCCGGCCTGGAGCGCGTCGGTGCGGTTGGCGTGCGCGGCCCGGGAGCCGAGCGCGCCCAGGTAGCCGAGCTCGGGCAGGCGCAAGGCCACGGTCAGCAGCGGTATTTCGAACTTCGGGTCCTGGGAGACGGCGACGACGGCGGTGCGGGAATCGATGGCGCCCGCGGCGGCCTGGGCGTTGAGGTAGCGGTGCGGCCAGTCGGCCACCACGTCCGCACCGGGGAACGAGGCGGGCGCGGCGAAACTCTCGCGCGCGTCGCAGACGGTGACCCGGTAGCCGAGTAATCGCCCCTGCACGGTGAGGGCGGCGGCGAAGGCGTTGGCGCCGAAGATGATCAGCCGCGGCGGCGCGGTGAACGAGCGCACGAAGATGTCCGACTCCGGAAGCGACACCATCTCGGTGCCGTGTCGGCGGTCGGTCACCAGGTGCTGCCCGATGACCTCCGGATCGGCGTGCCAGACCACGGTGAACACGGTGACCGGCCGATGCATCGAGATTTCCTTGGCGACCGCGGGGAATTCGGGAAAGTCGTTGCGGGAGAACGGCTCGACGAACACGTCGATGGTGCCGCAGTCCACGGCGGTGTCGAGCCCGGTGGAGGGATCGAACCGCTGTAATTCGCGGCGGCCGGTGCGCGCGGCCAGCAATGCCGCGTCGTAGACCGCGGATTCGTAACATCCGTCGGAGACCGAGCCGTGCACGCCGCCGTCGGGATCCACCAGCATCGCCGACCCGATCGGCACCGGGGAGAATCCGAACGTCCGCACCAGCGTCGCCAGACCACCCGTCCGGCCGCTGTGCCACAGTCGCAGTAGGTCCTCGACGATGTCGCGCATCACAAGCTCCCGACTCAGCGTGCGCGAGTGGGCGGATAGTCGTGGTCACGTCCTGTCGCCAGATCGTCGCACGTGACGGCCACGATATCCGGTCTGGCGTCCAGAAACGACCGCGCTCCGGAATTTCCTTGCGCGGATTTGATTACCGCGGGCCAGTGTTCGTGCAATAGCACAACCGGATGACCGGGGCCGCCGTGAAAGACGGCGCGCGCCAGCCCGCTCCGCGACGCTCGGGCCGCCGCGAGCACCCGCGCGACCACATCGGCGCCGACGTCCGGGGTGTCCACCGGCATGATGGCCGCGTAGCGGGCGGGATCGGGTTCGGCCGCAGCGGCTTCGGCGACCGCGCCGAGCCCGGCCCGCAGCGACGCGGCCACGCCCACCGCCCAGTCCGGCGCCCAAACCGGTTGCACGCCTTCCGGAACGGCGATTGCCGGAGATTCGCAAACCATCCACCGGCCGTCCGCGTCGCGCCGGGCGGGGCCGGTCGCGCCCAGTACCAGGAACACTCGCGCGCAGCCGCCGTCGCGCAGCGCCGCCACCGCCGTGCGCAGCCAGGCGCCGTCCGCCGCCAGCACCTTCGGCCGCCCGTATCGGGTTCCGGCGCCGGCCGCGAGCACGATGCCGTCGCAGCGCCCGTCGTCCATGCGGGCGAGGGTAGCCTCGCACGGTGAACTTCGCCCGTCCGACTGGCAGCCGCGCGGGGCATGCTCGATGCTGGACGCGATGACCACCGACGAGATCGATCTCCGTGCCTTCGACGCGCTGCCCGCAGCGGCGGCCGTCGAGCTCCTGCTGTCGTGCTGCTCCTCGCCCGCGTGGGCGGGCGCGGTGGCGGCGGCCAGACCGGTCGGCAGCGTTGAGGCGCTGCTCGCGGCGGCCGACGCGGCGCTGGCCGAGCTGTCCGAGGACGAACTGGACCGCGCCCTGGCCGGGCATCCCCGCATCGGCGCGACCCCCGACACCGCGGCCTCGGCCCGCGAGCAGGCCGGTGTGGCAGGGGCGCCGGACGCGGTGCGGGCCGCGCTGGCGGCGGGCAATCGCGCCTACGAGCAGCGGTTCGGGCACGTGTACCTGGTGTGCGCGACCGGCAGGTCCGCCGCCGAACTGCTCGACATCCTGCGGGCCCGGCTGCACAACGACCCGCACACCGAAAGGGGCATCGTGCGCGCGGAACTGGCGAAGATCAATCACATCCGGCTGCGCCGCCTGGTTCGCGCCGAGGTGCGGGCATGACCACGCTGAGCACCCACGTCCTGGACGCGGTGCGCGGCGTCCCCGCCGCCGGAATCGCGGTCACCCTGCTGGACCCCACCGGCACCGAGGCGGTCGTCGCCCGCACCGACGCCGACGGCCGCATCACCGGCTTCGGCGCCGACCTCGCCCCCGCCACCTACCGCCTCCGATTCGACACGGGCGCCTACTTCGCCGACCAGGGCCTCGAGACCTTCTATCCCGAGGTCACCATCACCTTCACGGTCACCGACACCCCACACCTGCACGTCCCACTCCTACTGTCCCCCTTCGCCTATTCGACCTACCGGGGGAGCTGAGCGGGCAGCCCCATCCGTCATTCCGGCGTGTGCCCACCTGTCATTCCGGCGTGTGCCCTCGTGTCATTCCGGCGTGTGCCCTCGTGTCATTCCGGCGTGCTTTTGGCCGGAATCCACCGTTAGATTCCGGCCAAGAGCACGCCGGAATGACAGGGCGGCCTACGGCAATGACGGGGCGGTCCGGCGGGATGACGGGTGATGTGGCGCACCGGCTCGTTGTCGTGACGGTGGGTGGTAACCCAGCCGAAATGCGGCTCCGGTTCCTGCAACCTGTGCGCAACCGGAGGGTCCTAGCGTGGCCGCCGTAGGGATGGGTGGTCGAGGCCCGGCGGTGGGTGAATTGCCCGGGTAGGGTGAGAGCGGGTGATCATGATGGATCTGGATACGATCACCGAGGTCGTGCGGGCGCGTAGCCGGGCGGATCTCGGTGCGCTGGAGGGGGATTCGGCGGTGGTGGCCGGGGGCACCTGGCTGTTCTCCGAGCCGCAGGACGGGGTGCGGCGGCTGGTCGATATCACGGGCCTGGGCTGGGCCCCGCTCGCCGCGACCGACGCCGGGCTGGAGATCGCGGCCACCTGCACCCTGGCCGAGCTCGACCGGGCGCGACTGCGGCCCGACTGGGCGGCCGCGGACCTGTTTGCGCAGGCAGCCAGGGCCCTGCTGGCCTCGCACAAGATCCGCCGCGTGGCCACCGTCGGCGGTAACATCTGCCTCGCGCTGCCCGCCGGGGCCGTCCTGGCCGCGCTCACCGCGCTCGACGGCACCGCCGTGATCTGGGCGCGGGACGGGCGCGATCGCCGAATCCCGCTGTCCCGCTTCGTCCTCGGGCCCGGCCGTACCGTGCTGCGCCCGGGCGAGGTGCTGCGCTCGGTCACGGTGGACGCCGCGAAACTGCGCTGCCGCACCGCCTTTCGCAAGATCGCGCTGGCGCCGCTGGGCCGGTCCGGCGCGCTGGTCATGGGCAGGCGCGATGCCGACGGGACGTGCGCGATCACCCTCAGCGCCGCCACCGTCCGCCCCACGGTCCTGCGATTCCCGGCCGTCCCGCCCCCGGGCGACCTCACCGCAACCATCATGGAGCTGGATCGCGCCGTCTGGTACGACGATCCGCACGGCAGCCCGGCCTGGCGGCGGCACGTCGCCGCGGTGCTGGCGGGCGAGGTGCTGGCCGAGCTGAGCGGGGTGCGGCCATGAGATTCGAGGTGGACGGCCGCGCGGTCGACGCCGAACCCCGCCCGGGCCAGTGCCTGCGCACACTGCTGCGCGAACAGGGCCGGTTCGCGGTCAAGAAGGGCTGCGACGCGGGCGACTGCGGCGCCTGCACGGTCCTCGTCGACGGCACGGCCGTCCACTCCTGCGTCTACCCCGCCTACCGCGCCGAGGGCCGCACCGTCACCACCGCCGCCGGTCTGGGCACCCCCGAGAACCCGCATCCGGTGCAGCGGCGCTTCGCCGAGGCGGCCGCCTTCCAATGCGGTTTCTGCACCGCCGGATTCGTCGTCACCGCCTGCGACCTGGAGGCCACCGGCACCCCCGACCCCGACCGCCTCCCGGAGCTGTTGAAGGGGAACCTCTGCCGCTGCACCGGCTACCGACCCATCGCCGCGGCGGTCTCGGGCGACCTCCCCGCCGAACCCGAAGCGCCGAATCCGGTCGGCGCCAGCACCCTCGCCCCGGCCGCGTACCGCATCGTCACCGGAACTGAAGAATTCACTCTTGACACCGGCCAGTCCGAATCGTCCGCGGCGACGAACAACTCTGTGGACGGACCCCCGTCGGGGCTGCTGCACGTAGCGGTGCTGACCAGTCCGCACCCCCACGCCCGGGTCGTTTCGATCGAAGCCACGGCGGCCGAAGCGATTCCGGGTGTGCGTGCGGTGCTCACCCACGCCGACGACCCCGGCGTCGCCTTCTCCACCGCCCGGCACGAGATCCGCGCCGACGACCCGGACGACACCGCGATCCTCGACCACACCGTGCGCTTCGCCGGGCAGCGGGTGGCCGCCGTCGTCGCCGACACCCTCGATATCGCCCGCGCCGGATGCCGGGCGCTGCGGGTGGAGTACGAGCCGCTGCCCGCCGTCTTCGACCCGGAGCGGGCGCTGCGCCCGGACGCGCCGAAGCTGCACGCCGACAAGCCCGACACCGCCCGCATCGCCGACCGCGAACGCAATGTGGTGGCCGAGATCCACGGCGCCGCAGGCGATATCGATGCCGGACTGGCCGCGGCCGCCGAGGTGGTGCACGGCGTCTGGCACACCAACCGCGCCCAGCACGTCCACCTGGAGACCCACGCCAGCATCGGCTGGCTCGACGCGGACGGCCGCCTGGTGATCCGCACCAGCACCCAGGTCCCCTACCTGGTGCGCGACGAGCTGTGCCACCTGTTCGACCTGCCGCGCGACCGGGTCCGGGTCTTCGCCAAGCGCGTCGGCGGCGGCTTCGGCGCCAAACAGGAGATGCTGACCGAGGACCTGGTCGCCCTCGCCGTCCTGCGCACCGGCCGCCCGGTCCAGTACGAACTCACCCGCTCCGACGAATTCACCTCGGCCACCTGCCGCCATCCCATGCGCATCGAGGTGACGGCGGGGGCCGACGCCGACGGCAGGCTCACCGCCCTCGCCGTCGACGTGCTCGCCGACGCGGGCGCCTACGGAAACCACAGCGGCGGTGTGCTGTTCCACGGCGTCAACGAGTCCGTGGCGCTGTATCGCTGCCCGCACAAGCGCATCGACGGCCGCGCGGTGTACACCAACAATGTCCCCTCCGGCGCCTTCCGCGGCTATGGCCTGGGCCAGTTGGGTTTCGGCATCGAGGCGGCCCTCGACGAGCTCGCGCGCCGCCTGGACATCGACCCGTTCGACTTCCGCCGCCGCAATGTGGTCGCCCCCGGCGACCCGCTCATCGGCGGATTCTGCGCGGAACACGACGATCTGGCGTTCGGCAGCTACGGCCTGGACCAGTGCCTGGACCTGGCCGAACGGGCGCTGCGCCGCGGCAACGGCGTCGCGCCGCCCGCCGAGGGGGACTGGCGGGTCGGCGAGGGCATGGCCGTCGCCATGATCGCCACCATCCCGCCCCGCGGCCACCGCGCCACCGCCGAGGCCGAACTACTGCCCGACGGCAGCTACGAAATCCGGGTCGGCACCGCCGAATTCGGCAACGGCACCACCACCGTGCAGGCCCAGCTGGCCGCCGCCGCCCTGGGCGCGGACCTGTCGCGCATCCGTATCCGGCACGCCGACACCGACCTGACCGAGTACGACACCGGCGCCTTCGGCTCGACCGGAATCACGGTGGCGGGCAAGGCCGTTCATACCGCCTGCGGGCAACTGCGGGAAATGGTCCGGGCTCGGACGGACGCGCTCGGCGGCACCGCCTCGACCGCGGAGCTGTTGGCGGACGGGCCATTACGAGCGTCCGCCGCCCACGACGGCAGCCCGCGCTCGGTCTCGTTCAATGTGCAGGCGTTCCGGATCGCCGTGCACACCGCGACCGGCCGGATCCGCATCCTGCAATCGGTGCAGGCCGCCGACGCCGGGTTCGTGCTCAACCCGCGCCAGTGCCGCGGCCAGGTCGAAGGCGGTGTGGCACAGGCGATCGGCGGCGCCCTCTACGAGGACATGCGGGTCCAGCGCGGCATCGTGACCACGAAAACCCTGCGGAACTACCACATTCCGCAGCTCGCCGACCTGCCGCGCACCGAGGTCCTCTTCGCCGACACCGCCGACGAGTTCGGCCCGCTGGGCGCCAAGTCGATGAGCGAATCCCCGTACAACCCGGTCGCCCCCGCGCTGGCCAATGCCGTGCGCGACGCGACCGGCGTACGCCCGCACCGGCTTCCGTTCACCGCCGATCGCATCTGGGAGCTGCTGTCAGCCGAACAGGTTGCGCACGAACGGTATCGAATCGGGCAGTGAGGCGTTCACCGTGCCGTTGTGATCGGTCGGATAGGTGTGCAGCGTCACCGGCTGCCGGTTGGCGGTGAGCACGGCCGCGAAACGCAGTGTCTCCGGCGTGATCACATCGGTGTCGGCGAGCCCCTGCCCGAGGAACAGCGGCCGGTCGTACCCGGATTCGGGCAGACCCAGATAGCCCGCGAGCAGCCCGTGCAGATCCGGGATGTCGGTCAGGGGCTTGGCGAACAGCGTCCCCCCGACCACGTGCCGCGCGCCCAGCGCCTCGCCGAGCGGCATCAGGCATTCGGTGCGGGCCCGCTCCAGCCAGTACCGGCCGGAGTCGGTGAGAAACGATTCGATATTCAGCTCGGGATGGGCGGTGCGCAGCCCGTTCAGGATGTAGAGCAAGTACGCGGTGCTGTGCGGGCTCAGCGCCACCGGCGGCCTGCCCGGCCCGAGCGGCATCAGGATGTCCTCGATGTAGGCGGGCGTGCCGGTGGCGACCCCGCCCCGGTAATCCAGCTCCGGCCCGCCGAATTCGGTCGCGTACCGCGCGGTGGTGACCGCCGCCCCCGCGCCCTGCGACTGCCCGACCACCGCCCATTTCGCCGACAGCTCCGGATGTGATCGGGTCGCGGCCTTCACGGCGTCGACGACATTGTGCGCCTCGACCACCCCGTCCAGATACGGATGCTCGCCCGGCGTGCCCAGCCCCGCGTAGTCGGCCGCGACGATGGCGTAGCCCTGCTGCAGCCAGGCGCCCAGATACGCCCAGTCGCGGTCGACAGCGGCCGGGCCGCCGACGCTGCAGGCGCAGGAATCGCCGAGTCCGACCGTGCCGTGCGCCCAGGCGATCACCGGCCAGCCGCCCGCGGGCGGCGCGCCCGGCGGGAAGTACACCGCCGCGCTGGCCACGGTCGGCTCGTCGCGGGCGGTGGTGGTGTCGTACAGCAGCCGCTCGGTGCGGGCCGCGTCCGGCGGGGTCGCCGCCGCGGGCAGCGCCTGCACGCCCTCGACGGCACCGGGATCGGCCGCGGCCACGGGTAGGTTCAGCAGGCTCGCGGCGCAGACGGCGGCCACCGCCGCGGCGATCGACAGTGTGCGCATCGTGCTCCTCGAATCGTGGGTCGATATCGGTGACCCGGGACACATTTCCCGCCGCCGCGACGGTGTGAACGTCCTCACAGTCGGGAATGTGAACGCTTCACACGGCCGGTGGCGGCGATCACTAAAACAGTACAAGCGTTACGTAAAAACCGCATGTCAGACCTACCGGCAAGTAAAGTCGGCCCGCGCAATTAGCGCGCAAATTTTGCAGACTTAGCAAGTGGGTACTCAAACCTAGCGGAGATTCGCACTAGTGACAGGTAGACGGCACTTTTTCCGTGTGCCATCGTGTGAAAGTACACCCCAAGGGCCTCGCAACCCTGCAAATTGCCGCTCCAGCATGGGGCACGACCAGTACGAAGAGGTGGAGTCAGAGATGTCGAAGACCGGCACCCCGAAGACCGCTGCGGAAATCCAGAAGGACTGGGATACCAACCCCCGCTGGAAGGGCATCACCCGTAACTACACCGCCGAGCAGGTTGCCAAGCTGCAGGGCACCGTCGTCGAGGAGCACACCCTCGCGCGTCGTGGTGCGGAAATCCTGTGGGATCAGGTCAACACCGAGGATTACGTCAATTCGCTCGGCGCCCTCACCGGCAATATGGCCGTGCAGCAGGTGCGCGCCGGTCTGAAGGCCATCTACCTGTCCGGCTGGCAGGTCGCCGGTGACGCGAACCTGTCCGGCCACACCTACCCGGACCAGAGCCTCTACCCGGCCAACTCGGTGCCGTCGGTGGTGCGCCGCATCAACAATGCGCTGCTGCGCGCCGACGAGATCTCCGCGGTCGAGGGTGACACCTCGGTGCCGAACTGGCTGGTCCCGATCGTCGCCGACGCCGAGGCCGGTTTCGGTGGCGCGCTGAACGCCTACGAGCTGCAGAAGGCCATGATCGCCGCCGGCGCCGCCGGTGTGCACTGGGAGGACCAGCTGGCCTCGGAGAAGAAGTGTGGCCACCTGGGCGGCAAGGTGCTGATCCCGACCCAGCAGCACATCCGCACCCTGACCTCCGCGCGCCTCGCGGCCGACGTCGCCGACGTTCCCTCGGTGATCATCGCCCGCACCGACGCCGAGGCCGCCACCCTGATCACCGCCGACGTGGACGAGCGCGACCGCCCGTTCATCACCGGCGAGCGGACCAAGGAAGGCTTCTACCACGTCAAGAACGGCCTGGAGCCCTGCATCGCGCGGGCCAAGGCGTACGCCCCGTACTCCGACCTGATCTGGATGGAGACCGGCACCCCGGACCTCGAGCTGGCCCGCAAGTTCGCCGAGGCCGTCAAGGCCGAGTTCCCGGACCAGCTGCTGGCCTACAACTGCTCGCCGTCGTTCAACTGGAAGAAGCACCTCGACGACGCCACCATCGCGAAGTTCCAGCGCGAGCTGGGCGCCATGGGCTTCAAGTTCCAGTTCATCACCCTGGCGGGCTTCCACGCGCTGAACTACAGCATGTTCGACCTGGCCTACGGTTACGCCCGCGAGGGCATGACCGCCTACGTCGACCTGCAGGAGCGCGAGTTCGCGGCCGAGGAGCGCGGCTACACCGCCACCAAGCACCAGCGCGAGGTGGGCGCCGGCTACTTCGACCTGATCGCCACCACCGTCGACCCGGACAGCTCCACCACCGCGCTGAAGGGCTCGACCGAAGAAGGCCAGTTCCACTGATATCCCGTCGCATCCGGGATATTCCGTCGCCCTCGGGCGACACCCCGCCGCCTGCGGGCGGCGGCCCGTCACCCCGGCTCCGGCCGGGGGACGGCGGGCGGGCCGGGATCCAGCCGCACACCTGGATCCCGGCTTCCGCCGGCCCTTCCCGCTGAACAGCCCCGGCGGGGAGGGCATCCCTATAACGTTTCCCGTCGAAGGCGCCGGACACCGATCGGGCCCGCACGCCGACAATGGACACAAGCCACCGACAGCCGAGACAACAGCAGGAGCGGGACGTGAGCAGCGAAAAGATTCAACGCGTCGGTGTTATCGGCGCCGGACAGATGGGCGCCGGGATCGCGGAGGTGTGTGCCCGGGCGCATGTGGACGTGCTCGTGTTCGAACCCACCCGGGAGTTGGCCGCCGCCGGTCGCGCCCGCATCCTGCGGTCGCTGGATCGCGGCGTGTCCAGCGGCAAGATCACCGAGCGGGAGCGCGAGCAGGCCGCCTGGCGCCTGCGGTTCACCTCCGATCTGGGCGACTTCGCCGACCGTCAGCTGGTGGTGGAGGCCGTCGTCGAGAGCGAAGAGGTCAAGACGCGGATCTTCGCCGAGCTCGACAAGGTCGTCACCGATCCCGATGCGGTGCTGGCGTCCAACACCTCCTCGATCCCGATCATGAAGGTCGCCGTCTCCACCGCCAACCCGGAGCGGGTGGTGGGCATGCACTTCTTCAACCCGGTGCCGGTGCTGCCGCTGGTCGAGCTGGTGACCACGCTCAAGACCAGCGAGGCGGTCTCCCAGCGCGCCGAGCAGTTCGCCTCCGAGGTGCTGGGCAAGCAGGTCGTGCGCTCGGCCGACCGCTCCGGCTTCGTGGTCAACGCGCTGCTGGTGCCGTACCTGCTGTCGGCCATCCGGATGGTCGAATCCGGTTTCGCGACAAAGGAAGACGTCGACAAGGCCATGGTGCTCGGCTGCGCCCACCCGATGGGCCCGCTGGCACTGACCGACCTGGTCGGCCTGGACACCGTGAAGTCCATCGCGGACTCCATGTACGAGGAATTCAAGGAGCCCCTGTACTCGGCCCCGCCCCTGCTGATGCGCATGGTCGAGGCGGGATTGCTGGGAAAGAAGACGGGCGCGGGCTTCTACCAGTACGAGAACAAGCGCTGATGTGGGATCCCCGTCGCCCGGCCCTAGGGGGCCGAACGACGGGGAACATGAAATCCCCACAACGGGAACAGGAAATGACAACGGGAACAGGAAATGCAGTGCCCGGTCGCAAGGATTCTCTCGTCCCCGGCCCCGGGACTCGTCCCGCCCGGGACTTTCCCGTTCCCGGTCGCAGGACTTGTCCCGGCGCCCGGACTTTCTTGCTCCCGGCTGCAGGATTCGTTCCGTCGCCTGGACTTTCTTGCTTCCGGCTCCAGGGTTCGTTCCGTCGCCTGGACTTTCTTGCTTCCGGCTCCAGGATTCGTCCCGTCGCCAGGGCTTTTTGCTCCCGGCCCCAGGATTTCTTGTTCCCTGTCATCCGGCCCCCAGGGCCGGATGACAGGGATCGAAACAACAAAATATCTGCCCCGGTGAAAAGGGGAACAGGCAGACGGCGTCCAATGGCGCCGATGGCACCGGGCATAGGCCGCACAGGGTCTGGCTGAACCCGTAGTTCGGAAGGAGTTCCGCTCATGGTCAATGTCACCGACGGGTTCGGGTCGAGCGTCCTCGGATATCCCAGGATCGGGCCGCATCGGGAACTCAAGCGTGCGCTCGAGGCGTACTGGCACGGGAACCTGTCGCGGGAGCGGCTGCTCGCGGCCGGGCGGGAGATTCAGGAGACCCAGTTCAACGAGTTGGCGGCCACCGGACTGACCCAGGTTCCGGGGAACACCTTCTCCTTCTACGATCACATTCTCGACAATGCGCTGCTGTTCGGCGCGGTGCCCAAGCGGTTCGAGCCGTATCGAGAAGGCTTGCACCCCTTGGATTTCTACTTCCTGATGGCGCGCGGCCGACCGGACCTGCCGCCGCTGGAGCTGGTGCGCCTGTTCGGCACCAACTACCACTACCGGCAGCCGGAACTCGACGCCGACACCGAATTCTCGCTGCACCCGGAGGCCCTGCTCGACGAGTGGGATCGGGCGAAGGCGCGCGGGATCGAGCAGCGGCCGGTGGTGCTGGGCCCGCTGTCGCTGCTGCTGCTGTCCAAGGCCGGTCGGGTGCCGGGCACCGACGAATTCGATCAGCTGTCGCTGCTGGACAAGCTGCTGCCGGTGTACGAGGAGCTGTTCGAGATCCTCGCCAAGCGCGGGTCCACCTGTGTGCAGCTGGACGAGCCGTGCTTCACCAGCGACCGCACCCCGGCCGAGCTGGCCGCGTTCGAGCGTGCCTACCAACGGCTCTCGACCGCGCCGCTGCGCCCGCGCATCCTGGTCACCGGCCAGTACGGCGATTTCGGTGAGGCGCTGCGAATCCTGGCGGGCACCGCGGTGGAGGCGATCGGACTCGACCTGGCCAGCCACCGGGTGCAGCCCGACGAGCTGGCCGCGATCCCGGGCATCAAGCGCAAGCGCCTGTACGCGGGCGTGATCAGCGGCACCAATGTGTGGCGGGCCGACCGCTACATCACGCTCGAGTACCTGAACGCGCTCGCCCAGGTGTGCCCGGACCTGGTGGTGTCGACCGGTACCACGCTGTTGCACGTGCCCTACGACCTGCTGGTCGAATACGACATCGACGGGAACGTGGCCGACCGCCTGGCCTTCGCGAAACAGAAGGTGCTCGAGGTGGTTTCGCTGGCCAAGGCGCTCACCGAGGGGCCGTCCGACAAGTGGCGCAAGCGCCCGCGCGAGGTGCACTTCAAGCAGAAACACGCGGTGCGGCAACGGGTTTACGCGGTCACGCCGCAGATGCGCGAGCGCGAACCCTACCAGGTGCGGCGCGAGGCGCAGCGCGCCAAGCTGCCGCTGCCGCTGGTGCCCGCCACCACGCTGGGCTCGTTCCCGCAGACGGTGTCGATCCGGCAGGCCCGCCACGATCTCGGCGAGGGCAAACTGTCCTACGACGAGTACCGCAAGCGCATCGAGGCCGAGATCGAGGCGACCGTCCGCCTGCAGGAGGACATCGGCCTGGACGTCCTGGTGCACGGCGAGCACGAGCGCAACGACATGGTGCAGTATTTCGCCGAACTGCTCGACGGCTTCGCGACCACCCGCTTCGGCTGGGTGCAGGTGTACGGGTCGCGGTGCACGCGGCCGCCGATCCTGTACGGCGACGTGTCGCGGCCGAAGCCGATGTCGGTGGAGTGGACCACCTACGCGCAGTCGCTGACCGACAAGCCGGTGAAAGGCATTGTGACGGGCCCGGTCACCATGGTGGCGCGCTCGTTCGTGCGGCAGGACCAGCCGCTGTACGAGACGGCCGACCAGGTGGCGCTGGCCGTTCGCGACGAACTGGCCGATCTGGAGAAGGCCGGGGTGTCGATCATCCAGGTCGACGAGCCCGCCGTGCGTGAACTGCTGCCGCTGCGGCCCAGCGGCCGCCACGAGTACCTGCGGTGGGCGGTCAACGCGTTCAAGCTGGCCACCTCGGGAGTCTCGCCGGAGACCCAGATCCACACGCACATCGCGTATTCCAGCCGCGCCGAGATCGTGCAGGCGATCGAGGAACTCGATGCCGACGTCACGGCGATCGTGGCCAGCCGCTCCATCGAATGGGTGATCGAGGCCCTGCAGGAGGACGCCCAGGAGGGCCACGGCCTCAGCCACGGCGTGGGTCCCGGTGTGTACGAGAGCCGTTCGGCGCGCATCCCGGATATCGACGAACTCGACGGCCTGCTCACCGCGGCCGCGGCTGCCGTCACGCCGGAGCGACTGTGGGCCAACCCCGATGGTGGTTTGAAGACCCGCCACTACTGGCAGTTGGAGCCCTCGCTGCGGAACATGGTCGCGGCGGCCCGCCGCGTGCGGCGGCGCACGGAGGGCGCGACCGAGGGGTAGTCCCGGCGGCGCCTGATGGATACTGGACGCTCGTTTCGAGATCCAGGAGAGCATGGCATGGGAATGTTCGACCAGTTCAAAGATGTGGCCGACAAGGCGAAAGAGCTTGCCGGGCAGCATGCGGACAAGCTCGATCCGCTGATCGAGAAGGCGGGCGATTTCGTCGATCAGCAGACCGACGGCAAGTTCGCGAGCCAAGTGGACGCGGTGCAGGAGGCGGCGAAGAAGGCACTGCGGGAGCAGACCGAAAAGTAGCGTCGCCGCCGACATGCTCTAGCATCGGCAAACGGATCGTTACTTCTCTTCATCGTGGAAGGGATGGTCGGTGCGTTCGGTCGTTGCGCTACTCACAACGGTTTTCACCTGGGCATTCATGGCATCGGGTCTCGCCGTGGCGGATTCGGTTCGGCCCGCCGACGGGAGTGTTTCGCCGCCCGGCGCGAATGATTGGCAATGCGCGCCGGCGGCGGAGCATCCGCGCCCCGTCGTGCTGCTGCACGGCACCTGGGGAAATCAGAACACCTGGGACGTGCTGGCGCCCGAACTGGTCATCCACATAGTCGAACAAGCCCTCGACCCGTCGACCCCGGGAATCACCTGCGAAGCCTGAAACTTTCACCCCGACCCGACTATTCGTCGGCGTCGGCGAGGAATCGGTCGGTGTCGCCGCGGGCGATCATGACCGACTTGGCCAGGAATCGGACCACCCGCGAATTGATCTGATAGATCGACTGCGCGGGATCCGGGTCGTCGGCGCAACCCAGGGCCTCCGCGACGACGCCGAGGAAGTCCTCGTCCACCGGGACGCCGCCGGTCGCGATGCGGTGGGTCTGGTCGACCAGGCCCTGCACATCGGAACTCTCGGGCACGCCGTCCTCGGCGAGGAACAATTCCAGCAGCCGGTCGAGGACCATCAGCGCCTCGACGCCCTCGGCGGGGACATCGAGCAGATAGGCCAGCCGATACGCCGTGCCCGGCCCCTGCTCCGCGGCCATGACACCCGCATCCGGGTAACCGAGCACCGTCGCGATCACATCGGAATTGGACATGTCCCACCTTTGCTCCCGCACGGCCGGGACGCCGTGTAGCCGACACGCTATCGGTCGTCGATCCGGCCGGGGCCGGTGGGCTCAGCGCACAAGCGTTGCGATACCGCGCAATCCGGCCACGATCTGCTCCGCCGTGGGAGCCTGCGCCGGATCGAGCAGCCACTGGATCAGCAATCCGTCCAGCAGCGTCAGCAGCACCGCGCCGAGGGCATCGTCCGCGGTGTCGGTGGTCGGGACCAGCATGCGGGCCAGCGATCGGCGGGCGTCGCGCTGTTTGGCGGCGACCTCGGCGCGGACCTCGCCGGAATGCAGTGCCTGGGCGAGGCTTTCGACATTGGCCGCCCACAGCGCCCGGTCCTCGGTGAAGGTGGTGGTCAGCCGCCGCAGGAAGCTCTCCAGCCGCTCGGCCGGGGCGCCCTCGGTGCGGGTGGCGAGGGCGTCGAGGATGCGCTGCACCGCGTCGGTGGTCGACTCGATCATGGCCTGGCTGAGCAGGGCGTCGCGGGTGCCGAAGTGGTAGTTGATCGCGGCCAGGTTGCTGCCGGAGGCGGCGACGATATCGCGCACGGTGGTCCGGGCGTAGCCGCGATCGGCCAGGCACTGCTTGGCCGCGGTCAGGAGATCCTCACGAGTTCCCACGTCGGCAGGGTAGCAAGGACCGGCTGACGCATGTTTCAAACGAACGTTTGTGACAAATGTTTGAAACGCTTGTATGGTCGGCGTCGTGATCCCGATCCGTGAAAGAGGTGCCCGATGATCACGCAGCGCCCGATCTCCCCCTTCGAACTGAGCTTCTTCCGCTCCGCCCAGATCGGCCCCATTCAGACGGGCGGCCTGCCGATCCTGATGAGCTCCGTCGTCGAGGGCGAGCTCGACGCCGACATCCTGCGGCGGGTGCTGGCCGAACTCGCGGCCGTCCACCCGATGCTCGGCACGGAGGTCATCGAGGGCGAGCCGCCGCGGCTGCGGCACGTGCCCGGCTACCGCCCGCCGCTGACCGTCGTGGACGGCGGTGACGCGGAGTATCTACGCCTGATCGACGCGGAACAGGATTGGCGCGGTGGGCTTTTCGCCGCGCGGCTGCTGCGCGACGGCGACCGGAGCCGGATCGTGCTCGTGCTGCATCACGGCATCGCCGACGGCCGTTCGTCCGTCGCCGTGCTGGACGAGATGTGGCGGCGCTACACCGCGCACGCGCAGGGGACCGCGCTGCCGGTCGCCGCCGCGCACTCGCTGCCGGAGGCCATCGATGACGTTCTGGCGCAGACGATTTCGGAGGCCGAGTGCGCCGATCTGCTGGACCGGATGCGCGGCCTGGTCGGCGAGCCCCCGGCCATGCTGCCCCGCGACGGCGGGCCCGGTGCGCCGCAGCGGTTCGTCGCGGAGCGAATCGAGTTGGGCGACACCGAATCCGCGGCCTTCGCCGCCGTCGCCAAGCGGGCCGGAATGTCGGTGAACAGCCTGCTGAGCGGCTGCGCCCTGGTCGCGATGCGCTCCCGATTCGATACGGCCGCACCGCTGTTCATGGTCTGCGGATACGCCGCCGACCTGCGCGCCGCGCTGCACCCGCCGCTGCCCGCCCACACGGTGCTCAACTGCGCCTCCGGGTGGGGGACGGGCCTGCCGGTGAGCGAGATCGCCGATCCGGTCGACCTCGGCCGCCGCGTCGAGGACGACGTGCGCGCCGCCCTGGACCGCCGCGATCCGGCCCGGCTGGCGCTGGCGGCCCGCTACATCCGCGACCCGCGGACCGCCGCACTGGTGGCCGGTCACCCGACCCTGGCCATCTCCAATATCGGCCGCATCCCGGCCCATCCGACCCCCGCGGGCGTGCGCGTGCTCCGCGACGACCTCGCCGCCCTGGGCCCCGGCATGCCCGCCAAGCTGACCGCCTTCAGCTACGACGGCCGCCTCACGGTCCAGGTCGAATACGACACCACCGACCGCAGCGCCGCGCAGATGGGCGAGTTCCGCCGCGCCCTCTCGGAATGGTTGCGCCGCACCGCCGCTCGCGCCGCCGACCTGACCGCGCCCGGAATGCGTCCCGTCACAGCATCGATGGGGCAACACCCGGGCGGCGCCGGAATGGGGAGATGACCGGTGGTGTGCTCTACGACGACGGGTTGGTGCTACCGGACCCGGAGCGAATCACATTGCGCCGCTACCGCTTCCCCTTCGGCACCGCCAAGCGGATCTGGGGATCCGATCACATGGTGGCGGCGTCGATGACGAAGCGGTAGCGCACGTCGCTGGCGACGGCGCGGTCGTACGCCTCGTCGATCCGGTCGGCCGAGATGACCTCGACCTCGGCGCCGATGCCGTGCTCGGCGCAGAAGTTCAGCATCTCCTGGGTCTGCGGGATGCCGCCGATCATGGAACCGGCCAGCGAGCGCCGGTACGCGGCCAGCGTGAACGGCTGCACGGCCAGCGGCCGATCGGGCAGGCCGAGAATGACCAGGGTGCCGTCCAGGTTCAGCAGCCGCATGTAGTCCTCGATCGGCAGGTTGGCCGAGACCGTGTTGATGATCAGGTCGAACCGGCCGCGCAGTTCGCGGAAGGTCTGCTCGTCGCTGGTGGCGTAGTAGTGCTGCGCGCCCAGGCGCAGGCCGTCGTCCTTCTTGCGCAGCGACTGGCTCAGCACGGTGACCTCGGCGCCCATCGCGCGCGCGAGCTTCACGCCCACGTGCCCGAGGCCGCCCATGCCGATGATCGCGACCCGCTTGCCGGGGCCGGTATTCCAGTGCCGCAGCGGCGAATACAGCGTGATGCCCGCGCACAGCAGCGGCGCGGCCTGATCGAGCGCGATGCCCTCCGGAATCGACAGCACGAAGTTCTCGGTCACCACGACCTGCGTGGAGTAGCCGCCCAGGGTGTGGCCGCCGGGCTGGAACGCCTCGGGCACCGGGGTGTTGTAGGTCATGGTCGCGCCGCGCAGGCAGTAGGACTGCTCCCCGGCCACGCAGGCGGCGCACTCGCCGCAGGAGTCGACCATGCAGCCGACGCCGACGCGGTCGCCGACCTTGTGCCGGGTGACCGCGGAGCCGACCGCGGCGACGATGCCCGCGATCTCGTGGCCGGGCACGCACGGGTAGGTGGTGCCGTGCCATTCGTTGCGGGCGGTGTGGATGTCGGAGTGACAGATACCGGCGTACTTGATGTCGATGAGAACGTCGTGTGCCCCGAGTTCGCGGCGTTCGATCGTGACCTTCTCGAACCGGCCGTCGGCGGCGGATACGGAATACGCGGCAGCAGTGCTCATGCTGTCATTGCTACTCCCGCATCCGGGACCACGCAAAACGGCAAAACTCGCCGGTCTGATTTGTCCAGACCCCGCTCGACGGTGCCACATGCTGGACCGATGGCGATCGCGCTGGCGCTGGTATCGATGTGTTCGACCCTGCTGGGCGGGTTCGTCGCGGCCCGCATCGGAGACCGTCAGCGGCTGGTCCTGGGCCTGGCGGCGGGGGTGCTGCTCGGGGTGGTGGCCTTCGATTTGCTGCCCGACGCATTGGCGGAATCCCGGTATACGGTGGCCGGTGTTCCGGGGGCATTGATCGCCGGGGTTGTGGGATTTTTCACCGTGCACATCATCGAGCAGGAGATGGCGGTGCACGTGGGGCACGAGCGCGAATTCGGCAGTCACACCCACGATTTCTCGTCGCTGGGCCTGCTCGCCGCCTGCGGCCTGATCTTCCACAGCATGCTGGACGGATTGAGCATCGGCATCGGCTTCCAGGCCGAGTCGTCGCTGGGCGTCTCCGTCGCGATCGCGGTGATCTGCCACGACTTCGCGGACGGCTTCAACGCCTTCACCATTCCCACCCTGTACGGCAACGCGCGGCGCCGGGCGCTGGTGCTGCTGTGGCTGGATGCGCTCGCGCCCGTCCTCGGCGCGGTCGTCGGCACCCTGATCCACGTCCCGCGCCACCTGGCCGGGCTGTATCTGGGCTACTTCGCGGGCTTCCTGCTGTACCTGGCGACGGCCGACATCCTGCCCGAGGCGCACGCGGGCAGGCCGTCGCGCGCGGTGCTGCTCGCCACCGTCGCGGGCGCGGTCCTCATGTTCGGCGTCGCCGCCCTGAACCACCGCTGAGCAGCGGTCGGACCCGGTGGGAGTACACAGGTATTGCGCGAAGCGACGCGCCGCGGCCCCCTGCTTTGGTACACATAAGAGCACAATCGCCGGGAGCCAGCGGGGCGCACGAGGCGGGAGTGGCCATGCACGACGAGCTGCGATACGACGATTCGGCAGACCCGGCCCGGCGTTCGGGGCGGGGCGGGCGCGTGGTCGCCGTCCTGATCGCGATCGTCGCGGCGGTCGGGGTGTATCTGGCGTATCGGGGGGAGTTACCGGGGTGGGCCTCCCACGGTGAGGAGAACACCGCGATCCTGCTCGGGCCGCCGCAGCCGCCGATGGACGCCCCGGCGGTCGCGAAGGCGGTGGAACCGGAGCTGGTGAATATCAATGTGGCGCTGCGGCCCGTCGGAATGAGCGCCGCCGGTACCGGGATCGTGCTCACCGCCCAGGGGGAGATCCTCACCAGCCAGCACGTGATCAAGGGGGCGGACAGCATCACCGTCGGCGATCTCGGCACCGGGACGGTGTATTCCGCGGCGGTGGTCGGCTACGACTCGTCGGCCGATATCGCGCTGCTGTCGCTGTCGGGGGCGGATCGGCTGCCGGTGGCGCGCATCGGCAGTTCGGCGCCGCTGCGGCTGGGCGACTCGGTGCTGGCCATCGGCAATGCCGGGGGCACCGGCTCGCCGACCGCGACGCCCGGCACGGTCACGTCGCTGAGCAGTTCGATCGTGGCCCGCGACAATGCCGATCTGAGCCGCAAGCCGCTGACCGGCATGGTCGAGATCGCCGCGCCGGTGGTGTCCGGGCAGTCCGGCGGGGCGCTGGTGGATCGGTACGGGTCGGTGGTCGGGGTGGTCACCGCGGCCTCGGGGGAGGTGGCCAAGGCCGCCGGGCGGGCCAGCGGCTACGCGGTGCCGATCGATACGGCCATGGACGTGGTGCGCACGATCCGATCCGGCACCCCCACCGACACCGTGCACATCGGTCCCACCGCGACGCTCGGCGTGCTCACCTCCGACGCCACCCCCACCGGCGCCCGCGTCGACGTCGCCGTGTACGGCCAGCCCGCCTATGCCGCCGGGCTCACCCAGGGCGAGGTGATCACCGCCGTCGACGGCCGCGCGGTCACCTCGGCCCAGTCGCTGAAGGCGTCCCTGAATTCGCGCAAGCCCGACGACACGGTGCACGTGGATGTGCTCGGCCCCAACGGTTCACACCGGGTGGTCGCGATCGTGCTCGCCGCGGGACCGCCGAATTAGCCTGCGGCCCTGCGGTCGGCCTTCCCTATTCCCGGCGTCGGCCTTCCCTGTTCCCGCGTCGGCCTTCCCTGTTCCCGGCGTGCTTTTGGCCGGGAACTCAGAACAGCGACAACCAATAGCTCTGGAACCGCAGGAACACCAGCAGCAGCACCACCGCGTAGAACAGCACCACGAAGGTCCAGCGCCATTCCACGATGACGCGCAGCGGGCCGGTCGCGCGGCCGAACAGTTGGTCGGTGACCACGGCCAGCATGATCGGGGTGATGGTCCAGACCACCATGCAGTACGGGCACAGCGCGTTGATCCGGTACAGGCTCTGGAAGATCAGCCAGCAGATGAATCCGATGCCGAGCACCAGACCCAGCCACAGGCCGCCCCAGAACCATTGCGGGAAGCCCGAACCCGCCACGGCGAGCACCGCGATGGTGACCGCCACGGAGAACCCGACCACGCCGATGAGCGGATTCGGGAAGCCGAAGATGGCCGCCTGATGCGTCGACATCACCGATCCGCACGCCAGCACCGGATTGATGCTGCACGACGGCTTGTAGTCCGGATTCATGAACAGCTTGAACCGCTCGACGGTCAGGGTGACCGAGGCGATCCAGCCCGCGAGACCCGCGATCAGCAGGATCCACGCGGAACGTACGGGTGCGGCAATCACTTCGCGGCGGCCTCGATCGACTGCTTCAGCGCGTCGGGCATCAGCTGCTGACCCGAGAGCTGCTTACCGTTCAGGAACACCGTCGGCGTCTGCTGGATGCCGCTGTTCAGCACGTCCTTGGTGATCTTCTGGACGTACCCGTCGTACTTGTCGGCGGTGATGCACTGTGCGACAGCGGGATCGGTGTAGCCGACCTGCTGGGTGATCTGCACGATCTTGTCGTCGGGCAGGCCCTTACCACCCTCGGGCGGCTGCTGCTTGTACATCGCGGTCAGCCAGTCCTGGAACTTGGTCGGGTCGGCGTCGGCCACGCAGTAGGCCGCGTTCGCGCCGCGCGAGGAGTACTTGGTGCCGCCGGAGCTGGCGTCCAGGAACGCGATGACGTTGTACTCCACCGCGGCCTTACCGGACTTCACCTCGTCGGTGAGCATCTGCCCGTTGGCGGCCTCGAATGCCTGGCAGGCCGGGCACTGCAGGTCGGCGATGACGCGGACGGTCGCCTTGGCGCCGGGCTTGCCGATCCGGATCGCGCCCTTGTCGGTGATCGAGCCGGTGATCGCATCCGGTGAGGCGGGCTGGGCGGTGACCGACGGCCGCGGTCCGACATCGTTCTTCTTCGCGTTCTTGATCGCGATGCTGATTCCGATGCCCGCGATGAGTGCGATCAGGACGACCGCCACGCCGATCTGAATCGCGATCGTGCGCCTGCGATCCCCGCGCTGCACCGAGGCCAGCGCGCTCTTCCCCCGTGGATTGTTGCCCACCTTCGAGTTCACCACGCCTTCCTTGATTCGTGCGGACACCCGTCTGTGCCGCCCCGATCGTACGGGCCGGCGCCCGACTCGGCGGGGCGGTGTGCCCAGCCACATAATCGCCAGTCAACCTGAGAACTCCTCGAGATTCCGGTCGACGGCGCATTCCCGCCACCTCGGACCCCTAGTTCGGGGACCTCAGGCCCGGCTCAGGCGGCGCTTCTGTTCGTCCACATCGAATTGCGGTGCGGGCCAGTCCAATTTCAGGTTCTGCAGGGCGTCGATGAGCAGTTCGGTGACGGCCAGGCGGGAGAACCACTTCCGGTCCGAGGGCACGGTGTGCCAGGGGGCGTGGTCGGTGCAGGTGCGGTCCAGCATGGCCTGATAGGCGTCGTGGTAGGCGGGCCAGAAGGCGCGCTCGTCGATATCGCCCGGGTTGAACTTCCAGTACTTGTCGGGGCGGTCCAGCCGCGCGGCCAGCCGCCGCTTCTGCTCCTCCAGCGAGACGAACATGGCCACCTTGACCAGCGTGGTTCCGGCATCGACGAGTTTGGCCTCGAACTTGTTGATCTCGTCGTAGCGCTTCTCCCACACCGCGGGCGGCACCAGATCGTGCACGCGCACCACCAGCACGTCCTCGTAGTGCGAGCGGTCGAAGACGCCGATCTGGCCGCCGCGCGGCAGCTTTCGGCGGATGCGCCACAGATAGTGGTGCCGCCGCTCCTCCGCGGTGGGCACCCCGAAGGCGGCGTGGTCGACGCCCTGCGGATCGACCGACCCGATCACGTGCCGCACGATGCCGCCCTTCCCGGCGGTGTCCATCCCCTGCAGCACCAGCAGCACGCTGCGCGGATCCCCGGACCGGCCGTTGGCGTACAGCTTCTCCTGCAGGTCCGACAGCACCTCGCGGCGCTCCGCCAGCAGCGCCTCGCCAACCTTCTTGTCGCCCTTGAACCCGGGCGTGGCCGAGGTATCGATCTTGGCGACATCGACGCCGTCGGCGCGCAGTGCTTTCGGTGCGGGTGTGGACCAGGGAGATTTGGGCATGATTCGCAGTATGGCCGCGAACGGCGTGTCGCGGGTGTTTTCGCGGGTGTGTCCCGGCCAAGAGCATGCCGGGATCACGGGGGCAGCATGCCGGGATGACGGCGTCTCGTGTTGTTCCCGGCGTGCTGTCTCCGTGTTGTTCCCGGCGTGCTTTTGGCCGGGATCTCAGTGGATCCCCGAAAGGGCAAGGAAGCTCGCGGCGAAATCCGCGTCGTCGACCGGCGTGAGGATCAGGTCGGCGGCCGTGGTGAGCAGGTAGCGGCCGTCGCCCGCGAAGTCGAGCCAGGTGCGGTGCCGGGTGGGCGGGGGCATCGGGCCGTCGGGGGCGATGGTGATGGTGATGAAGCCGCGCGAGTCGACCGGCTGGCGCAGTTTGCGGCGGAAGCGGGCCGCGCCGCGCGGGCCGTCGCTCGTCGGCGGGGGCCGGTTCTCGGAGTTCAGCACGGCCTCCTGCGGTTCGCGCATCGCGCCCTGCCGCCCGGCCGGGGCCGAACCGATCGCGTCCACCAGCCGTTCGCCCACACCGCGCGCGTGACAGACCGTCACCACCACCGCGTCCGGCCGCGCGACCAGGATCCCGGCGTGGTTCTGCTGCACCGCGGCGAAGGCGAGGATGCGGTCCGGGCCGGGGACCGTGGGATCGGGCGCGGACCGCTCGCCGGAGACGGTGATGGTGGTGGCGTCCACCCGCGCGCACAGCAGCAGCGCGGCGGTCAGGTGCGGATCGGTGTTGTGCCGGAAGCGCTGGCGCAAACCCAGTGCGGCGACCTCGGATTCGGTGCGGGCGGTGGCCGCGGGAATCATGTTTACGGGGTAAGGACGCCGATCCAAACCGGTTTCGGTGGCCCAGACGTGACTGAATTCGTCCGGGGTGAGCACCCACTGCACTACCGACGACCCCCACCAGATTCGGGCGCCGGGGCGAATCGCGGCACGCGGTCGCCGGAGGCGGGCAGGGTGGCGTTGTAGACGTAGGTCATCACGTCGCGGGCGTCGGCCAGCGCCGCCGCCGCCTCGAGGTCGTGTTCCATCCGGCGGCGGCCGCCGTGCACGGCCTCGGCGGCCGGGTCCGGCAGCGGCCGGTAGGGTGCCGGGGGCGGCAGCAGCGCGCCCCGAATCGATTGGGCCGCTTCGGCATTCGAGGCCATCAGGCGATGCAGCGCGGCGCAGGTGGCGGCCGCCGCCAGGCCGCGGGCGACGAAGTCGCGGGTGACCCGGCGGGTCTGGTCGGCGACCGGGCCGGTCCAGTGCGCGAGCTCGGCCTCGGTGTTCGCGGCGAAGGCGCGAAACGCCCGGTCGATCAGTTCGGCGTGCCGCCGCCAGGATTCGGCGGCCGCCCCCAGCGCGGCGGGGTCGAGGGTCTCGCGGACGAGCTCCCAGATCTCCTCGTGGGTGTAGGCGCCGAACACCTCGCGATCGGGCACGAGCGACGGCTCCGCGGCCCCGCGCTCAGCCGCCATCTCGATTACCCGAAGTAGGTTGCGGGGCAACCGATTCCGGTGCCATATCCAGGACGGCGCGGGCGGTCGCCTCGGCCTCGTCGTAGCGCTTGCCCGCCGCCAGGTAGGCGGCCTGCAGCATGTGTGCGGTCTGCTGGAATCCGGCGAGGATGTCGTGTAGTTCCCGGCCCTTGTCGGCGAAGCCGCGCGTGAGCGCCTGCCCGGACGGCAGATTCGGGAATCCGCCGACCGAGGTCACCGGCGGCTCGACCTCCCAGGCCCGCGCCAGATCCGCGACCAGCCGATCACAGGCATCCACCAGCCCCCGCGCCGCCTCCTCGGCGAGTCCCTCTGCCCCACCGGAATCCATTGCGGCGGAAAACAATCGGCGCACGGCCTGCTGCCCGACGTCCGGCGTGGTCACCAGGGATTCCCCTTCCGCTCGCATTGTCGCCCCGGACCTTACCCGAGCCCCGCTCCCCGGGCTCGCCATTCATTCCCCGGTGGGCCGGGCCATCGGGCGGGTGGCGCTCACATACTGCAGGAGCCCGTGGACCTCCTGCTCGATTTCGATCAGCCCGGAGGCGGCGAACAGGGCCGGGAAGGCGTCGATGTCGAACAGGCGCAGGCCGCCCGCCGCGCCGACCAGGGTGCTCACCGCGCCGAGGAGGGTGGGGGTGCGGTGGCTGGTGCTGAGGGCGATGCGGCCGCCGGGGGCCAGCACCCGGATCAGCTCGCGGGCCGCGACCATGGGCTCGGGGATCAGGTACAGGGCGCCGAAGCAGCACACCGCGTCGAAGCTCCGGTCGGGGAACGGCAGTCGGCGGGCGTCGCCGCGGACGTACCCGGCGCGGGGACCGGCGTTGTCGGCCCGGGCCTGCCGCAGCATCGGCTGTGAGAAGTCCAGGCCGATCGCGTAGCCGCCCGGGGGCAGCCGCTCGCTCAGGTAGTGCGTGAAATTGCCGGGGCCGCAGGCGATGTCGAGCACCGTGCGAGCGTCGGACAGCCGCAGGGTGCGCGCGGCGTCGCGGCGGTCGGCCCGCATGGTGCGCCCGGTGGCGAGGAAGAACGACGCCGGGCGCCACGCGCGCTCGTACACCGGCGCGAACGCCGGGTGATTCATCGTGCGGCGCGCCAGATTCACCCGTCCGACCGCCCGTCGATGCGGTCCACCGCGACGGTCAGGCCCGCCCGGCGCAGCCGCGCGGTGAGCGCGTCGCCCATGGCCGCGGCCGGGGTGAGAATGCCCGCCAGCTCCGGCAGCTCGTCGAAGGCCAGGCACAGGCCGGATTCGCCGAGCATGACCGAGGTGGCCTGATACCCCGGATCGCCCTGCCCGGCGAAGGTGCACACATACTTCGCGCCGGAGGTGGTGTGCGCGAACGTCTTCATCGTGAACCAGCCACTGCGCCTGCTGTTCTCGCTCGGACCGGTGCCCGGCTTGGGCAGCATCCGGTCCAGCAGGCGGCGGCCCGCCCGTACCCGCGACAGCAGCGCGCCCGCCACCATCGTCGCCGCGATGCCGCCCGCGATCCCGGCCGCCACCAGCGGCGCGGCGGGGGACTTCCCGGCGCTCATCACCTCGCGGTAGCGGAAGTTCTTGCCGTACACCCAGCCCAGCAGGCCGTTGCTGCGCCGCACGATCTTGGTGTTGTGGGCGGCCATCACGAACGTGGCCACCCAGCCGTCCAGGCTGGGATCGATCGCGGACGCGCGCTGCAGCGCCTGATCGGTCTGGCGGCCCACGTCCGGATCCATCGACCGGTCCGGGCTCAGCGAATACGGATGCGACAGCACCGACGCCTTGGCCGGATCGGCGGCGACGGCCTCCATCATGGCCCGGCCGGAGTCGATGGTGCCGCCGCTGGCGCCGCCCTTGAGCCAGGCCACCAGCGTGGTGTCGGTCAGCTCGCCGGTGTTGTCGGCGAGCGTGCGCCGATACAGCTGATACACGCTCAGATCCGACGGAATCGAGTCGTAGCCACAGGAATTCACGATCTTCGCGCCGGACGCCAGGGCCTGGTCGTGGTAGCGGTCGATGCTCTCGCGGACGAACAGCGCCTCGCCGGTCAGGTCGGCGTAGTGGGTGCCCGCCCGCGCGCACGCCTGCACCAGCGGCAGGCCGTAGCGCAGGTACGGGCCGACGGTGGTGACGACCACCCGGGTGCGCGCCGCGAGCCCGTCCAGCGCCGCCTGATCCGACGAATCCGCCACCAGCAGCGGCCAATTCGCCGCCGCGGGGCCCAGCTCGTCGCGGACCGCGGTCAGTTTCTCCGGGGAGCGACCGGCCAGGGCGATGCGGGCGCCGTCCGGCGCCGCGCCCGCCAGATATTCGGCGGTCAGCCTGCCGACGAAACCGGTCGCTCCGAACAGCACGACATCGAATTCCCTGTCTGCCACTGCATTTCCCATCTGATCGGGTGAATTACGCCTTGCCGCGACGTTTTCCGGAGGTCGGCTTCTTGCGGGTGGCCGAGCGCTTGGGTGGGGTGGGGCGCTGGGCCAGCCAGGCATGGTGGGCCTTGCCCAGTTCGGTGACCGGCGGGTCGCCGTAGAGCCATTCGCGGGCGATGCGATGCCAGTTCGCGGTCGCCTCCAATTGGCCGAGCACGCCGAAGGTGAGGAAGTCCGCCCGCCGGGAGAACAGATGCTCCGGCGGCAGATTCTGCTGTTTCATGCCCGCGTACTCGCCCGCCCGCGGGTCGACGGCGAGCACGAAGGCGCCGCTGGCCAACTCGGGCGTAATGGTCAGGTCCTGATCGATCAGCGCCCACTCGCACGCGGCCAGCACGTATTCCAGACAGTCCTCGGGCGTGATCTCCTCCGGGGTTTCGATGACGCCGTGGTCGATCATCAACTGCCGCAGGTCCTCCGCGCGTTCCTCGCAGGCCGCCCGGATGCAGACCAGCTCGAACCGCACGTGCTCGGGATCCATCCGGTTGAAAAGTCCGAAGTCCAGGAAGGCCACCCGGCCGTCGTCGCCGAGCAGCAGATTGCCCGGATGCGGGTCGCCGCAGAACTCGTTGAAGGTGAACAGCGATCCGACGTAGAAGCGGTAGATGATCTCGCCGATGCGGTTGCGCTGCGCGGCGGGCAGCTGCCGGATCTCCTCGAAGCCGCGGCCGGGAAAGTACTCGCTGACAAGGACCCGGGTGCTGGACAGCTCGGGCATGGTCGTGGGCACCACGATGAACGGGTGGTCGGCGTACAGGTCGGCGATCTCGCGCTGGGTCCTCGCCTCGGCGACGTAGTCGAGTTCGCTCTCCAGATTCAGCCGCAGCTCGTCGAGCACGGCCGGGGTGACCCACGGCATCGCGGTCTGTAGCACGCGCCGGAACATGGCCAGGTTCTTCAGATCCGCGCGCACGGCCGCGTCGATGCCCGGGTACTGCACCTTCACCGCGACCCGGCGGCCGTCGTGCAGGCGGGCCCGATACACCTGGCCGATGGAGGCGGCGGCGATGGGTTCCGGCTCGAATTCGGCGAACACCTTCTCGAGCGGGTGGCCGAAATCCTCCTCGATCACCGCGCACATGGTCTCGAAGGAGACCTCGGGGGCGCTGTCGCGCAGCACGGCCAGCCGGCGCTGGAAGCGCTCACGGTGTTCGGGCGGAACGAGATCCAGGTCGAGCACCGACAGCATCTGGCCGAGCTTCATGGCGACGCCCTTCATGGTGCCCAGCACCATGACCATCTGCTCGGTGGCGCGGATCATCGACTCCTCGGCCATCCGCGCCCGCACCGCCTCGGAGCGCCCCCGCATCGAGCGCCGGGTGCGCTGCGCGCGAATGACGTTGCCCGCCACGGCCACGCCGAGCTTCGTGCCCCGGGCAATCCGAGACGTAGGCAACTCCTTGGGCAAGTGCTGTTCCGCCTCTCCGCGTTTTCTGCCATACAGGTCGGGTGCCGCGCGGGTGGTCACAGGTCCTGCGTCGTGCAGGTGGCTGAGTTCCGGGAGTACCCGGCGAGTTACCCATGTACGCGCGAAATCTGTCGGCCAGTTTGTTCTCTAACAGGCTCGCCGATCATGGGAGTTGCGGTCAAGGGCATGCGCCCACGCCGCCCCGGCGTGCGCCTTACTCGGTCCCGGCATGCGGTCTTACTCGGTCCCGGCATGCTTTTGGCCGGGACCCCCTTCCGCCGAAAGCACGCCGGAAACGGCGATTACGACTCGGTGGACGCGGGGAGCTGGTGCGGGAGGGCGTTGAACTTCTCGGGCGAGCCGCCCGCGCGGACCATGCCCTCGATGGCACTCCACGCCATCATGGTGAGGTGGTCGAGCATGGTGTCGGCGGACATGGCGCGGTTGGTGATCCACCAGTCGGTGGCCAGCTGCACGCCGCCCACCAGGACGTAGGCGTAGAGCAGGATGCCGTCGGTCTCGATGCCGCGGTCGAATGCCTTGTCGCGCAGCACCGCCGCGACCACGTCGGCGAACAACTTCTCGAAGTCGGCCAGGGTGGACTTGTCGGTGGTGGCGCCGTTGCCCATGATGAACCGGTAGACGTCGGTATCGGCGTCGACGGTGTGCACGTACGCGGCGAGCGTGTTGCGCACCAGCTGGTATTCGTCGAGGTCGTCGCTGATGGCCTCGTAGATGCGCGGCATCAGGGTGGTTTCGATGAACCGCTCCATGGTGGCGCGGGTGAGGTCGCTCTTGTCCGAGAAGTACCGGTACAGGACGGTCTTGGAGACACCGATCTCGGCCGCGATCTCGTCCATGCCGACATCGCCGCCGCGCTTACGGATGGCGGCGAGGGTGCCGTCCACCAGCTCCTCGCGCCGGTCGATCTTGTGCTGGTGCCAGCGTCGCTTGCGGCCGTCCACTCTGCTCGCGCGCGCGGGAGCCGATCGGGTGGCTCGTTCGCCGGCCTCGACGAGATCTTCGGTGGACAGGATGAACTCCTCAATGCGGGGGTACGGGCCTCTCCAGCTTAAATCCTCGGCAACGCGGATGGCCCGTGTTCGGGTCGCGGCCCCTAGCGGGTCGTGGCATATCGGGCGGATACCGAGCGACCACGCAGAATGGAAATATGGAGCAATCTGCGGGTGCCCCCACCCTGGCCGATTCGAGCCCGGCCCGCGAATCCGGTCGCGGAGTGGGTAACAACACAGGCGGGCCGCCGCGCAAACCACCGGCACCCGAACCCTCGTCCTTCGCCGCGCTCATGGACGAGACCGGCAAGCGACGCGATCTGCGCAGGATGAAGGCCGTGGCCGTCGGGTTCCTGGTGGCGGCCACGATCGTCTATCTGCTCTGCTGCTGGGTGGGGTCGCGGGGCTGGGGCGGGGGATGGGTCGGCTACGTGCGCGCCGCCTCGGAGGCGGGCATGGTGGGCGCGCTGGCCGACTGGTTCGCGGTGACGGCGCTGTTCCGGCATCCGCTCGGCCTGCCGATTCCGCACACCGCGATCATCCGCAAGAAGAAGGACCAGCTGGGCGAGAGCCTCGGCGATTTCGTGCGCACCAATTTCCTGTCGCCGGATACCGTTGCGGCCAAGGTGAATTCGGCGCAGATCTCGCTGCGGCTGGGGCGTTGGATGGCCGACGCCCAGCACGCCGAGCGGGTCTCGCAGGAGACCTCGACGATCCTGCGGGCGGTGATCGGCGCGCTGCGCGACGAGGACGTCGAGCAGGTGATCGACCACACCATCGTCAAGCGCATCGCCGAGCCGCAGTGGGGGCCGCCGATCGGGCGGGTGCTGTCGGAGCTGCTGGCCGAGAATCGGCAGGCGCCGCTGCTGGATCTGCTGGCCGAGCGCGCGCACCAGTGGGCGCTGGGCAGCCAGGAGACGATCGACCGGATCGTCATGCGCGACGCGCCGACGTGGTCGCCGAAATTCGTCAATGTGCTGCTGTCCGAGCGTATTTATCGGGAGCTGGTGGAATTCACCTGGAAAATTCGTTCGCAACCCGATCACGAGGTGCGGCTGGCGGCCACCCGGTTCTGCGAGGATTTCGCGAACGATCTCCAACACGACGAGGCCATGATCGCGAAGGCGGAACGGGTCAAGGCCGAGATCATGGGCCGCGAGGAGATCACCGGCATGGCCCGGGCAACCTGGCGGGTGGCCAAGCGGATGATTCTGGAATCGGCCGACGATCCGAACAGCACGCTGCGCCGCAAGATCACCGAAAATGTGCAGCAACTCGGGCAGCGCTTGGCCGAGGAACCGGAACTGCGCGGCCGGGTGGACGGCTGGACCGAACGCGGGGTTCGTTATCTGGTCGCGAACTACGGTTCCGAGATCGCGGCACTGATCAGCGATACGGTTGCCCGATGGGATGCCGACGAGGCGAGTCGCAAGATCGAATTGCAGGCCGGGCGCGATCTGCAATTCATCCGGATCAACGGAACGGTCGTGGGATCGCTGGCCGGACTGGCGATCTACGCCGTGTCACATTTGTTGTTCCCCGGCTGGTCGGCATAGCCGCGGAATGTTCGCCGAACCAGTGCTAGCAGAGTGCTTGCAAGAGTTAGCACCTCGTTTTAGAATCAACCGTACAACCGCCGGAAGGTGAGTGATGGGACCAGAACCCGAGGTTTCCGAGGATCGGGCGGGCCGCGTAGCCAACGCGGCGCACGACATCGGGAGCTTCATCCGAGCGCAGCGCGAGGCCGCGCAGGTCTCACTGCGCCAGCTCGCCCAGCTGGCGGGGGTGAGCAATCCGTATCTCAGCCAGATCGAGCGCGGGTTGCGCAACCCGTCCGCCGAGGTACTCGCGCAGATCGCCAAGGGTCTGCGGGTCTCCTCGGAGGTCTTGTACATGCGGGCCGGCTACCTCGAGCAGAGGCCGCACAGCCCGGTCCGGGACGCCCTGCTGGCCGACACCGGAATCACCGAACGGCAGAAGCAGGTGCTGCTGGACATCTACGAATCGTTCCGCCGGGAGAACACCGGGAACGAGATCGGGGACAACGAGGTTCCGCGCGACACCACCGAAACTCCGCCACGCCAGGAGAACCAGACATGACCGAACCCAACGTCACCGTGACCAAGCCGCTCTACGCGACCGTCGGGGCGGGTGACGCGCTCTATGCCGCCGTCAACGACCTCGTCGACAAGGTCCGCGAGCGCGCGGCGACCGCCGATGTGACCGGCCGGGTGGAGGAGGCGCGCGAGCGTCTCGCCAACCTCCCCGCCGATGTTCAGGAGCAGCTGGAGTCGCTGCGCCAGCGACTGTCCGGCCTGCCCGCGGAGCTGCCGGACGACGTCGCCGAGCTGCGCGAGAAGCTCACCCCCGAGGAGGTGCGCCGGGTCGCCGACCAGTACTTCCACCAGCTGCTCGACCTGTACTCCGAGCTGGCCGAGCGCGGCGAGCAGACCGTCGAGCGGCTGCGCACCACCCCGGGCTTCGAGGGCCGGATCGAGCGGGTCGAGGGCCTCTACAACGACGTGGTCAGCCGCGCCGAAGACGTCTTCGGCAAGGTCTCCGATCAGGTCGGCGGCCTGCTGGGCAAGGCCGCCGAAACCGCCGAGGAGGCCGAGTCGGCCATCGAGGCCGAGGTCGTCCAGGTAACCGACGAGGTCACCCCGCCGACCGACGAGGCCGCCAAGAAAACCACCCCGGCCAAGAAGACCACCCCCGCCAAGAAGGCCCCGGCGCGAAAGACCACCACCGCCACCAAGAAGTAATCGCCGCGCCCAACCCGGCCCCGGCGTCCACGGATCCTGGTCCCGGCGTCCACTCGTCCTGGCCCCGGTGTCCACCGATCCTGGTCCCGGCGTCCACTCGTGGTCCCGGCGTCCACCGATCCTGGTCCCGGCGTCCACCGATCCTGGTCCCGGCGTCCACCGATCCTGGTCCCGGCGTGCTTTTGGCCGGGACCGCCCGCTCGCTCACACGCCGCAGCGGAGCGGTCCTTCTATGATGGATGGCGTGTATTCCGTGACTGGTGCAATCCTGCTCGTTCTACGACTGGCCGCGCTGGGCGCGACCATCTTTGCGCTGGTCCACGCCATCCGGCAGCGGCCCGACGCCTTCACCGCGGTCGACAAGCTGAGCAAGCCCATCTGGGTGACGATTCTCGGTGTGGCGCTGGCCTTCCTGTTGCTGGTGGGCACGCCGGTCGGCCTGCTCGGCATTGCCTCGGTGGTCGCCACCGGCGTGTACCTGGCCGATGTGCGTCCCAAGGTGGACGAGGTCCAGCGCGGTCCGCGCTGGTAGAAAGCCTTCCCAGGCGCACAGGGAACCCGTCGCCCGCGCACGCGTGTCGTGCCGGTCGGCGGGTTCTTTTGCTGCTTGCACTAGCAAGCACACCCGGAGTGGAGTTACCGTATCGATTGGTAACACACAAAGGAGTGGTTCATGCCGGCAACGCTGCCAACCCCCCTGGCGGGCCTCGCGGACCGGATTCGCGGCCTGCTCCGCGCGCATCGCGCCGGACTGCGCACCCGGGTGTACGAGACCGCGGCGCTCGACGCGCCGGTCCTGCCCGCCGAGGTGGTGCCGGTCGTCACCCCCGACGGGGCGCGGCTGCGGGTGCACGCGTACGGCCCCGCCGACGCCGATGCCGTCGTGCTGGTGCACGGCTGGTCGTGTTGCATCGAGTACTGGAACCCCCAGATCAACGCCTTCGCCGGCGACTATCGCGTGATCGCCTACGACCAGCGCGGGCACGGCGACAGCGACCCGGGCGGCCTGCCGCCGAACCCCGACCTGCTCGCCGACGATCTGTCCGCCGTGCTCGCCGCCACGCTGCGGCCGGGCCAACGGGCCGTGCTGGTCGGACACAGCATGGGCGGCATGACGATTCAGGCGTGGGCGGGCCGTCACCCCGGGGAGGCGGCGCGGCGCGCGGCCGCGGTGGTGCTGACCAATACCGCCGCCGGGAACCTGATCGCCGAGACCACCGTCGTCCCGCTGCTCAATCGCGGGCCGCTGCGGCTGCCGTACCGAATCGGCCGCCGCGCGCTGGGCTCGCCGTTGCTCATACCGCCGGTCTGGCCGGTGACCTGGATCTTCCGCCGCACCGTCATGAGCCTGGCGGCGACCGGTGACATCGCCGCGTTCGGGCTGAACATCGTGCGCTCGTGCCCGGCGCGGGTGCGGGGCGCGTTCGGCATCCTGCTCGCCGAACTCGCCCTGGGCGACGCGGTCACCCATCTGACCGCGCCGACCACCGTCATCGCGGGCTCGGTCGACCGCATGACCCCGGTCCGGCACGCCGAGCGCCTCGTCGAGATGCTGCGCGGCGTCGGCACTCCGGTCCGGATGTCGGTGCTGCCCACCGGACACCTGGGCAATGTGGAGGCATACCAGCAGTTCAACGCCGAGCTGGACCGGGTGCTGGCGACCGCGTACCCGGCCCGGGTGGCCAGCGCGTAGGTGTGTTGCGGGGAAGGTTCGGCGACCGATATGTGTTGCAGATAACACACATCAGTGGGGGGAGGCCCGGTGGGAATCGAATGGTCTTGTGCCGGAAGGGTATTCCGGGGGATAGCGGAGAACACAAAGGAGTGCTCATGCTGGTGAAGATGCCCGAGGCGATGACCGGCCTACGCGCCGACACGGTAACCGCCGCCTACCGCGCGAAACTGCGCTCGCGCAGCTACGACACCCCGACGCTGAACGTCGCCCCGTCCCCCGAGGTCGTCCCCGTCACCACCGCCGACGGCGCCCGCCTGCGGGTGCACGCCCACGGCCCGGCCGACGGCGAGGTGATCGTGCTGATCCACGGCTGGTCCTGCTGTATCGAGTACTGGAATCCGCAGATCAACGCGTTCGCCGACGAGTACCGGGTGGTGGCCTACGACCAGCGCGGGCACGGCGAGAGCGAGATGGGCACCCGCCGCTTCGGGGCCGACCAGCTCGCCGACGATCTGTCCGAGGTGCTCGCCGCCGTCCTGCGCCCCGGCCAGCGCGCCGTGCTGGTCGGACACAGCATGGGCGGCATTACCATTCAGGCGTGGGCGCGGCGCTACCCCGAGCAGGTCGCCGAGCGCGCCTCGGCGGTGCTGCTGGCCACCACGGCCGCGCGGCGAATTCCGCAGCGCGCCAAGGTCGTTCCATTGCTCAACGATGTCTGGCCCGCGCCCGTGCTGCTGGCCCAGGCGCTGTTCGGCACCCCGGTGCCGCTGCCCGGCAGCATCGCGGCACGCCTGATCTTCAAGTCCCGCATCATGAATCGCGCCTGCGACGCCGACCAGGCCGACTTCGGCCTGGCCATCGTTCGGTCGTGCCGCCCCGCGGCGCGCGCCGCCGTCGCCCGCGGGCTGGCCCGGATGGACCTCGGCGACGCCGCGGCGCATCTCACCGTGCCGACCACCGTCGTCGCCGGACGATACGACAAGCTGCTGCCCGCGGTGCACTCCGAGGAGATCGCGGAAATCCTCGCCGCCGCAGGCACTCTCGACCGGTACACGGTGCTGCCCACCGGGCACCTGCCGAATATCGAAGCGGCGCAGGAATTCAACGCCGAGCTGCACCGGATGGTCCGGATCGCGCGGCGCGGCGCGGGGGCCGTGGCCAGCTAGTCGAAAACGACCGTGCGGCGGCCGTGTACGAGCACGCGGCCCTCGAGGTGCCAGCGCAGTCCGCGGGCCAGCACCACGCGCTCGATGTCGCGGCCCTGGCGGACCATGTCGCGAACGTCGTCGGAGTGATCGATGCGGATCACGTCCTGTTCGATGATCGGCCCGGCGTCCAGTTCGGCCGTCACGTAGTGGCAGGTCGCGCCGATCAGCTTCACGCCGCGGGCGAACGCCTGGTGGTACGGGCGGGCGCCGACGAACGACGGCAGGAAGCTGTGGTGGATATTGATGGTCCGGCCCGCCCAGTGCGCGCACAGCTCCGGCGGCAGCACCTGCATGAAGCGGGCGAGCACCACCGCGTCCGGGGCGTGGGCGTCGACCAGCGCGCGCATCTGCTCGAACGCGGGTCCGCGCTCGGCGGGATCCTTCGGGAACGGCACGTGGTGGAATTTCACGCCGTGCGCCTGCGCGACCTCGGCCAGGTCCGGATGGTTGCCGATCACGGCCTCGACGGATGCGGGCAGTTCGCCGCTGCCGGCGCGGCCGAGCAGGTCGTGCAGGCAGTGGCCCTCCTTGCTGACCAGTAGCACCGCCCGCCGCCGCGCCCCCGAATCCAGCAGCTGCCACTCGGTCTCCGGACCCAGCTCGGCCGCCACGGCGGTGAATCGGGCGCGCAGCTCGCCCAGCGAGAACGGAACCGTGGACGCCTTGATCGCCTGGCGGGTGAAGAACCAGCCCGAGTCGGCGTCGGAGTGATATCCGGCCTCCACGATCGACCCGCCGAACTCCGCGATGAACGTCGTGATCCGGGCGATGATGCCGGGTCGGTCGGGGCAGCCCAGGGTGAGCACGAAACGATGATCGTCGGGGTGAGCGGGGGTCGAACTCATGGCGCCAATCCTCCCAGGTGGCCCGGGCACGGCCGGGCGGCACCCGGGTCAGAGCGCGTAGAACGGTTCGGCGTAACGGAATTCGCCGACGATCCCGGATTCGTAGGTGGTCAGCCGGCGCACCTGGAAGTGCGCGGTCCACGACGGCTCGTCGGGGGCGATGTGCAGGCGGGCGCCCGGCACGAAACCGAAGCGCGGGTAGTAGTCGAGGCTGCCCAGCAGGCCGACGAGCGGTTCGTCGAGGGCGTCGGCGGCGCCGAGCGCGGCGTGCATGAGCGCCGAGCCCACCCCGTCGCCCTGCCGCTCGGGCAGGACGCCGAGGGGGCCGAGCGCGAGCACCGGGAACGGGCCGATGCTGGCCCGGGTGAGGCAGACGTGCCCGACGACCCGGTCGCGCACCTGCGCTACCAGGGAGAGCGTGGGGATCCAGGCGGCGTCGCTGCGCAGCCGGTGCACCAGGTCGACCTCGGGCGGGTCGGCCTGCGCGCGGGGCGCGTCGTCCGGCTCGCCGCGTAGTCGGGCGCCGTTGACGTACTCCCGAGCGAAGGCGTTGCGATGTACCGCATCGATCGCGGGGATGTCGCCGGCCCGTTCACGACGGATCAGCACGCTGACGTCTCCTCCCCGACGAGTTGGCCCACTACGTAGTGTGCGGGACGGCCGATCCCGTCCGCAATCAATTTCGAACAGTGGGTGTGCCACACTCTGTCCTCATGGCTGACACCCTGACCCGCGCCGACGTGGCGGCAATGATCGACCACACCCTGCTCGCTCCCGAGGCCACCGCGGCCGATGTCGCCGCGACCGTCGAGGAGGCCCGGCAACTGGGCGTGTTCGCGGTGTGCCTGTCGCCGTCGATGCTGCCGGTGCGCGCGCCGGGGCTGGTGGTGGCGACGGTCGCGGGTTTCCCCTCCGGCAAGCATCACTCGCTGGTGAAGGGCACCGAGGCGCGGTTGGCCGTGGACGAGGGCGCGGCCGAGGTCGACATGGTGATCGATGTGGGCGCGGCGCTGGCCGGTGACTACAACGCGGTGCTGTCGGACATCGTGACCGTGCGCGAGGCGATCGGCGACCGGGCGCTGCTCAAGGTCATCATCGAGTCCGCGGCGCTGCCCGACGAGGCGATCATCGAGGTGTGCCGGGCCGCCGAACGCGCGGGCGCGGAATTCGTCAAGACCTCTACCGGCTTCCACCCGGCGGGCGGCGCCAGCGTGCACGCGGTCACCCTCATGGCCGAGACCGTCGGCCCCCGCCTCGGCGTCAAGGCCAGCGGCGGCATCCGCACCTCCGAAGCCGCCGCCGCCCTCATCACCGCGGGCGCAACCCGATTGGGCCTGTCCAAGTCGCGCGACGTGCTGGCGGGTTTCCCGGAGTAGCCCTTCAGCAGGTACCGCCACTGCCGCCCTGCAACTGCGTCGCGCCGCCCGTCAGGTGAACCGTGATCCCGTTGTCGGTGACCTGTACGGCGGTCGGCTGCAGGTTCATCGGGTAGCTCTGCAGGCTCTGGGTCATCAGCTGGACGATGCCGTCGACCAGGTCGGTCGGGATGCCCAGGCCCAGCAGTTGGGCCGAGGCCGTGCCGACCTGGATCTGATTGCCGACCACCCGCGGCTGGAGCTTCAGGTCGGCCAGGCCGCCGAGCACCTTGACGTCGAGGGTGCCGTCGCCGGGGTTGGACTGTACGCCCGTGACCAGGCCGGACAGCGTCTGGGCGATGCCGTCGTCGCTCCAGGCGGCGTCGGCGGTGGAGCTGCCGACGGTGGCGCCGCCGCTGCCGCCGTTGGTCAGGGTGATGTCGTTCAGCCGCGCGTGCACCTTCATGCCGACGGCGGGGCCGAACTTGGCGTCGTCGCTATCGACGGTCACGTACTGCACATTGTGATCGATCGCCGTGAGCAGCAAGGGTTTCGGCCCGAAGTGCACCGACACCTTCGACCCGAGGTCCCGCTGCACCTGCGTGGCGATGCAGTCGGCGTTGCGCTTGCGGAAATAGGTCTCGGCCGCGGCGGCGGTGCCGACCACGGCGAGCAGCACGACGAGTCCGATGATCAGGACCATGCGCCGCACATTGCGGGGTCGGGGCCCACCCGGCACGACGGGTGCGGGCTCGACCGCGGTGTCTGGAGGGATCGAACTCATGCCACCGATTCTTCCCGAGCTTTCTGAGCTCGCTCTGTGGAGCGGTTGTGGGCTTGGGCGCAGCACGACGAATTCGATTGTGACATAACGCACAGCGCCTCGGCGTAACCTGAGTCACATGTCCGGAGAAGCCGCCGCCAGCCGTATCCGCGATCCGGAGCAGCGCTGGTCGGTGCTGCGCCGACTCGCCGGGCGGCACGCCGGGTACTTCACCACCCGCCTGGTCCTGCGCACCGGCTGCGAGGACCGGATCCGATCGGCGCTCGAGGACGGATCGGTGGCCCGGGTCGAGGTCGGCCTGCTGCGCATGACGGACTGGCCCGCGGGCCCGCTCGACGAATACGCGATGTGGGCGGCCTGGTTCCACGGCGCGGCCGCGGTCTCCCACCACAGCGCCGCCGAACTGCACGGCCTGGGCCGCTTGCGCCCGCGCTACGTGCACATGTCCGCCGACGGCGGACGGCTGCCCAGCAGTTCGCGGCTGGTCGTGCTGCGCCGCATGCTGCGCCGCGACGACGTGGAATCGGCGGGGGCGTTCCTGGTGACCACCCCCGTGCGGACGATGCTGGATCTCGCCGAGACCGGCATCGGCCAGACCGCACTGGACGAGATCGTGGCCGACGCGGTCGCCATCCATCGCTGCGCCGGTGCCGAAATCCGTTCCGCCGCAGAGTTTCTGACCCCGCCCGCGGCGGCGCGATTACGTCGCTCGCTGGCCCGCGCGTAAGGGCCCCGAGCCGGGCGCCACCGCGTCCCAGGGGACCGACAGGACACAGTCGCGCATGCGGCGGCGGTAGCGGCGGACCGGAAAACCGGCCTCGCGCAACAGCTTCGCCGACTCGCGCCACCGGACCCGGGGCCCGTAGGGGGACAGGTGCGCCGCGCGGGCCCAGGCGCGGTCGGCCGCGGTGAGCAGGGTGTGGATGCGCTCGCCGGGAATATTGCGGTGGATCAACGCCTTCGGCAGGCGCTCGGCGACATCGGAGGGGCGCTCGACGGTGAACGGATCCCACGCCAGCGTCAGCGAGATCGGGCCCGCGCGGTCCAGCAGCACCCAGGCGCAGCGGCGGCCCAGCTCGTCGCAGGTGCCGTCGAGCAGCAGCCCGTCGGGGGCCAGGCCGTTCAGCACCGTCGACCACGCCTGCGGCACAGCGTCTTCCGGATACTGGCGCAGAACATTGAAGGCGCGCACCAGCATCGGCCGCAATCCGGCCAATTCGAAACCGCCGCGGCCGAATTCGACGCCGTCGCGGCCCGGCACCACCCGCTCCGGGGCGATCTCCAGGCCGACCACCCGCACCTCGGTGCGCACCCGCCGCAGCCGCGCCGCCAGCTCCAGCGTCGTCACCGGGCTCGCCCCGTACCCGAGATCAACCACCAGCGGATCGAGGGCGGCGCGCAGCCGCGCGATCACCAGTTCGTCGTGCATCAGCCAGCGGTCGCTGCGGCGCAATCGGTTGATCCCCGTGGTGCCGCGGGTGATCGCGCCGACCGGTTTGTTCAGACGGTGGGGTTCTGTTCTTCGAGCCACTGTGTCGTGAATTCGGCCTCGGCGCGGAACAGGTCGACCAGATTGATCAGCATGAGCTGCTCCAGTTTCGGGCCGAGGAACGGGATGAACACCTTCGCCGTCGACGAGGTGCGCAGCGTGCAGCCGGTGTCGGTGGGGAACAGGCGCATGGTGCCCGTCAGCGTGCCCGGCCCGGACGGGATGGCCGCAGTGAACTCGCCCTCGACCTCCGGGCCGAACGGGCCGTAGGTCTCGGTGCGGGTGATCGGCATGTCCTTGCGCATCACCGTCTGCGCCAGCTCGGGCAGCATGTGGCGGGGTAGCAGGTGTTCGAGCACGACCCGCACACCGCCGTCCCCGGCGTCCAGCTCGACCACTTCGTTGGGGGAGTACTTGCGCATCTCCGCCATCCGCGCGTCCCAGTAGTCGCGGCTCGACAGCGCCGCGTACACCTCTTTGGTGGTGTGCAACGGATAACGTGCTGAGTAATCCAGTCGACGGGCCATGAGGACGTAGCGTAACGCGAGAGTTAGCGGGACCTTCGCTGCGGCGCGAAAGCGGCCCCGATCAGCGGTCGGCGATCCAGCTGCCGGTGAACTCGGCCTCCGAGGTGAGCAGCTCGGTGAGCTTCTCGGCGACGACCTTCTCGATCTTCTTGCCGAACAGCGGAACCGCGACCTCGACCGAGCCGTCGACCACCACGGTGCAGCCGGAGTCGTCGCCGGTCAGGGTGACGGTGCCGCGGACCTGGGCGGGCGCGCCCTCGACGTGGGCCTCGAAGATGCCCGAGGTGCCGGAGTAGGTCTCGGTGCGGGGGATGATCAGGTCGCCGGGGCGCACCGAGGTGAGGGCGGTCGGCAGCTCCTCCTCCGGAATGGCCTGCACCATGGCCACGCGCAGACCGTCATCCGTGGCGTCGAAGGATTCCAGGCGCGCGCCCGGTCCGCCGACCTCGGCGATGCGGTCCTTCCAGTACTGTTCGTCGGCGAGGGCCGCCCGCACCGCGTCGGCCGGGTGCGAATAGGTGGCCGTGTACGCCAAGGGTGTCGCCATGGTCGAACACGCTACCGTCTGTGGTCGTGCGTACTTCTCAGGTGGTGCCGTTCGACGCGGTGAGCGAACTGCTCGCCGCAACCGGTGCCCGGCTGCGGAATTCGGTGCGGCTGGCCGAGCTGACCACGCTGCGGGTCGGCGGTCCCGCCACCGTCGCCGACTGCGCCAGCACCGATTCGTTGGTCGCGACCGTGCGCGCGCTGGACGCCGCCGGGATTCCGGTGCTGCTGCTGGCGGGCGGCTCGAATCTGCTGATCTCCGATGCCGGATTCGGCGGTGTGGTGGTGCGCATCGCCACCGAGGGCGTACGCCTCGGCGCCGACCGGGTGGTGGCCGAGGCGGGTGCGAACTGGGACGGGCTGGTCGCCGCCACCGTCGCCGCCGGGCTGGGCGGGCTGGAGTGCCTGTCCGGCATCCCGGGTTCGGCGGGCGCGACGCCGGTGCAGAACGTGGGCGCCTACGGCGTGGAGGTCGCCGGGGTGCTGCGGCGGGTGCGGTTGCTGGATCGGGCGAGCGGTGAGATCGACTGGGTCGCACCGGAGGAACTCGGCTTCGGTTATCGCACCTCGGTGCTCAAGCACAGCGACCGGGCGGTGGTGCTCGAGGTGGAGTTCGCGCTGGATGCCACCGGGCGCAGCGCCCCGCTCGGCTACCGCGAGCTCGCGCACGCCCTCGACGCCGCCGAGGGGCAGACCCGCCCGGCCGCCGAGGTACGCGCGGCGGTGCTGCGGCTGCGGGCGGGTAAGGGCATGGTGCTCGATCCCGACGATCACGACACCTGGAGCGCGGGATCGTTCTTCACCAATCCGGTGGTGCCGTCGTCGCGGGTGGAACAGGTGCGCGCGGCCATCGCCGCGCATGTGGGAGATGTCACAATTCCCACCTACCCGGCGGTCGACGGCGTGAAGTTCTCGGCGGGGTGGCTGATCGAGCGGGCCGGGTTTGCCAAGGGTTTCCCAGGCCCCGATGCTCCGGCCCGGCTTTCCACGAAACACACACTCGCACTGACCAACCGGGGGAGCGCGACGGCCGCCGACCTGGTCCAGCTGGCCCGGTCAGTCCGGGACGGGGTCGCCGACCGATTCGGTATCCGGCTGGAGCCGGAGCCGGTTCCGGTGGGGATCGCGCTGTAGGGGCGTGGCGCGAACAACGGGGGCGCGCCGTGAACCGGCCGATGGGGCGCGGTAAATTCGAGGAAGTGAACGTTCGAGGAGTGACCAGCCGTCGTGTCGCGCTGGTGGGGATGGCTCAGCTGGCGACCGCGGCGCTGGTAGCCGCCTGTTCGAACGGCAGCGGCGACAAGGCTGCGCCGAAGAAGGACCCCGGTCCGGTCGCGAAGGTCGGCTACGAGCCCGGCAACGGCAGCGCCGACATCAGCCCGGTGGCGCCGGTCTCGCTGACCGTGACCAACGGCCGCATCGACCAGCTGGCGCTGACCAACCCCGCCGGAAAACAGGTCAGCGGCACCTTTGCCCCCGACCGGAGCAGCTTCAAGGTCAACGAGCCGCTCGGTTACGGCATCACCTACACGTGGTCGGGCACCGCGATCGGGACCGACAACAAGCCGGTGCCGATCGAGGGCAAATTCAGCACGCTGCAGCCCAGGCAGACGGTTCCGGCGACGATCAACATCGGCGACGGGCAGACCGTCGGCATCGCGGCGTCGATCATCCTGCAGTTCAAGAGCCACGTCGCGAACAAGGCCGCGGTGGAGCGGGCGCTCACCGTCACCACCACCCCGGAGACCGAGGGCGGCTGGGCCTGGCTGCCCGACGACAACGGCGGTTCCCGCGCGCACTGGCGCCCGCGCAACTACTGGGCGCCGGGCACCGACGTCACCTTCTCCGGCAAGCTGTACGGGCTCGATCTCGGCGACGGCGGGTACGGAAACTCCGACCTCACCTCCGAATTCAAGATCGGCCGCAGCCAGATCGTGCAGGGCCACGCCCCCAGCCACCGCGTGCAGGTGGTCCGCGACGGGCAGACGGTCTTCGACTTCCCGTGCAGCTACGGCGAGGGCAACGAGGCGCGCAACGTGACGCGCTCGGGCATCCACGTGGTGACCGAGAAGTACGAGGACTTCGTCATGTCGAATCCGCCGTTCTACACCAACGCCCGCGAACGCTGGGCCGTCCGCATCTCCAACAACGGCGAATTCATCCACGCCAACCCGGAATCGGCCTCGGCGCAAGGCAATACGAACGTCACCAACGGCTGCATCAACCTCAGCACCTCCGACGCCCAGGCCTACTTCCCCACCGCCATCTACGGCGACCCGGTAGAAGTAACCGGCACCTCCATAGCCCTCTCCGCCGCCGACGGCGACATCTACGACTGGACCATCGACTGGGACACCTGGAAAACCATGTCCGCCCTCCACGGCGAACCCTCCCCGGTAGTCTCCGCCACCCCCCTCCCCCCAGCCCCGGTGGGCGGCAACTGATTTCGATCCCCGTTGCAGGGCCCCAGGGGCCCTGCAACGGGGAAATACGATGGGCCCCTCGGGGTTCCGACGTGTCTTCGGGTCCTGACGTGTCTTCGGGTTCCGACATCTCTTCGGGTATCGATGTGTCCTCGGATTCCGGCATGTCTTCGGATATCGACGTGTCTTCAGGTCTCGTGCGAAGAGCCCCGCTTTCATGTGCCTGTTGCGTAGCGGTGCCCGGTCCCCGTCGCGGGTGGTACCCGTCCCCATTGCGTAGCGGTAGCCGTCTCGGTTGGGTGGCGGTGCCCGTCTCGGTTGGGTGGTGGTACCTGTCCCCGTTGGGTGGCGGTGCCTGTCCCCGTTGGGTGGCGGTGCCTGTCCCCGTTGGGTGGCGGTACCTGTCCCCGTTGGGTGGCGGTACCTGTCCCCGTTGGGTGGCGGTACCCATTTCCCCGTTGCGCGGCCCCCTGGGGCCGCGCAACGGGGATCGCTCAGGGGCGGCGGGCGAAGCGGCCTGCGTCGGCTTGGTCTCGGGGCTTGACGATGATGGTGTCCAGGTCGACGTGTGGGGGGCGGCTGGCTACGAAGCCGACGATTTCGGCGATGTCCTGGGCTACCAGGGGATCGATGCCCTCGTAGACCTTGGCGGCGCGGTCGGCGTCGCCGGCGAAGCGGACCAGGGAGAATTCGGTTTCCACTGCGCCGGGGGCGATTTCGGTGAGGCGGACCGGCTTGCCCAGCAGTTCGCCGCGCAGGGTTCGGTGCAGGACGCCCTGGGCGTGTTTGGCGGAGGTGTAGCCGGAGCCGTTGTCGTAGGTGCGGAATGCGGCCACCGAGGTGATGGTGACGATCAGGCCGTCGCCGGAGGCGATCAGCTTGGGCAGCAGGGCCCTGGTGACGCGCAGCGTGCCGAGCACATTGGTCTCCCACATCCAGCGCCAGTCGTCCAGATCGGCGTCGGCGACCGTCGCCAGGCCCTTGGCGCCGCCCGCATTGTTGACCAGCACGTCGGCCCGGTCGATCGCCTCGGTGAAGGCGCGCACCGACTCCTCGTCGGTCACGTCCAGCGGCAGCGCGGTCGCGCCGATCTCCGCGGCCAGCCGCTGCAGCCGATCGGTGCGGCGCGCGCCGATGTACACGTGGTAACCCTGCTTCGCGAGTTCCCGGGCGGTGGCTTCGCCTATCCCCGAACTGGCTCCCGTCACGACGGCATTGCGAGTGGTCATAGCCCGAGCTTAGGTTCCGAACCCCGCGGGCTCGTGTGTGGTTGCGCACGCCCCGGGCACGACGGCGGCGGCTAGCCTGGCGCTCATGGCTATTCGGGAAGTGATGAGCGCGGACGGCACGAGCATCGTCTATCAGGTGACCGGACCCGCGGACGGGCGGCCGCTGGTGCTGCTGCACGGCTGGGCGGGCAACCTGCGCAACTGGGGCGCGGCGGCGGACGAGCTGGCGCGCCGGTTCCGGGTGATCGCGGTCGACCTGCGCGGCCACGGCTACTCCGACGCTCCCGAGACCGGATACGACGACCCCAAGAACTGGGCGGCCGACATCGCGGCCGTGCTGGCCGGGGAGGGCATCGAGACGGGCGCGGTGCTGCTCGGCTGGTCCTACGGCGGCATCGTGCTCACCGACTATCTGACCGCCTACGGCACCGGCGCGGTGGCGGGGGTCGTCTACTGCGGCTCGCAGGCGGGCATCGGCCGCGGTGTGCTCGGCGCACAACCGGGACCGGCCATGCAGCAGGCGATTCCGGATGTCTTCGAAGACAGCGCGGGCCGGGCGCTGCGCGGCTTCGGCGCGTTCGGCAGCGCCAACACCGGCGGCGCGCGGGACCGGGGCGCCGACGCCCAGCGGCTGTTCGGCGGCAGCCTGTCCACCCCGCCGCGGGTGCGCAAGGCCCTGTTCTACCGCACCGTCGACAACACCGAGACGCTGCGCACCCTGGACGTGCCGGTCCTGGTGCTGCACGGCACCGCCGATCCGGTGGTCCCGATCGAGAACGGCCGCTACATCGCCGAGGCCGCGCCGGACGTGCGCACCTCCTACTGGGACGGCGCCCAGCACGGCCTGTTCATCGAGGACACCGCGCGCTTCGTCGCCGAGGTCACCGGCTTCATCGCCGGGCTGGACTGAGAAACAGCCCGCGCCAACGTTTTCCGACCCGCCGGGGCGGGGGAACATCCGCACCCGCGCGGCTGTTGCGACAGTCGGCTCCGCCGAACCGGAGCCCGTTGATCCCGTGTGATTTCGGGCACACGCCGAGGCGTGGCGGGCGACTCCGACGGCGGCCCGCGCCGCCGCCGAGTCGGCGCGCTGAGGCATGCATTCGGTACGGTTGTGCCACTTCGCATTTGCCGTCAACCCCGCTCCGCCGCCGAAACATTGCTGATCAGGCGCGTTGCGCCGGATGCCTCGAATCGCATTGTGATGGCTGTCACTTGGCGGTGGAGCTCGTACCGACCGCCTCGCTCGGGCGTGCACACTGGAGAGGTGAGTCAGCGCTCGGACATACGGCCCCATCGAATTGCCGTCTTGTCGGTGCATACCTCACCACTCGCGCAACCGGGCACCGGCGATGCGGGCGGCATGAACGTCTATGTGCTGCAGACCGCCATCCAGCTGGCCCGCCGCGGCGTCGAGGTGGAGATCTTCACCCGCGCCACCTCCTCCAACGACGAACCGGTCGTCGAGGCCGCCCCCGGCGTCCTGGTCCGCAATGTGGTGGCGGGCCCGTTCGAGGGACTCGACAAGCACGATTTGCCGACCCAGCTGTGCCCCTTCGCGGCCGAGGTGCTGCGGCAGGAGGCCCGGCAGCTGCCCGGCCACTACGACCTCATCCACTCGCACTACTGGCTGTCCGGGCAGGTCGGCTGGCTGACCCGGGACCGGTGGCGGGTGCCGCTGGTGCACACCGCGCACACGCTGGCCGCGGTGAAGAACGCCTACCTCGCCGAGGGCGACACCCCCGAGCCCCCGGCCCGCGAGATCGGCGAGAAGCAGCTCGTCGCCCAGTCCGACCGCCTGGTGGCCAACACCACCGAGGAGGCCCGGCAGCTGGTCGAGCTCTACGACGCCGACCCCGAGCACATCGACGTGGTGCTCCCGGGCGCCGACCTGACCCGCTACACGCCGGGCGACAAGGCCGCCGCGCGAACCGAACTGGGCCTGTCGCAGGACGAGCAGATCGTCGCGTTCGTCGGCCGCATCCAGCCGCTCAAGGCACCCGACGTGCTCATCCGTGCCGCCGCGCACCTGCTGCGCGACCAGCCCGGGCGCGCGCTGCGGGTGCTCATCGTGGGCGGCCCGTCCGGCACCGGCCTGGACCGCCCCGACGCGCTGATCGAACTGGCCGCCGCCCTCGGCATCGCCGACCGGGTCACCTTCCTGCCGCCGCAGCCGCCGCACCGGCTGGTGCGGGTGTACCGGGCGGCCGATCTGGTCGCCGTGCCCAGCTACAACGAATCCTTCGGCCTGGTCGCCATCGAGGCCCAGGCCAGCGGCACCCCGGTGGTCGCGGCGCACGTCGGCGGGCTGGGAACCGCTGTGCGCGACGGTGTTTCGGGCCTGCTGGTGCCGAGCCACCGCGCCGACGACTGGGCCGCGGCGCTGCGCGTGCTGCTGGACGATCCGGCCCGGCTGGTGCGCATGGGCGTGGCCGCCGCCGACCACGCCACCAACTTCTCCTGGGCGCACACCGCCGACGGCCTGCTGGACAGCTACGAGGTCGCGCTGGCGGGGTATCGCGGAATGCGGTCGCGGCTGGCGGGTACCTTCTCGGTCGAGAGCACTCAGGCCAGGTCGCGGGCGCTGTGGCGGCGCCGGATGGGAGTGGTGCGGCGATGACCGACACGTCGCGGCTGATCGAGGACACGCTGCGGGAGCGCGAGGTCGACTACACCCGCGAGGGCGAGTCCACCTTCGTCGTGGTGCTGCCCGGCGAGCGCAAGCTGAAGACCACCGTCATGCTGACGGTCGGTACGCACGGCGTGCGCTTCGAATGCTTCGTCTGCCGCAAACCGGACGAGAACTTCGAGGGCGTCTACAAATTCCTGCTTCGCCGCAATCGCCGCCTCTACTGCGTGGCCTACACCCTCGACCGCGTAGGCGACATCTACCTCATCGGCCGCCTGGCCACCCACGCGGTAACCCCCGACGAACTCGACCGAGTCTTCGGCCAAATCCTCGAGGCCGTGGACGCCGACTTCAACGTCCTCCTGGAACTGGGCTTCGCCGAATCCATCCGCCGCGAATGGAAATGGCGTGTCTCCCGCGGCGAATCCCTCAAAAACCTCCGCGCCTTCGAACATCTGGTGGACGCCGACGAGAACTGAGTCATACTCGCTCGTCGACGGAAGGTGGTCCACATGGCGGTGCTGGCGCTGGATATCGGGGCGACGAAGTTTGCGGCCGGGGTGATGGATGCAGGTCCGCGGGTGCGCGATGTTCGGGTGACGGCCGTTCCGCGGCAGAAGGCGTGGGAGACCTGCCGGGGGCTGCTGCTGTCGGTGGCGGGGAATGTCGACGTTACGGCGGTGGGGATCGGGTCGGCGGGGCCGGTGGATGTGCCCGCGGGGGTTACCGCGCCGTTGAATATTCCGGAGTGGAGTGGTGGGTTTCCGATTGTTGCGGCGGTGGGGGAGTTGTTTCCGCGGGCGGAGATTCGGTTTGCCGTCGATGGGGCGTGTCTGGTGCTGGCCGAGCATCATCTCGGGGGGTTGCGGGGCGTGCGCAACGGTCTCGCCATGACGGTGTCGTCGGGTATCGGGGGCGGGATCATCGTGGACGGCCGGGTCGCGGGTGGGCAGACCGGAAATGCCGGGCATGTCGGCCATATCGTGGTGCCCGGTTCGGAGGATCCGTGCGGGTGCGGTGGGGTGGGCTGTGTGGAGGCCGTGGCCAGCGGCATGTCGTCGGTGCGGTGGGCGCGGTCGCAGGGCTGGGGCGGGGACTCCGGCCTGGAGCTCGCGCGGGCCGCCCATGCCGGGGAGCCCATTGCCGTGGCGGCCCTGGATCGTGCGGGAACCGCACTGGGGCAGGCGATTTCGTCCGCCGCCGCGCTGCTGGACATCGACCGGGTGGTGATCGGCGGCGGGTTCTCCGAATCCGGTGCGCCGCTGTGGGATCCGATGCGGGCGGCGATCGCCCGGCACGCCCGCCTCGGCTTCCTCCGCGACCTTCAGGTGCTGGAGTCCCGAATCCACAACGGCGCCACCCTCGCCGGCGCGGGCATCCTCGCCGGCGCCCCCGCGCACGGCTGACGACGATGCCCGCCGTGCGGTCGCGACCTTTTCGGCGAGGTCGGATGGGGTCCGACGTCGGTGCGCAGTGCGATCGTGTCCGTGGCAGGATGTCGGGCATGACGTACACCCTCGTGCTGCTGCGCCATGGCGAGAGCGAATGGAATGCCCTCAACCTGTTCACCGGGTGGGTGGACGTGCACCTCACCGAGAAGGGCATAGCCGAGGGTAAGCGGGCCGGTGAGCTCCTGGCCGAGCAGGGGATTCTGCCCGATATCGTGTACACCTCGCTGCTGCGGCGGGCGATCGGCACCGCGAATATCGCGCTGGACGCCGCCGACCGGCACTGGATCCCGGTGGTGCGGGACTGGCGGCTCAACGAGCGGCACTACGGCGCACTGCAGGGCAAGAACAAGGCCCAGATCCGCGACCAGTACGGCGACGAGCAGTTCATGCTGTGGCGGCGCTCCTACGACACCCCGCCGCCGCCGATCGAGACCGGCAGCGAGTACAGCCAGGACGGCGACCCGCGCTACGCCGATATCGAGGTGCCGCGCACCGAATGCCTGAAGGACGTCGTCGCCCGCATGATCCCGTACTGGGAGTCGACCATCTCCAAGGACCTGCTGGCAGGCAAGACCGTTCTGGTTGCCGCGCACGGCAATTCGCTGCGCGCCCTGGTGAAGCACCTCGACGGCATCTCCGACGACGACATCGCGGGCCTGAACATCCCCACCGGCATCCCGCTGCGCTACGAACTCGACGAGAACCTCCGCCCGATCGGCCCGGCCGAATATCTCGACCCCGAGGCCGCCGCAGCCGGCGCCGCCGCGGTCGCGGGCCAGGGCAACAAGTAAGGACGTCCGGAGCCGGGCGGCGGTTGTGTGACCTCACTCTCACCTACCGATCCGTAGCTATTGCCCGGCTCCGGGCACCGATTCCCGCTCGATCCCGTTCCGCGGTAGTCGGATCCGGGCCGGTCGGGAGTGGTCTGGAACACTTTCGGTAGGTAAAGCCCCAGGCCGTCGCGTTGTCGCGCGCCGCGGGTGAGGGCGTGAGCCGGTGAGAGAATTTTGGTGCGGTTAGTGTAACCGGCAGTTTGCAACTTACTTGTCGGTAGTTAGACTCTCGAACGTTCGAGCCATTGCAGAGAGATGGATCACGTCCGATGAAGTATGCGCTGCGCGCCACAGTGGCGTTCGTCGCCGCCGCGGCGGTTGTTCCCTTCTTCACCATCCCCGCGAGCGCGGCATCGCTGCCCACCGGACCGGACGGCGGCGCCGCGGGCGCCGCGTGGACCGCCACCGAGGACGGGCCGCAGCAGTACCCGAACATCCACATCGACTGGGACGTGCCGATCACCATGAGTGACGGAACGGTGTTGAAGGCCAACGTCTATCGGCCCGCCGACGCCTCCGGCCGCGCGGTGGACGTGCAGACCCCGGCCGTGGTGAACCTCACCCCGTACACCAAGCTGGTATCCAATCTGGCCGACCATGCGGGATCGATCCCGGGCCTGTCCGACGCGCTGCTGGGCCTGCTGCGCCAGATCGACCTCAGCGGCACCCCGCTGTCCGGCATCACGGATCTGACCAAGGCGTTCGGCGGCGGCGAGCTGCGCAACTTCTCCGTCGACCGGCAGCTGGTGCGCGGCGGCTACACCCAGATCGTGGTCGATGTGCGCGGAACCGGCTTCTCCCAGGGGGACTGGGACATGCTGCGCCAGCGCGAGCAGCAGGACACCGTCGAGGTGATCGACTGGGCCTCGAAGCAGCCGTGGTCGGACGGCAAGGTCGGCATGAGCGGCATCTCCTACTCCGGCATCAACCAGGTGCAGGCCGCCGAGAAGCATCCGCCCGCGCTGAAGGCCATCTTCCCCATCGTGCCCGGCAGCGACCTGGTCGACGACGTGCTCGCGCCCGGCGGCGGATTCGGATTCAACTTCATTCCGCTGTGGCTCACCGCGATCAACACCCTGAAGTGGGTGCCGGATGTGCAGTCCATCCTCACCGGCAAGTTCGACACCAAGTGGCTGACCGACCGCGCCGCCGACCCACTGACCTACATGGACGCGCTGCTGAGCGCCTACACCAGCACGCGCATGGAGGATCTGAATCCGCGGGTGCGGGGCCTGCTCACCGACTTCACCTCCGAACGCAAGGCGTGGCTGGGCGATCCGACCGAGATCCGGGTGCCGACCTTCGTGACCGGCGGCTGGCACGACCTGTTCACCTACTCGGAATCCAAGATCTACAACCAGATTCCGCTGCCGCCCGGGCGCAAGCAGCTGCTGATGGGCAACACCTACCACGTCAGCTCCGGCAACGAGTACGGCAAGCCGGGCCTGCCGCCGCGGCTGGACGTGCTGCAGCGCGCGTGGTTCGACAAGTGGCTCAAGGGGATCGACAACGGGATCGACAACTACGGCCCGGTGACGCTGCGCGAGCAGGGCGGCGGCTGGATCACCCAGGACGGCTTCGGCGCCACCGCCCCGGCCGAGGAGGCGTCGTCGTATCGGCGAATGTATCTGTCCGCCAACCGAAGCGGCACCGCGAACAGTGTCTACGACGGTTCGCTGACCGCCGCGGCGAACAACGACACCGCCCGCCTGACCGTGGCCCCCGGCCTGACCACGCTGTGCTCCAACGACGCCGCGCAGGCCACCGCCGGTGCGCTGTCCATCATCGATGGATGCGCCAAGGATTCGCGGGTCGCGGAGCTGAACGCGCTCACCTTCACCAGCGCGCCGGTCGCGGGCGCCACCACCATCTCCGGCCCGATCGCGGTGCGGCTCAACACGGTTCAGGACGCGGCCGACGGCTACTGGGTGGCGACGGTGAACGACGTCGCGCCCGACGGGCAGTCGACGGTGCTGTCCTCCGGCCAGCTGATGGCCTCGCTGCGGCAGGTCGACGAGGCCCGCAGCACGCGCTCGGCCAACGGCGACTACACCGACCCGCGCGCGTTCACCTCGCTGGACAAGCGGCAGCCGACCGTCCCCGGCCAGGCGACCACCCTCGATATCGCGCTCCCGGGCACCCAGGCGGTCCTGCAGCCCGGCCATCGCCTGCGGATCGATGTCTTCGCGGGCAATTTCCCCAAGGGCCTGCCGATCCTGCCGATGCTCGTCGACACGGGCCTGAAACCCGAACACGTGCAACTGGATCCGGCCAACCCGAGCTTCGTCAACATTCCGGTCCGGGGTAACCCGGGCTGGTGAGACGGGGCTCCCCCCGAGTGTCCCGGGCGCGCACAACGGCGTGTGCTCCCGGGACTTTTCCGTCGAGCGCGCGGCGGCCGAACGGGCCGACGAGGGGGCCGGAAAATTCGCCGATGCGGAATGAGAGGGATTTCACAATGCGTCCGGCGGTGCGGCGCGGGACACTGTCGGCGGGTCCGATGGGTCGACCGTTCACGTCGGCGTCGGGCATTCGTGAGATATGTGGTGCCGCAAGGAAAACTGCGCCTGGCATGGTTTCTCGGGTCCGCAAATCGTGACCCGAGGGGTGGCGGGTCCCGGTGGAACGCCGCGTAAACACCTGGCGAACTCCGGCGGACGCCACCGTGACCTGCGCGAAACTTCGTGAACCAGGCCCTGGACGACCCCTTTGCGACCGTACGATTCAGGGGTGAGCGTTCCCCAGGCCGTGCTGCTGGCAGTTCTCGCGGCCGTTGTCGGCCTGGCTGTCGGTGGTTTGCTCATCCCGTATGTGAATGCCCGGCAGGCGCAGCGCCGCGAGGCCGATTCCGGTCTCACCATGTCGCAGGTGCTCGACCTGATCGTGCTCGCATCCCAGAGCGGAATCGCGGTCGTGGACGAATATCGCGACGTCGTACTCGTGAATCCGCGCGCCGAGGAATTGGCGCTGGTGCGCAATCGATTACTCGAGGAACGCGCCTGGGCGGCCGTGGAGAAGGTGCTCGCCAGCGGTGAGAGCGTCGATTTCGACCTCACCGCGAAGAATCCGGTGCCCGGCCGCAGCCGTATCGCGGTGCGCGGTGTGGCCCGGCCGCTGTCGCGCGAGGAATCCAATTTCGTGGTGCTGTTCGCCGACGACGATTCCGAACAGGCGCGCATGGAGGCGACCCGGCGCGATTTCGTAGCGAATGTCAGCCACGAACTCAAGACCCCGGTCGGCGCGATGAGCCTGCTCGCCGAGGCGCTGCTGGAATCGGCCGACGATCCGGATTCGGTGCGGCACTTCGGGGAGCGCCTGCTGATCGAATCCCGGCGCATGGGCAAGATGGTGACCGAATTGATCGCGCTGTCGCGGCTGCAGGGCGCGGAGAAACTGCCGCAGCTGGAGGCCGTGGAGGTGGACACCGTGGTCGACGCCGCCATCGAGCGCTCGCGGACCGCGGCCGAGGCCGCCGGCATCACGGTGAGCACCGACGCCGACAGCGGGCTCGAAATCCTCGGCGACGAGACGCTGCTGGTGACGGCGCTGTCGAATCTGGTGGAAAATGCCATCAACTACTCGCCGAAGGGTTCGCACGTCTCCGTCAGCCGATCGCTGCGCGGCGGCCACGTGAACATCGCGGTCACCGACCGCGGGATCGGTATCGCCAAGGAGGATCAGGAGCGGGTCTTCGAGCGGTTCTTCCGTGCCGACAAGGCGCGCTCGCGCGCCACCGGCGGGACCGGGCTCGGGCTGGCTATCGTCAAGCACGTGGCAGCCAACCACAACGGTGAGATCACACTGTGGAGCAAGCTGGGCACCGGCTCGACGTTCACGCTGCGCATCCCCGCGGTCGACACCGACACACAGAGTTCCGTCAACCCGGCGGAGAAGAAAGGTCCCACGGCAATCCAGGTGGGAAAGAAGGAAACCGGCCCGCGCCCCGCAGGGCGGGCCAGACCCAACGGTGTGGAGGCAACCCGATGACGAGTGTGCTGATCGTCGAGGACGAGGAGTCGCTGGCCGATCCGCTCGCGTTCCTGCTGCGCAAGGAGGGGTTCGAGGTCACCGTGGTCGGCGACGGTCCATCCGCGCTGGCCGAATTCGACCGCTCGGGCGCCGACATCGTGCTGCTCGACCTCATGCTGCCCGGCATGAGCGGTACCGACGTCTGTAAACAGCTGCGGACCCGCAGCAGCGTGCCGGTCATCATGGTGACCGCCCGCGACAGTGAGATCGACAAGGTGGTCGGCCTGGAGCTCGGCGCCGACGACTACGTCACCAAGCCGTACTCCTCGCGCGAGCTGATCGCGCGCATCCGGGCGGTGCTGCGCCGCGGCGCGGGCGAGGATCTGGACACCACCAACGAGAGCGGCGTGCTCGAGGCCGGACCGGTCCGCATGGACGTGGACCGGCACACCGTGCAGGTCAACGGCAAGCCGGTCACGTTGCCGCTCAAGGAGTTCGATTTACTCGAATACCTGCTGCGCAACTCGGGCCGGGTGCTGACCCGCGGCCAGCTCATCGACCGGGTGTGGGGCGCGGACTACGTCGGCGACACCAAGACCCTCGACGTGCACGTCAAGCGCCTGCGCTCGAAGATCGAGGCGGACCCGGCCAAGCCGGAACACCTGGTCACCGTGCGCGGGCTGGGATACAAGCTGGAAGCCTGAGCCGGAAACGCCCCTCGGAATTCCGAGGGGCGTTCTCGTGCGCGCAGCGTCAGACCACGTGCACCCAGGCGGTGCCCAGCTGCGGCAGGTCGGTCCTCGACAGCGGGAACCAGCCGAAGTCGTCGTGCTGCATGCAGTCGAACAGCGGGACGGTGGTGCCGTTGCCCTTGCAGGCGATCGGGTTGGCGGTGCCGTACGGACTCACGATGATCTGCTTGCCGTTCTGCTGCGCCGACAGCGCCGCCGGATCGGTGTAGTTGACGAAGTTGGCGTTCTGCAGCGAGTAGTCGTTGGGGTCGGCGGTGGGATCATCGGCGTGCGCGGCGGGAGCGAGGGCCAGCGCGGCCCCGGCGACGAACACAACCGAAGCCATGAATTTCCTCATCATGGGCAGCATGCCTACCACCCCACAATGAATCCCTCATGGCGAAATGGTGTCTTCCCGTCGATCCCGGCACGCCTCCCCATAGGTCCCGGCATGCTTTTGGCCGGGACCTACCCGAGGAACTCGCAAACGGCCGTGACGACCGCCCCCAGCCGGGCCCGGACCTCCTCGTCGTCGATCCGCCCGTCCGCGCCGACGGCATTGCCCGGCAGGGTGATTCGCGCGCACGCCGACTCGATCACCCGCGCCCCGACATAGCCGAGCACGGTGCGCAGCGAGGCCGCCGCGCCGTCGCCGCGGCCGGGCGGGGCCACGGTGATCCAGGCGACCGGCTTCTCGTACAGATCGGCGGTGCCGACGGTCCACTCCAGCAGGTTCTTCAGGCTGCCCGGGAGCAGTCCGGCGTATTCGGGCGCGCAGAACAGGACGGCATCGGCGGCGGCCAGTTCCTCGCGCAACGCGGCGACCGCCGGTGGCGCGGGCGCGTCGCCGGGAACGAACGCGGGCAGCTCCGCGAGCCCCCCATACAACCGTGTCGAGACCCCTTGCGGCGCAACCTCGGCGAGCGCCGACAGGGTGGCGGTATTGCTCGAGCCGGGCCGAGTGCTACCCGATATCAACAGGAGTCGAACGCGCTGCGCCGCTGAATTACCCATGTAGGTACGAAATCAGTTGCTGTGCTGCGTATTCCCCGGCTATTTCTTTTCCTCTGCCGCGGCGGTGGCCGGGTGGACGGCGATCAGGCCCAGGCCCTCGCGGCGCTTGCAGTGGCGGGCGAGTTCGTCGTACGCCTGCTGGCCGATCAGCTCGATCAGTTCGGGGGCGTATGCCTGCCACACCGGGCGGGTGCCGACGTGGGCGTCGGGGGAGCCGGTGCAGTACCAGTTCAGGTCCAGGCCGCCGGGACCCCAGCCGCGGCGGTCGTACTCGGTGATCACCGTGCGCAGGATCTGCACGCCGTCGGGGCGGTCCACCCAGTCCTGGGTGCGCCGAATCGGCAGCTGCCAGCACACTTCCGGCTTCACCGTGAGCGGCTCCAGGCCCTTGCGCAGCGCCATGCTGTGCAGCGCGCAGCCGATGCCGCCCTCGAATCCGGGGCGGTTGAGGAAGATGCAGGCGCCGTCGTAGCGTCGGGTGCGCAACGCCGGTTCGTCGTCGAGCTCGTCCTCCTCGAGGTACAGCTTCTTGCGGACCTTCCCGGTCGCGTCGCGGGCCTCGTCCATCAGCTGCCAGTCCTCGGGTGTGAGCATTTTCACAGCCTTCTGCAGCTTCTTGCGATCGTCGTCGTCGCACAGGAACGCGCCGTGCGAGCAGCATCCGTCGTCCTCGCGCCCGGCGATGATGCCCTGGCACGCGGGCGTGCCGAACACGCACGTCCATCGCGACAGCAACCACGTCAGATCGGCCGCGATCGTGTGCTCTTCGTTTGCGGGATCGACGAACTCGACCCACTCCCGCGGGAAGTCGAGATCGACCTCCGGGGTGGGATCGATCTTCGCCGCTGGTCGCAGCCCAGTCGGGGCGCTCGCGGAAGCTCCTGCCGTCACATCGCCAGAACCTAACAGCATTCCAAGGTCAAGTGCAGTACCGGGCCGTTGTCGTCCCGATAGGCCGCTCGGCACCATCCGAGACCTCGAGCCAGTACCGTGTTCTTGTGCGGCTCGGTGTGCTCGATGTGGGAAGCAATACCGTCCACCTGCTCGTGGTGGACGCGCATCGGGGTGGCCACCCGATGCCGATGAGTTCGACAAAGGCGACCCTGCGCCTGTCGGAGAACATGGACGACCACGGCCGCATCACCGGCGAGGGCGCCCATCGGCTGGCCAAGACCGTCGCCGAATTCGCTTCCATCGCAAAGACTTCCGGCTGCATGCAGCTGATGCCGTTCGCCACCTCCGCGGTGCGCGAGGCCACCAATTCCGAAGAGGTGCTGACCCGGGTGCGCCGCGAGACGGGCGTCGAGCTGCGGGTGCTGTCCGGTGTCGACGAGGCCCGGCTGACCTTCCTCGCGGTGCGCCGCTGGTACGGCTGGAGCGCCGGGCGCATCCTCAATATCGACATCGGCGGCGGGTCGCTGGAGATGAGCAACGGCTGTGACGAGGCGCCCGACTCGGCGCTGTCACTGCCCCTGGGCGCGGGCCGGCTCACCCGCGACTGGCTGCGCGAGGACCCGCCCGGTAAGCGCCGGGTCGCGGTGCTGCGCGACTGGCTCGACGCCGAATTGGTGGTGCCCGCCAAGCAGTTGCTCGAGCCCGGCCGTCCCGACCTGGCCGTCGGCACCTCCAAGACGTTCCGGACGCTGGCGCGACTCACCGGCGCCGCCCCCTCTGCCGCGGGCCCGCGGGTGCGGCGTAGTCTCACCAGTTCCGGTCTGCGGCAGCTGATTGCGTTCATCTCGCGAATGACCGCTGCCGACCGGGCAGAATTGGAGGGCGTCAGCACCGATCGGTCCCAGCAACTGGTGGCCGGCGCATTGGTCGCGGAGGCGAGTATGCGGGCGTTATCGCTGGATACTCTCGAGATTTGCCCTTGGGCGCTGCGGGAGGGACTGATCCTGCGCAAACTTGATACCGACCTGGACAGCGAACCCGGGGCCGGAAACGGCCGACGCAGTGGAGTACCGGGCCCGACCGAAACGGTGTCGCGATGAGTGACGAATCGACCCAGCTGTCGGTCGCCGAACTACTGGCCCGCAACGGCCAGGGCGTCCCGGCGTCCGGCGGTGGGCGGCGGCGGCGCGGTGGCCGCGGTATCTCGGTGACCGAGCTGACCGGCGATCTCCCGTCCGTTCGCGAGGGTTCGTCCTCGCACGCGGCGCCCGACGCCGAGGACCCGTCCGACTACCGGATGGATGCCCCGCCCGCGGCCGTGGAACCGTCCTACTCGCCGCTGTCCGGCCCGATCTCCTACTACGACCCGCTGGCCCCGTCCGCCCCGGAGCCGAGCTACCGGCCCCCCGCCCCACCGGATCCCGCGCCCCGCGATGCGGTGAATTTCGGCTGGGAGCCGCTGGCCGGATCGTCGGCGCCCACCCTGCACAGCATGGCCGAGGCCGACCGCCGCGACCCGTTCGCCAGCCCCAACGGCGCGCACCCGACGCCCGGCGGCCGCCGCGCGCGGCGCGAGCGCCTGGAGGCGGAGCAGGGGCCGGAGCCGGATCGGTCCATGCCGGAACCGCCACCGGCGGGCGGTCGCCGTCGCCGCCGCGACCACGACGACGAGACCACCGAGGTGCGGCCGTTCCGCGGCCCGGCGCCGCAGGCCGATCCCCAGGCCAATATCCCCACGCTGGGCTGGTCGCCGACGCGCGCGCCCGAACCGCCCGCCGCTCCCGCGCTGCCGCGCCGCGACCGCACCGCCGAGCGGCCCGATCGCGGTCCGCGGCCCGAGGTCGGGCAGCGCGCGGAGCCGGGCCCGTACCCGCGCTCCGGCCGCCGCGGCGACGCCCCGCCCGAGCCGGGGTTGCCCGCGTGGTCGGCGCGAAGACGGCCCGGTCCCGACGCCCCGGGCCCCAAACCCGGCCGCCCCGAACCGGATCCGGCGGGCGCGCCGACCGCCATGTGGTCGATGGCCAATCGGGACCAGCAGTTGCTCGCCGGGCCCACGGTCGCGGGCGATCTGCTCCGCGACGCCGCCGAGCGCGGTGATCGCCGCGGAACGGGCAAGCGCCGCGAATCCGGAGGACGCCGCGGCGGCACCGATCTGCTCGAATACGACGACCGCACCGACGTCTACGAGCCGCTCGAATCCGACCGCGGCGGCATCGATCTCGACGAGGACGACGAACCGGCCCCGCCGAAGAAGCGGGCCGCCACCCGGTCCACCCGCGGCGCGGCCGCCCGGTCCCGGGCCGCGCGCAAGAAGGACGACGACGCCGCCCGCAAGCAGTGGATGATCCTCGGCGGCCAGGCCGTCGGCGCGGCCGTCGCGGGCATGCTGCTGTTCAAGGGCTTCGAGAAGATGTGGGACGTGCTCCCGTTCGTCGCCCTGACGCTGGCCATGGTGGTGATCCTCGGGCTGGTGGCGCTGGTGCGGGTGCTGCGCCGCACCGACGACATCTACAGCACCGTGATCGCCGTGGTGGTGGGCATTTTCGTGACGCTGGGTCCGCTCGCCTTCCTCCTCAGTACGAACTGACCGGGAGTGAGCCAGTGGGCAAGTACGGTCGGGCGGCAACCACCATCAGGGTGGGGCTGTCGACGGCCTCGGTGTACCCGGAGAACACCGAGGCCGCCTTCCGATACGCGGCCGAATTGGGTTACGACGGCATCGAATTGATGGTCTGGGCCGAGCCCGCCAGCCAGAGCATCGCCACCGTGCAGGGCTACGTGCACCGCTACGGCGTACCCGTGCTGGCGATCCACGCGCCGTGCCTGCTCATCTCGCAGCGGGTCTGGGGCGCGGATCCGGTCGCGAAACTGGAGCGCAGCGTGCACACCGCCGAGGCGCTGGGCGCGGCGACCGTGGTGGTGCATCCGCCGTTTCGCTGGCAGCGCCGCTACGCCGACGGTTTCGCCGACCAGGTCGCCGAGCTCGAGGAGAACGGCCCGGTGGCGGTGGCGGTCGAGAATATGTTCCCGATGCGCGCCGACTCCCTGTTCGGCCGCGGCGGGGGTGCGGCCCGGCGGCTGGAACGCCGTGGCGGCCCGGGCCTTTCGGTCACCGCGTTCAGCCCGTCCTACGACCCCACCGACACCGGATTCCGGCACTACACCCTGGACCTGTCGCACACCGCCACCGCCGGAACCGATCCGCTGGCCCTGGCCGCGCGCATGGGCAGCGGCCTGACGCACCTGCATCTGGCCGACGGCCGCGGCGCCGCGCACGACGAGCATCTGGTGCCGGGCGAGGGCACGCAGCCCTGCGCGCAGGTCTGCGCGGCCCTGCTGGACAACGGTTTCCGCGGGCAGGCGGTGGTCGAGGTGAACACCCAGAACGCCCGCACCACGCTGGATAGGGCGGCCATGCTGCACCGGGCGCTCACCTTCGCCCGCACCCACCTCGACAACCTGCGCCCCGCGCCGGCGCCGACCGGAGCCCACCACCGGGCCTGAGCCGATCGGTGGTGCGTTCGTCACATCCTGTCGGGAATCCTGTATCCATCGGTGACACTTATACGCTGTACGGCCGAGACGGCAGGAAGGAGCGACGGGTGACGGACGTGGCCCTCGACACGACGCAGGCGGACCGAGATCTCGACGCCCCGTTCAGCCGGGTGTGCGCGCTGACCGAGCTGGCCCCCGACCCGTCCGGGAACGGTCGATACCGCGGTGTCATCGATCCGATCTGGACCGTCGGCAAGAAGCTGCACGGCGGCACCATGGTCGCGGCGAGCGCGGCGGCCGCGACCCGCCGACTCGGCGCCCTCGCACCCGAACTCGCCGCGATGTTCCCGATCGCGGCCAGCACCGACTTCCTGGGCGCGCCCGATCCCGGCGAGGTCGACTACGAGGTCCGCATCCGCAAGACCGGCCGCCAGATCTGCCTGGTCGACGTCGATCTGGTGCAGGACGGCCGCACCCTGGTGCACAGCGCGGTCACCCTCGGCCACCTCGACGACGCCGCGCCCGTCTACGCCCCCGACAGCTATACCGACATGCCCGCCGAGCCGCCCGCCGACTCCATCGCCTACGCCCCGGACAATCCGATGGGCCGCCTCGTGCACGTCGCCGAGGGCGCCTCGGTGGCCATCGACCGCCGCTGGGCCCGCTTCCTCGACGGCGAGCAGGGCGAGCCCCGGCTGCGGGTGTGGATCCGCCCCCGCGCGGGCGACGAGCAGGATCCGGACGTATCCGCGTACTTCGCCATGATGGCGGGGGACATGAGCCCGCCCGTTCCGATGAACCTGGGCCGATTCGGCTGGGCGCCGACCGTCCAGCTCACCACCTACCTGCGCCGCCGCCCGGCCCCCGGCTGGCTGCGAATCATCGCCACCACCCACGAGATCGGCGAGCGCATGTTCGACGAGGACCAGCTGGTCCTCGACTCCACCGGAGCCGTCGTCGCCCAGAGCCGCCAACTCGCCCTCATCCCACTGCCGCGCTGATCGCGTGGTCGGCCCCCGATTAGCCTTGACGCCATGACGAGAATCGCGGTGATCGGTGGCGGGCGGATCGGGGAGGCGTTGCTTGCGGGGCTGCTCGAATCCGGGCGGCAGAGCAAGGATCTGGTCGTCGTCGAGCCGGTGCCGGTGCGGGCCGAATTCCTCGCCGAGCGGTTCGGCATCCGGGCCACCGACAGCGTCACCGACGCCGTCACCGGGGCCGACGTGCTGATCATCGCGGTGAAGCCGAACGATGTCGACGGTGTGCTCACCGAACTGGGCAAGGCCGCCCTCGATGGCGACCGCGATCAGGTGCTGGTCTCGCTGGCCGCCGGGGTGCCGACCGCGCGGGTGGAGGCGAAGCTGCCCGCCGGATTCTCGGTGGTGCGGGCCATGCCCAACACACCGATGCTGGTCGGCCAGGGCATGTGCGCGATCGCACCGGGCCGGTTCGCGCGATCCGAGCATCTGAGCCTGGTGACCGAGCTGCTCGAGGCGGTCGGCAAGGTGGTGACCGTCGCCGAGCACCAGATGGACGCGGTGACCGCGGTGTCCGGCTCGGGCCCGGCCTACTTCTTCCTGGTCGTGGAGGCCATGATCGAGGCCGGCGTCGGCCTCGGGCTGACCCACGAGGTGGCCAATCAGCTGGTGGTGCAGACCATGCTGGGCTCGGCGGCCCTGCTCGACGAGTCCGGGCAGGACCCCGGCGAACTGCGGGCCGCCGTCACCTCGCCCGCGGGCACCACCGCCGCCGCGGTCCGCGAGCTCGAGCGCGGCGGAGTGCGCTCGGCGTTCTGGGAGGCGCTGCACGCCGCCAGGCGACGCTCCGCGGAACAGGGCGCAACGGGCGATTGACCGGCGGGTTCCGACGCGGAAAATCCGATTTCTCCCACCCGTCGCAGCAATCCCACTGGTCCCGCTAAGCTTCAAGGAGCACGTGCGTGTCTGTTCCGCCGGTGGGGAAGCCGGCGGCGCGGACGTGCCGGAGGTCAATGGCGCAATGATGTCTGGAAACAGCTCAGCGAGTTCGGGACCCGTTATCGGTGGAGGCACGCAGTTCCTCACCGTCGCCGAGGTGGCGAATCTGATGCGGGTGTCCAAAATGACGGTGTATCGGCTCGTTCACTCGGGCGAACTGCCCGCGGTCCGAGTCGGTAGATCGTTCCGAGTCCATGCGAAAGCCGTGCACGACTATCTGCAGACGTCCTACTTCGACGCGGGCTAGCGGCGTCGACTGACATGGACCGGGGCCGATCACCATGGTCGGCCTCGGTTCGCTCGGGTCCGTCGGCCCAGGTCCCGTCGGCCCAGGTCTGATCTGGTCCCGTCGGCCCAGGTCCGGTCTGGTCCCGTCAGCCCCGGCGTCAGCCGGGGCCGACACCCGTTTCGTTCGCAGACGGGTGGCCCGGTACGATGAACCACCGTTGTGTTCGCCGCCGCCCGGCGCGCGAACGTGCGCCCGGCCGCGGGCGACCCGAAGCATTGGGCGTACGTAAACCGGCGTGCGCGCCGAGGTAGAGAGAGAACGCGAGGAACAACCCTATGGGTTCTGTGATCAAGAAGCGCCGTAAGCGTATGTCGAAGAAGAAGCACCGCAAGCTGCTTCGCCGCACGCGTGTGCAGCGCCGTAAACTCGGCAAGTGAGCCACCGCCGATCCGGCGAGTTGCCCGGGAGCCCGTCACCGTCCGGTGACGGGCTTTTCCTTTTGAAAGCCGATGATTTTAAAAGGATTTCGGTTTCCGGTGTGGGAAGTCACCGTTAGAGGCAGGTTAAAGGCATCGGAGTCCGCCCCGCCGACGGCTACCCTGGAACACGGGAACAGGCGAAACGGGGTGCTGGTAGGTGGGATCCGGCGTGGGTTCTGGCGTGCGGGACGGACATCCGCCCAAGGTCGTGCTGGTCACCGGCGCGAGCGGATTCTTCGGTGGCAACGTGATCGCTCGGCTGGCGGCCGACCCGGCCGTCGAGCGCATCATCGCCGTCGACGCGCGGATGCCGAGCCCGGAGCTGTCCCGGCGCTTCGGCCGGGCCGAGTTCGTGCGCGCGGATATTCGAAATCCCTTGATCCGCAAGGTTTTCGACGGTAATCAGGTCGACACCGTGATCCATCCGGCGGTGCTGTCGCGGCCGCCGTCCAGCGGTGGCCGCGCGGCGATGAAGGACTTCAACGTGCTCGGCACCATGCAGCTGCTCGCGGTGTGCCAGAAGGCGCCGACCGTGCAGCGCGTGGTGGTGCGGTCGTCCTCGGCGGTATACGGGTGCAGCTCGAAGGATCCGGCCAAGTTCACCGAGGAGATGAGCGCGCGCACGCCACCGCGCGGGTGGTTCGCGCGTGACATGATCGAGGTGGAGGGCCTGGTGCGCGGGCTGGCGCGGCGGCGGCCGGATATCGCGGCCACCATCGTGCGCTTCCCGCCGATCGTCGGCCCGCGGCTGGCCTCGCGCGGGGTGCAGTACTTCCGCTCGCCGGTGACGCCGACGATCCTGGGCCGCGACCCGCGCCTGCAGCTGCTGCACGAGGAGGACGCCATCGCCGCGCTGACGCATGCCGCGTCGGCCGGGATCGGCGGCACCTTCAATGTGGCCGGCGACGGTGCGCTGGCGCTGTCGCAGGCCGTGCGCCGCGCCGGACGCCTCGAGCTGCCGGTGCCGTTCGCCCTGTTCCGGACCGTGGGTCGAACCTTCATGGGACCGGCTATGCGGGAGTTCACGACCGAACAGATCGACTACTTCCACTTCGGCTGCGGGCTGGACACCACCCGCATGCGTGCCGAACTCGGTTTCCAGCCGCACTGGACCACGGTGCAGGCATTCGACGACTTCGTCGGGGGCGCAGCGTTGCGGCCCGTCATCGATCCGCGGTGGATCGACGCCGCAGAGAACAGACTGCTCGGCCTGATCGGGGCCGGTTCGGGAGCACACCAATGAGTGACGTGGCCAAGGTGATTCAACTGCACGACCCGGACGTCGAGGCGCGGCATCGCTCGCCCGCCAGACGCTGGCCCGGCGAGTCCGGGCCCAGTCCGGTGACCTCGCTGACCGACCGGATCGCCGAAACGGCGCCGCCGGCGCCGCGGACGCTGACCGAGCTCGTCCGGGGCGCGGTCGCCGACGGCATCCGCGGCACAGCCGATTTCGCGCGCCGCCGGCTCACCGGCGACTACCAGGTGGACGAGTTCGGGCTCGACGAACATCTGCTGGAATCGGTGGTCCTGCCCGCGCTGCGACCGCTGTCGGAACTGTGGTTCCGGGTGCAGGTCGACGGAATCGACAATCTGCCGGAATCCGGCGGCGCGCTGATCGTGGCCAACCACGCGGGCGTCGTCCCGCTGGACGCGCTGATGTTGCAGCTGGCCGTGCACGACCACCACCCCAAGCAGCGGGTATTGCGATTGCTGGCCGCCGATCTCGTCTTCGATCTGCCGATCCTCGGTGAGCTGGCGCGCAAGTCCGGCCACACCCTCGCCTGCCCCGCCGACGCCGAACGCCTGCTGCGCACCGGCGAGTTGACCGGTGTATTTCCCGAGGGATTCAAGGGAATCGGCAAGCCCTACGGTGAGCGGTACAAATTGCAGCGCTTCGGGCGCGGCGGATTCGTCTCGGCCGCAGTGAAATCCGGGGTGCCGATCATCCCGTGCTCGATCGTCGGTTCGGAGGAGATCTATCCGAAACTCGCGAATCTGGAGCCGCTGGCCCGGCTGCTCGGGCTGCCGTATTTCCCGGTGACACCGCTGTTTCCGCACCTGGGACCGCTGGGTGCGATTCCGCTGCCGGCGAAGTGGTACATCGAATTCGGCACGCCCATTCCGACCGGCGGTTACGAACCGGAGGCCGCCGACGATCCGATGACCATGTTCGAGGTCACCGACCAGGTCCGCGAGACCATCCAGCAGACCCTGTACAAGCTGCTGACCAAGCGGCGGAATCCCTTTACGGGGTAGCGGATTCCCGCTTGCGGGTGAGCACCGCCGCCGCGGCGCCCCCGGCCGCCCCCAGCGCCAGCGCCGTGGGCACGCCGATCTTCGCCGCCTTGCGCCCGGTGCGGAAATCGCGGATCTCCCAGCCGCGGTTCTTCGCGACCTCGCGCAGATCCGAATCCGGATTGATGGCGACCGCGGTGCCCGCCAGCGACAGCATCGGGACGTCGTTGTGGCTGTCGGAATAGGCGGTGCAGCGCTTGAGATTCAGGCCCTCGCGAATGGCGAGCGTGCGCACCGCGTGCGCCTTGCCCAGGCCGTGCAGAATATCGCCGACCAGGCGTCCGGTGAACATCCCGTCGACGCTCTCGGCGACCGTGCCGAGCGCGCCGGTCAGGCCCAGCCGCTTCGCGATCACCTGCGCCAGTTCGACCGGGGTGGCGGTCACCAGCCACACCTGCTGGCCCGCGTCCAGATGCATCTGCGCCAGCGCCCGGGTGCCGGGCCAGATCTTGTCGGCGATGATCTCGTCGTAGATCTCCTCGCCGAGGGCGGCCAGTTCGGCGGTGGAGCGGCCGGCGATGAAGGCCAGCGCCTTCTCCTTCCCGCTGGCCATATCGCCCTTGCTCTCCTTGCCGGTGACCCGGAATTTGACCTGCTTCCAGGCGATGTCGACCAGATCGGAGGTCTTGAAATATTTGCGCGCGGCCAGCCCGCGGGCGAAATGCACGATGGACGCGCCCTGCACCATCGTATTGTCGACATCGAAGAACGCGGCCGCGGTGAGATCGCGCGGGGGATGGGTGTGCGGCGTTCGGTCCGAATCCGCCTCGCCGCCACCGGATTCCGCGAGTTCGGCGTCGTGCAGCGCGAGGGCCGCGTCGGCGCTGGCCTCGCCCGCGAGGTTGGCGCGGACCTCTTCCTCGCTGGGCCCGAACGGGCTGCGGGTAATGCGGGTGAGCTGGTCGGACAGGCCCTGACTCCAGCGTGCCGGGAATTCGCCGAATCTGCCCGCGATGAACCCCGTCCTCGCCTCTTTCGATCGTTCCGGCACCAGTACCTCCGCCCGTCGCGCGAACATTCTCACCCTAGCCGAGAGGACCGACCGTCCGACGCCGCTCAGCGCCCCAGATCGGCCCGCAGCCTGGGCTCGTCCACATCGAAGTAGCTGTGCTCACGCCCGTCGAGCAACACCACCGGCAGCCGGTCGCCGAATTCGGCCCGCAGGCCTGGATCGGTGGCCGCCGCCTCGTCCACATCGATCGTGCCGGGCTCGATCCCGAAGTCCGCGCAGATCGTTCGCAGCTGTTCCAGCGCGACCGCACACAGCCCGCAACCCGCTCGGGTCAGCAGCGTTACGGTGGGAAGGGCATTGCTCATGGGCTCAATCTAGGCCGCCCGCGTGCCGCCGCGGTGTCGGACCGGTCCCGGTGGGGCGGCAAATCGGGCCGATATCCGGAACGCATCGCGGGCCGCGGTGTCGGAAATTCCGGCGCGTTGTGTGGAATATCACGCGCGACTGCGGGTTGAATGGGGCGAATGAGGCTTCGGGTAGCGCGCCCCCGAGTGACTGAATTCACCGACTTTGTGCAGGGCTTCACAAGCAGTTACGGTGGTGACACGCAACCCGCCTGCTGCACGCAGCGGAAGCACCCCGAACCCCGATGAACTCCAGACCGGCGTCTGCCAGTGGCGTCGGCGGTGGAACCAAGCGAAACCGGACACCTACCCCCGGCCGGACGAGGAGCCGAACGACGTGACAGAGCAGCATGAGACGCCCGGAGGCGGCGTCTCCGGCAGGGCTCTGCAGAAGGACATCCCGCAGGCGACCGTGGCGCGGCTGGCAACCTATCTCCGGGTGCTCGCCGTGCTCGCCGACGAGGGTGTGCTCATCGTATCGAGTGAGGAACTGGCTGTCGCGGCGGGTGTCGGTTCGGCGAAACTGCGCAAGGATCTATCCTTCCTCGGCCCCAACGGTGTTCGCGGCGTCGGGTACGACGTGGCCAAGCTGCGCGCCCGCATCGAGGACGTGCTCGGCCTGTCCGAGGGCCATCGGGTGATCCTGGTCGGCGCCGGAAATCTGGGTCGCGCGCTGGTCGGCTATCGCGGTTTCAAGCGGCGCGGCTTCACCATGGTGGGCATCTTCGATTCCGATCCGCAGGTGATCGGCGAGTCGGTCAGCGGGCTGACCGTGCTCGACGTCGCCGACCTGCACGCGGCGGTCGCCGAGCTCGAACCGACCATCGCGGTCATCACCGTGCCCGACGCGGCCGCCCAGGCCGTGTGCGACGACCTCGTCGCCGCGGGCATGCAGTGCATTCTGAGCTTCTCCCCGGTCGCGCTGGACGCACCGCCCACGGTCGAGATCCGGCGCGTGGATCTGGCCGTCGAAATGCAGATGCTGTCGTTCGAACGGGCCCGCAGCGCGGAGGCCGAGGCCAAGGGCCTCGCCGACGACGTTGCGGCGGGGGAGGGCGTGTCGGCGGTGTCCGCGCCGCGCCGGGTGGCTGGCTGCCCGGGCGTGCACGGACCGGGCACGGCGATCCAACAGACGCATTCGGCAACGGAGCCACACAGCAAGGGATCGGTGGTCGCACCATGAGTGTGCTACTCGTCGGGATTTCGCATCGCAGCGCACCGGTGGCGGTGCTCGAGAAAGTCGCCGTCACCGACGACGATCGGCCGAAGCTCATCGACCGACTGCTCGCATCCCAGCACATCGCCGAGGTCATGATCGTCTCCACCTGCAATCGCGTGGAGATCTACGCGGTGGTCGACGCCTTCCACGGCGGTCTGGCCGAGGTCGGCGATCTGCTCGCCAAGCACGCGAATCTGCCGCTGGCGGAACTGACCCGGCACGCCTACGTCCGCTACAGCGAGGCCGCCGCCGAGCACCTGTTCGCGGTGGCCAGCGGCCTGGACTCGATGGTGGTCGGCGAGCAGCAGGTGCTCAGCCAGATCCGCACCGCCTACGCCGCGGCCGACGCCCAGCAGGCGGCCGGGCGCACCCTGCACGAGCTCGCTCAGCACGCGCTGCGGGTGGGCAAGCGGGTGCACTCGGAGACCGGAATCGACAAGGCCGGCGCCTCGGTGGTGTCGGTCGCGCTGGATCGGGCGCGGGGCCTGCTCGGCGACCTGACCGGTCGCACCGGTGTGGTGGTCGGTGCGGGCGCGATGGGCGGCCTGGCGGTGGCGCATCTGGCGCGGGCCGGGATCGGCCGGATCATCGTGGTGAACCGCACCTTCGAGCGCGCCCGGCGGCTCGCCCACACGGCGGTCACGATGCACGGCGCCGAGGCCACCGCGCGGGATCTGTCCGGTCTGGTCGAGGCCATGGCCGATGCCGACGTCGTGCTCACCAGCACCGGTGCGGTCGGGGCGGTGATCACGCTGGCCGATGCCCATCGGGCGCTGCACAGTTCGCGCCGCGACGGCCGCCAGATGGTGCTGTGCGACCTGGGCCTGCCCCGCGACGTGGATCCGGCGGTGGCCGGGCTGCCCGACATCACCGTCATCGATATGGAGACGCTGCAGCGGGACCCGGCGGCCGGCGCGGCCGCCGGCGACACCGTCGCGGCGCGCGCCATCGTCGCCGAGGAATTGGCGAAATATCTTGCGGGCCAACGCATGGCGGAGGTGACGCCGACGGTGGCGGCGCTGCGCCAGCGGGCCGCGGAGGTGGTCGAGGCCGAGCTGCTGCGGCTGGATTCGCGGCTACCCGGCCTGGCCGACCCCGATCGGGAAGAGGTGGCGCGCACCGTGCGCCGGGTGGTCGACAAGCTGCTGCACGCGCCGACGGTGCGGGTCAAGCAGCTGGCCTCCACGCCGGGCGGCGACACCTACGCGGAGGCGCTGCGCGAACTGTTCGAACTGAAACCCGGTGCGGCACAGGCGGTCGCGGCGCCGATGGAGATCGCCACGTTGAACGCGGAGCTGGCCGACGACTTCACCACCGGTCACCTCGGTGACGGACAGGGGCACGGCGCATGAGCCAGGCGGAGGCAGCGGTGCAGGAGCACGAGACCGTGGGCGACTATGACGAGACGGTGCGCGAGCACGACACGACCCGGCGCGGGAGCGCGCGGGCGCCGTGGCGGATCGGCACCCGCGGCAGCCTGCTGGCACTGACCCAGGCCGGTACCGTGCGCGACGCGCTGATCGCCGCCGGTGAGCAGGCCGAACTGGTGATCGTGAAGACCGCCGGCGACAAGTCGTCGGATCCGGTGCAGAAGATCGGCGTCGGGGTGTTCACCACCGCCCTGCGCGACGAATTGGCAAGCGGCGCGGTCGATATCGCCGTCCACTCGTACAAGGACCTGCCCACCGCGCCCGATCCGCGGTTCGTCATCGCCGCCATTCCGCCCCGGGAGGACCCGCGCGACGCGCTGGTCGCCCGCGACGGTCTGGTGCTCGGCGAGCTGCCGCCCGGCGCCCGGATCGGCACCTCGGCCCCGCGGCGGGTGGCGCAGCTGCGCGCGCTCGGCCTGGGCCTGGACATCCGGCCGCTGCGCGGCAATATCGACACCCGGCTGCGCAAGGTCGCCGAGGGCGAGCTCGACGCCGTGGTGCTCGCGCGGGCCGGGCTGGCCCGTATCGGTCGGCTCGACGCGGTCACCGAGGCCCTCGAGCCGGTCCAGATGCTCCCCGCGCCCTCGCAGGGCGCGCTGGCGGTGGAGTGCCGCCGCGAGGACACCGCGCTGATCACCCTGCTGACCGGTCTCGACGATGCCGGCACCCGGGCCGCGGTGGTCGCGGAACGCGCGCTGCTGGCCGAGCTGGAAGCCGGGTGCACCGCTCCGGTCGGTGCGCTGGCGGAGGTGGTCGAATCGCTCGACGACGACGGTCGGGTATTCGAGGAACTGTCGCTGCGCGGGTGCGCGGCGGCGATCGATGGCTCGGATGTCATCCGGGCGTCGGCGGTCGGCTCGCTCGCGGAGGCCGAGCAGCTGGGCCGCGCTCTCGCGCGTGAGCTCTTGGAGCTGGGGGCACGCGATCTGCTCAGCGCTGACGACAGCGCCGCCGATTCGGTTGCGGCCGACGGCTCCTCCACACCGACGGGGAACCCGTCCACATCCTTCAGTAATCCCAGCCCAATGGAGAACAACCAATGAGCCGAGCCGCCGCCACCAAGAAGCACCCTGGTCGGATCCTGTTCGTCGGATCAGGCCCGGGTGATCCGGCGCTGCTCACCGTGCGGGCCCGCGAGGTGCTCGGCCGGGCGACGCTGGCGTTCACCGACCCCGACGTCGACAAGGGCGTGCTGGCCCTGATCGGGATCGCGGTGGAGCCGGGCGCCGACGGGGAGCGCCCCGTCGACGTGCGCCCGGCGCTGGGCGAACCGGCCGAGGTCGCCAAGACCCTGATCGCGGAGGCCCGCGGCGGCCACGACGTGGTGCGCCTGGTCTCCGGCGACCCGCTGACCACCGACTCGGTGATCGCGGAGGTCGGCGTCGTCACCCGCTCGCACATGAGTTTCGAGGTGCTGCCCGGCCTGCCGTCGGGCACCACCGTGCCCGCGTACGCCGGCATCGCGCTGGGCTCCCGGCACACCGAGGTGGACGTGCGCGGCGAGGTGGACTGGGCCTCGGTGGCCGCCGCCCCGGGCCCGCTGGTGCTGCACGCCACCTCCGGTCACCTCGCCGAAACCGCCAGTGCCCTGGTCGAACACGGCCTCGCGCCGCAGACCCCGGTCGCGGTGACCGTGCGCGGCACCACCCGGCAGCAGCGCACCATCGAGGCGACGCTGGCCACCCTCAACTCCGCCGCCTCCGAGCTGGTCGGGCCGCTGGTGGTCACGGTCGGCAAGGAGGTCGAGAAGCGCTCGAAGATGTCGTGGTGGGAGTCGCGGGCGCTGTACGGCTGGACGGTGCTGGTGCCGCGCACCAAGGAGCAGGCCGGCGAGATGAGCGAGAAGCTGGTCACGCACGGCGCCATCCCGATGGAGGTGCCGACCATCGCCGTCGAGCCGCCGCGCAGCCCCGCGCAGATGGAGCGCGCGGTGAAGGGCCTGGTCGACGGCCGCTACCAGTGGGTGGTGTTCACCTCCACCAATGCGGTGCGCGCGGTGTGGGAGAAGTTCGGTGAATTCGGTCTGGACGCACGGGCCTTCTCCGGTGTGAAGATCGCCTGCGTGGGCGAGGCCACCGCGGACAAGGTGCGCTCGTTCGGCATCAACCCGGAGCTGGTGCCCAGCGGTGAGCAGTCCTCCGAGGGCCTGTTGGCCGACTTCCCGCCCTACGACGACGTTTTCGACCCGGTCAACCGAGTGCTGTTGCCGCGCGCCGACATTGCCACCGAGACCCTCGCCGAGGGCCTGCGCGACCGCGGCTGGGAGATCGACGACGTGACCGCGTACCGGACGGTGCGCGCCTCGCCGCCGCCGGCCGAGACCCGCGAGATGATCAAGACCGGCGGCTTCGACGCGGTCCTGTTCACCTCGTCGTCGACGGTGCGGAACCTGGTCGGCATCGCCGGAAAGCCGCACGCGCGCACCATCGTCGCGTGCATCGGCCCCAAGACCGCCGAGACGGCCATCGAATTCGGCCTGCGCGTGGACGTGCAGCCCGAGGTGGCCCAGGTCGGCCCCCTGGTCGACGCCCTCGCCGAACACGCCGCCCACCTCCGCGCCGAGGGCCTGCTGCCCCCGCCCCGCAAGAAGAGCAGGCGCAGCAGGTAGATCCCGGCCAAAAACACGCCGGGATCGGCAGCCCCCGCGCCGGGATCGGCAGGACCCCGCGCCGGGATCGGCAGGACCCCGCGCCGGGACCGGCAGGCGGACTTCCCTTTTGGTCCCGGCACGCTTTTGGCCGGGACCTCACCGCCGCGCACGCATGAGATCCCGCACCAACCGGCACGTCTTGTCCGAAGGCGGGCGGATGCCGACGAGTGCGGCTGTGCGGCGGATCCTTTCGTTGTCGGCGTAGTCGGCGCGGTAGGTGCCGGAGTCCAGCAGGGCGATGGCCAGGCGCATGGCCTTGAGCCTGCGGTTGTGGGTGACATACCACGACCGCGGGCGCCCGGGCGGCAGCGGGCGCTTCTGCAGCGGGATGTACGGGCGGTCGATGACGATCGGTGTGGTGCCCACGGTGGGTCCTCCCCTCGGTCGGGAATCCGCGCGATTCCTTCGAACGTATCTTCGATTCTACGCCGGGGTACCGACAGGTCCCGGCCAAAAGCGTGCCGGGATGACGAGGGCAGCGTGCCGGGATGACGAGGGCAGCGTGCCGGGACCCCGAGGTGGGAAGTCCTTTTCCCGGAGTCGGCAACGATGCTCGGGGTTTCGGGGCGGCCTCCCGCAAGCTGGGGCCATGAACACCCACACCCTCGCGGTCACCGATGCATCCTTCGATCGGGACGTGCTCGACAACACCCGGCCCGTGCTCGTGAACTTCTGGGCCACCTGGTGCGGTCCGTGTCGCCGGATGACGCCGATCCTGGAGGAGGTCGCCGCCGAGAACACCGAGCGGTTCACCGTCGCCCGCATCAATATCGACGAGAACCCGAATGTCGTGCGGGAGTACGCGATCATGGGCGTGCCGACCACCGTGCTGGTCCGCGACGGCGCCGAGCGGGCCCGGGTCACCGGTGCGATGCCGAAGGCCGTGCTGCTGAACAGCTTCGCGCCCTACCTCGGCTGAGCGCGCTGCGGGCGGATTCCGTGGACTGCTTCGAGACCATGGCCGACTCGTGGGTCTTCCTCGACCACGAGTGCGCCGACGACCACGCGCACGCGCTGTGCGAGCACCTGATCCGCTGCGAGCACTGCCTGTCCGGATTCCTCGGGCAGGCCCTGTTCAAGGAGCGGGTCCGGCGCGCGTGCGGCGGCGACCACGCCCCGATCCGCCTGCACGTCCGGGTCCACGGCCTGCTCGCGGGTCCGCACGCGCGGGCCCGCCGCTGTGACGGAGGCGGCTGCGACAGCGCCCACCACCGGGGCGTATCGTGCGAATCATGACCGGAATGGACCGCCCGCGGCGGTTGCGTCGTACCCCCGCGCTGCGTCGCCTCGTCGCCGAAACCACCCTCGAACCAAGGCAGTTGGTGCTGCCGATGTTCGTCGCCGACGGCCTGGACGAGCCGCGCGAGATCGCATCGATGCCCGGTGTCCGGCAGCACACCATGGATTCGCTGCGCAAGGCCGCGGTCGAGGCGGTCACCGCCGGAGTCGGCGGCCTCATGCTGTACGGCGTCCCGCGCCCGGAGGACAAGGACGCGACCGGCAGCGGGGCCAGCGATCCGGAGGGCATCCTCAATCGCGGCCTGCGCGCCCTCGCCGACGAGGTCGGCGCCGCCACCGTCGTCATGGCCGACACCTGCCTGGACGAATTCACCGACCACGGCCACTGCGGCGTGCTGGCCGCCGACGGCTCGGTCGACAACGACGCCACCCTGTCCCACTACGTGGATATGGCGCTGGCCCAGGCCGAGGCGGGCGCCGACCTGCTCGGCACCAGCGGCATGATGGACGGCCAGGTGGGCGCCATCCGGGCCGCCCTGGACGCCGCCGGTCGCGTCGACACCGGCATTCTCGCCTACACCGCCAAGTACGCCTCGGCGTTCTACGGCCCGTTCCGCGAGGCCGTCGCCTCCTCGCTGCAGGGCGATCGCCGCACCTACCAGCAGGATCCGGCCAACCGCCGGGAGGCGATCCGTGAGCTGGAACTGGACCTGGTCGAGGGCGCCGACATCGTCATGGTGAAACCGGCCATGTCGTACCTGGACATCCTGCGCGAGGTGGCCGACCGCTCGACCGTGCCGGTCGCGGCCTATCAGATCTCCGGCGAGTACGCGATGATCACCGCCGCCGCCCAGCGCGGCTGGATCGACCGCCGCGGCGCGATCCTGGAGTCGCTGCTCGGCATTCGCCGCGCCGGTGCGGATTTCGTGCTCACCTACTGGGCTACCGAGGCCGCACACTGGCTGTCGTGAATCCGTGGAATCAGCCGGGGCAGCCCGGAGCCGGTGCGACCGTGCCGACGGACGTCCGCACCGCGTGCCAATTGTGGTGGGCTGCCATCGGATTCGGCGTGATCCGGCTGCTGGCCGGGGCCGCGGGCCGCTACGCCGACCGGCATACCCTGGCGCAGCAGCTCTACGACCAGGTGCGCACCCAGCAGCCGCAGGCCACGCTCGCCGAGGTCGAGCTGATGGTGTCGGTGCTGGAGGTCCTGATCGTGGTGTTCGGACTGGGGCTGGCGGCCGGGGCATTGGCGGTGGCGCATCAGCTGCGCCGCGGAAAGCTGTGGGCGCGCACGCTGTTCGATGTGGCCGCCGTGGTGCTGGTGCTGGGCGCGGTCGGCTCGATGATCGGCCTGGGCGCGGTGTCGGGCACCGCGCAGATGCTCTCCGGCGCCGCCGCCATTCTGCAGGCGGTGATCGCGGGCGGAGCCGTATTCCTGTGCCATCGTGCCGAATCCGAGGAGTATTTCCGGATGAACGGCAGGTGATCCCGGCCAAAAAGCATGCCGGGATGACGCGGGCGAATTTGTGTGAAACAGACCAGGATGTATCGTGAGGGTTGTCACAGCGGACTTGGGAACCGGAAGTCGTAGGTCGGACGTTGTTCTACGGATTGCGTCGCGGTCGTTCCGGTGGAGCGGAGGCATCGGTGCGAGTGGTCATTCAGCAGCCGCAGAGTCTTCGGCGCGATGTGCTGGTATTGAGCCTGTTGCTCGTTTTCGGAGTGCTCACCCTGGCGGTGCTGTTGCTCCCCGGGAAGGTCGGCTGACCCCCGGAGGCCGCGCGTGAGCGATGCGCCCACGCCCCCCGTGTTGTTCGCCGAGCCCGGCGTGCGCTGGCGCACCGTCGCCTACGGTCCGCTGCTGTGCCTGGTCGTCCTGGTGCTGGAACTCGTCTTCCGGCGTGGGCCGGTGCACTGGTTCGGCCTGCTGTTCTGCGCACTGCTGCTCGCGGGTTTCGTTGCGCTGCAGGTGGTTGCCGGGCGGCGGCACGTGAGCGTCGAACTCACCGCCGACGCGCTGCGCGAGGGCGTCGAAACCCTGCCGTTGCGGACCATCGCGGAGGTGTTCCCCGAACACGACGAGGACGCCTGGGAGGATGAGCCCTGGCGTTCGGCCCGGGCGCTGGGCGAACTGAGCGGCGTACCGCGTCGCCGCACCGGCATCGGGCTGCGGCTGCGCGACGGCGGGATGGTCCAGGCGTGGGCGCGCGACCACGGGCGCCTGCGCGCGGAGCTGACCGCCGCACTGGCTCGAGACCCCGACGGTGAACAGGAGGCGCGGTGAGACGACGGCTGTGGCTGGGCATCGATGCGGTGCTCGCCGTGCTCTGCCTGGTCGCGGCGGTCCGCAGCTGGCATGCCGGGATCGGCACCACCTTCTTCGCCGCCGACGGCGACCAGCCCGCCTTCGAGGCCACCCGCTACATCGGGCCGTGGCTCGCGCTGGCCGCGCTGCTGGTCGTCGTCGCCGGACTGGCCCTGATCGATCTCGTGGTCCGCTGGGCCCGCCGCGAGTAGGTCAGTTCCAGCGCTGATAGACGTCGAGCACGCGAGAGCCGTGCGTCCCCGGCGCATTCAGATAGACGGTGACGGTGCCGTCGCCGTGGTTGGCGGCCTCCAGGATCACCTGCCGCAGCGAGGCGTGTACGCCGCCGTGCTCGTCGCGGTAGAGCGTGGAGTCGCCGCGAATGCCCGCGCCGATCCGGTTCATCGGCACGGCCATGGCGAACAGCGCCGGGAGCGGGCTGTCGGCCACCGCCGCGGTCTCGCCGTGGGACAGATCGATCCCGATGCGGCCCTGATCGGGCTGGGCGATCGGCACCGCCGCCGACGCCGTGGCACATGCCAGGCATCCCGCGCCGACAAGGGTGGTGAACAGGGTCGCGCCGAGCACGGTGATCCGCATGTGATCCCTCCCGCCCTGGTGGATGTTTCGGTCGGGTCGAGCGTACGCATTGGCAATCGTTCAGCGATCGAATTCGAGCGAAGATTTTCCGGCGTGTTGTGGTTGTGTTCGCTCCCTGCGGTTTTCGGATGGCGATGGAGCAAATCGCCGGAAACGGGCACTTTCCGGGCGCGCGGGCCGGTGCGACGTGGCCTGGATCACCCAACTACACCCTGTCGTCGACCGATTCCGGCCGGGCTGAGACACTGGGTGCCGTGAGTTCTTCTCCGCGCGCGACCCAGGTGACCGTGCCGGTCTCCGCCCAACTCTTCGACCGCGCCGCCGCGATCATTCCCGGCGGGGTCAACTCGCCGGTGCGGGCCTTCAAATCCGTCGGCGGCACACCGCGATTCATCGACTCCGCGCGCGGATACATGCTCGTCGACGCCGACGGCAACGAGTATGTCGATCTGGTCTGCTCCTGGGGCCCGATGATCCTGGGCCACGCCCACCCGGCGGTGGTGGACGCGGTGCGGCGCGTCGCGATGAGCGGCCTGTCGTTCGGCGCGCCGACCGCCGCCGAGATCGAGCTGGCCGAGGCCATCGCGGCCCGGGTCGAGCCGGTGCAGCGGGTGCGGCTGGTCAACTCCGGCACCGAGGCCACCATGAGCGCGGTCCGGCTGGCGCGCGGCTGCACCGGCCGCAGCAAGATCATCAAGTTCTCCGGCTGCTACCACGGGCACGTGGACGCGCTGCTGGCCGACGCGGGTTCGGGCGTGGCGACGCTGGGCCTGCCGACCTCGCCGGGCGTCACCGGCGCGCAGGCCGCCGACACCCTGGTGCTGCCCTACAACGATCTCGACGCGGTCGCCGCCGCGTTCGCCGAGTTCCCGGATCAGATCGCGTGCGTGATCACCGAGGCCGCGGCCGGGAACATGGGCACGGTCGCCCCGCTGCCCGGCTTCAACGCCGGTCTGCGCAAGCTGACCAGCGAGCACGGCGCGCTGCTGATCATGGACGAGGTGATGACCGGCTTCCGGGTGAGCCCGTCGGGCTGGTTCGGCCTCGACGGCGTCGCGGGCGACCTGTACACCTTCGGCAAGGTGATGAGCGGCGGCCTGCCCGCCGCGGCCTTCGGCGGCCGGGCCGAGTTCATGGACCGGCTCGCCCCGCTCGGCCCGGTCTACCAGGCGGGCACCCTGTCCGGGAATCCCGTCGCGGTCGCCGCCGGGCTCGCCACGCTGCGCGCCGCCGACGACGCGGTGTACTCCGCGCTGGACCGCAATGCCGAGCGGCTGGGCGGGCTGCTGCGCGAGGCGCTGACGGCGGCGGGCGTCGCCCACACCGTCCAATTCGCGGGCAATATGGTGAGCGTGTTCTTCGCCGACCGTCCGGTCACCGACTACGCCGCCGCCAAGGCCAGCGACACCTGGCGATTCCCGGCGTTCTTCCACGCGCTGCTCGAACGCGGTGTGTATCCGCCGCCGAGCGCGTTCGAGACGTGGTTCGTGTCCGCGGCGCTCGACGAGGACGCATTCGACCGAATCGCCTCCGCCCTGCCCGCGGCCGCCGCGGCCGCGGCGGCCGCAACACCCGAAGGACCTCGCGCGTGAGCGACGCAGACCATACCTCCACGCCCGGCGACGTTCCCGCCGATGTCGAAACCATCGTGCACGTCATGCGGCACGGGGAGGTGCACAACCCGAAGGGCATTCTCTACGGTCGGCTCCCCGGATTCAGCCTGTCGGTGACCGGGCGCGCCCAGGCCGCGACGGTGGCCCGGTCGCTGGCCGATCACGACATCACGCTGGTGGTGGCCTCGCCGCTGCAGCGGGCGCGGGAGACCGCGGAACCCATTGCGGCGCAACACGATCTGCTGATCCGCACGGACGACAACCTGATCGAGGCCGGGAACACCTTCGAGGGCCTGCGGGTCGCCGTCGGCGACGGCGCGCTGCGCAAGCCGCGGCACTGGTGGAAGCTGCGCGACCCGTTCACCCCGTCCTGGGGCGAGCCGTACCTGCAGATCGCGCACCGCATGCTGGCCGCGGTGAACAAGGCGCGGGTGGAGGCGGCCGGGCACGAGGCGGTGCTGGTCTCGCATCAGCTGCCGGTGTGGACGCTGCGGCGGTTCCTGGAGGGCAAGCGGCTGTGGCACGATCCGCGCTCGCGGCAGTGCTCGCTGGCCTCGCTGACATCGCTGGTGTACCAGGGCGACACGCTCATCGATATCGTCTACTCCGAGCCTGCCGGTGAGTCGGATCCGCGGGTGACCGGGGCATGAGAAGGGCGCTGCCGATCCTGCTGGCCTGCGCCGCCCTGGTGGCGGTGCTGGCCGGATGCACGTCCGACAAGGATGCGGTGGCGCAGGGCGGCACCTTCGATTTCGTCTCGCCCGGCGGCAAGACCGAGATCTTCTACGACCCGCCCGCCTCGCGCGGCACCATCGGCACACTCGCCGGGCCGGACCTGATGACCGGCAAGACCATCGGGGTCGCGGATTTCCCGAATCAGGTTGTGGTGCTGAACCTCTGGGGCCAGTGGTGCGGCCCGTGCCGGGCGGAGGCCCCGGCCCTGGAGAAGGTCTACGAGCAGTCCAAGGCGCGCGGCGTCGCCTTCCTGGGCATCAATGTCCGCGACCCGCAGCAGGACAAGGCGCAGGACTTCGTCACCAGCAATCACGTCGGCTACCCCTCCGTCTACGACCCGTCGATGCGCACCCTGCTCGCGCTCGGCGCCAAGTTCCCCACCAGCTCCATCCCCACCACGATCGTGCTGGACCGCCACCACCGTGTCGCCGCCATCTACCTGCGCACCCTGCTCGCCGAGGACCTCCAGCCGGTGGTGGACCGCATTGCGGCGGAGGGTAATTCGTGAGTGCGAATGTGAGTGTGCTTGCGTCCGTAGGCGATTCGTTCCAGCAGACGGCGGCGACCGGGCCGCTGCTGCTCGCCCTGGGGGCGTGTGTGCTGGCGGGGCTGGTGTCCTTCGCCTCGCCGTGCGTGGTGCCGCTGGTGCCCGGATACCTGTCGTATCTCGCGGGATTGGTCGGAGCCGAGGCGCCGCCGGTCACCGTGGCCGAGGCGAAGGGTAAGCGGGTCGCGCTCGCCGCGGGTACCGGGCGGGCGCGGGTGGCCGGTGCGGCCGGGCTGTTCGTCGCCGGATTCACCGTCGTGTTCGTGCTCGCCTCGGTGACGGTGTTCGGCGTCATCCAGACGCTGAACGTGAATCGGGAACTGCTGCAACGCGTCGGCGGCGTGGTCACCATCCTCATGGGCCTGGTCTTCCTGGGCCTGGTACCGGCGCTGCAGCGCGACACCCGGATGCATCCGCGGCGGCTGACCGGCGTCGTCGGGGCCCCGCTGCTGGGCGCGGTGTTCGCGCTGGGCTGGACGCCGTGCCTGGGCCCGACCCTGTCCGGCGTGATGGCCGTGTCCGCGGGCACCGAGGGCACCACCGCCGCGCGCGGCGTGCTGCTGATCGTCGCGTACTGCCTGGGCCTCGGCCTGCCGTTCGTGATCCTGGCGTTCGGTTCCGCGAGCGCCCTGCGCGGTGTGGGCTGGCTGCGCCGTAATTCGCGCACCATTCAGGTGGTCGGCGGGATCCTGCTCGTCGCGGTCGGCATTGCGCTGGTCACCGGCGCGTGGGACCAGTTCGTCGGCTGGGTGCGCAATGTCTTCGTCTCCGATGTGACTCTGCCGATCTGATGACTGCCACCGTGACCACCCCCGCCGCCGGACCGACCCCCTCCGGTCCGCCCCGCCAGTCGCTGCCGCGGCGCGCGATCGCCCTGGTGCGCAACACCTGGCGCGGGCTCACCAGCATGCGCACCGCGCTCATGCTGCTGTTCCTGCTCGCCCTCGGCGCCATTCCCGGCGCGCTGCTGCCGCAGCGCAGCCTCAATGCGCAGAAGGTCGACAAGTACATCGCCGACCGGCCCACGCTGGGGCCGTGGATGGATCGGCTGCAGCTGTTCGACGTGTTCGGCAGCTTCTGGTTCACCGCGATCTACGTGCTGCTGTTCGTGTCGCTGGTGGGCTGCATCGCGCCGCGCATCCTCGATCACTACCGGGCGCTGCGCACGCCGCCGGTCAAGACCCCGCGCAACCTGGCCCGGCTGCCGCACCACTACTCGACCACCTCCGGCGACTCCGCCGAGGAGGTGATCGCCGAGGCGCGCAAGCAGTTCCGCGGCTGGCGGGTGATCGAGCGGGCCGGGGATCGCGACGGCGAGGTGACGCTGTCGGCGGAGAAGGGGTACTTCCGCGAGTTCGGCAATCTCGTATTCCATTGTGCGCTGGTCGGTCTGCTGGTCGCGGTCGCGGCGGGCAAGCTGTTCGGCTACGAGGGCAATGTCATCGTCGTCGCCGACGGCGGGCCCGGCATCTGCACGACCTCCACGTCGGTCTTCGACTCCTTCCGCGCCGGTCGGATCAACGACGGCACCGGACTGACGCCACTGTGCGTGCGGGTCAAGGACTTCCACGCCGACTACCTGCCCAACGGCCAGGCCCAGATGTTCACCGCCAACGTCGCCTATCAGGCCGGGGCGGATCTGGCGAGCAATACCTGGCGCGACACCACGATTCAGGTCAACCATCCGCTGCGGGTGGCGGGCGACCGGGTCTACCTGCAGGGGCACGGGTACGCGCCGACGTTCACCGTCACCTACCCGAACGGTCAGACCCGCAGCGAGACGACGCAGTGGCGGCCCGACGACCCGTCGACCTTCCTGTCCAGCGGGGTCATGCGTTTCGATCCGCCCGGCGGCATGTTCGCCTCCGAGGACGAGCGCCGCAAGCATCAGATCGCGATCGAGGGCCTGTTCGCGCCCACCGCGCTGCTGCACGGCAGCCTGCTCACCTCCTCGTTCCCGTCGCTCACGGATCCGGCCGTGGCCATCGACATCTACCGCGGCGAAACCGGGCTGGACACCGGCCGCGCGCAGTCGCTGTTCGCGCTGGATCCGGAGATGATCAAGCAGGGGCGGCTGACCAAGGAGCAGCGGGTCAACCTGCGGCCGGGCGAGTCGGCCACGCTCGCCGACGGCACCAAGGTGACCTTCGACGGCGCGCAGCAGTGGGCGAATCTGCAGGTGTCGCACGACCCGGCGCAGGGCTGGGTGCTGGCGAGCGCGCTGACCATGATGGCCGGGCTGCTGGTGTCGCTGCTGGTGAAGCGCCGCCGGATCTGGTTGCGCGCGTACCCGGACTCCCGCGCGGGCGATGAACGACGTACTGTAGTAGAGATGGGCGGCCTGGCCCGCACCGACCAGGCCGGCTGGGGCGGCGAATTCGACCGCCTGCGAACACGACTGCTGAGCGATTCGACGAGCTCGCAGACGACGGGAGAGTGATGATGCCGATCGACGAGACCATCGCCTCGTACAGCGACCTCGCGTTCAAGTCGGCGATCGTGGTGTATGCCCTGGCATTCGTGCTGCTGCTGGTGCAGTACGCGACGGCGTACACGCGCAAGGCCGAACAGCGCGAACCCGCGCTGGTGGGTGCGGGCGCCACCGGTTCCGGCGACACCGGGGCGTCGATTCCCGGCCGGATCGCGGCGGCTCCGGAGCGACCGCTGTCGGAGCGGCTGGGCAATATGGCCTTCGCCGTCGTGTTCGTCTCGCTCGGCTTGCACATTCTCTCGATCGTGTTGCGCGGCTTCGCGACTCACCGCTTCCCGCTCGGCAACATGTACGAGTTCGTGACCATGGCGACCGCCGCCGCGGTCACCCTCGGCGTGCTGCTGCTCCGCGACGAGCGCTACCGGGGCATGTGGGCGTTCCTGCTGGCCCCGGTGCTGATCCTGATGTTCCTGGCGGGCACCGTGCTCTACGCGGACGCCGCCCCCGTGGTCCCCGCACTGAAGTCCTACTGGCTGCCGGTACACGTCACGGTCGTCAGCGTAGGCAGCGGCGTCTTCCTCGTCGGCGGCATCGCAAGCCTCCTGTTCCTCCTCCGCCTCCACCAACCGGCCGACCAGGAATCCAACACCCTCCTGGGCCGCATAGCCCGCCGCCTCCCCGACGCCCGCACCCTGGACCGCCTCGCCTACCGCACCACCATCATCGGCTTCCCCATCTTCGGCACCGGCATAATCCTCGGCGCCATCTGGGCCGAATCCGCCTGGGGCCGCTTCTGGGGCTGGGACCCGAAGGAAACAGTCTCCTTTATCGCGTGGGTAATCTACGCGGCGTATCTCCACGCCCGAGCCACTTCAGGTTGGCGAGAGACCAAGGCGGCTTGGATCAACATCGCGGGATTCGTGGCGATGCTGTTCAACTTGTTCATCATCAACATCGTGGTGAGCGGGTTGCACAGTTATGCCGGTTTGAACTGAGGCGGGAAAGTCTTCTCTGACCTGCGGATTCGCGTTATCGGCTGACTAGCCGGTCGCGGCGCTCGGTCCTTCGGTACGCAGTGGGTACGCAGTAGTTTCGAGACGGTCCTTCAGTGCGCCGCCGATCACGGTACGGGTCGACTCATCCGCGTCCGGCCACAGGTGCGCGTAGTAGCTGAGCGTCGTCATGGCGCTGCCGTGTCGCATGCGCGCCTGCACGGTCTTGATGTCCGCCCCCTTGGAGATGAGCAGGGAGGCGTAGTAGTGGCGAAGGTCGTGGAAGCTGAACGATTCGGGTAGATCCTTGATGCCGCTCTTGACTTCGCGCACATGTCGTCCGAGCGTCCACGGTGAGACCGGCTTGCCGAACTCATCGCACACCATGTGGTCGCCTGGCCACTTCTCGACCGAGGCCGAGAGCATCAAAGTGAGTTCGTGCGGAATCGGTATCGGCGCGTCGCTGGCCTTGGTCTTCAGCGGTCGCTCTTTCCATTGCTGCTTCGGGTGAACGATGCCGCGGATGAAGTCGACGTTACGGACGCGCAGTTCCGAAACCTCGGCGATCCGCAGGCCGGAGAAGGCTCCCAGCAGAATCGCGACTCGAAGATGTTCCGGCATGGAGTCGTGAAGCTGCCAGATCTGTTCTGTCGTGGCGACGTACACCTTCTGTCTGCCCGCAGGCGGCGACGTACGCCGTGAGCACGGATTGCGGTGCAGCAGGCCATCATGCACGGCGTCGCCGAGTATCTGTGATAAGCGACTGTGCAGGGCGTAGATGGTGCTGTCCTCCAACCCTTTGGTGCTGTCCTCCAACCCTTTGGTGCTGTCCTCTAGCCCTTTGGTTTTCAGTTTGGCCGTCCACGCTTTGACCGCAGAAGGACGAACCTTCGACAGCGGGAGATCCCCGAACTCGGCGACAATGTGCTTGATGTGTGCCCGAGCGAGGTCGACAGTCGTACCCCTATGGCGCTCATAGCCTTTGATCCACTCATCACACCATTGCTGGACGGTCCGCTGCGCATCCCTGGGCGCGACGTGCGTTCCCTGTTCGAGCGACGCCGTTGCCTTGTCCAGCCAGGATTGGGCATCGGCCTTCCGATCGAAGCGCTGCGTGTGCTCCTCACCCTGGTCATCGACATACCGGGCGCGCCAGCGCTTCCCTTTGCCGTACAACTTCGATCGGTCGGTGGTGACAGGGTCGCCGTGCTTGTCCAGGACGGGGCGACCGTCCTCGTCGAGAACTGGCTGGGGCTTTTTGAGGTGCCATAGGTCTTCCACTCCGGCTCGACGGTTGCGTTTGGTGGTCACAGAAAGCCCTCCCCCTGAATCGCACTCTCGATCCCCATGTCGACCAACGCGTCGATCTCATCCTCCGAGTACTGGTACTCCTCTTCGTCGGTGTCCACGTGGTCCTTGGAGTGGGTCGAGGCGAACATCTTCCTGCCGTTTTGCTCTGCCGCCTCGATGCTGTATCCCCCGAGCAGTTCCGCGCGGTGAATCAGCTGTCGCAGACGTGGAGTCATGGGCACGTCGTGCACGGTGCCGTTTTCATCGACCCACACACCCGAGGACGCCTGTCCGAGGGCTCGTTCGACCGACTCGCGCCAGTGGAGTACGCCGACGACACCTTCGATGATCTTGTTGTAGCTGTTCCGGAGCCCTTCGTTGCTGCGCTCCAGGTCATCCTCGATCGCGGCCTGGACAGGCTCTCGGATCAACTTGCCCACGGTGGTTTCGAGGACTGCGGCAATCACTCGCGCTTCCCCGATTCGTGCTGGCCGTTCACCGTTCTCGATCCTCGTCACCGTGGTCTGGTGGACATTGGTCCATCCCGCATCCGTCAGCGCGCGGACAAGTTCGGCCTTGCTCATGCCGCGCATCTCACGCAGCCGTTTCATGTTCGCGGCGAACCGGGCGTCATCTCGGTCTATCGGTCCTTCGGTCATGCCAGTTCCTCCCAGGGGGTGTCACGTTGTGTGAATCTATCGGTCACATGGCGTAAACTACCAGCCCGTACCAATTGGCACAAATAGTGCCAACGCAGTGACACGAGAGGGTAATCGCTTGACCAACAGGCAGTTTGGTGAAGTTCGGAGCCTGGATCAGTACCTCACGACCAAGCAGGTCGCAGAAGAGTACGGGTTCTCGGAATCGACGCTGCGCTACTGGCGACACATCGATCAAGGCCCGGCGTCGTTCACGCGCGGGAAGCGGGTCGTCTACCGGCGCAGCGAGGTTGAGCGATGGATCGAGGCGCAGGAGCAAGCGACGGTTCGCGGAGGCGTTGCGTAAGGGTTTCGAACGAAAGCCCCGGTCTGTGTTGCAGCACGGACCGGGGCCGGTGAAACAACTGATCTACGTGGAAGGATGCTTCAACAACAGTGAACGAGTTTAGCTCAAACGATTCGGCGGCTGGTGCTGGTGAGTCGCTGCGGGATCATGCGCTGGCCTACGCGCGTGCCGGGCTGGCGGTGCTGCCGCTGGCCCCTGGGGGCAAAGTGCCCGTGACAGACCACGGCAAGGATGACGCATCCACTGACCCGCAGGTGATCGAAGGGTGGTGGTGGCGGAACGCGTCGTGCAACATCGGGATTCGCCCGCGTACCGGGGTTGTGGTGCTTGATGTGGACCCGCGCAACGGTGGCAGTGTGGAGGCGCTCGGGACCATCCCGGAAACCTGGACTGCGCGCACCGGCGGGGGCGGCTGGCACGTCTGGTTCCGCTGTGCGGGCACGGCACGCGGGAGGTTGGCGGAGGCGTCCGGGGTCGACATCAAGACCCATTCGGGCTACGTGGTGGCACCGCCGAGTATGCACCCCAGCGGGAATCGGTACCGGTGGATCAACGATGCTCCGATCGCGGGGTTGCCCGTGCACCTGCGGGAGCGGGTGTGCGCTCCTATCGTGCTGCCGTTCTCCCGACGCGCGTCGGCACGGTCGGCAGGATCGGCTTCGGGGTTGGTGCGTGCGGTGGCCGAAGCTCAACCGGGGCAACGTAATTCGGTGCTCTTCTGGGCTGCCTCTCGTGCTTACAGCGAGGGTGCCTCTACTGCGGTGCTGGAGGCGATCACCGATGCTGCCGCTCGGGTGGGATTGTCGCAGATGGAGATCGAACGCACGCTGCGGTCGGCGGAGCGGAGGGCCTCGTGAGCGAACCCGTGGACTACAGCAATGCCCAGCTGGCCCCACTGGACGGCGCGAGCATCCTCGACGAGGTGCGGGAGCTGATCTGCCGTTACTGCGTACTGCCGTCGCGCCCAGCGCTGAACGGGGTGGTGTTGTGGGTCGCGGCCACACATCTGGTGTCCGGTTTCGAGTACGCGCCGCGTCTGGTGATCCGGTCGGCGGAGAAACGTTCGGGCAAGTCCCGGCTGCTGGAAGTGGTCGACGGCTTGGTCCACAACCCGTTGCGGACAGTGAATGCATCAGTGGCCTATGTGTTCCGGTCCCTGGGTATCGATCCGCCGCCGACGCTTTTGTTCGATGAGGCCGACACCATTTTCGGGTCCAAGAAGGTCGCCGAGAACAACGAGGAACTGCGCGGGCTGCTCAATGCCGGGTTCCAGCGCGGCATGACCTATGGGCGGGTGTCCGGGCCGAACCATGACCCGACCGAGTTCAACACCTACGCCATGGCGGCCTTGGCCGGGATCGGGCGCATGCCCGACACGATCGAGGACCGGGCCGTGGTGGTGGTGATGCGGCGGCGGAAGGATTCGGAGAAGGTGAAACCGTTCCGTGGTACCCGTGACCGGCCCGCCCTGCACTCCGTTCGTGACGAGCTGGCGCAGTGGGCCGATCAGGTGCGCGAACGGATCACCAGTTACGAGCCCGCGGATTTGGGAGTGGAGGACCGTGCCGCTGATGTATGGGAGCCGCTGATCGCGGTCGCGGACATGGCCGGTGGGCACTGGCCCCGGACCGCCCGGGCCGCCGCAGCAGCGATGGTGTCCGCCGCCGAGGACGACAACGACACCACCTCCGCCAACGTGAAGCTGCTCGCCGACATCCGGGACATTTTCGCGGTGACCGGCCTGTCGTTCATCAAGTCCCAAGCACTGTGCGACCGGTTGCATGCGATCGAGGAATCGCCTTGGGCGGACTGGGAACTCAACCCGTCCAAGCTCGGGCACCGCCTCAAGGAGTACGAGATCAAGACCCGCCACAACCCGGACAAGACCGAGCGCGGGTATCGGCGGGTCGATTTCCTCGACGCCTTCGACCGCTACCTGCCCGCTCTCCCGCACAAGGCGTCCGAACCCGTCCAAGCCGTCCACCAAGGCGACAACCAGCACGAACACCCGGACAACCTCTCCTCGGCGGACGCGTCCACCGCACCAGAGGTGTCCCAGGATCAGAGCAGGTCAACCCCCATGGCGACACCTCCGGACGGCTCCGGACGGGATTCCGAGAACCTGGGCTACCGGCCCCGCACACCCGGCGCTCGAATCGGTTATTGGATCGGCAGCGGAGAACCCCTCACGCCCGACGCCGCCTGACCCATCGAAGTTCCTGCACGCCAGCCTCACTGCTCGAAACATCCTCGGGCAGTGAGGCTTTCCCACGTCCAGCGCAGAGCTCAGAAAATCGTGAATCAGCAATCGGAGTCTACGATTCGCACTCCGATCCACACGCACGGTCCCGGTGCGACGTTGCGCAACTGGCGTTCGTGCGCGGCGATGCGCCCATTCACCACCGCGACGACGGTCTGACAGAGGATGGACGGGCACAACACCTCCAGCACGGCACCGGACTTCGGGTCGCACTTCGCGTAGCCGCAGTGCTCCGCTCTGATCCATGGGCCGTCGTTTGGTTCCGGCTCTCGTTGTCCGTGTTCCACGCTTGTACTCCTATGTCGTTCTTCCGCAATCCATCTGCACCGCGCAGGCGTCAGCGCTGCCCGTTTGAATGTGGGAGGCCGCACCGCCCGCCGCACCGTCACGGCTGATCGGGTTCGCCTGTCGTCGACTCCGCGATAGACGCGGTTCGATCGATCACCCACGACTCGAGGCGATCCAAGGTGCCGCTGCACACGATCGCCCCGGAAGGGTCGACCAGGTTCCAGCCGTACGGCGGCTGTGGTTCGCGCTCGACTCGATATCCGGCACCGGCCTTGTCCTCGATGGCGCACAGCCATTCCCGGATACCAGGCATCTCGCGGGCGTGCCGACCACCGGACAACTCCGAACATCGCTGGGAATCGCCTTCCGGTCCCGTCACGTCACACCCTCTCCGATTTCGTTGGATTCGTGGCCGCGCAACAACGCCGAACCCTGCGATGCGCGAACGCGTTGTGCTGGAGGCGTTTCGGAAATTCGACCGGCTGTTCCGCACGGCTCAGTAGTTGCGCCCACTGTCGGGCTTGACCTTCCCGGACTCCACCAGCGTCGTCCATGCCGCAGCCTTGCGCGGGCACTCGTCGGTACGGCACTCGCGGTGCCGCTGCATCGTCTGGTGTGCCTCAGGCACGCTCAGCGGATGGTCGGGGGCCTCGTGTGGCCAGCCATTCGGGAACAAGGCCGCGTAGGCGGTGTCAGCGTCCTCGGCTCGCACCCGAGCCGCGATCTCCTGCACACTCACGCGTGACTGTTCGGCCCCGCTTTCGCGCCACCAATTGAACCCCACCGTGTCACCCCTGCTGTCATTCGATCCGGTCGTTGGTATGGCACCCGACACCGCGGTAATCGTCTCGGCACCGGGCCTGTTCGAAGCCTCCTGCGACCAGGCGTTACGCGGTACCGTTGCACCGTGGCCATGGTGTAGCCAGAGGCTTTGGGTAACGCTGCAACGCTGTTCAGCAGGGGGTTGGATGGAGGAGTGGGAAGCGTTCGGGGCCGAGTTGCGGCGGTTCCGAGTGCGGGCGGGATTGTCGGTTCGACAGCTGGCACGCGCCCTCCACTACGACGCGGGAGCGCTCTCGCGTTTCGAAAACGGCCGCCGCAAACCTCCGCCTGACATCGTTCGTAAACTCGATCGCATCCTCGACGCCAACGGTGCGCTGTCGGCAAGTTTCGAGAGCGTGGTCAGCGACAGGAGCGAGGCCGACCGGTCGACGCAACTGCACCTGCGGGAGGCTGGCGCGCTGGCCGAACGGCGCTACATCGACCACGGCCTTGCCAACGATCTGGAAGGGCTGCTGTCGGAAACTCGGCGGCTGGAGGATCAGGTCGGGTCCAAACTGGTTCTGCCTGTAACCATTCGACAAACACGGGTCGCGTCGTTGTTGGCGAAGGAAGCTCGAGGATCTGCGCGCGCTGAAATCCTGGATGCGGCTGCGGGGTGGAAGCAGTTCTCCGGCTGGCTTCACGCCAACCTCGGCAACCACAGCACCGCGGTACAGCATTACCGGGCCGCGCTCGAACAGGCCACCGAGAGCGGCAATCGGGACATGGCATCCACCGCACTGTCGATGCGCGGGCATGTCGCGTGGATGGCAGGTGAGATCGACTCGCTGATCGGCCTGTCGCGCGCCGCGCAACGAGACGGCACCGAACTCAGCCCCACAGTTCTCGCGCTGGCCGTGCAACAAGAGGCCCGCGGACTCGCCATCCAAGGCGAGCTGGACGCAATGGAACTCAAGCTGGACCAGGCCGCCGAACTGATAGCACGTGGAGACCCCGACCGGCCGGACGCGCAGTACTTCTACTCCGATTCCCTGATCGACATGCAGCGTGGCTTGGCCTACCGCCTGGCTCGGCAATGGGACAAGGCCGTCGTGTCCCTCGAACGAGGCTTGGCCGGTTTCGATCCCGACATCCTCACCTCCGAATGGGCAACGTGGTACGTCGCAGAACTGGGATGCGCACTCGCTGGCGCAGGGGAACCCGAAGCCGCTTCCCGGGCCGCGACGGAGGCCCTACGAGTCGGAGCAGCCACCCCAGGCTCCCGGTTGGTCAAGTTCGTTCGGACACTCCACCGCGAAATGTCCCTCAGCTGGGGCGCAAACCATGCCGTCGCAGCGCTGGGCGAAGAATTGCGCCAGAGCAGCCGAAAGCCTGCACGGAAAAGCTAGGAGCCAAGCCGTTCTGCGGAGCGGCCCTGGCCAGGTTGCCCCCGCGCCCCGTGCCCGTACAGCGTCACGTATAGCAGAACCGAGCGTGTACGGGTTTCCGGATTACGGCGGGCCTTTGCCAGGCCGCGAGGATTTGACCGTGATGTCCCGCCAGCCACCGCAACACTTGGACCTAGGCGGTGTTCATGCCAATGCGGGTCGGACATCGACGTTTACACGGGCATTAGCCGTTCGGCCGGTACATGACGGATGTTACCGACTCAATGCGCGATTTCGAATCGGTTGCCGCCGACACCGCCGGGGAGACTTAGGCGCGCATTGCGGCCGGTAGGCGCCGGAGCTCTTGCGGATAGGTTTGCCCAAACCGTTCGCTGGTCTGCACGAAAAGGTGAGGCGTGAATCTCGGCACGCTTCACCTTCCCCGTGTCGGCTCTACCGCTGGCGCGGCGGATGCTGTGCCGCTCTGGTTCTCGCCCATCTGGCAGAGGCTTGATGGAACCGGTGCCGCCGTGTTTGAGGTGCGTTTAATTCGGCGGTATCGGGGGGCGGCTGGGATGCCGGGGCTCGGCGAGGAGCTGTGCTCGCGTCGGACCGGTCAGCGGCGGCGTTTGCGGGCTTTGGGGCCATGTCCGTCGCCTGTCGTCTTTGTGACGGCGTCCGTGCTGAGGGCGAGCATGGCGAGGCCGGCATCGCGGATGAGCATGTCCAGATCGTCGAGTGCCAGGCCGACAGCGTCACTGGCCGACCGGACCTGGTTGGGGGTGGCGTCGGTTTGATCGAATACCAGCCGCAGGGTGTGGAGTTGCAGGCCGACGTCGAACAGGTGGCGGACGAGGCGGTCGCTGGAATAGGCGAAGGCCGCGGCGTTCTCGCCCAGTCCGGGGACGGGTTCATAGAACCGGTGCGGTGGCAGCATCACGTCTGCTATCGGTGCGGTGGGCAGGATGGGCACAACAGCGTCGTCCATGTCGATCTCCTGAGCGCGTGGCGGGCGAGATCCCCAGCCGCGCTTCAGGACTTGGGAAGACGGTGCGCAAGTGAACGTTGGTCACAGTGTACTCCGCGGACATGGACCCTGGCGTGCCCGTTCGTCGGGTGACGAGGTCACGAGTGCTGTCCGTCGGCATGGTTGGTGGGATGCTGGAAATGCAGCGGCGCGGGTTCTGCCCCGGTGACGGTTTGGATCATCTCCACCGCGACCACCGCGAGTTTGACGTTGCGTTGTTGAGAGGTGCCTCGCAACACCGCGAACGCTTCGTCGCGCGTGCACCGATGCTGCATCATCACCATTCCCAGCGCCTGGTCGATCACCGACCTTGACGCCAGCGCCTCTCGGAGTTGCCCGGTCAGCTCGGCTTGACGTGCGGAGGCGATTGCCGAAGCCAGCAGCACCCCGGTGTGCGCGCCGGTCAACGCGATCGCCTCACGTGCCCACTTGTCGAACCCGTTCGCTTGTTTGGAGTACAGGTTGAGCGCGCCGATCGGGGTCCCTTCGGCCACCAGAGGTTGCGAGTGGATCGACCGCACCCCATGGGCGAGCATTCGAGCCGAATACTGCCCCCAGCGTCGCTCCTCCACGACATCGGGCACAAACACTGGTTTGCCGGTCCGCATAGCTTCCAGACAGGGACCCAGTCCGTTGGTGTATTGAATCTCGTCGATGAGGACCGCGTGCGCTCCGGTGGAGGCCACGGTCATCGCGTCTCCGCCGCGCATCAGAGTCACCCCCGCCATCGGCTGCCCCGGCAGCATGCCCGAGGCGATATCGGCGATGTCACGTAGAGAGTCCTCGACATCGCGGGTGGACAACAACAATGCGGTGAGCTCGGCCAGCCCGACCGCGAGTTCGTCGGGCCCCAACCGTTCCGGCGGCATCAGTGTTCACTCCTCGCTGAACTCCTGTCGCGCACCGCACCCCGAGCCTCCAGGCGTACGCCCTCGTCGACGTCGCCTACCTGAAAGACAGCCGGTATATTCCCGGCACCGAAGGCCGGTCACAGGCGCTGGAACCGGTCAAGGGAGGGCAGCCAGATGCGTGAATGCCTCGACCTGCAGGTTTCCCCCACCCGCCTAGGTGGGAACTATCTTCCATTTCAGCACTTCAGGATTTCCGACGCCAGAGGGTGGAGAACGTGCAAGGATTGGGGCACAACAGGATTCGATGATCACTCGACTGCTCGACGGTTGCTCTCCCGCCGCTGGCGCGGCCGCGGATCCACGGGTTCCGCCTTGCCGGGCACCGTCCAGCGCTGTGCGCCACACCCGGCGCCACATCGAACTGTCCACCCGGTCCAGGGGGACACAACCTTTCGAGGTGACACAGTGGAGCATTCACTCCGGTCACGGGAGTTGTCGACCACGCAGGCGTTGACGCTGCTTGCCGATGTCCGGTTCGGGCGGATCTCGTTCTCCCGCTACGCCCTGCCCACCATCCGCCCGGTCAACCACATCGTCGACAAAGACGACACCATCGTCATCCACGCCAACCCCGGCACCACCCTCACCCCCGACCGCCAAGTCGTCGCCTACCAGGCCGACACCATCGACCACGAGACCATGCACGGCTGGTGCGTCATCGTCACCGGCCGCGCCGAAGAAATCACCGACGCCGAAGACATCGCTTACTACCGCCGCCGTCTACGCCCCGCCCTGCCCGGCTCTCACGACCGACTCATTCGCATCCACCCCGACATCGTCACCGGCGTCGAATACCTCGACACCCTCGCCGAAGCCCTTGACCACGCCGGACCGCATCCCCGGTCATAGGAAGGTCATCGTCACGCGCCAAGGAAAGGGGCCTTGGTGCTCCCGCAGCTCGATCCTGTCCCCGTGCGAGTAGACGGGAGTACCGTGAGTATCGCGACGTACTCGGTTGCCACGCACGGAATCGAAACAATCCCCTAGGTGCGCTGGCGGCCCCGAGTGCGGGGCACGTCCTGGGAGTCCATTCAGGCTCGCAGAATGCTTCTTTAAAAGCAGAGGAAGCGGCTCAAACAGTCCCGGTGCTGCCGATCAGGCACAAGCCCTCGAGATCGACTCACCGGGCATCGAGCCGCCCGACACCACATCCACGGCCACGCCGACCACCGCGAGTCAGGTGTGGACCGTCAGATAATTCCTCCGGCCTGCCGTCACGGAATTCCTCCAGTTGGCGGGCCTCGGTGTCAGCGTAGCGGTGTGGGGGTGTCGGGGCTATTTGGCGGTTCGCCCGGGGCGTTTGCGGGGCCGGTAGGAAGGGTCGTCCATGAGGACTTGGTGGCTGGTGTTGATGAGGCGGTCGAGCAGACTTTCGGCGACGACGGGATTCGGGAATAGCGGATACCAGTCCTTCGGCGGGCGGAACTCCCTTCGACACGGCCTGGGCACTGGGACATCCTCTCAGGCCTGGCCACATTGCAAACCCACCTCGGTTGTCACCTACCTCATGCAGCAGCCCCCTCGTTCTTGATTGCACGGCGCTGGGGCGCTTGAGAGATCGGTCCGTGGGCCGTCGCGCTGGAGACTTCAGCAAGGCTGCCTGAGGCCGGTTGCCCGCCGCCCGGCCCCTCACGTGCGTCACGTACAGCAGTCCTCAGGCTGTACGGGTTTCCGGGGCGCGAAAGCCGCTCAGCCCAGCAGTTCGCCTCTCCGCATACGGTCGATTACTGCATCCGATTTCAGCTCCTCGCGGGCTTCCGGATGTTGCCAATAGAAGCGCACGAGGTGCAGGAGTAGCGGTGGATCGATGCTCAGAGCGGACGGGGAAAGGTCGATCGACCGCTCCATCAGGCCACGCTGTAAGCGGTCAATGAGACTGCGGCCCGTGTCCACGTGAACTTTAGTGCCCGCCACAGGAACTATGCGCACTACATGCGTGTTGTTTACGAGCACGGGCCACACTTGTCCTACCTCACTCCATGACACTGTCTTTACTGTATGCCCAAGCGCCTGCGAAACCCCGTACTCGGATATCGCGAAGAAATACCGACGCCCTCGTCCGAAGCCGTAGAAGCCCAAAAATACGATCATCCCCAGAGCGGCAAGGACAATCAGCAAGCCACCGACATTGATCCCGGAGCGCACGCTGTCGCCGTCGCCCGACAGGTTGGTAAAGAACAAGACCCCCCGGATGACCAGAAACACCGCTGCCGTGATCAGCCAGACGACCATCAGGGGCCGCCATGAGGACTTGACGTCGATGCGAAGGCCGTTCACATGCTCGCCGACGTCGATGACGTCGACCTTCAGGTTGCGCGGCAACGAGTCCCGGCGCACACGAAGATGTGGTGCAAGCGCCAGAACGACACTCAAAAAAGCTATACCACCCGCCACACCGAACGCTGCTCTCAACCAGTTGCCACGAATGGCGAAGTCAATCGAGTATGGAACGGAGATGAGAGCGCCGAGGGCAAAGAATACGAGTGCCGCAATGAGCTTCCCGGGTAGCCGCTCGACACCCCACTCTTGAGGCCATCCGAGCCTTGGAGATTTGGCCTCCGTACTATTTCCGGTCATCCGACTCTCCTGCCTCGCGTTCGGCCTACTTGAATGGCTGCTCAGCAGCCCACGCCCCAAACGAGCCACCCCCGAAACCACCAAGCGCTGCCAACGCTCCGGCGCAGAACGCTTGACCGATCGGGGTGAGCGGAGTGCAGACGAGCGCACCCGTAGCTGCACCGAGTTCCGCACCTGCCCAGCCGCCGACTGTGCCACCCGCAGCATTGGCGATAGCTTCGTCTGCTGGTTTTCCGTGATGTCTCCAATCGTCCCAGTTGACGTAGGCGTTGACCGCAGCGCCGAGTGGAATTCCACCGAGCGCCTTGCCATCCGTCTTCAGGAACTGGCCGACCTCTGCTTTGGTTGCCGCGTCTGTGGCGGAATCCATCGCACCGGTAAAAGCGTGCCCTGCGCCAGGAGCGCCAGAGTCGAGCATCTGGAGCGCCCGCATCTGGTTGATGTGCGACTCAGCCATCGCGGCCCCGGCCTGTCCTGCCATCGACGCCCCGCCAGCTTTCGCCCATTCCGCGCCCGCAGCGCTGGCACCGGAGAATCCAGTCGCGAGGGGATGAGTAACCACTGTGTCCTTGGTCGATCCGTAAAGACTGTTCCACTCGGTACCCGTGAACGATTTCACGCTGTCCCAGATCGATTGTTTGGGTGCACTCGGAGGCGCTTTGCTCGGGTCGTACTGAAGCACCGAACCATCCGGGAACTTCGTCACGATCCGGCCGTCCGGCAGCTGCGACGTTGACGCTGTCTTTCCGTCCGGATAGGTGGTCTTGACGGTGCCGTCCTGCTGCATCTGCGATTGCATCCCAGCGGAATTCGCCGTCCCTGCCAGATGCGGCTTCCCGTCCGGCCCCGGCACGTACTGTTCGAATGCACGGAAACCGTCCGGCCGCTGCCATTGACGGTCGATGACACCGTTCGCTCCGAATTTGTCGGTGACAGTGCCTCCGTTCTGCGGGTAGGACTCGGACACCTTCACTCCACGTGAACCGTCAGCGTTGGCCGTGTACGTGCTCGTCTTCCCGTTCCCTTCCGGGACTTTCTGGAACTGCTGTTGTTTGCCGTCCGGGCCGGTGATGGTCATGTCGACGATGCCCGATCCGTCCGGGCGGGGTTTGGATACGGTAGTGACCGGTGGATTGTGCCCGGTGGTTTCGGTGGTGATGGTCGAGCCGTCCGGCTGCTGCACCGAGGAGGCCACGGTAAGCGTGCCGTTCGGGTTCGGGGTGACGGTCTTCGTGGACCCGTCCGGGTTGGTCACCGTGAGCGGAATGCCTTCCTCCAACTTCATTGCGTCGCCGATGATCGGCGGCAGCTCGTTGGGCTGGGCGGTATCCGGGTGCAACAGGCCCGGGAACATGGCGCGAATCCCCTTCGGTGGCATCTCGTACAGGGCTACTCGTGCTAGCTCGGATTTCGCCATGTCGATGGCGGCTTTCGCGGCGGTCGCGGTGTTGTCGGCGTTCTGCAAGGCCGTGACCATCGCGAGCTGCTGCTGTGCTGCTTCGTACTCGACATCAAGGAGCGCCTTGGCGAGGTAGCCGGGATCGGACTTCGGATTACGCCCCGAGGCAGCCTTGAGCGCCTGCTGTTTCGCGACGCTGGTCACGGTGCCGTCGTCGGCAAGCTCGAACCCCATGCCGACGATCAGGTTCCGTCTGTCGATCACGAACTGTTTGGCGTGAGCGAGGTCGCCCTGGTGGGTGCTCACGGCGGTCTTGAGGCCACCGATCTTGTCCATGAGGTGACTGCCCGCTGTTCTCTCGGCCTCCACCCGCGCGGCAGCGGAGTCGGCTCCGGCACCCTTCCAGGTGTCGGCAAGCTCGTGCTGTTTGGTGACCATCGACTGCAACAGCTGGTCACCCTTGGTCACTACGGTGTCGAAGTGGGTGGCGTCGGTGCCGAGGACATCGGGGTTCCACTTCTCGACTTCGGAGATCTTCAGTGTCGGTCGGCCGGGGCTCACGGCAACCCACCCATCCCGCGCAACCGGACCGCGAAGTCGTCGTCAGTGGTCTCGTACTTGTCGCCCGCGCCCTTGGCGACCTCGGACATCTCCTGCGGCCTCGAAGCGAAGAACGTCAGCCCCGACTTCACCTGATCCCGCGCGGCGTTGATGCTGCCTGCCAGGTCGGTGCCTGGAAACGGGTCGCTGGCGTCGGTGGGCGCGGTGACCGCATTCCCGAGGTCTTTGATCTCGCCGGAAAGTCCGTCCAGCCACTTCGCCCAGGCGCGGAGCGCATCCGGATCGACCTTCAACGTCACTGGTCCCCCTCGTTACCAAACGAACAGCTCAACGTATCCAGACTGGCGTCTGATCCTCCTATATGTCTCGCTTATTGGGCAAGGTGGGCATCGTGTGCGCCGCCTCGGGTGGCCTGGGGCATGGACCCTCCGCCGCGGTCCTCGTCCAGCGTCACGCATAGCAGGTGCGAGGCTGTACGGGTTTCAGGGTTGTGAGAAATACAGGAATTCCGAGCGGTCGCGCGGCAAGACGGGCCTGTTACCCCACCTCGGCCGCTCTCTGACCCACCCTCAGACATATGGGGCAACTGTGCAGGGAACCTGGGGGAGGGGGTCTCCAGCGTTCTCGCGGCCAGCCTCAGACGCATGGCCGATGTCCCCCAACCGGAAACATCCCTGAGAACCCGTATACGGCCCGAGCAACCGAGCCGTGCGCTACTGAACCACCGCACGGGGAGGGGTCCCCGGCCAGGGGGCATCGAGGGCGGTATCCGAGACGCGTACGCAGTGGGTACGCAGCAGCGCCGAAACCAGTTGCGAACATCCAACGGAACCAATGCGAAATCCGCAGGTAGAGAGCCTGTCCCGCAAAGTCCAGTCACCAGCAAACTCCCAAGTCGCTGTTCATCATCAACATTGTGGTGAGCGGGCTGCATTCGTACGCCGGGTTGAACTGAGGCGGAAGCCTTCGGCCCTACCCGGTCTCTGTGGCAATGTCGTCCCCGTCCCCGTCCCCGTCCTCGTGTTCCCGGTTCGCGGCATCGGTGTAGTTGTAGAGCTCGAGATAGACCCCTGGATCATCGTCGCTGTCGTCGTCGTATGCGACGACCTGGAGCATTCCACCGGGAAAGATGAACGTCCTCGAATCTGCGGTCATAGCAACCTCTTTGCGTCTCGGGCGGATGGTGAAGGCAGCTCGGGGCCGGGAGTTCCGCTCCCGCGCTGGAGGGTGTGGGCTCTACCAGCCCCAAGCGCCACAGCCGACGCTATGGCTGAGGCGCGGACGCCTGAACTTCGTCGGGGACGTTTCAGCCGACACTTGAAATTCCCCGAAACGTCCCACGGATGTCCTCTATGGTGCCGATATGGGTCAGCGTTTGAGGTCGGCCATGCTGCGGGCGCAGCTGGATTCGGCGGCGCTCGCTGCGGCCGTTGGCGTGGATGTGAAGACGGTCAATCGGTGGCTAGGGGGAAGGGTTCCGCATCGGCGTAGTCGGCTTGCGGTGGCGCAGTTGCTGGGTGAGCCGGAATCGACTCTGTGGCCGCAGACTCGGCCCGACTTGAACGCGGGGGCACCGGCTACGGCCGAGGTGCTGGGTGCGTATGGCCATCGAGCCGATATGCCTAGCGAGTTGTGGGTATCGCCGTTGCTCGGGGCGACAGATCAGATCGACATTGTCGGGTATGCGTATCCGTTCGTTCTCGAACTTTTGCCCAATGCGACCGACATCATTGCCGCAAAATGCCGCAGCGGGACTTGTACACGACTTGCGTTCGCCGATCCGGATTGCGCCCATGTCATCGAGCGAGACAACCTCGAGCAGATGCATGGCACGTTGTCGGGTCGTATTCGTAATGCGCTCAGTCTGCTCGGCGGACTAACTGCTGTGCCGGAGTGCAGGATTGGATTGCACGCCGCGCATCTTTACAACTCGGTGTTCCGATTCGACGATCAGATGATCGTCACTCCCTACCTGGTACGTGCCCGGGGCTATCAGCATCCGGCTCTGCATCTGAGACGCCTGTCGCCGCACGGCATCTTCGCATCTTTCGCCGATCAGATCGAACAGATATGGGAGACAACCACACCTTACGGGCGAGGAGTTACCGATGAGCGGACGGCGTGATTACTATCGAGATCCCAGTGCCCCCAAGGCGAACAATCTGGTTCCTGGTGGATCTGCGCTGGTTGTCGATGACCGGGGAGCCATTCTCATGCAGCGGCGCAGCGACTCCGGGAACTGGGCGCTGCCGGGTGGGGTGATGGATATCGGGGAAACCTTGGAGCAGTGTGTGGTACGGGAAACCAAGGAAGAAACCGGGCTGGACATAGAGATCACGGGGTTGCTCGGGATCTATACCGACCCGGAGCATGTCATCGCGTATGCCGATGGTGAGGTTCGGCAGGAGTTCAACATCACCTTTTACGGGCGCGTTCGGGGAGGGCGGATTGCGGTCAGTGACGAGTCCACGGAGGTTCGGTTCGTCCACCCGAACGAACTTGGCGAGCTGCCCGTTCACGACACCGTTCGGCTCCGTCTGGAACATCATGCCGAGCAACGCGCCAGGCCCTATCTCGGTTGAAAAAGATTCGGCCGGGAAGTGTTCGACACTCCCCGGCCGGAAAATCAAGCGGGTCAGTCCTTCTGCATCGCCGTCTTGAGGTTCTTCAAGAATGTGCCTACATAGGTGCCGAATTGGGCTACCTGGTCCTTGGTTGCCTCGGTATTCGCGGTGGGGCCGTTTTTGTTCGAGTCGCTGGGCGGCGTGGTGTCGTCGGTTGAGGCGTTCGAATCTGTTGTCCCGGGGGTCGATTCCGGGGCGGAGTCGGTGGTCGGGTCGTTCGAGTCTTTATCTCCAGGGGTGGGGTCGTTGTCGGACTTCTTGTCGCCGTCCTGTTTGTCTTTTCCACCGCCCCCGCCGAACAAGCCCTTCAGCGCATCGCCGAGGTTGCAGGGATTGTGGTCTGGGTCGTGGTCGGTTCTGCCGCCCGGCTTGGGGGAACCGAGAAGTTTGTCCATCGTGTCCGTGGCCGACTTTCCCGGATCCTTCGGATCGCCGGGGGCGCTGTGTGGGGCGGCGGGGGAATCGGCGTGGGCGGAGACGGCCAGTGCTGCGGGGAGCAGCAGGGCGCCGCAGGCGGCTGCGGCTGCGGTGTGTCGGAGGAGGCGGGAGGGGCGGAGGTGGGACATGCTGGGGTTGGACTCCTTTGGCTGGGAAGCGGGTGGCGGGACCGGCCGGAACGATGCCGGTGGCCGAACGGCATTGCGACGCTGGTCATGATTCGGTGCCGAGGCCGTTGTGGATGGGCCTCGATTTCGATTGGTGCCGCCGCTATTTCGACGAACGAAGGACGTCCGCGGGGCGCGGTGTCACGGTGGATGCCGCGGCGCGCAGTGCGGTGCGGGCGGCCGCGATGGTGGGGTGGTTCGCGGTGCCGCGGCGGTAGGCCAGGCGGGTGTGGCGGCGGGTTGCCAAGGGGGTCAATGCCACCGTGTCCGGGATGGACAGCGCGCCCAGTTCGGGGACGAAGGCGACGCCCTGTCCGGCCGCCACCAGCGCGAGCACGGTGCCGAAGTCGTCGGAGTGGTGGCGGATGTGGGGTGTGAAACCCGCTGCCTCGCACGCCCGCACCGTCATGACGTGGCAGAGCGTGCCGGGGGTTCCGGAGATCCACGTGGTGCTGCGGTACGCGGTCAACGGTTCGCGGCCGGGGGCGGCCAGGTAGACCGTCTCCTCCAGGAAAGCCTCGGTGTCCAAACCTGTTTCGGGTTCGGCGGGCACATTGTCGTATGCCTGGACCAGCGCGATGTCCAGGGTCTCCGCGCGCAGCGCCGCCGGGACCTGGGCCGGATCCAATTCGGTGACGAGCAGTTCCAGGCGGGGATGGTCGCGGCTGAGGGTGACCAGGGCGGGGGAGAGAATCGTCCGCACCGCGGTGGGGAACGCGCCGATGCGCAGGGTTCCGGTGAGTTCGGCACGGGCGGTGGCCAGTTCGGCGGCGGCCTGCTCCAGCACCGCGAGAATCGTTTCCGCGTGCTCGACCAGGCGGAGGGCGGCGGGGGTGAGCACCACGCTGCGCCCGGTACGCTCCAGCAGCGTCACCCCCGCCTCGCGCTCCAGGGCACTCAACTGTTGCGATACCGCCGAGGGGGTGTAGGCCAGCGCCTCGGCGACGGCCGCGATCGTCTTGCGGCGGGCCAACTCCCGCAGCAAGCGCAGCCGTCGCACGTCCAGCATCAGTTCAGCTTACGCTTGGCAGCAGATATCAGAAATGGACCTGAACGATCTTCCCGGTCACCCTGAGGGTATGACGCTCTCCGGTTTATACGTTCCCCTCATCACCCCGTTCACCGCCACCGGTGAACTCGCCGCCGAGGCCCTGGAGGGTCTGGCCAACGATGTAGTGGATGCCGGAGCGGCCGGTCTGGTGGCGCTCGGCACCACCGGCGAGCCCGCCACCCTGACCGTGGCGGAGCGTCGCCGCGTGCTGGATGTGTGTGCGGGCGTGTGCCGTTCGCGCGGGGTGCCGCTCATCGCCGGGGCCGGATCCAACTCCACCGCCGAGTCCGCGCAGGCGCTCGCCGCCCTCGATCCGCGGGTGTCGGCCGCGCTCGCCGTCGTGCCCTACTACACCCGCCCGTCCGAGGACGGCGTGGTCGCGCACTTCCGCAATCTGGCCGCCGCCAGCCCGGTGCCGCTGATCATCTACAACATCCCGTACCGCACCGGCCGCCCGCTCGGCGCCGAAACCCTGTGCCGCCTGGCCGATCTGCCGAACGTGATCGGCTTCAAGCACGCCGTGGGCGGCATCGACGACACGACGATCGCCTTCCTGAGCCGCGTCTCCGCCGACACCGCGGTGCTGGCGGGCGACGATCTGTTCCTGAGCCCGCTGCTCGCGCTCGGCGCGGCGGGCGGCATCATGGCCTCCGCCAACGTGGCGACCACCGCGTACGTGGATCTGATCGCCGCCTGGCGGGACGGGATGCTCGAGCGCGCCCGGGGTCTCGGCAATCGCCTGGCACCGCTCGCGTCGGCCCTGTTCGCCGAGCCGAACCCGGTGGTCATCAAGGCCGTCCTGGCCGCTCAGGGCCGGATCCCCAGCCCGGCGGTGCGACTGCCGCTGCTGCCCGCCGGCGACATCGCCGTGACCGCGGCCCTGACCGCGCTGGCCGCCGTCCCCACCCCGATCCGATAGTTCCATCCGGGCCCAACCTCGTCCGCCGTCACCTCCGCGCCCGCTAGAGTGAGCGCGGTGACGGAGCTGGATTTCCGGCAGCTGGAGGCATTTGTCGTGCTGTCGGAGGAGCTGCATTTCGGGCGCGCTGCCGCGCGCTTACACGTCACGCCGGGTCGGGTCAGCCAATTGATCCGCGTGCTGGAGCGTCAGGTCGGCGAGCCGCTGTTCGCCCGTACCAGCCGCAAGGTGGAGCTGCTCGCCGCCGGCGAGGCGCTGCTCGCCGAGGTGGAACCGGCGTATCGCCAACTGCTGGGGGCGATTACCAATGCGCGGGCGCGGGCGCGCGGCATCCGCGGGACACTGCGCGTCGCCTACGTCGTGACGGTCGGGATGGCCCGCGCGCACGCCTACGTCGCGGCCTTCGAGCAGGAGTATCCGGAGGTGTCGGTCTCGACGCTGCCGGTGAACGGGCTCGCCGGGCAGCTGGGCGCGCCCCTGCACGAGCAGGCGGCCGACCTGCTGCTGATGTGGTTCCCGGACAATCCGGCGAAATTCGACGGCCTGGAACCGGGCCTGACCTTCGGCCCGCCCCTGTACAGCGGCCCGCGTGCGCTGGCGGTCAGCCTGGATCATCCGCTCGCGCAACGCGATTCGGTGCAGGCGGAGGAACTGGCCGACTACGACATGCTGATGCCGCCGCCCAGCTTCCCGGACTGGTTCGTCGACGCCTGGAGTCCGCCCCGCACGCCGGAGGGTAAACCCATCAATCGGCATGCGCTGGTGTCGGACTGGAGCCTGGACCCGGTGCTCGACACGGTGATGCGGACCGGCATGGTGCTGCTCGCGACCGCGGTCGTCGTGGAGAATATGGCGCGCCCCGGCATCGTGCTGGTGCGCGTGGACGGCCTGGACCCGTCGCATCTGGTGCCGGTCTGGCGAAACGACCTGGACTCAGCGCTGATTCAGCGCTTCGTGGAGGTCGCCGCCCGGGTGATGTGACCGACCCGGGCGGGAGGTGAGAAGTGGGTCAGTTGTCCGAGCCGGTGTCTCGGTTGCGATGCTGGCGCGAGATGCGCCAGAGGAATTCGGGATCGTCGTCGGGGCCGATGATGCGGTCACGCCGCGCGGTCTTTCCCGCGGTGATCCGTGGTGGGCGTTGCGGCCCGAAGGCCTTCCAGCACAACACCGCGACGGCCACGACCGCGATGAGTGCCAACAGGTACGTCACGTCACTCACCTCCTGCTATCGAGAGTAATCCGTGGGGCGTACCTGCGGCACCGCAGACGCGGAAATCGACGGTATTACCTTGCGGTCGCCTCGGTGGTCAGGGACCTGAGCAGCTGCATCACCTCGGACTCACGGAAGCGACGGTGGCCGCCCGGTGTGCGCAGCGAACCCAGCCGCCCGGCATGCGCCCAGCGGGTGACGGTCTTCGGATCGACGTGGAACAACGCCGCAACCTGGCCAGGGGTCAGGAGGGCCTCCTGGCCGTTGACGGAACCCAACGTGCGGCTCGCCGCGGTGATCGCAGTCATTCGCAAACCTTTCCGTAATCGACAGTTCCCTCATCAGATAGCGACATCGTTGCACTGACACCCCCAGGTACTCGAACGATCTAACGTTGGTAAAGGGGAAGTAATAGACAAATCGGATATGCGTACGGATTGACTGCAACGATTCGGCGACATTTTCGCGAACATCCAGCGATCGGATCGTGGCCGCGCCGGGCAGGTCGAGGCCCTCGGCGGGCGTCGCCTAGGCTGGTCGGCGTGAGTGATGCATCCCGGCCGGACGACGCATCCGCCGACCCGGCTCCCAGCGCGGGCCGGCGGCTGGCGCGCAACCTGGCGATCTACACGCTGGCGCGGTTGGTGCTGGTCGCGGCCGTCGCGGCCGTCATCCTCGTGCTCGCGCGCGTGCTGAAGGTCGATCTCCCGCTCATCGTCGCGCTGCTGTTCGCCCTGGTGGTCGCGCTGCCGCTGTCGCTGGTGCTGTTCAAGCGCCTGCGTGCCCGGGTGAACGAGGACATCGCCGCCGTCGACGAGAAGCGCCGCACCGACAAGGCCCAGCTGCGGGCCCGGCTGCGCGGCGAAGAATCTGTGTAGGCCCCTTTCCCCGTTCGTAGCTCATGTCAATTTTCGTTGACGCGCCCTCGATGTCAACGTAAATTGACGGACATGAGTGAAGCAACGACTCTGGCGGCCGCCGCCGGCAGTCCCGATCCCCAGGTCGGTCTGCGTGCGGTGCTCGCGCTGCGGCGGTTGCTCGAGCGGCTGGAGGCGATCCAGGTGGCCAATGCCCGTACCCGGGGGTGGTCCTGGCAGGCGATCGCCGACGCGCTCGAGGTCAGCCGGCAGGCGGTCCACCAGAAGTACAACCGGAGAGGCGGAATCCGCTGATGTTCGAACGTTTCAGCAAGGCGGCGCGGTACGCCGTCGTGGTCGCACAGGAGCAGGCGCGCGAATTGCGTTCGCCCGAGATCGATATCGAGCACCTGCTGCTCGGTATCACCATGTCACCGGCGGATGATCTGCGAAAGGCGCTGGCCGACAACGGTGTTACCGCCGAGAAGATTCGAGAGGGGCTGGTGCGCAAGCGAACCGACGAGCCGCTCGGCGAGGAGGACGCCGCCGCACTGCGATCCATCGGCATCGACCTGGACGCCGTGCGCGATTCCCTGGAGGCCACCTTCGGCGAGGATGCGCTCGACCGCGCGGTCCCGGTCCCGGAGGGGCGGCGCGGCCGCTTCGGATTCGGCGGCGGCGGTATGAACTTCGGCCACATCCCGTTCACCCGAGGCGCGAAGAAGGTGCTGGAGTTGTCGCTGCGCGAGGCGCTCGCGCGCGGCGACAACCGGCTGACGGCCGCACACGTCACCCTCGCGATCCTGCGCGCGCCCAACCCGGTGACCCGGGACCTGCTCGGCGGCGAGGACGGCATTCGCACCCTGCGCGACGCCGTGCACGACCTGCTCGACCGCGCGGCCTGACCGGAATGCCGACCGCCCGGATCGCTACAACCGGCCGTCGGCGGCGGTCCCCGCTAGCATGGCGCCATGGGCCTGCTGCTCCGCTTGATCATCAATGCCGTCGCCATCTGGCTCGCCGCCGCCTGGGTCGACAAGATCGAGCTGGTGAGCCCGGCCGACAAGGGCACCGGCGGCAAGATCGTGGTGGTGCTCGCGGTGGCCGTGGTGTTCGGCCTGGTCAACGCCCTGATCAAGCCGCTGGTGAAGCTGCTGTCGCTCCCGCTGGTGGTGCTGTCGCTGGGCCTGTTCCTGCTGGTGATCAACGCCCTCATGCTGCTGCTGACCGCGAAGATCACCGAGACCACCGCCTACGGCCTGCGGATCCACAGCTTCTGGGCGGCGGTCGTCGGGGCCGTCATCATCACCCTGGTCAACTGGGTGCTGGGCGTGGTGGTGCGCGACCGCGACTAGTGCCTTGTCACGCAACCTTCGGTAGGTAATCGGGTCGCCGGATCTTGGAGCCGACAGCGAAGTTGCGGACAGGTCCGGCGTGCTGGTTACGCCAGCGGATGTAGTCGCCGATGACCGCGTCCTGCTCGTCATGGCTGCGGTGATCGGTACCGTTCAGCGCGAAGTAGCGCAGGGCGGCGAACTCGCATTCGATGCGGTTCAGCCATGAGGAGTAGGTCGGCAGGAACACCAACTCGATCTGGTTGGCGGCGCACCACTCTCGCACCTCACGCCGTTTGTGGACCGAGTAGTTGTCGCAGATCAGGTACAACTTCTCGCCCGCCCAGCGGGCCCGCAAGGTCTTGAGGAAGGCCAGAAATTCGGTCCAGCGTTTGCGGTCACGGATCCGGTAGTACAACTGCCCGCTGCGCAGGTCCAGGGCGCCGAGCATGTGCCGCACGCCTTGGGTTCTGTTGTAGGTCGCTCGCAGCCGCTTGGGCCGGCGACGCGTGAACCAGCCGCGACCGGGCCGCGGCTGCAGATTCAACGGACCGAACTCGTCCACACAGATCACGCGCCCGTCTGCGGGTGGATGGTCGTAGAGGTCGAGCACCCGGTTCATCTTCTCGGTGAACTCGGGATCGTTGCTGGCCTTCCAGGTTTTGGTAGCCTGCCACGACACCCCACCGGCCTTCAGGATCCTGCGCAGCGTCTCGCGGCTGATTTCGGCGATCCTGTTGACCGCCAATACCTCTCGCAGTTTCGACAGGCTCCACGTCGTGAACGGCCAGCCTAGATCGAGGGGGCAGCACCGGGCGATCCGACAGATCCGATCACGCATCGCCTGATCGGTCTTCGCCGGTCTGCCCCCTCTCCATTTTGGGTCGAGCGCCTCGAAGCCCTTCTCGTTGAAATCGTGGATCACTTGCCGCACATACGATTCCGATACTTGCATCAGCTTCGCGATGAACCCGACCGGCTGATGCTGCGCCGAGGCCATCACCACCACCGCCCGCCGCATCCGCACTGGTTGCTTGCTGCGCCGGGCGATCTGGGCCAGCTTGCGACCCTCCTGCGGGGTCACCGCTCTGACGAACACATCCGGCTTCCGAGCCACCGGCACCACCTCCGCCAGGCAGCATCACCGGCCGACCAGTGGCGAGCAACCCGACACCCCGACGATTAACGCATCAACCTTTCCGGACGAGGCACTAGCGGCCCGGCGGGTCCGCTCAGCCGATGCCGAGCGCGAGGGCGGTCAGGATCGACCAGGCCAGCATGGCCAGGCCGGTATCGCGCAGGGAGGGAATCAATCCCGGGCCCTGCTGCCCGCCGCGCACCGGGGCGTTGGACCGCACCGCGAGCGGGATCGCCAGCAGCCCGGCCAGCGCCCACGGGGTGCGGACCACCAGCAGCAGCGAGGCCACGAACGGCACCACCATGAGCGCCAGATGCAGTGTGCGGGTGCGGGTGTCGCCGAGCCGGACGGCGAGGGTGGTCTTGCCGGACACCGAATCGGTCGGGATGTCGCGCAGATTGTTGGTGACCAGCACCGCGCTGGAGAACGCGCCGACCGCGACCGCGCCGACCAGGCCCGCCCAGTCGATCCGCTCGGCCTGCACGAATTCGGTACCGAGCACCGCGATCAGGCCGAAGAACACGAACACGGCGATCTCGCCGAAACCGCTGTAGCCGTACGGCTTTCGGCCGCCGGTGTAGAACCAGGCCCCGGCCAGGCAGACCGCGCCGACCAGCAGCAGCCACCAGGCGGTGGTCAGCGCCAGGACCAGGCCGAAGACCGCGCCCACCGTCAGGCTCGCGACGGCCGCGCCGCGCACCGCCGCGGGGCTCGCCAGCCCCGACCCGACCAGCCGCAGCGGCCCGACCCGATTGTCGTCGGTGCCGCGGATGCCGTCGGAATAGTCGTTGGCGTAGTTCACCCCGACGATCAGCGCCAGCGACACCAGCAGGCTGAGCAGCGCCTTCCACCACACCGCCCCGCCCAGCGAGGCGGCCGCGCCGGTGCCGACGAAGATCGGGGCGATGGCGTTGGGAAGGGTGCGCGGGCGGGCGCCTTCGAGCCATTGTGCTGCACTAGCCATGATCGGCAGCCTAATCTGCGCTCGGGACTCGGCAACCGCCCGCAGGGTGGCCGGGCCCTTCTCGAGGTCGCGGCCGACCATCCGATCCCTCGGCACGATGCCGCTCGGGACGTCTGTTCGATTGCCTTCCAGGGCCTTTCGAAGCCGATGCGGAGGCCGACCGCGTCGGCGACGGCGGTGGTCCGGGCCGGGTCCGCGGCGATCGCCGTCTGCCGGTCGACCTCGGATACGGACACCGGCGGAGCGTAGGCGAACAATGGGGACCGACGGCGGGCAACGCGCGCCGGATAATGACTCGACCGCCCATCTACGATTGCGACAGCATGTTTCCTGATCACAGCGGTTCCCGCAGCGCCGCGCCGCAGCCCGCGCGCGGTTGCGCCGACGCCCGGGGACGTGAGCTATGTGGCCGTGCGGGTGGTCGGGATGCGATCGAATCTTCGGGGGCGAGGCCGTGATTGATTCTGCGGGGGACGGGGCGGTGGCCGAATCCGGGAAGGCGGTCGGCCCTGCGGGACACGAGGCCGTGCGTGTGGGTCTGCTGGGGGTGATCGCGGTCGGCCGCGGCGGCGAGCTGGTCGCCCTGCCGGGAGCGCGGGCGCGATTGCTGGTGGCGGCGCTGGCGGCGCACCCGGGGCGGAGCCGGAGCGCGCAGTCGCTCATCGATGACGTGTGGGGCGAGCAGCCGCCGCGGGCGCCGATGAATGCGCTGCACACACAGGTGTCGCGATTGCGCGCGGCGCTGCCGGAGGGGGCGTTGGAGATCGGGCCCGCCGGGTATCGGCTGGCACTGCGGGAGGACGAGGTCGATCTCACGCTGGCACGGCGGCTGGAGCGGCAGGCCCGGGAGCTGCATGCCGCGGGGGATCATCGCGGCTGTGTGGAGTTGGTCACGCGGGCGCGCGGGCTGTGGCGGGGCGAGCCGGGGGCGGATCTGCCGCCCGGACCGGTCGCCGCGGAACTGGCCGATCTCGCCGCCACCCGCTGGCACGCGCTCGACGAGCTGGAATCGGCCGCCCGGGAGGCGGCCGGTGATCTGGACGGCGCGGTGGCGATCGCGCGGCGCATCGTCGCGGGCCGCCCGTTCGACGAGCCCGCGCACGGCGTGCTCATGCGGCTGCTGGCCGCGTCCGGGCGCGGCACCGAGGCGCTGGACGTGTTCGCCGCGCTGCGCGGGCGGCTGGCCGCCGAACTCGGCACCGACCCGGGCCCGGCGCTGACGGCGCTGAATCTCGCGATCCTGCGCGGGGAACCGATGACGGTGGATGGGCGGTCCGCGGCTCCCGTGGGTACCGAGCGGCCCGCTCGATCGGAGCCTATCCAAAAGCCCGCGCCTGCAAAGGAATTCGAAGATTCCGCGCATGCGACATCGAGCGCCGTCGGCCTGCGCGCGGCCCCGAATCCCCTGCTGGGCAGGGAGGCCGATCTGGCCGCGCTCACCGGTTCGGTGCGCACCGCCCGCGTCACCACCGTGCTCGGACCCGGCGGCACCGGTAAGACACGGGTGGCCAACGAGCTGGGTGCGCGCGCGGCGACGGAACGAGCCGTGGTGCTGGTCGAATTGGCCTCGCTGCGAGCCGATCCCGACGATATCGACGGCACCCGCGCGGATATCGAGGCGGCGATCAGCGCTACCCTCGGCGTCGGGGAGATCGGCCGCGACAATGCCGCGGTGCGCCGCAACCGGGCGCTGGACTCCCGCCGCCGACTGCGAGACGCGTTGAACACCAGGCCGATTCTGCTGATCCTGGACAACTGCGAGCACCTCGTCGACGCGGTCGCGGACGTGGTCGCCGATCTGGTCGGCGCCTGCGATCAGCTGACCGTGCTCACCACCAGCCGATCCCCGTTGGCCATCACCGCCGAGACCGTCTACCCGTTGCCGCCCTTGGCCATCGACGCGCACGGCTCACCGGCGACCGAGCTGTTCGTGGCCCGGGCCCGCGCGGTGCGCCCGTCGGTCCGGCTGGATCCGGAGGTGGTGGCGCGGCTGTGCCGCACCCTGGACGGCCTGCCGCTGGCCATCGAACTGGCCGCCGCGCGGGTGCGGACCATGAGCGTGGAGGAGATCGAGACCCGCCTCGAACACCGATTCGCCCTGCTGCGCAGCGGCGATCGCAGCTCCCCGGAACGACACCGCACCCTGCACGCGGTGATCGAGTGGAGCTGGAACCTGCTCGACGAGCCGCAGCGCATCGCCCTGCGCAGGCTGTGCCGGTTCCCGGCCGGATTCACCCTCGCCGCAGCCGAAGTCGTGGCGGGTGGCCCGGAGGTCGGTGAGGTGGACGCGGCCGTCGACGGGCTGGTGAGCCAGTCCATGCTGACCGTCCTCGAGGACGACGACGCCGGGGCGGTCCGCTACCGAATGCTGGAGACCGTGCGGGAATTCGGGGAGGAACGGCTCGCCGCCGCCGCGGAGGCCGACGCGGTCATGGCCCGAATGGCGCTGTGGGCCAGGGATTTCGCCCTCGATGCCGCGGGGCGGTACCCGACCGACGAACAGGTCCGCGTGGTGCTGTCGGTCGGGACCGAGCTCGACAATCTGCTGGCCGCGCTGCGGTACGCCATCGATCGCGGCGACGGCCGGACGGTCTACACCGTCTTTCCGATCGTCGCCGCGCTGTGGATGGTCCGCGGGGCGCATGCGGAGCTGGTGAGCTGGCTGCCGAGGATTCTCGCTGTGCCGCAACCGGTTCCGCGGCCCGACACGATCGACGCCGAGCTGCAGGTGCTGTCCTGCGTGATCATGTGTATGCACCTGTTCTACTCCGGCGACGTGCACCGGGAGATCGCCGCGGTGCGCGTGCGGGCCCGCCGGTTGCTGCGGTCGGGTGTCGTCCTGACGCCCATCGCCCGCTTCGCCGCCGAGATGGTGTGCACCGAACCCGATTTCATCAGGGGCGCCCGCAAACTCACCGCGGGCACGCGGTCGCCGGACAATCTCGTCCGCGCGGTGTCGCTGCTGGTGCGAGCCAATCTGCGGGAGAATATGGGCGATGTCCGTGGCTCGCTGCGTGATTCGTTGCGCGCCATGGAGATGCCGGTCTTCGAGCACGTCTGGGGCACCGCGATGCTGTGCCAGCACCTGGGGCAGCTGGCGTCGCAGACCGCTCGCTACGCGGAGTCGACCGAGTACTACCGCCGTGCCGTGGAGGCCCAGCTTCTGTTGCGCGCCCACGACGAGAGCGTCGAGACCCGCAGCTTCCTGGCCTGGTCGCTGATCGGTGCGGGCGAGTACGACCGGGCACAGCGCGAATTGGAGTTCGCGGGTCGTTTCGTCGACGGCGGCGCCGCACCCGACGACCCGGTGCTGCGGCCCAATCATCGGCGGGCCGCCGTGCAGGCGGGGTGGGCCGAATTGGCCTTCGCCCGAGGGGATGTCGAGGTCGGGCTGCGGCGCGGGCGCGACACCCTCGCCCTGCTGGCGTGGCCCACCGACCATCCCGGCCCCGGTCCGGGCGACATCATGGGCGCGTGCGGGGTGCTCGACCAGCACATCCTGTACGGCCGCCTGGACGCGGTGCCCGACCTGCCCTGCCAGATCATGACGGTGGCGCTCGGGCGCCTGGTCCAGTTCTGGGATCTGCCGCAGATCGGCATGGTGGCCGCCGCCATCGGCTCGTATCTCGCCGCGCGAGAACAGGATCCGGAGATCGCCCGGGAACTGCTGGTGCTGGCCGAACGCACCGTCGCCCGGCAGGACATCCCGTCGATGCGGCTGTCGCGGCACCTGGACCTGCATCGCGCCACGCTCGGCGAGGAGGAACTGGCCGCCGCGCGGCGCTCGGTGGCCAGCCTCGGCCGCCGCCGCTGCGCAGACCGCATCATGACCCTCCTCGCCGAGATAAACACCCGAATGTGCGAATGAGCATGCCCGCCAACCGGTCTCCGATCGGCGGGCACCCGCACCCCTCGTCATCCCGGTACATTTTCGCCCCCATGTTCCCGGCATGCCTTCCCCACGCCCCCGGTACGCCTTCCCCATGTTCCCGACATGCCTTCCTCATGTCTCCAGCGTGCCTTCCCCATGTTCCCGGCGTGCCTTCCTCATGTCTCCGGCGTGCCTTCCTCATGTCTCCGGCGTGCCTTCCTCATGTCTCCGGGGTGCCTTCCTCATGTTCCCGGGGTGCCTTCCTCATGTTCCCGGGGTGCCTTCCTCATGTTCCCGGCGTGCCTTCTCCATGTTCCCGGCATGCTTTTGGCCGGGATCACGCCCGCCGCATATACGCCCGCACGGTCAGCGGCGCGAAAATCACGATCACCACAACGGACCCGATCAGCGACCACACCAGTTTGCTGGTGAAGAGGTTGTGGTTCATCAGTTCTCGGCAGGTGTCGACCATGTAGTAGACCGGGTTGACCTTGTTCAGGCCCTGTAGCCAGCCCGGCATCGTGTTCACCGGGACGAAGGCGCCGGACATGAAGGTCAGCGGGAACATGATCATCATCGAGACGCCCTGCACCGCGGGCGCGCTCTTGCCGGTGACGCCGACCAGCGCCCAGATCCAGCTGACCGCGAACGAGCAGAACACCACCACCGCACCGGCGACCAGCACGCCGATCACGCCGCCCGCGGGCCGATAGCCCAGGATCAGCCCCATCACGACGGTGAGCGCGGTGGCGATGCCGTAGCGCACCATATCGGCGATCAGCGCGCCCGACAGCGCCGAAATGCGGGCGATGGGAAGGGATTTGAACCGGTCGAAGACGCCCTTGTCCATATCCTCGCGCAACTGGGTGCCGGTCACGACCGAGGTCATCACCACGGTCTGCACCAGGATGCCCGGAATCAGGATGGGCAGATAGTCGTGCACGCTGCCGCCGATCTTCCCGCCGAAGATGTAGGCGAACAGCGCCGTGAACAGGATCGGCTGGATCGTGACGTCGAACAGCTGCTCCGGATTGTGCTTGATCTTGAGGATGCCGCGGTAGGCCATCGTCAGCGAATTCGCCACGGTCTGGCGGAATCCGATGTGATTGCGGGCGTCGGGAATCGCGGCGCGGGCCGCATGGCGTCCCGCGGTGGGGGCGGTCATGGTCGTGGTCATGCCGCGCTCCTTTCGGTGTCGGTGTGCTCGGATTCGGCGCCGTGCCCGGTCAGGGCGAAGAACACCTCGTCCAGGCTGGGCTTGCTGACGGTGATCTCGTCGACGTGAATGTCGTGGTCGCGCAACCGGATCAGCAGATCGGTGGTGACGCTCGGGTCGCTCAGCGGCGCGGTGATGCGGCCCGCCTCGGGGGTGATACCGGCCTCGACGAGCCGTCCCGCGGCGCGCGAGAGGAACTCGCCGATCAGCGAGCACGCCTGCTCCAGCCGGGCCGGATCGGCGAGGGTGAGGTGCAGCGCCGACAGGCCGACCGAGCGCTTGAGCTCGTCGGAGGTGCCGTCGGCGATGACCTTGCCGCGGTCGATCACCGCGATCCGGTCGGCGAGCTGATCGGCCTCGTCCAGGTACTGCGTGGTGAGCAGCACGGTCGCGCCCTCGCGGACCAGGCGGCGGATGGTCTCCCACATCTGGGCGCGGGTGCGCGGGTCCAGGCCGGTGGTCGGCTCGTCCAGGAACAGCAGCGGCGGGGTGGCGATCAGGCTGGCGGCCAGGTCGAGTCGCCGCCGCATGCCGCCGGAGAAGTTCTCCAGCGCCTTGTCGGCGGCCTCGGTCAGCCCGAACTCCTCCAGCAGCTCGCCCGCCTTGCGCCGGGCCTCGGCGCGGCTCAGGCCGAGCAGGCGGGAGAAGATCACCAGATTCTCGGTGGCGGTGAGCTTTTCGTCGACCGAGGCGTACTGCCCGGTGACGCCGATCAGCGACCGCACCGCGGTGGGTTCGGCCACCACGTCGCGGCCGAAGACGCGGGCGCTGCCCCCGTCCGGGCGCAGCAGGGTGGCCAGCATGCGGATGGTGGTGGTCTTCCCGGCTCCGTTGGGCCCGAGCACGCCGTACACCGCGCCCTGCGGCACCGCCAGGCTGACCCCGTCCACGGCCCGCTGCTCCCCGAAGACCTTGACCAGCCCGTCCGCCTCGATGGCGGGTGCATCGGCAGGTGCATGAGAATTCATGCCCCTACGGTGAAACGCCCGCCTTGCACGCCCCTTGCATCCCTATTGCGTCCACACACAAGACGTCGAGCACTCATGGTCCCGGCGTGCTCTTGGCCGGGACCTCACGCAAGGTCCCGGCCAAAAGCACGCCGGGACCAGGGGCGGGGCTAATGCGTGGTGTCGGCCAGCAGGTGCTCGCGCAGTTTCATGCGGTCGGGCTTGCCCGGGCCGCGCATCGGGATCTCGTCGACGACGGCGAGTTCGCGGGGGGCGGCGATGGGGTCGAGGTCGGCGATGACGTGTTCGCGGAGCTCGTCGAGGGTGGGGACGGAGCCGGGGGTGGGGACCACGGCGACCGCGACGCGCTGGCCGAGGCGCTCGTCGGGCAGGCCCAGCACCACGCACTCGCTGATCGCCGGGTGGGTGGCGAGCACGGCCTCGACCACCTGCGGGATCACCAGCAGGCCGCCGGTGGAGATGGCCTCGTCCAGGCGGCCGGTCACGGTGAGCACGCCGTCCTCGTAGGTGCCCGCGTCCTCGGTGCGGAACCAGCCGGGCTCGACGAAGGCCGGATGATCGGGCAGGCCGCGGTAGCCCTTGGCGAGCATGGCGCCGCCCAGCAGCACCCGGCCGTCCTCGATGCGGACCAGGGCGCCGTCCAGCGGCACGCCGTCGTACACGCAGCCGCCGCAGGTCTCGCTCATGCCGTAGGTGCGGACCACGTTGATCCCGGCCGCGTGCGCGCGTTCCAGCACCGGCCTCGGGGTGGCCGCGCCACCGACCAGCACCGCGTCCAGGTCCGCCAGCGCCTCCGCGGCCGCGGGTTCGTCCAGGGCCTTGATCAGCTGGGTGGGCACCAGCGAGGTGTAGCGGCGCGGGCCGGTCATGCCCGACACCGCGGTCGCCAGCCCGCCCGGCAGGAAGCCGTCGGTAACGTCGAGCACCACCGGCTCGCTGCCGGACAGGATGCTGCGCAGCAGCACCTGGATACCGGCGATGTGGTGGGTCGGCAGGGCCAGCAGCCACTGCCCCGGGCCGCCGAGCCGGGCGTGGGTGGCGTCGCCGCTGGCGCGCAGGGCGGCGGAGCTCAGCATGGTGCCCTTGGGCACGCCGGTGGTTCCCGAGGTGGTGACGACCAGCGCCACGTCGTCCTCGATCGGCTCGCCGGGGCGCAGCGCGTTGGACAGCCGGTGGGATTCGCGGCGGTCACCGGTCGGCACCGGGAGCCAGGCCGGACCGCTGCCGTCCAGGGCGTCCCGTAAATGCGGCATAACGTCACCCACCGCGGCTCCGGTGGGCATGGGGAGGGTCCGCAGGGTGGTGCTCACGTTGGCGATCGTGTCATGTCAGGGCCGACGACCCGCGAACGGGTCCGTGCTCCCTTCGGCTGCTCGGGGTCAGGGATCAGTCGGACGTCGGTGTCGCCAGCGGCCAGCCACCGGCCGCGAGCCGGGAAGCCACTCGAGCGATATCGTCCTCGCCGGGCTGCTCCTTGGCAACCCGGGAGATCGCCGCCTCGATCTCGTCGCGGTCGATCCGGTCGCCACCGGCGCGTTCGCGCACCAGCTCGGCGACGATCGAGCGCACCTCGAAATCGGTCAGGCGGCGATGCAGCACCGCCAGCAGGGCGACATAGTCGGACTGCGGAATGCCTTGCGGATATCCGGCTTTCAGCCAGCCGAGCACCTTGCTCAGCGGATGTTCGACGCTCACATGCACATCCTTCCCGGCTCAGCCCGCGCCGAACAGATGGATGCCGAGCCGGGCCGCCAGAAATGCCTTGGCCACGAACAACACTCCCGCCACCACGGTCGCCGCCACCGCCGCGTAGCAGATCACCGCGCCCGCGGCCGCCGCCCGCCGCCGGGCCACACTCACGGCCCCGCCGCCCGCACTCCCGATCCCGCTGCGCGACTGGAACCGCACCCCCAGCGCGAAAATCGCGGGCAGCCCGGCCCCGAACACCAGCGCCGCCACCGTGACCCGCCACAACTCCCGCAAATCCATCAACAACGTCTGCACTCCGCGCCTCCTACCCGATCCCCCGCACCACACCACCGTCCGGACCGGACGCAACCCCCCGCCCCACCCCACCGTTCACGCCCAGCACCACGCCCCCGTTCGTGCCGCGCCCCGCGCTGTTGTTCGTGCTGTGTCCTGCGTTGTTGTTCGTGCTGTGTCCTGCGTTGTTGTTCGTGCTGTGTCCTGCGTTGTTGTTCGTGCTGTGTCCTGCGTTGCTGTTCGTGCTGTGTCCCGCGTTGCTGTTCATGCCGTGTCCCGCGTTGCTGTTCATGCCATGCCCTGCACCGCCGTTCGTGCTGCCGGTCACCGCGGCGTTCGTGCGGCCGACCGCTGCGCCGTTCATTCCGTCGGCCGCAGCGCTGTTCGTGCCGTCGGCCGCGTCGCCGCCGACACCCCCGGGTGCGGTGGTACTCGAACCGTGCGCGGCGCTGTCGCTGGCGTTGCGCCTCGTGGCGGCATTTGTGCCGGGCGTGGCCCTGCCGCTTGCGTCCGGCACCGCCATGCCGTTCACGGCATGCCTTGCGGCAGCGGTGTTCCCGGGCGGTGGTGTGTGGGCGTCGAGGGTGGGCTCCGCGGCTTGCTCGGACCAGTCGTCGTTGACGTTGGCGGCGTGGACCGGGGTGCGGCGGGAGCGGAGGTACATCAGGGCGGAGAGGAGTAGGAGGGTGGCGAAGACCACCAGGACGCCGGGGGTGCCGCCGATGCCGTGGGCCACGGCCCAGCAGGTCGCGCCCGCGAGTCCGGCCAGGGGGAGGGTGAGGACCCAGGCGACCACCATGCGGCCCAGGACCGTCCAGCGGACCTCCGCGCCGGGACGGCCCAGGCCGGTGCCGAGGATGGCGCCGGTCACCGTCTGCGTGGTCGACAGCGGGAGGCCGAAGTGCGCCGAGGTGAGAATGATCGCGGCACTGGTGGATTCGGCGGCCAGGCCCTGCGGCGGGGTGATGTCGACCAGCCCCTTGCCCAGCGTGCGGATGATCCGCCAGCCACCCAGCGAGGTACCGGCCGCGATGGCCACCGCGCAGGCCACGATCACCCACAGCGGCAGCGCGTCCGACGGCTTGGCCGAGCCGTAGGCGATCAGCGCCAGGAAGATGATCCCCATGGTCTTCTGCGCGTCGTTGGTGCCGTGCGCGAGCGAGACCAGCGAGGCCGAACCGACCTGCCCCCAGCGGAAACCGCGGGTCACCACCTTCTCCTCGCTGCCGCGGGTGAGGCGGTAGACCAGCCAGGTGCCGACCGCGGCGACCAGCGCGGCCACCACCGGCGCCAGCACCGCGGGCACCACGATCTTGGTCAGCACGCCCTGCTTGCCCGCCGACCAGATCACCCCGTGCCAGCCCAGCCCCGCGATGGTGGCGCCGATCAGGCCGCCGAACAGCGCGTGCGAGGAGCTGGACGGCAGGCCGAACAGCCAGGTCAACAGATTCCAGAGGATGCCGCCGACCAGACCGGCGAACACGATCTCGAGCAGCGCCGGCCCGCTGACCTCGTTCAGCCGGACGATTCCCTCGGCGACGGTGGCCGCGACCTCGACGCTGAGAAACGCGCCGACGAGATTGAGCCCGCCCGACAGCACGACCGCGGTCCGCGGTCCGAGCGCGCCGGTGGCGATGGAGGTCGCCATCGCGTTGGCGGTGTCGTGGAAGCCATTGGTGAAGTCGAAAACTAGTGCGGTGAAGACAACGATGAGCAGAACGATTAGTTCGGCGGTCACGACATCAGTGTGCGTTATCGATCCGTTAAGGCTGTTGCCAGGTTGCTGTCGGGCCTGATAACCGGGATGGTAGTGCGGTTTCGCGACGCTGTGGGTTTGCCGATTACCGCCCGTCAGTCCAGGTTTCGAGTGTCCCGGCGCATGGGGTGTTCGGCGGGCACCTCCACCAGCACGATGGGTACGCCGTCCGGATCGCGCACCCACATCTCGATCAGCCCCCAGCGCTCACGCACCGGCGGCCGATCGATCGCGACCCCGCGCAGCGCGAGCTCGGCCGCGGCATCGGACGCGCTGCGGACCTGCAGCCACAGCGCGCCCGCGAAATCGGTCGGCGCATCCTCCCGACGCCCGTGCCCGGCGACCTCGACCAGCGACTGCCCCGCGAAGAACACGGTGCCGCCGGGATACTCCCGCGCGATCGCCAGCCCCAAGCCGTCCCGATAGAACGCCACCGTTCGCTCGTAGTTCGCCGGTCGCACAATGATCCGGCTGGCCAATATGTCCACACCGCGAGCCTAGAGGCCCCGGCCAAAAGCACGCCGGGGCCGACGGTGAGTTGCTAAGCACGCCGGGGCCGACGGTGAGTTGCTAAGCACGCCGGGGCCGACGGTGAGTTGCTAAGCACGCCGGGGCCGACGGTGAGTTGCGAGGCACGCCGGGGCCGACGGTGAGTTGCGGTGCCGGGCTCTCGGCCGGAATCAGAAGTACCAGGGGTAGGGGGACCAGTCGGGGGTGCGTTTCTGGAGGAATGCGTCGCGGCCCTCGACGGCCTCGTCGGTCATGTATGCCAGTCGGGTGGCCTCGCCCGCGAAGAGCTGCTGGCCGACCAGGCCGTCGTCGGTGAGGTTGAAGGCGTACTTCAGCATGCGTTGCGCCTGTGGGGATTTGCCCAGGATCTCGGCGGTCCACTCCAGGGCCTCGTCCTCGAGCCGGTCGTGGTCGACGACGGCGTTGACCGCGCCCATTCGGTGCATCTCCTCGGCGGAGTAGGGGCGGCCGAGGAAGAAGATCTCGCGGGCGAACTTCTGGCCCACCAGCTTGGCCAGATACGCGCTGCCGTACCCGGCGTCGAAGCTGCCCACATCCGCGTCGGTCTGCTTGAAACGGGCATGCTCGCGGCTGGCGAGTGTGAGATCGCACACAACATGCAGGCTGTGCCCGCCGCCCGCGGCCCACCCGTTCACCAACGCGATCACGACCTTCGGCATGAACCGGATCAGCCGCTGCACCTCGAGAATGTGCAACCGCCCCGCCCGGGCCTTGTCGACGGTGTCGGCGGTCTCGCCGCTGGCGTACTGGTACCCGCTGCGCCCGCGGATGCGCTGATCACCACCGGAGCAGAACGCCCAGCCGCCGTCCTTGGGACTGGGCCCATTGCCGGTGAGCAGCACCGCACCCACATCGGGGGTCATGCGGGCATGGTCGAGCGCGCGATACAGCTCGTCCACGGTGTGCGGCCGGAAGGCATTGCGGACCTCCGGCCGATCGAACGCCACCCGCACGGTGCCCTGCTCGATATGCCGGTGATAGGTGATGTCGGTCAGATCCTCGAACCCGGCAACAGGTTCCCAGAGTTTCGCATTGAAGGTCACTGTGTCATCTTGCCGCTCCTTCGTCGCGGCGGGGTTTGCGGTCCCTGAGGCTCGTCGTTTCGGGGCCGCTGCTTGCTCCTTCGTCGCCTACGCAGCGACCCCGAAACGACGAGCCGACCGCAAACCCGTTCGGGCTGCGAGCGTTGTGGCACACGCCTGCGAGTGATTCCTACTCCCCGGTTTGATTTGACGCCGTAAGAACCCTCGCTACCGTGCAGGTATGAGTGAGCAGGTGGAACCCGTTATCGACCATGGCGCGGTCGACGAGGATCGCTACGACACGCACGGGGGTTTCCCGCGGGTCGTGGAGGCCGAGCCGGGGCCGCGGTTCGGGCCGTTCGTCGAGGCCATGCGCACGCTGCAGGATCTGGCGGTGGCGGTGGACTGCCCGGACGAGGTCTACGGGCAGGCGCTGACGCGGGCGCGGGAGCTGATCGACCTGCTCGAGCCGTATCGCGCGCCGGAACGGGTCGGCCCGGCCGGGCGGGCGCCGCGGCTGCCGGGCCGGGGCAGTCTGCTCATGCCGCCCTGGCAGACGGTGGCGGCGGGACCGGAGGGTGTGCGAATGCGCGGCGAGTTCCGGCGTTTTCATCTCGGCGGCAACGGGGCGGTGCACGGCGGTGTGCTGCCGCTGCTGTTCGACGATCTGTTCGGCTCGCTCGTGCACTATGCCGGACGTCCGATCAGCCGCACCGCGTTTCTGCATGTCAACTACCGCAAGGTGACTCCGCTGACCACTCCGCTCGAGGTCGAGGGCAGCATCGATCGGGTCGAGGGCCGCAAGACTTTCGTAAGCGCAAGGCTGCGAGACGAATCCGAAACGATCCTGGCCGATTGTGAAGGGCTCATGGTGCAACTGCTGCCCTGGCAGCCGTAGTGGGTCGGCATCGTGTGCCTGGTTCGTCCGGTGCGTATAGTTGCGTGGGCTCGCTCATCGAAAAACTATCCGGAGGAACCTGAAAGTGGTTGCAGCACTGTCTGAATCCCTGCTCGATGACGCCAAGCGCCCGGCTTTCCTCGCCGACGCCCAGAAGGTTCTGGACGCCGAGGTGTCGGACAAGGGCGGTGCGTCCGGTCTGGCCGTGAAGGGCGGTTACGCCGCGATCAAGAAGGTCAGCCCGACCATCGTCGAGGACGCGCTGGCCTCGTTCGCCCCGAAGTTCGTGGACGCTCTCGACCCCTTCTGGGCCGAGTACCAGAGCGCGGGCGCGGGCAGCTTCGGCGACCTGCTGGTCGCCAAGCAGGACCAGGTCGCCGAGGCGCTGCTCGCGGTCACCGACGCGCGGGCCGAGGCGTCCTCGCGTCCGGCGCTGAAGAAGGTCTACTCGTCGCTGCGCTCCTCGGCCAAAAAGCATGTGACCGAGGCCCTCCCGCGACTGGGTGACCTGGTCCAGCGCCACGCTGGGTAAAACACGGTAGGCGCGGTCTCGGCGGGCGACGGCACCCGCCGAGACCCACCGAGGGAACGGACGATTCGGGCGAGTCAGCTGCCCTGGGCGCGCCCGACCCGCCAGTAACCCGTGAAAGTTATGTCGGCCTTGGGGATTCCGCGCTCGTTCGCCAGGTGGCGGCGCAGGCTCGAGGCCAGTTTCTGCTCGCCCGCAATGAAGGCGTAAACGCCCGATCCCGGCAGGGACGCGGCCCGCACGGCCTCCAGCGCCGGGCCGCCGACCTCCGTCTGCGGGTCGGTGCGTGGCAGCCAATTCACCTGCACGCCTTCGGGTTCGCCGAGGTCCTGGGCGTCGTCCGGGTGGGCGATCTCGAGGTACGCCGCGCCGCGCAGCTCGCGCGGGGCCGAGCGCAGCACGCCCGCGATGGCCGGTAGCGCGCTCTCGTCGCCCACCAGCAGCGACCACGAACCGTGCTGCGGCGCTTGGTACATGATGCCCTCGTCGAGCAGCCCCACCGGGTCGCCGACGGCGCAGCCGCAGGCCCATCCGCACGCCGGGGTGTCCTCCCCGTGCAGCGCGAAATCGATGTCCAGCTCGGCCGTTTCGCCGAATTCGCCCCGTCCCGCGTCGCGCCAGCCGCGCACCGTGTAGTTGCGCACCACCGGCCGCTGCTCCTTGCCCATCATCAGATACTGCGCGTACCAGAGGTTGCTGGCCGCCGAGGGCAGCCGCAGCCCGTTGCGGCCCGGCAGGAACAGCCGGAACCACTGATCGAATCCCATCGGCGTGAATCCGGCCAGACCGGCGCCGCCGATCGTGACGCGGGTGAAATTCGGACTGATCCGCTTGCTCCCGACCACCTCGGCGGTGAGGATCTGCCGTTCCCCGGGCTTGACGTATTTGGTGCGCTTGGCCATATCTATTAGGTTAGCAAAACCTAAGTTAGGCGACCCGCTGTGAGCGGCCCGACTCCCTCCGGGGCCGTGCGGTCTGACAGTCTGGGGGCGTGAACCCTTCTACAGCACAGGCGCAGGTCGTCGTCGACGAATTGGCGCGCGGGGGTGTGCGAGATGTGGTGCTGTGTCCTGGCTCTCGGAACGCGCCGCTGGCCTTCGCCCTGGAGGCCGCCGATGCCGCGGGCCGGATACGGCTGCACCTGCGCGTCGACGAGCGCACCGCCGGATTCCTCGCCATCGGTCTCGCCGTCTCGAGCGGCCGCCCGGTGCCGGTGGTGATGACGTCCGGGACCGCGGTCGCGAACCTGGGCCCGGCGGTGCTGGAGGCCAATTACGCGCGGCAGCCGCTGATCGTGCTGAGCGCGAACCGGCCCTACGAGATGCTGGGCAGCGGCGCGAATCAGACCGTGGAGCAGTTCGGCCTGTTCGGCAGCCAGGTGCGGGCCGCGATCAGCCTCGGCCTGGCCGAACGCGAGGACGGGTATCGGCGGCAGAACAGCGTGTGGCGCGCGGCGGTGTGCCGGGTGCTGGCGGCCGCGCGCGGCACCCGCTCGGGCAATGCCGGTCCGGTGCACTTCGATATTCCGCTGCGCGAGCCGCTGGTGCCCGACGCCGTCCCGGGTGAGTGCGCACCGGACGGCCGCTCCGGCGAAAAGCCTTGGACCGCAACGCAGTACGCGACGCTGGACGTACCGCTCGAGATCGACCTGTCCCCGGACACGGTGGTGGTGTCCGGGCATGGCGCGGGCCACCGCCCGGAGCTGGCGGACCTGCCGACCGTCGCCGAGCCGACCGCCCCGATGCACGGCCCGGCGCTGCATCCGCTGGCGCTGTCGCTGCTGCGGCCGCGGCAGGCCATCATCACCGGTCGCCCCACCCTGCACCGGCAGGTGTCGAAGGTGCTGTCCGATCCGGACGTGACCGTCTTCGCGCTGACCACCGGCCCGCGCTGGCCCGACGTGTCGGGCAATGTGGTCGGCACCGGCACCCGCGCCATCGTCTCGGGCGCGCCGCGGCCGGAGTGGCTGACCCACTGCCGCGAGGTGAATGCCAAGGCGCACAGCGTGGTTCGCGACGAACTGACCCAGCATCCCAAGCCGACGGGCCTGCACGTGGCGGCCGTGGTGATGGACGCGCTGCACGAGGGTGACCAGCTGCTGCTGGGCGCGTCGAATCCGGTGCGCGACGCCGCGCTGGTCGCCCACCCGAAGCCCGGCGTGAAGGTGCTGTCCAATCGCGGCGTGGCGGGTATCGACGGCACGGTGTCCACCGCGGTGGGGGCGGCGCTGAGCCATCCGGGCCGCACCATCGCGCTGATCGGCGACCTGACGTTTCTGCACGACGCGTCCGGGCTGCTCATCGGCCCGGGCGAGCCGCGGCCCGCGGATCTGACCATCGTGGTCGCCAACGACGACGGCGGTGGCATCTTCGAACTGCTCGAGCAGGGCGACCCGCAGTACGCGGGCGTGTTCGAGCGGGTCTTCGGCACGCCGCACGGCATGGATCTGGCCGCGCTGTGCGCGGCCTACCGGATTCCGCATCGGCAGGTCGATCCGGGCGAGCTGGCCGCCGAGCTACGCTGCCGCGATCAGGGCATCCGGGTGCTCGAGGTCGCGACCGAACGGTCCGGCCTGCGCGAGTTGCACGCGGCGGTGCGGGCCGGGATCGGTCAGTAGTCGGCGGCCTCGTCCGTGTAATCGTCCTCGAGCGGTACGGGAATGGCCTGCTCGATCACGTCCGCCTCGGTGGCGTCGCGCTCGCCCGCGTCGGCCGGCAGCTCCGGTTCGGCGTCCTCGTCGAGAATGTCCGGGTAGGCCGGAACGCTCTGCTCCACGAAATCGGCTTCCGGAACGGCATCGATGCGGTCGGTCATCGGGTCTCCCTCCGCTGATGGTTGTCCTGCCTCCTTCGAGAATGCGCCGGGCGCGAGCCGCTGGCAACCTCCGGATCACTCGCCGGGCAGCGGGCCGCCGTCGGCCGGGTACTCGACCAGCGCCAACGTCCGCCCGGCCATGAACCGCGCGGTCCGCACCGCCGTGCCGGTGCGTGTCACCTCGCTTACATGTCAATACCCGGACCCCTATAGTGTGTGCATGACAGCACGTGAACGGCGCTCACATGGGGCGATTCTGCGGGCGATCATCTACGCCCGGGTGTCCAAGGACGACAGCACTCGCGCACGGTCGTGTGACGAGCAGATCGTTTCCTGCACTGATGATTGCGATGACGAAGGCTGGCCGATTGGGGATGTGCTCAAAGACAACGATCGTGGCGCGTCGCGGCACTCCAGGCGGGAGCGCGAGGACTTCAAGAAGCTGCCGAGCATCCTCCGGGCAGGTGATGTGCTACTGGTGTGGGAGCCGTCCCGAATCACCCGCGACATGCGCGAATTCGGCTCGTTTTGTGACCTCATGGCCGAGCGCGGCGTTCTGTTGTATTACGAGGGTCGGCTCTATGACGTCAACGACGACGACGACCGCAATCGGGTGTGGCAGGACATCCTCGATGGTGCGAAACAGGTCGGGAAGACACGTAAGCGCGTCCTGCGAGCGATGGCTGCGAACCTGAGCGAGAACAAGCCACATGGTCGAGTGGCGCCGGGCTATCAACTGGTGCGGGATCCGCGTAGCGGTAAGGTGGTGGACCGAGTGCCGCACCCACTGCAGGCACCGTTGCTGCAGGAAGCGGCGCGACGACTACTAGATCATGAATCGAGTCGGTCCGTGAGCCGGTCGATCGCGCCGCGTTGGAAAGAAGCGGGGGGCGGCCGGTTTGACCTCTGCGATATCCGGCGGATACTCACCAGCCCAACGACTTACGGCTTTCGCGTGCACTATGGCGAGGTGGTCGGGACAGGCAAATGGGAGCCGGTCCTGAATCCCGAGCTGTACCGTCCGATAGTGGGGCTGTTGAGTCGGCCCGCGACGCACCGCGGTGTGGAGCCGAAATACCTGTTGTCTCATATTGCGAAGTGCGGCGTGTGTCTGGAGGAGCGCAAGCATCCGGGGACGATTGAGCGCAAAGGCAGATTGAAGAACGAGAAGCAGAGCACGAAGCGCGGAGCGGACCGCTACACCTGCACTGTGTGTCACGGCGTCACCCGGAACCTAGAGCGTGTCGATGATCATGTTGAGGAGTTTCTCTTCTCGGAACTGGAACGCCCCGACGCTCTTGCGAAGCTGACAGCGCGCGACGAGGCGGACAGGGTGTCGGTCGACGAGGAACTCGCCACGATCGATCGCCTTACTGCCGAGCGGGATCAGTTCGTGGTCGACGCAGCGAAAACCCGGATGTCGGCGCAGGCTGTTGCCGTGTACGTCGAGCAGATTGAGGCCCAGATCACGGCGACTCAGGAGCGGCTTAATGCAAGAACCGCTTCAGTGGATCCTCTGCTGCTGGACTTGGTTGGCCCAGATGCTCGGCGGCGCTGGAAAGCGCTGGAGCTGGAGCAGAGGCGCGATATCATCCGGCGTCATCTGTCGGTCACGATCATGCGTTGGAACCGGAAGGTGTCAGACATCTGCGTCGAGGTGCGCCCAGCCAACGCATCGGTGTTGGCGGCGTAGCTATCTGCGTGGATTGCTGTGTCGGCTCCATGCGGCGATGAGTCCGGGGGTGGCGGCAAAAGCGAGTACGAGCATGGCGGGGATGCCGCCGCTGACGGCGAGGGCATGGTAGTGGTGGTGGACGTAGGCGGGCTGTGTCACGAGCAGTACGGCCATGGTGGCGACGTAGATCGCGCCGACCGTCCCCATGCCGAGCAGGCCGAGCATGCTTGCTCGCAGGTCGGGGCCGGGTTGGGTGAGTTTGGCGGCTGCGGAGACGGCGAGCAGGACGAACGCGGAGCCCCAGACGGCGAGCGTCAGCCAGTCGTGGGCGATGCTCAGCGGGTTGGATAATGTGAATTCTTCTGCGTGCGTGCGGTATTCGGGTCCGAGCCGGTAGGTGATGATCATGCCGACGGCGGCCAGGAGCAGCCCGGCGCGCCACATGAGGAGCCGGGAGCGATAACGCGGATCGGTGGCCGGATCGCGGGAGGTGAAGGTCAGCGCGAGTTTTCCGAATTGGTAGAACCCGGCGACGGCGAGCAGATGCTGCACGATGATGCGCGGGCTCGCACCGGCGATGCCGGTGGTGTCGAGCCATCGGCCGATGGAGGGGACGAAAATCACGGATGCGATTGCGAGGGCGAGCATTCCGACAGTCAATGGTCGGGTGCACGGGTCGAGACGCCAAAAGCGTAGGCGGACCAGGGCAATCGCGATGACGACGAGTACGGCGAGCAACATTTCCGCAGTGTAGAGAGGGTGACCGACAAGGGGGACCGGTTTGTCTCACGGCGGCTGGAAAGAGGCTCAGGTGCCGAGACCGAGTGCCTTGCGCAGTGCGGTGATGTTGGGTGGCAGTTCGGGTACCGCGCCTTGTTTCACCAAGTCTTCGGCCTCGTGCAGCAGGTCGGAGGCCCGCAGGCCGTAGATGCTGGCGATGGCGTGTAATTGTTCGATGTTGCAGGTTCGCTCGTCCCATTCGAGTCGGTTGTACGCGTTGCGGGACAGGCCGGTTGCTAGGTAGACGTCCTCGGCGGTGAGCCCGGCCTCGAGCCGCAGGCGTTTGATCACGTACGCCACCGCGGCGTTGAGCTCTGCCATTCGCTGAGGCTACTTGTTTCGTTCGTGAAACTGGTGCCGGAAGAGTCACGGGCACAGCACAGCCGGGTTCGTTCCGCCATACCACGGTATTAGGGGGTCGTTAGGGGGTTTTGCCAGCGGAGCGTTGGGTACTCCAGATGCCTTGCGTTGCCCCATATGGGGCAATACCCTGGGGGTCTGTTTTTTACCGAAGTTCGCTAGCAGATATCCGTCACACGGGCCCCTCACCGGGGGGTGGTGGCCCCGGCGGCGCTCATGCAGGGAGAGGACATGGGAGTGACAGACGCGCAGGTATCCGAGGCGGCGTTACGAGATCTGCGAGCCGCCGGAAGGTCGGTCTCGGTGGCGTGTGTGATCGTCGAAGCGCGCAGGCGCGGACTGGATCCAGGCGCGCTACTGGATGCCGATTTCGCGCTCGACGCTGCCGACTAGCTGACTCGGCTTGATCCCGAACGCCTTGCAGATCCGGTACATCTGGCCCATCGTCATCGATCGGTCGCCGCGTTCGAGGCGGCCGATTGTCTTCTTGTCCACGCCGATGGCCTCGGCGAGCTGTTCCTGATTCCATCCCCGCCTGGTGCGCAGGACGCGCAGTTCGATACCGACGGCCTTGTTGACCTGGGCGGTCTCGGCCTCGAAGTCCGCCGCCGCATGGCTCGGACTCGTTCCAGTGGTGTCCATACGGTCCATTCTGGGGACCGAACAGGGTCTGACGCAACTCGATCTTGCTGTGTGTTGATCACATCCCGTCACATCCCGCCACGTCCCGGGGTATCTCGGCAGTGACCGGAAGTGGACTGAACAGAACTGTACTAGGTTGAAAGAGGACCGAAAGGGGTTTACGGTGGCGGTATGGATCCTCTCAATGTCGCCACCGCCGACGCGGTACGGCGCGCGATCCGGCGGGCCGGTGAAACGCAGTCGGCGGTAGCTCGTCACGTTGGCATCTCCTCGACCAGTTGGACGCGCCGGATGGGGGCACGGACCTCGTTCCGCGTGCCCGAACTGGTACGCATCGCCCGAGTGCTGGACATCGGCTTGGACGAGCTCACCGACAAAGCGATGGAGATTGTGTCGTGAGCGCGCCAGACGATCGGCCGTGCCGTACGCCCGAGATGCAGGCGTGGATCGACGAGCAGCGTAAGCACTTCCCGCCGGAGTGGATCGACAGCGTCATTCGTGACATGCGCATGTACGAGCGAATCAATCGTGAGCGTGCCGCACGTACTGAGGCGGGCGAAGCCGCATGAACGCCCTCTTCGTAACCGAAATCTTCTGTGCCGCAGTCTTGCTTGAGCTCGACGCTAACGAGGCCGAGCGGTGAGCACTCACCGTGTGAGTCTGCCCCTGCCGCAGCGCATTCCGCACCAGCGCGTCTCGCATATCGAGTGTGAGGCGTGGGAACTGCTCGGGCTTGTCGCGTCGTCGTCGGTGCCGATCCTGGCCGGTATTGCGGTGGGGTGGTCACTGACGAGTTGGGCGGTGGCGTTGCCGTGAGCGTCGTGTTGATAGTTGTCGCCATCCTGGCGGTGGGTATGTGTGTCTGGCTGGAGCGCCGTGCCGCTGCGCATGTCCGGATGGCTGCCGTTTATGTCGCCAATGCCGCTGCGTGCGTGCGTCGTGCCGCTGAGCTGGCTGCCGCCGATCCGACGCCTGTTGAGCTCGATCACGTCGCCATCGCGCCGGTGCGTGCGTTGCGTGTGGTCGGTGCATCGTCTGCTCGCGCCGATGAGGAAAACAGCGCCGCCGGAGGCGCAGGTGCGCCCGCGTCGAGCGTCCGGCCTCGCTGACACAGCCCAATTAATGCCGAGGTCATGACTCGGACAGGGACCTGTTCCGAGATACGCCATTCCGAGAGAACGGAGGGATTCCACCTAATGGGTAAGTGCAGAGTCGGAGACGTAGGCCGCATCCCGGCTGCCAACCTTGTTGCTGCGGTCGGCCTGGGTGAGCTGGCGAAAGACCTCGCTTTCCTCGATCATCCCGAGCTGGCGGACCGCGTGCGCGCCATCCTCGCCCAGTTGGGCTATGCCGCCCGGGCGGTGGAGGGAGCGCCGTTGTGACGCCACCGCTATCGATGTCCGCAGTCGATGCCCGCGACTTGACCGAGCGAATCAAGGTCGGGGTCGAGGCTGTCTGGGAGCTGATTCGGCGGGCGTACCTGACGCGGGCATGGGCCGTGCTCGGCTATCGCTCGTGGGACGACTACTGCACGCGGGAGTTCGGTGCGAGTCGGTTGCGTCTGCCGCGTGAGGAACGGCACGAGATCGTCGTGTCGATGCGCGAGATCGGCATGAGCACCCGCGCCATCGCGGCAGCAACAGGCGTCAGCAAGAACACCATCACCGAGGATCTGCGTCAGGTGTCCCAATCTGGGACACCTGAACCAGAAGCGATTGCCGGTATCGATGGGAGAACATACCCGCCTTCGGCCTCGAAACCACCGGTCACGGATCTGATTTCGGCTAACGAGCTGGCGGAGTTGAACTCCGCGATCACCGCCCCCGCGCCGACCATCGTCACGCCGGGCCCGCTGGGGGAGAAGCCGCTGCCGCGCCCCCGCAATCGCGCGCCGCTGCCAGATTCGTTCTCGCATAAGGCGTTTGAGCTGACCAGGGCTGCGGAAAGTTTGAAAGGCAAGACAGACGACGACCGGTTTGCTCGCAACGCCGAGGAGATCGCCCGCAAGAACCTCGGTGACCTCATCCGCGCCCGAGACGCCGTGCAGTACGTCATCGACCGGTTGACCAACCAACAGAAAGGCATTTCATGACACCTTCGTCCCTGCAGCGCCACGGTGACCGGCTGGCCCTGGCCGCCGACACCATCTCCACCGACGTGGTGCTGGTCAGCAGCGCTACGGCTCGCCGGTGGCTGGCCAGTCATCGGCGGAATCGGCCGTTGTCGAAGCAGAGCGTTGCCCGCTACCAGTCCGATATGGCCGCGGGGTTGTGGACGTTCGCCGCGGACCCGATCCGGTTCGATGTGGAGGGCCATTTGATCGACGGGCGGCATCGCCTGGTGGCGCTGGCCGGGTGCGCGCCGCCGTTGTCGCTGCCGTTCCTGGTCGTGCGTGGCCTGCCCACCGAGGCGCAACTGGTGATGGATCAGGGCCGCAAACGCAACGCCGGGCAGCAGTTGTCCATGCTGGGGGTGAAGAACGCGACCACCATCGCGGCCGGGGTGCGGATTCTGCTGTTGTGGGACAGCGGCTTGCTGTTCAGGGACAACAAGCTGGCCACCCGGATCACCGTGCCGATCATCCAGCAGTGGGTGTCGGGTAATCCGGGGCCGGTCGAGTTCGTCAACGACCGACTCAGCCTGATCGTCAGTACCGATGCTGCTCCGTCGGTGGCGACCGCGTTCGCGCTGAAAACCGGCGCCGCCGCTGCCGATATCACCGAGTTGTTCTTCCGGGAGTTGCACGATCTGACCGGCCTGGCCGAGGGCAGTCCGATTCTCGCGTTGGACAGGCGATTTAGGCGCTTGCGCCGCGAGTCGATCACGATGCCGATCCGTGATCAGCTCGCGCTGTTCATCCAGGCATGGAACGCCTGGCTGGCCAACAAGACGGTGGCGAAGTTCCAGCGCCCCCGCGGCGGCACCTGGACCGCAGAATCCTTCCCCCGGCCCGACATCACCGGATCGGCGGGGTGGCAATGAGGATATGGACCGACCACGAGACGGGCGCGGAGATCACCCAGGCCCGTAGCACCCGTGAGACGGTGTCGCTGCGCGCGGCTCCCGAGCCCGGCGACCTGTACCTCGACGAGCTGCGTGAATTGGTCACGCGCAGTGCGCATCTGCCCGGTACCGCGGTCGTGTTGTGCCGCCCGGACAGGATCGATGTCGAGTACGTCGACCACGGCACCGCGGCCGATATCGAGATACCCGGCGACGAGGACCAGGCCGACCCCGGCGCGGCGTGGGATCGGGCCCGCGATCGTGAGCTAGACGAGCGTTCGGGCGTGTGGTGATGGCTCGGTACACCGATTTGGATCGGTGCGCGGCCGATGCGCTCGACCTGTGCGAGTGCGTGCGCGAGAGGGGGCCGCTGGAAACCTATCGGCACTTGGCCGCACTATGCGCGCGCGATCCCGAGAGGATGGCCCAAATCCTCATGACTCTAGCGGCTTTCGTTGATTTCGAGTCGCCGTTGAGTGTTCTGCGTGCGCGCGTCGACGCGATCGTGGAGGGCCGTGTGCGGGCCGCTGGGCGGGTGGTGACGGCGTGAGCCACGACGTCTGCCCGGTCACTGACCTGTACACCGAAGAATGCGACTGCCCGCGGCACCGGGCGAACGAGACCGTCGGGGCGCTAACGGGATTCGCGCCTGGTCTCTATCCGAATGTGCCCGAGTGGGTGTACCACGGCGGCGACCCGCGGACGTCGCTGTCGTCCAGTGGTGCGCGTGATCTGCTAGAAGTGGTTCCGTCGCAATGGATCTACGACCGCGAACACCCGAATCGAGAGCCGAGCGAGGCGCTCGAGTTCGGTACAGCGGTGCACACACTCGCACTCAGTGTCGGCGCGGCGGTGGTCGAGGTGACCGCGGGGGACTGGCGCACCAAGGACGCGCAGCGCCAGCGGGCCGAGGCGCGCGCCGCCGGACAGGTGCCGCTGCTCACCCGCCAGTACCGGGCGGCTCGCACGATGGCCGACAACCTGCGCTTGCATCCACGTTTGGCGCGTGCCCTGGAGCGGGGCACGCCGGAGATGTCGGGCTATTGGCTCGACGGGGAAACCGGTGTGCTGCGCCGGTTCCGGACCGATTGCCTGTATACGGCGCCGAGCGGCGCGGTGCTCGGCATCGACGTGAAGACCGCCGACACCGCCGATCCCGCGAAGTTCCTCAAATCGGTGCTCGCGTTCGGCTACGACATGCAAAACGACTGGTACGCCGACGGTCTCGACCATCTGCTCGGCGCCTGGCCCGCGTTCGTGTTCGCGGTCGTCGCGAAGAAGCCGCCGCATCTGGTGTCGGTCGTCGAACTCACGCCCGAGTGGCTCGACCGCGGTCGCCGCCGCAACCGCGCAGCGCTGGATCTGTTCGCCCGCTGCCGCGCCGCCGACCACTGGCCCGGCTACGGCGCCGACATCCATCAACTCGATATGCCCGCATGGCTGCACAAGCAGGAGGAATACGCCCGATGACCACCGAACTCGTCTCCGCCGGTGCCGACTACACGCCGTCGACCCTTGCCCCGGCCGGTACGGCGTCGGCCGCGCTGGCGATGCTGCAGGCGCACGCCGAGATGATGCAGACCGCCTACACGCTCGCCGAGGCCATGGTGAAAACCGCGCTGGTGCCCGCGGTCTACCGCGGCAAGGCCGAGGACGCGGCGGCGGCGATCCTGTACGGCGCCGAGCTCGGCCTGAACCCGATCCAGAGCGTGCAGCAGGTGTTCCCGGTCCACGGGCAACCGTCGGTCTACGCGCGGACCATGGTCGCGTTGCTGAAGGCCCGCGGCTACCGGATCCACACCGTCGACAGCAGTGACACCGCGGTCACGGTCGCGGGGTGCTCACCCGGCGGCGAAGAGGAACACAGCACGTGGACGATCGAGCGCGCCCGCACCGCCGGATACGTGCCGACGCTGGATGAGAAGACCGGCAAGTACAAGACCAACACGAACGGCAAGCTGATCGGGAACGAGAAGTACCTCAGCGATCCGCAAGCGATGCTTTACGCCAAGGCCGCAGCCGAGGTGTGCCGCCGCCTCGCGCCCGATGTGCTGCTCGGCATCGCCTACACCCGCGAGGATCTCGAATCCGAGCCCGACACCGCGCCACCGATCCGCGTGCCCTCCCAGCGCGTGACACCCAGCGCCGCCGACATCCTCGAAGAAGCCGCCGCCGATTCGGTCGAGAAACCGGACGCGGCAGCCGAATCCGAGCAGCTACCCATCGACGCCACCCCGGCCGAGGGAAACGAGACCGCGTGATGAGCAGTTACCACGAGGCCAAAGCATTCGAGGCACTGTCCACGTTGCCCCGCGAGATCGGCATCTTGACCGAACTTGAGATCAGCAGCGCCGCAACCGCGCACGCGTTGCTCGCGCTGGTCGGCAAGCTCGGCGAACTCGTCGAGCAGCAACGGGCGGCGAACGTCCTCGCCGCAATCGGTTCCGGCGCGCTGGATTCGGCAGACGGCCTCGCTCACGCTCGTGCGTTCATCGCAGCCCAGTTCGGTACCGGAGACGGCGATGGTCGAGCCGCATTTCGCTGACGACTCGGTGACGCTGTATCAGGGTGACGCGCTGGCAGTGGCACAGGAACTACCGACGGCCTCGGCCGATCGCATCGTGACCTCACCGCCGTATTACGGGCTCCGCGACTACGGGATGCCGGGACAGTACGGGCGCGAGGCAACGCCGGCCGAGTACGTCGAGCGGCTGCGCGCACTGTTTGGCGAACTGCGGCGAGTGCTCACCGGCGATGGGACGTTGTGGCTCAACCTCGGCGACTCCTACAGTTCGTCACCCTCCGGGCCGCCGGGCGCCACGTCCCGCTTGGGTTCCGTTGTCGTCGAACAGTCGAAAGCCACGAAAAAGGCTGCGGTCCCGCACAAAAATCTGCTCGGTATCCCCTGGCGCGTCGCATTCGCCTTGCAGGCGGACGGCTGGATTTTGCGGAACGCGATCACGTGGCACAAACCGAACGCGATGCCGGAGAGCGTGACCGATCGACTGAGCAGCCGCTACGAGCTGGTCTTCATGTTCTCGAAGAGGCGACGGTATTGGTTCGACCTGGACTCGGTCCGCGAGAACCACGCGGAAACGAGCATCGCACGTGCGGCACGAGGGTGCAGTGCGCCGGACCTCTCGCAGCAGGGGATTGGTTCTCCGAACACGCTCGACCCGGCACAGGCTGTGCATCTCCGTGGCCGGAATCCGGGTGATGTGTGGTCGATCGGCACGCATCCGTTCCCAGGCGCGCATTTCGCGGTGATGGCGCTTGCCCTGGCCGAGCGATGCGTACGGGCCGGGTGCAAGCCCGGCGGCACTGTGCTCGATCCGTTCTGCGGCTCGGGTACCACCGGGCTCGCCGCGGCTCGTCATGGCCGCAGATTCATCGGGGTCGACCTGAGTTGCGACTACCTCGAGTTGTCGCTGCGCACACGACTCCAGCAGCCCGGTCTTGATCTTGAAGGGGTGTCCGGCGAATGGCCCGTGAGTTCGCGCGTATCCGACTGAGTATCTGGGAGGACGAGCCCTATCTCGACCTCACCCCAGCGGCGCAGCACCTGTACTACGTGCTCACCACCGACCCGGGGCTGAGCTACTGCGGGTGCGTGGACTGGCGCCCGGCCCGGCTGCGTCCACGTGCCCGCGGCTGGACCCGGCCGCAGATTCACGCCGCCGCGGCCGAACTGGAGGCAGCGCGGTTCGTGCTGTTCGACCCGGACACCGAGGAGGCGCTTGTCCGCAGTCTCATCCGTTCCGACGAGCTGCTGCGCAACCCGAAACTTGCTCTTGCCGTGGTGAAGGCGTACGGGGCGCTGGCGTCGCGCACACTGCGCGCCGCGGTGGTCACCGAGCTGAAACGCGACCGCCACGAACACCCCGAGTATTCGTCGTGGTCGCACTCGATGTCGGCAGTGCAGCTGTCCCGGCTGCTGTCGCTGCCCGATCTCGACACCGTCGGCTACACCCACCGGATCACCGATCCGGTGCCGGTCGGCGAGACGCCGCGCATCGCCCCGATCACCAACGGCATTACCAATCCGAATGCCGATCAAAACGGGTACCGCATCACCAACCTGATCGGTGATGCCGAACCGGTCGCGAATACCGATGCGGATCGGTCCGTTTCACCGATCCCGACCACGGACCGGATTACCTCGGCAATTGGTGACGCGGATCGGTCCGTTTCCTACCAGCAGACCGCAGACAGCAGACAGCAGACCTCGGGGGGTTCCGTCACAGGGGTACGGCACGTGCCCGAACCGCTCCCGCCGCCGGACGACCCCCCATCCACATTTCACCCGGGCCATGAAACCGGTCCCGTCGCCCCTGCGCAGACCGGGCCGGGTGAGCCGTCGCAGTGGTGTGACCGGCATCCCGGCGGCACCCCGGACCCCTGCCGTGCCTGCCAGACCGCCCGGCAGGCACACCACGAGTGGCAGCGCGACCGCGCCGAACGCCGCCGCGTCGCCGCCGACCACAAACGCGCCGACATCGCCGACTGCGCCCTGTGCGACGAGGCCGGGTGGCGTACCCCGCCCGCCGAGCTACGCGACGCCGACCCGCCGGTCGTCCGGTGCAACCACAAGCCCGGCGAGCTGCCCGCCGCATGGCGCGCGCTCATCACCCACATGCTCGACACCACCGAGGAGACGAAACCCGATGAATGACACCATCATCCGATTGCAGCCCGGTGAACGCCGCCTCGGCCAGAACGAGGCTGCCGAGCAGCAGCTCGCCTACGCGACCGTGCCCTGCCCCGAATCGGAATGCGCGGCGCTGGTAGGTGATCCCTGCAATCGGCTGATGCCCGACGGCCGCCGCTATGAGACCCACCTCGCGCACCCGAGACGCATCAAGGTCGCCATCACCCAGCGTGCCGGGGAAGCGAGAGCTGAATGACTGGATCTTGCACCTGTTTCGTGCCTGGCTCGCCCGCGCCGCAGGGCAGCAAGCGGCACGTCGGCAACGGCCGCATGATCGAGTCGTCGAAAGCCGTCGGCCCGTGGCGGGAGCGTGTCGCCCTGGCAGTGCACGACGAGCATTGGCCGCAGCTCGCCGGGCCCGTCGCCGTCGTCCTCGAATTCGTGCTGCGGCGCCCGAAATCCGTGCCGAAGACGCGCACCCCGGCCGCGATCCGGCGCCCGGACACCGACAAGCTTGCCCGCGCGATCCTCGACGCGCTGACCGGCATCGCGTTCGCCGACGACGCCCAGGTGATCCGGCTCTGCGCAGGCAAACGACTCGCCGAGACCGGCGAGACACCCGGCGTGCACATCACGCTGACCGACCTCACCGAGGCGGACCGATGATCGGAATCCAGGTGCCCGAACCGGATCCGATCGAGGCCACAATCGTGGCGTGGTGCCGCCGAGCCAACCTGTATCGCGACGGCGCACTCGTCCGCGAAGGCGTGAACCTGCTCGGTTCCAACGAACTCGCCGCGAAGGCATGGGCGAAGGCGGTCGCGAACCACCTCGCCGCCGACGGCGAGCACGATCACGAATCGCTCGCGACATTCCTGCTCACCCAACAAGCCGCGCAGCATGTGCGCGCCTACTCGTCCGCGCCGCTGATCGCCGAGGGGCTGCTCGTCATGCTCACCGAAAGGGGCCTGCTGTGAACCCCGAGAACCTGCCCGCGCCGGACGGTTTCGCGCCGCGGCCCGGCGGCCCGCCCAGCGACGATCTGCTACGCCGCCTCGAACTGATCAGCAGCAAGGTCCCGCCACAGCGGCGACTGGCGATGGTCGGCAAGTTGCTCGCCCACATCCGGGCCAACATCTACCCCTGGATGCACATCCTGCAGCGCGCCGACGGGTCGGTCGTGGTCACCATCTCCCCGCCACCGGCCGGTGACCAGTGAGCGAGTGCCGTAACCGCCGCTGCGCACGCCCCTGCGCCGAATTCCTGTGCGCCAGTTGCGCCGAGGAACTCGCCGCGGCGCTCGACGGCGTCCCATGGCTACTCGACGAACTCGCCGTCACCGAGCTACGGCAAGACCGGGTGTCGCGTGGACTGCGATCCGGTTCGCGACCGGTCGCGCCGTTGCCGTTCCACCCGGCCGCGGCCGAGCTGCACGCGACGCTGACGAACGGGATCACCACGTGGGCAAGGCATCTCGCTGAATCACGAGGTATCGCGGGGCCGGTCGGCGACGGCAGCGACGCCGCGCGCTGGCTCGCCGACAACATCATGGCGGTGCGCCTGGACGAGGCCGCCGGGCAGATTCACGCCGAGATCACGCACGCCGTGCACGCCGCGCTCGTGGTGATCAACCCGCCGCCGCAGCTCGTCTACCGCGGCCCGTGCCCGACGATCATCGGGCAGGCCAGTTCTCACCGTCCGCGCGAGTGTGAGAGGCCGTTGTACGCCGAGGCGGGCGAGTTGTTCGTCAATTGCCCGGCCTGCGGGGTCCGGCACGATGTCGTCCGGCTCGAACAGCAACTGCTCGCCCGGATCGGTGGCCGAATGTTCGAGATCCCTGATCTTGTGCGTGTGTTGCGCGAGCTCGGCGAGCCCGTGCCGCGAGGCACGATCGTGTCGTGGGTGCACCGCGGCCAGCTGCGTGCGGTGGCGCACTCCGCTGCGGGTAAACCCCTGTATCGGCTCGACGACGCGCGAAAACGACGCACGAACCCCACACCGGCCAGCAGGTCACGCTGAAGCTTGCGCGCCGGGTGGAGGGATTCGTGACAAGATCGCTACCGCATGCAACACTGCAATGACAACGCAATAGCTGTCAGCAAGGCCCGGTCCGAATGCGGACCGGGCCTTGCTGTTTGGTGGTACAAGAAAGGCGGTGACGCCACCGATGACGGGCCACGCCGACAACGTCTGTACGCATCCACGCCCCGTGCTCGCCACCGATCAGGTCATTCATGGCGAGGCGCTGACCATCATGCGCGAGCTTCCCGACGCGACCTTCGATGCCTTGATTACCGATCCGCCGTATTGCATGGCGGTGTCACGGCCCGGGATCGCACCAGCCGCACAGCGGTGCAGAAGTACGCCGACAGCGGCTCGGTAGCGGCTCATGCGGTGCCGGATTTTCCTGATCAGCGTGATCAGCGCAGTTTCGCGTTGTGGTCGTCGTTCTGGCTGACTGAAGCGCTACGGCTGGTGCGCCCTGGTGGTCAGGCGCTGGTGTTCACCGATTGGCGGCAGCTGCCCGCGTTGTCGGACGCGGTACAGGTAGCGGGTTGGCGGTGGCGCGGAATCGTGGTGTGGCGTAAGCCCAATGCGCGCCCGAACCCGGGGTTCAAGAACGAATCCGAGTACATCGTGTGGGCCTCGCACGGGCAACTCGACTCCGATCACCGGCCGCCGTTCCTGCCCGGGGTGTACTCGATCGCCAACCCCACCGGTAAGCACCGCCATCACCTGACCGCGAAACCGGTCGAGCTGATGCGGCAACTGGTGCGGACGGTCCGCCCGGGCGGGCGCATCCTGGATCCGTTCACCGGCAGCGGAACCACTGGGGTCGCAGCGGTGGCTGAAGGCCGAGAGTTTCTCGGCATCGAAGCCGTCGACGCCTATGCACAGATTGCCGCACAACGATTGGCCGAACATGCGGAATCCGCCGGGAACACCAGTCCGCACCTGGGGCGGGCGTAGTCCCGGGCGATCTTTGCCCGCGGTTGTCGTGACAAGACTGCGACGGCGTGCAACACTGTCCAGCAGTGGGATGTCTATCCCCGCAGCCCGATCCGAGCACGACGGACCGGGCTTTTTCATGCCCGATCCCGGGCGCACGAGCGCGGTAGAGCAGTTCGGTAGCTCGCTGGCCCCATATCTCAGAGGTCACCGGTTCGAGTCCGATCCGCGCTACGGCCGACAGGCCGTATCCCGTCACCTGCCTGAATTCGCTCCCGCGACTTCGGGTTTCGCTGCATAGGAGCAAAGTTCATGTTGTCGTCGTTGTCTGCGTCGCTGGGTACGGCCCCGTGGGGCACCATCTTGCTCGATATCGCCAAGGTGCTCGTCGCCGTGATCACGGTATTCGTCTAGCCCGTGATCGTCGACGCCCATCGCGCACACTGGTGGCGGCATCCGGCCGTCCGCACCGGTGATCAGCTGACCGTCGGTGAACGCGCCGCCGACGCCGGTGTGCGCGGAATGGGTTCGTGGCCTTTCCTGTTCGGTCAGACGGTCATCGTCACCGGGTGGATCGGGTTGAATCTCACCGCGTTCGGTCTGCGCTGGGATCCGTATCCGTTCATCCTGCTCAATCTCGCGTTCTCGACGCAGGCCGCGTATGCGGCGCCGTTGATCCTGCTCGCGCAGCGCCGCCAGGACAGCAAGAACGCCGAGGTGGCGCTGCATACGTCGCAGGCGGTCGACGCGATGCTCGGCAAGCTCGACGAACTGCTCGACACCAGAGAGCAGCGGCAGGCGTGACGGGCCGTCGTTTCGTCCTCGAGCAGTTCGAGGAGTTCCTCACCGGTGGCGATCTCGCCACCATCCATACCGGTCCGATCCCGATTTGGGCGGGCTACATCATCGAGCAGAACGCGCGCGTTCTGGAGATTCTGGGAGAAGCTATGCCCGACATCGAAACTCAGCTCAAGGCCGATATCGCCTCGCTGGTCGAGTCCAACACTAAGATCGTTGCCTTGAATACGCAACAGGTTTCGCAGATCACCGATCAGCAGGCGCAGATCGCCGCACTCAAGACGCAGATCGCCCACGGCGCCACGCTCACCCTGGATGATCTTGCGCCGCTGGACGATATCACCAGCAAGATCGCGGCCACCGCCGCCGCGGCACACGCCACCGCGTCGAGTAGCGCCACCGCGCCCGCGTCGACGCCTGTCGTCGCACCGCAGCAGCCGGTCACGCCCGCGCCGACGAGCACGAGCCCGGCCGCTGGCACGGGTGCCGCCGCGCCGGCGGTGCCTGTGCAGCAGCCCATTACGAGCCCCGGTACCGACACCACCGGCAAGGTCAGCGGTGCCGACACCGGTACCGCCAGCGGCAGCACGGGCGGCGCGTCGAGCCGGTAGGCAGGAGATGCCCACTCGGACCGCGCGGCGGACAACGACGCAGCGCGGTCTCGGGTGGGTTCATCAGCAGGCGGTCGCCGCGCTGCTGCGGAGTTTGCCGGACGGCTCGCCGTGCTGGTGGTGCGGCATGCCGATGTATCGAGACCCCGCCCGCAACTTCGATCAACGGCAGCTGCAGGGCGATCACTCCACCGCCCGAGCGGTCGGCGGCACGGTGACCGACCGGCTGCTGCACGCGACATGCAACGGCTCGCGCGGCGACGGTAGCCGTGACCACCTGCGCCCGGCGATCACCGGGCAACCCGTCGATGCCGTCTCGAACCGGGATGATCGGGGTTGCTGGTGCTTGCTGGAGTGGTGACCGTGTCCGGATTTCGTGGCCGGTCGTGGGGACTCTCGTCCCGGACCGGTGTCCGATTCGCCGGGAAAAATCCGGAGGGTGGCCCTCCTGACGCCCCATCACTAGTCAAGAATTTTTTGTACGGGACGAAATGGTACGTGCAATGGCGGAAATCCTCGGCAAAACAGGCGAAAAGCTGTGTCGCGCACTGGAATTGCCCACGGATGGCTACGAAATCACCGTGTTGATCATCGAAGCGGCGCGAGTGGGGGACCGCCTGGAGCAATTGAACAGCATCCTGACCGGTGCCGTCGACGTATGGACTCGGTTGAGCACTGGCCGTGACGGCACCCTGGAAATCCGCGTCGATGCCGCGTTGCAGGAGGCGCGGCAGCAGGCCGGGACGCTGCGGCAGCTGCTCGCCGAGATTCGCCGCCAGCGCGGCGGCTACGAGCCGGACGAGGGTGATGTACTCGCTGGACTCTGATCTGGCCGAGCTGTTTTCGGCGCCGGATCCGGTGGTGTTCCCGACGCTTTCGGGACGTCAACGCCCGCATCATGTTTCGTTGTGGCCCGGGGACGATACGCACGGGCACAAAGCGATTGCGCTCGCCGGGCGGCTCTCGCCGCAGCCGATCATGCCGTGGCAGCGCGGCAATCTGCGGTGCCTGCTGCGCCGCAATCCGGAGGGCGCGTGGACCCATCCCGACGCCGTGCTGATCTGTCCTCGCCAGAACGGCAAGTCGGAGATCCTGTTGCTGCGCTGCCTGTATGGGCTGTGCGTGCTCGGCGAGAAGATCCTCTACACGGTGCAGCGGTGGGACACCGGTAAAGAGTTGCATACCCGCCTGGTGGCGTTGATCGGCGCGAGTGCGAGCCTGCGGCGGCGGTTCGCGTCCGCGCCGACGCTGTCGCAGGGGCGCGGCACCATCAAGTTGACCAACGGCGCGCAGATGGTCACCTCGACGCGGTCCGCCGATGTCGGCCGCGGTATCACCAAGCTCGATCTGCTCGTCTACGACGAGGCATACAACCTGGATCTGTCCGCGACGTCCGCGGTCGATTACGCGCAGATGGCCGCCCCGGATCCGCAGACGATCTACACGTCGTCCGCGGTGAACGCCGAGCAGCATCCGAAGGGTTTCGTGCTCGCCGATATGCGCGCGGCCGGGCTGGCCCGTGCCGAGGGCGTCTACTTCGCCGAGTACATGGCTCCCGAGCACCTACCGCATGACGCCGTGACGACCTGGGAGTACGCGAACCCCTCCTACGGGATCATCCAGACCGCGGCGAAAATGCAGAAACCCTTGCGCAAGGCGACAACCAAGGCCGGGCTGATCGCGTTCGGTGTCGAGGCGCTCGGCCGCGGCGTGTGGCCGGTGCGCACCGAGCACCGGCCCGCGCTGATCCCCGCCGAGGTGTGGGGCGGCATGGCCGATCCGGCGCCGACGCTGACGGGGCCGCGAGCAATCGCGGTGGATATGACGCCGGATCGGCGTGTGGTGTCGATCGTGGCGGCGGTGTGGACGACCGCGGGCCGGGTGCATGTCGAGCTCGGCTATCACGGGCCGCGTGCCCCGGGCACGGTGGGTTATCTGGTGTCGGTGGTGGCGCGGCTGGATCCGTGCGTGCTGGTCATCGACGCGGCATCGCCCGCGGCCTCGCTGACCGGTGATCTGCTCGCGGCCGGTGTCGAGGCGACACTCACCGGGACCGCGCAGATGGCGCAGGCGACCGGCGACTTCTACGACAAAGCGATGGCCGGGCTGCTCGCTCACACCGGTGATCCGGTGCTCGCGGAGGCGGTCGAGGGCGCGGTGAAACGCGACCTGCCCGGCGGTGGCTGGGCGTGGGATCGCAAGGGCGTCAACGTGATTTCCCCGGTGGTGGCCGCGACGTTGGCGCTGTGGGGACTGATCACCTTCGGTACGCGCACCGCGCCTGTACAGCAGCTCGTACACCGCGCGGCGGCGAGCCCGGGGGGTCGGCACCACGGTGAGGCGAACCTCGCGGTGGTCGGGTTCTGAATGGAGGTGACGACGTGGCCGAGAAGACATCCCCGGTGCGGGGCAGGGTAGCGACCCGCGAAATCGGTTATGCCGTCTCCTATCCCGGCGACATCTGGCTACAGAACACCGAGACGACACCCGAGTTGCGGTGGCCGTTGTCGGTGCAGGTGTATGACCGGATGCTGCGCCAAGACGCGCAGGTCGCTTCGGTGCATCGAGCGATCACACTGCCGGTGCGCCGCACGAGCTGGCGGGTGGACCCCAACGGCGCCCGTGATGAGGTGGCCGAGTTCGTCGCCGGTGATCTGCATCTGCCGATCGTCGGGGCCGACGACGAGTCGCGGCAGCCGACACGGCGTGTGCGCAACAGTTTTTCGTGGGCCGATCATGTGCGGCTCGCGTTGTTGTGCCTGCCGTACGGGCACAGCTTCTTCGAGCAGATCTACCAGCTCGACGACCACGGCTACGCGCACCTGGCGAAGCTCGCGCCGCGGTTGCCGCGGTCGATCTCGAATCTGGTGGTCGCGCCCAGTGGGGAGTTGGTGAGTATCGCGCAGTACGCGATGGGCACCATGACCGGTGGTTTCGAGGCCGTGGTGATCGGCGCTATCGCCGGTGGCGGGGCGACGATCCCGGCCAAACGGATCGTGCCCTACATCAACGAGCGCGAGGGCGGCGACTGGCTCGGCAAGTCGGTGCTGCGGGCCGCGTACAAGAACTGGCGATTGAAAGATCGCATGCTGCGGGTGCAGGCGCAGACGATCGAACGTAACGGGATGGGGATCCCGGTCTACTACGCGGGCCCCCTCGATAAACAAGCCGATCTCGACGAGGGCCAGCGCATGGCCAACGACTACCGTGCCGGGGACAGCTCGGGGGCGGCGCTGCCGAACGGGGCGAAACTGCGGTTGCAGGGTGTCGAGGGCGCGCTGCCCGACGCGGATCCGGTCATCCGCTACCACGACGAGCAGATCGCCCGCGCGCTGCTGGCGCACTTTCTGAACCTCGGAACGCAAACGGGCTCCTGGGCATTGGGGTCGACATTCGCCGATTTCTTCGTGATGAGCCTGCAGACCGAGGCGCAGCTGATCGCCGACACCGCGACCGCCTACGTCGTGGAGAAGCTCGTCGACCTGAATTTCGGGCCCGACGAACCCGCACCACGGATCGTGTTCGACGAGATCGGCTCCCGCCACGACGCCACCGCGCAAGCACTCGCCCTACTCATCCAGGCCGGGGCGGTGTTCCCCGACCGGCGCCTCGAGCAGGCGGTACGCGACATGTACGGGCTGCCGCAGAAAGAGCCGGGCACGCCGGACCCGTCGCCGACACAGAAGAACATGCCACCGGCGCCGCTCGTCCCGCTGGACGACACCAGCGACGAGGCCCAGCAGTGAATGCCCGCACCCGGTTGCGCGATCTCCGCGGCGGCCCCGCGGCCCGGTCGTGGTATCGCATCAACGCCAGCACCGACGCCGCGGTCCCGGAGGTGTTCATCTACGACGAGATCGACTCGTCCGGGGTGAGCGCCGAGCAGTTCGTCCGCGACCTCGCCGCGCTGGACGGTCCCGAGATCGTGGTGCGTATCAACTCACCCGGCGGCAATGTGTTCGACGGGCTCGCGATCATGCACTCGATCGCCGGGCACGACGCTATGGTGACGACCGTCGTCGACGGGCTCGCCGCGTCGGCCGCCTCGTTCATCGCCCTCGCAGGCGACGAGGTGGTGATGCGGCCCGGCGCCGAACTCATGATCCACGACGCATGGGGACTCGCGGTCGGCACCGCCGAGGACCTGCGGGCCCTCGCCGAGCAACTCGACCGCACCAGCAGCACCCTCGCGGACATCTACGCCGCCAAGGCCGGAGGCGCGGCCGGCGAGTGGCGCGACCTCATGCGCGCCGAAACCTGGTACAGCGCCAACGAAGCCGTCACCGCAGGGCTCGCCGACCGCGTCGAAGCACCCCGCAAAGACACCACCGCCGCCGGGACCGGGAAAGCCCGCGTGTTCGACCTCAGCGTCTTCAACTACCACGGCCGTGGTGCGGCGCCCGCGCCGCGGCTGCACCGCCGTCCCTTCGCACGGGCGGAGGTCACACGAAAGGAAGGACCTATGTCCACCCTGATGGAGGGCCTCCGCGAGCGTTTCGGGCTCCCCGACGACGCCGACGAGGCAACGATCCTGGCGGCAGTGACCGCCGAACTCGACAGCACCACCGCCCCTGCAGAAGACGCAGCGCCGGACGCCCCGGCCGAGCCGACCCTGCAGCAGATCGCCGCGTCGGCGAAGCGGCTGAATCTGCGCCTGGTCGACGCCACACAATACGAGCAACTCGCCGCCCAAGCCGCCCAGGGCGCGCAAGCGTTCGCGCGGCAGCAGGCACAGCATCGCGACACCGTGCTCGCCGACGCGGTCCGCACAGGCCGGATCGCCAAGGCGCAGCAGCCGCATTTCGCGAAGCTGCACGCCGCCGACCCCGAGGGCACCGAGGCGCTGCTCGCCGAGCTTCCGCCCGGTGTGGCGGTGCCGCTGACCGAGGTCGGGCATGCCGGTGAGCCCGACATCGACCACGAGGCCGCCGAACTCGCGACGTCGTTCGCGAAGATCACCGGCTCACCCTGGAAGGACTCGGACCGATGAGCGACTTTCTGCCCCTGTACCACCCAGCTGCCAAGGTGCCGTACGTGACGAGCGCCGCGGTGACCGCCGGTCAACTGCTCGTGGTGTCCGGCAACAACACCGTGGCAGCGTCGTCGGCGGCGGGGATGGCGTTCGGTGTGGCCGCCGTCGACGACCCCCTCGGGGGTAATCAGATCATGGTCTACCGCAACGGTATTCACGTACTCGCCGCCTCCGGGACGATCAACGCCGGTGACCCGGTGGTGGCCGCGGCGTCGGGTGCGGTGTCGGCGATCGGGTCGGACACCAACTACACCCACGTCGTCGGCCAGGCGCTCACCGCCGCCGCGGGCGGCAAGGTGACCGTCGCGCTGCGCCTCGCATGAGCCCCTGATTCCAGAAAAGAGAGTCCCCGTGTCCGGAAACACCACCTTCCCGCCGTCACCGCCGACACTGTCCGGTGACGTCCTCTCGATCAACCGGTTTCTCAACGATCCGCTGTGGGTGCTGCGGTCCCTGCGCACCATCAGTGACCAGATGTTCGTGTCGAACAAGATCCTCACCTCGCAGTTGTGGACCGAGTCCGGCAGCGTCGGCTACGAGCAGACCGAGAGCATCTATGCCGACAACACCCCGCAGCCGGTGCCCCCGGGTGGCGAGTATCCGGTGACCACGACCGGCACCGGGCCCGCCAGCATGGCGAATACGGTGAAGTGGGGCCAGGATTCGGAGATCTCCGACGAGTCGATCTCCCGCCAGAGATACGACGTCGTCAACCGCAAATTCACGAAACTCGCGAATTCGCATGTGCTCAAGGTGGATTCGATCGCGCTGTCGGCCGTGGCGTCGGCGATCACCCAGACCACGGCCGCGCTCGCGTCGTGGGCCGGAACCGGTGCTACGCCCGCCATTCTGCGGGACTTGATGCGTGCGTTCGCGAACATCCTCGCCTTGAAGCAGGGGTACATGCCCGACACGGTGCTCGTGGGACTGACCACGTTCGCCAACATCGTCTCCGACGACAGACTCGCCAACCTGCTGCCGCGCGAGGTCCCCGGCGTGCGGGACAGCAACGTGGCGGCCGGATGGGATTCGCCGTTCATGCGCCGCATCGGCGGGTTCACCTTTGTGACAAGCCCGAATCTGCCGACCACCGGGACCGCGTTCCTGCTGGACGCCAAGGTGTTCGGCGCGTTCGTCGACGAGCGCGTGCCCGCCCCCGGATACGTCGCCAGCGACGACCCCGGCGCGGACGGTATCCAGGTCAAGACCATGCGCGAAGAACGCACCGACGCGTGGCGGATCCGCTGCCGCCGCATCACGGTCCCGATCATCCTGGAACCCCGCGCCGCGTGGGCGATCACGGGAGTCGACGCATGAGCCAGCACACCCGCTACCGCGTGACCGCGCCGCTCGTCCTCGCCCACGACGAGGCCGACCGCACTCACCACCACTACTACGGGGCCGTGATCTCGTGGCTGTCGCCCCTCGAGCGCGCGCACCTGCTCGGTCAGGAACAGGTCGAGGAGATCGAGGAACCGGTGCCCCCGGGCGTCGTCCCACCCGCCCCGGCCACGCCCGCCGCCCCGGCCGCGGAGGCGGTACGGCCGCCGCAAGTGGCGCCGAAAGACGTGTGGGTGGACTACGCGGTGGCTGCGCACGGTCTCGACCGGGCCGCCGCCGAAGCGATGACCAAAGAAGCCCTGAAGGCGCTCGGCCACTGAACGAGGCATCGAGGTGACTGCGGCGGGGCCGCCGCCGTTCGCGTCGGTGGCCGACGTGCAATCGACATGGCGCGCCCTCACCCCGGAGCAGGCCGCCTACGCGGGCCTGCTGCTGCAGGCCGCCGCGGTGTGGATCTACGGGAAGCTGCCGGGCATCGACCCGGTGAGCCCGGCCGCGCGCATCGTGTCGGTCGAGGTGGTACGGGATGCGTTGCAGCGCGACGTGTTCGAGGGCGCACCCTCGGGAAAGATCACCCGCGGCAGCCGCTCGGACGAGTGGACGACCGCCCGGACCGCGACCGTCGAGGAACTCGCACACACGCTGGTGTTCTCCGAGTACCACCTGAATTTGCTCGGCCTGTTCCAGCCGACCGGCCCACGGTACGCGATGGGCTCACGCACACGAGGCCCGGACCCGATCCGTCTGTTCGGCATCGAACTGGGGGACTGCTGAATGGTTTTCGCGCTCGGTACCCACACGCTCGTGTTGCATCGGCGGATCCCGGTCGTCGACGCCACCGGCCGCCCGGTGCTCGACGCTTACGGCCGCGAACAGGTGACCGATATCGCGGTGACCGTGGCGGGTTGCGATTTCGAGGTGACCGCGTCGCTGGAAACCGAGTCCGCCGTGACGATCACGCGCCTGGACGGCCGCGGCATGCTCCCGCCCGGCACCCCGGTCGACTACCTGTCGGCGGTCACCTGGCAGGGCATCAAGTTCGAAGTGCACGGGCCACCGCGCCCGGTACCCGCCATCCGCACCGGCGCCATCGATCACATCGCGGTCACCGCCCGCTCGTCGCTGGACAGCACCAACCCCGCCAGTAGAGAGGAAGGCTGACCGATGGCCATGGAAGTGATGGGCGTACTCGCTGAACTGACCAAACTCGCCACCCAGGCCGGGCCCGCGTCACCGATAATGCGCGAGGCATTGCTCGCCGAAGCCAAACGCGGCGAGAAATACGCGAAAACCATTGCGCCGGTGAACAAAACCGGGAAACCACACCGCATCACCGCCGGGTACGTCGACGAGCCGGGCGACTACCGCGACAGCATCGAGGGCCTGGTGCTGTTCGAGCACGGCGCGTGGCGGGGCCGCGTGATCGCGCGGGACTGGAAAGCGCACATGCTCGAGTACGGCACCACGCACATGGCGAAGCGCGCTATCCTGCGCCGCACCGCGGGATATCTGCGAGGCACCCGGTCGTGAGGCCGGAGGGGCGGCATTTCGCCAACCTCCGCACTTTGCTGACCACGTACCTGCTGCGGGTGGACGGGATCGGTAGTGCGGGAACGAAATTGCGGCCGGTGTGGCCGTTCGTGCTGATCACCGTCATCGCGTCCGGCGGCGACAACTACCTGTGGTCACGCCACTTGGTCGATGTCGAGGTGTTCCACAGCGACTACTCGGCCGGTGCCGATTTCACCCGGCGTGTGCACGACCACATGATGCGGTTGCGGCACAGCTACGTCGACGGCGTCCCGATCTCGGATGTCGCCACCATCCACGGTTTCGGCGACCTCGATTACCAGGACGACACCGTCCACCGGTTCATCGCCGAATACGAGATCGAGTCGTCCGTCGACGCCCAACCCCTGTAAGGAGATTCAGTAATGGCCGATGTGAAGATGGCCGCGGGTACCACGTGGGACACCGTGTTCGGCGGTGACGTGGGGAATGTGTTCAAGGGCCAGTTCGGTTTCTGCCTCGCCCGTGACTACGACGCGACCAAGCCGCTGACCACCTGGACCCCGTTCGCGTCCGACGGCAACTGGTCGCCGACCCTGCTCACCACCGACGGCTTCACCGGGCTGGGGTATTTCGACGAGAACGGCCTGGAATTCACTCCTACCCTGACCACCGCCGATGTCAAGGCGTGGCAGACGCGGCAGAAGTTGCTCACCGACTTCACCGAGGACAGCGAAGCGGCCATGTTCACCGCGATCGAGCGGACACCCTATATCGAAGCGCTGGAGTCGAATATCCCCTTCGCGTCCATGCTGCCGATGGGCGGCATCGGCTACCAGTACACCAAGCCGGTGGTGACCTTCCCGGTTCATCGGCAGCTGGTGTTCGGGTCCATCTACATGACGCCGCAAGGCATTTCGGCGTGGGCGCGGATCTACTCCGACGCGATCATGGCCAAGCCCGACAAACTCAACATGAACGCCAAAACCGAGGCGCAGGGCAAACTCACCTTCGACGCGATGCTCGACTCGGTCTCCGGATTCGCGGTGCGTACCCTGCGCGATGGCCCGGGCTGGCGGGCCCGCGGCGGCACCACCGCCACCCCGGGCACACCGACCGCGACCGCGGGTGCAGCCGGTATCGCGACGCTAGCGTTCACCGCACCTGCCTCGAAGAACGGCCCGTTTACCTACAGCGTGTTCGTCGACGCCACCGTGACCCCGGTCGCGACTGGCAGCGTCGCCGTCGGCGGCACCGCGGCATCCCCGGTGCTGACCGTGTCCGGGCTGACCAGCGGCGCGCACACGTTCAAGGTGCAGGCAATCGGCTCCAACGGATCGGCCTCGAACCAGTCGGCCGCCTCCAACTCGGTGACCACCTCCTAACGAACCCCGGCCCCGCCTGCCGAGAAAGAAGTCCGCAATGTCTGAACCGATTCCGGCCATGATCCCGAGCGGCCCTGTGCCCGAACAGTTTCCAGCACCCGCACCGGTACCGGCACCCGCACCGCCTGCGGCGCCAGAGCCGGTGGCGCTCGGGGAGACGGTCACCGATCTAGCGGCGTTCCGCGCACAAGGCTTGGAGAGTCTCGGTGTGGCGCGCGGGATTTCGTTTCAGCCGGGCGGTCCCGGGACCGAGGTGTTCACGGTCCCGCACGCGCTCCTGTTGAGCGATGACAAGAACACCGAGCTGGCCAAGCCGTTGGACTTCGTCGAGATCGCCAAGACCATCTTGAACACCGATACCGACCCGGACGCCTACTACCGGTTCCGCGCCGCCGGCGGCCAGGCCGGGGATGTGATGATCGCGTGGCGGCATCTGAGCCTTGGGCTGGATGTCCCAAAATCGGCGAAGCCGTAGCACGGCTGCGGTCGGCCCCACGCCAGATCGAGGCCGATCTGCAGCACTTCTACCCCGGCCGCCGCGTCGCCGAATTCTGGCGCACCATCTCACCGCTGCGCACCGGTGAAATGACCCCACGCGAGCTGCTGGTGCTCGTCGACGAACTGCCCGGCGACAGCCGCTATAAGCGGGCGCGGTCGACCGCGTGGACGTTGCAGGAAAACCTCACCGCCCGGCTCATCAACGAGTTGCAGGACTATCGCCGCGACTACCGCAACGCGCACGGCGCCGAGCACCATGTCGCCCTGGTCACCCCACCGGAACTACCGCACGAAACCACCGCACGTGAAGCCGCCGAACACCGCCGCGCGCACCACCGTGCTCTCGGCCCCGCGGTGCTCGAGCGCATGCTGCGCGGCGAGCTGCGCATGACCGACATCGACCCCACCCGACCTATTGAGGAGGCACTCGGCCCCGCATGACTCCGGTCTATTTCGACATCGTGTCCCGCATCGTCGGGCTCGAAGCCGCAGCGGCTGAGGTGGTCGGCAAGGCGGCGCGTGCGGGCGAGCAGGCGGGGACCGGGTTCGCCGACGCTTTCAAACGTAAGGTGCTCGGCGACAGCGCCGCGGTGACGGCGTCGATGACGACGCAGGTGAACGCGGCGACCTCGGCCCTGGAAACCGCGTCGGTGCGGGTGGTCAAGGCCAAAGACGCCGAGGCCGATGCCGCGGGCCGCGCCCGCGTCGCCGAGACCCGACTCGCCGAAGCCCGGCAGAAATACGCGACCGACTCGGCGAAATACATTGTGGCCGAGGAGAAACTCGAACGCGCCAAACGCGCCACCATCGCCGCCACCAACGATGTGACCACCGCGTTGGCGGCCGAACAGCGCGCACAGGACGCGCTCACCGCGCGCCGCGAGCAGGCCACCGCCTCGGCCGGGACGTTGGGTCTGGCGTTGAAGACTGCCGCGGTGACCGGTGTCGGCGCGCTCGGGGTCGCGATGGGCGACGCGGTCAAGCAGGCCGCGAACTTCCAGGAGACGCAGACTCGGCTCGTCACCACCGCGGGCGAGTCGAAAGACGCGCTCGCGGCGGTGTCACGGGGCGTGTTGGATCTGGCCGGGCAGACCGGCTACTCGGCGGCCGAACTGTCGAAGGCGATGTACACGGTCGAGTCGGCGTCGTTCCACGGCGTCGACGGGCTCACCGTCATCAAGGCCGCCGCTCAGGGCGCGGCGCAGGAGGGTGCGCCGTTGCACGATGTCGTCGACGCGCTCACCACCTCGTTGAAGGATTTTCAGTTGCCCGCGAGCGCGGCGGCCGATCAGGTGTCGCAGATGATCGCCGCGGTGTCGCACGGGAAAACCACCTTCGCGGATTTCTCGGCGTCGATCGGATCCGTCGAGGAGGCCGCCCACCAAGCGCATATCCCGATGTCGGATCTGTACGCCGACGTCGCCACGATGACGTTGCACGGCATCTCGGCCGACCGTGCGACGCAGAATCTGAATCGCGCGCTCACGACGCTGCAGAAGCCGTCGGAGTCCATGCGCCAAGCCCTGGCCAACGTCGGTATCAGCGCCCAAGACCTGAGCGGCAAACTGTCGGCCGAGGGTTTGTCGGGCACGATGAACGACATTTCGCAGGCGATCATCGGCCACTTGGGCCCCGATCACAAGGTGCTCGTCGACGCCTTCAACCAAGACAAACTCGCCGCCGAGGACGCGGGCCGCGCGTTCGCGGTGATGCCGAAGAATCTGCGCGACATCGCGACCAGCTTCCATGACGGGTCGATGACCGTCGGCGACTACCACAAGGCGCTGAAGGAGCTTGCGCCCGAACAGGCGAACCTGCTCGATCACTGGGCCGCGCTGGACAAGAAGGCGACAGGGCTCAACGCGACGTTGACCTCGGCGAAGAACACCGATCTCACCTACAACCAAATGCTTATTGCGGCGATGGGCAACCAGGAAACCGCCCGTGTCGCAGGCAATCTCGTCGGCGGCGACGAGGGCGATACCGGCGGGCGTGTCGGCGGTAACTTCGCCGACGTGCAGGCTGCGCGCCGCGATGTCGACGCCGCGCACGCGGAAGGCCCGGGAAACGTCAAGGGTTGGGCCGAGGTACAGGGCAATTTCAATCAGAAGCTCGCCGAGACCAAGGCGAGTATCGGCGCGACCGCCATCGCGATCGGTACCGACCTGCTCCCGGCCGCTACGAGGATGCTCGATTGGCTGCGTGAGGGCGCGAGCTGGCTGCAGACGCACAAGCGGCTCGGCGACGACCTGATCATGACCATCGGCGGTATCGCCGCGGGCTGGGCCGCCTGGAAAGTCGCTTCGGGCACCTTCGCCCTGATCAAGACCGGCGTCGAGGGCATCACCACGGACGCCAGACTCGCGGGTGCCGGATTCTCCGCGATCAGCGACGGCGCGTCGGCCGCGGCGTCACTGACCCGCGACTATTGGAACTGGACGGGGCAGTTCCGCGTGCAAGCCGCGAAAGACTGTGCCGCCACGAAGATTTCGGCGGTCACCGAAGCGGCCGAGTCGGCGGCGGCGTGGGCCGCGCAAGGGGCGCGGTCGGCCGGAGCGTGGACGCTCATGCGGGCACAGGCGATCCGCGCGTTCGTCGCGACCAAGGCCGGTGCCGCCGCGGCGGCGGTCGAAACCGCGGGGCTGTGGGTGGCGCAGAACGCGCGGGTCGTCGCGAGTTTCGTCGCGGTCGAGGGTGCGGTCATCGCGACCACCGTCGCGCAGAAGGGGGCCGCTGCCGCGGCGTGGTTGCTGGACGCGGCGATGGACGCGAATCCGGTGGGCCTGGTGGTTGCCGGGCTTACTGCGGTCGTCGCGGCCGTGGTCTACGCCTGGAATCACTTCACCTGGTTCCGCGACGGCGTGAAAGAGGTCTGGCATGTCATCTGGGACGACGTGATACACCCGATCGTCGGCTACATCGTGGACTACTACCGCACGTGGGTCGAGATCGCGGTGTGGGCCTACGAGAAGGGCATCAAGCCCGCGATGGACGGCATCGGCGCGGTGACGACCTGGCTCCACGACACGGTGATCAAGCCGGTCGTCGAGCTGATCAAGACCGAGGTCCGTGCCTGGGCCGAGGTCTACGTGTGGTTGCACGAGCACGTGATCGCGCCGACCGGTCAGAAGATCGGCGACGCGCTCGGCCTGGTCAAGGATGCGTTCAAGAACACGGTCGACTGGATCGGCGACCAGTGGGGTCGCGTCGAGAAGATCGTCGGCACGCCCGCGGTCGCGATCATCGATCTCGTCTACAACGACGGAATCGTCCGCCTGTGGAACGGGATTGCCGACGTGTTCCACCTCGGTCACCTGAATGCTGTTGATACGAGCAAGATTCCGCACTACGCGCTCGGCGGTGTGCACGGTGTCATGTCCGGGTGGTCGCCCGGGGTCGACGACCGGCTCGTCGCGGTCGGCGGGGGTGAGGCGATCATGCGGCCGGAATGGACGCGCGCGGTCGGCCCGGACTACGTCCACGCCGCCAACGCCGCAGCCCGCGCGGGTGGCGTATCGGGGGTGCGGCAATTCCTGTCGGGTGTACCGCATTTCGATTCCGGCGGCATCGTCGGCGATATCGTCGGCTGGGCGAAGAACGTCGTTGGGGACGCGATCGACGTCGCCACGTTTACCGCCCGCATGTTCACCGACCCCGAGGGCGCGGTGCGTGCTCTGTTCACGCCGGTCATCGACCGGGCGCTGCACGCACCCGACGGCGGCAGTGACGGGGGAACCTCGCCGTGGCGAGACATGCTGATCGGCATTCCGGGACAGCTCGTCGAGGCCGTGATCGGGCAGGCGAAATCCTGGCTGTCGACCGGCCGCAGCACCAGCAGCACCGGCGGCGGGGGCGGGGTGCCGTTCACCGGTAGCCCGGACGTCGACGGGTGGATCGCTCAGGCGATCCGGATCGCCGGTGTCGGCGCGGGCTGGGCGCCGGGCCTGAAAACGATCATCGGGCGTGAGAGCGGTGGGAATCCCAACGCAGTCAATCTATGGGACAGCAACGCCGCGGCCGGGCACCCGTCGAAGGGGCTCATGCAGACCATCGACACCACGTTCGAGCGCTATCGGTCGAAGTCGTTGCCGGACAACCCTTTCGATCCGGTCGCGGATCTCGTCGCCGCGATCGGCTACCTGCGCGATGTCTACCAGGTCAGTGACGACGGCGCGAACCTCGCGGCCCGTGTGCAGCAGGCCGACCCGTCCCGGCCGCCGCACGGCTACGCGACCGGCGGCATCGTGCCCGGTGTCACCACCATGCAGAAGGCGGTCAGCGGCCCCGAGATCGCGCTGCAGCAGGTGCGTGAGCATGCGGCGACCATGTACGCCTGGGGCGGCAGCGATCTCGCGACCGGTGTCGACTGCTCGGGCCTGGTGAGCGCGGCCATCCAGATCGCCGAAGGCATCACGAATCCGACTGCGCGCCTCGGCAATACGACATCAATGCTCGCCGGACAATGGCCGCATGTCGTGGCGGGCGCGAGCCCGGCCGACGTGTTCGCGATCGGCGCGAACGCCGACCATATAGCCGCGACGATCCTCGGCACCAGTATCGAAGCGCGACAATCCGGTGAGCGCATCCGCTACGGCACCGACGCCGTAGGGGCGTTCGATCCGCAATTCACCGCTCAATTCCACCTCGACCCAACGGTTTTCAACCCGCCATACACGGCGCGCCCGACCGGCTCGGGTACGAAGACGCCGCAGGAGAAGGCGCAGGCGTACACCGACGGCGCGCGCAAGGCGCTCGCCGCGGCAAAGGCTTCCGATGACGCCGCGGCCAAGCACGACCAAGCCGCGGCCGACTACGAGGCCAAGGCCACCCACGCCCAGCAACTCGCCGACCACGCGCAGGGCACAGCGCGCGACAAGCATCTCGCCGCGGCCAGAGATTACGAGGCCAAGGCGAAGGCCGCGCACGACGCGGCCGACAAGGCGCGCCAGGCCGCCGCCGCGCACCGCGCCAAGGCCGCCGACGATCAACAGAAAGCGCAACAGGGCACCAGCCAACCGGCCACGACCGGCAGCGAGCTGTCGCCGCGCGGCGCGGCGAGCCACTCGGCGAGTACGACCGGCGGTCTGCTGACGTTCGAACAGCTCGGCGAGCGTGCGGGCGGTCTCGCCGCCGGTGCGTTCCTGGAAACGTTCGGGCTGAAAGACACTCTGCTGGCGGACCCGAACACGTCGCCGTTGCTGAAGATCGCGGGACAGCTGGGGAGCCTGCAACTGCAGGGCCGCCCGGTGTTCGTGAATCCGCTCGCCCCGCCGCAAGCGACCGCGATCCCGCAACAGCTGAAGGTCACCGACCCCGGGGAATTGTCCGGCGAGTTGCCCGCCACGCACGATGGTGGTGGTTTGATCCCGCCCGGGCTGTCGATCGTGAACAACAAGACCGGGGCGGCCGAGCTGGCGGTGTTGAGCCCGCAGCAGGGCAAGCTCGCCCCGGCCGAGCAGCCCCGCGTCGCACCCGATCTCGGTCGCTCGGCGCCGCTGTTGACTATCGAGCACTGGCATCAGCACAGCGACGGTGGGCAGGCCGATGCCCGGGCGATCGTGCGGGAGCTCAATGTCTATTCGGGGGCGCTGGCGCGGTGACCGGCCGCGTGCTCACCCCAGCGGATCCGCCTGGCGCGCTCGCACTGGAATCGTTGCTGTCGGGCCGAGATTCACTGGTGACCTGGGTCGGCACCGATGGTTCGCGGTGGCCGATCTCCGGGGGCCTGGCCCCGCGGCCGCCGGTCGCCGAGGGGGTGCAGTTGCTCGACATCAAGGGCCTGCACGGGCCGCTCAAACACGTGGATCAGCAAGGCGCGCACGAGGATGGGGTGACCTATCTCGATACCGTCTACGACGCCGCCGAGATCGACATGACGCTCGTGTTCTTCGGCCGCGACCAGATCGCGCGGCGTCGCGTGTTCCGGCGGTGGCTGGCGGGTTGGGAGCCCAAGCGGACCGGGCGGCTGTGGTGGTTCACCGCCGAGACTGGGCATTGGTGGATGAATCTGCGGCTGCTGCAAGAACCGCGCGATGTCCTCAAGGCCGGTGACGCCGCCGCGGTGCAGATGGCATGGTCGGCCCGCGGCGACCGCCCGTTCTGGGTGTCGTTCGATTCGATCTCGACCACGCTCATCGCCTCGGACACAACCACATTGGCCGACCCCGCCGGCAAAGCCGCCCCGAACTTCCTGCCGGTGTGGAATCGCGGTGACCAGGATGGTTGGCCGGTGCATCTGCTGCAGGGCCCGGGAGTGTTCAGCGTCGGCGACAACGGGGGGCCGCGGCGAATCACGGTGCCGCTCAACATTGGTGAGCTCGCCCGGGTCACGACGTTGCCGAACCGGCGGACCGTGGTGGAGGTCAACACCGGCGCGAACATCTATCCGCGGGTGCGGGGCAGGTTCTCCACCCCGGTACCGGCGGGGGCGAGTGTGCGGATCCCGGTGACCGTGACCGGCGCGACGCCCGGGGTCACTTCGGCGGTGTCGTCGCTGACTCCGTGGCGGCGGTGGCCGGAATGACCGGGCCGCCGATCGACCTCACCCGGGTCGACCCCTGGCAGGCGTTCCGGGCCGCCGCCGCCCGCGCCGCCGACCAGGCCGAACCGGCGGGGCGGCAGTTCCTTGTTACCTACTACGACAACACCGGTTCTCCGCTCGGTGAGTGCGGCGACTACATCTCGGTCACCCTGACCCCGAAGAAGAACGCCATCGCCGCGGCGACGATCGTGGTCAAGGATTCCGACCCGTTCGCCGAGGTGGCGGCGACCTGCTATTACACGGTGGTCCCGGTGACCATCGAACTCGCGTCGGGGTGGCGGTGGTCCGGGCGCGTGGACGTGCCGACCGACGACTTCGTGCACGGCGTCGCCACCACCACTATCCAGCTGATCAGCGATTACTGCTGGTTCCATTCGCTGATCGTGTTCCCGGCGTGGTGGATGCCGATCGAGGCACAGATCCCGAAGGAAGCTGTTTTCGTAGGCCCCGCGGTCACCAATATCAAGGAGATGGTCGCCGAGTGCGTGCTGCGGCAGTCCGGGCTGCTCGGCGCGATCCTGGAATTCGCCGGAAACATCCTCAACCCGCCCGCCTACCTCGGGTCGTTGCTGGATGCGGGCCCGTTGGCGGTGCCGATTGTGGTGGTGCCGACGAACCCGCTCACGGATACGAGCAAGTGGACGGCGATTACCGCCAAGATGACCACGGTCGCCGCGGCGGTCGACCAGACCCTCAAAGACTGCGGGCTGTTGCTCACCGCCGACCTATGGCTACCCACCGATCCGCAGCCGGTCGGGCTCGCCGAGTGGGGCATCACCCTCACCGAGCCCTGCATCGTGGTCGATGTCCGCGACTACAGCACCGTCACCGGGATCACCGGCACCGCGCTGGACGGGCTCATCGGCACCGCGGTCGACCTGCTCGACACCGTCCTCGGCGAAATCCTCACCCTCCTCGGCCGCGAGCACCTCGCCGACGGCGATTCCACCGACGCCACCAACCCGTACGGGTCCGGAATCATCGCGCAGCTGCTCGGGCTGGACGCGAAACCGCCGTGGGTGGTGTACGAGGACGGGCCCCGCTCGGGCATCCAGGAAAGCCACATCGCCGCGCACCACCCACTCGCCTACCGAGTGATCACCGGCGGCAAAAGCCCGGACTGGGTGAACAAGGGCATCGACCTGTTACTCGAATGGGCGTTGTCGGAGCTGCTGGCGGCGTTCGGTGCATCCGGGATTTCCAGCACCCTCCTGGATGGGCTGCTGGACAACGTGTTTCTCGCCTACATGCAGATCGAGGACGAGCCGCGGCGGATCAAGCTCGGAAAGTTCGGGCGCCCAGAATATTTCGCGCAGGGCGGCAGCGCCGCCTACACCCTCGACGCACTCACCATCCTCGAATCCGCCCTGTTCGACACCCGCGGCTACCACAGCTTCCAACTCGTCGTCATGGACGGATATCCGTACCGGTTCGGTGGGGTGCTGTTCGGGCGGCAGTTCGGGGATTTCGGTATCGGGTTCCCGGTGTCGTGGGTGCGTAAAGGCAAGATCTACACCGACTATTGCACCGAGGCGCCCCTCATCGACGACCGCACGCACCGGGTGCAGATCCTGCCCAAGATCGGCGATCAGTCCGCGCTCGAATCACCGTGGGCGCGGCTGATGCGCCGGGTGTCGAGCCTGTTCGACATCGTGAAGGCCGCCAGCCTCGCGCAGAACTGAGGAATCGTGAATTGACTTCTTCCGCACTGGTTTTGAACCCGGATGGGTCGGCGACATGGACCGGAACCCTGTGGATTCCCAACATCTTCGATCTCGCCAACACCGGCGTCGGCACCATCACCCTCACCCCCGCAGGCGGGTGGGCGAATCTGCCCGTGCTGGCCCAAGGCGCGCCCGGCCTGCCCGCGGTCATCGACTCGGTCTCGGTCACCACCCTGGACCCCGCCGCCACACCGCCGCCCACGCAATCGGCGCAGCTGACGCTCGTCGACCCCGGCGGCCCCGGCCAAGCCGCGCACTACACCCTGACCCTGAACCTGCTCAAGGGTGCGGCCGGGGCGACGGGTGCGGCCGGGCACATCCTCGGCAGCGCCGATTTCGCCAATACACCGGCCGACGGTCAGGTCCCGGTCTACGCCGCGGCCGGGAAACAAGTCGTGTGGGCGACGATCCATCCGGTGACGCCCTCCTATGTGCTGCCGGGGACCGCGTTCACCGCATTGTCGGAATCCGCGTCGGGCGCACGCGATATCGTCGCCGCGCTCACCATCCCCGCCCAGTCCTACCGGTACCGGCCGCGGGTCTCCGGTGACCTCGAGGTGACCGGCGCGGCCGGGATGCGCATCGACGCCGAGGTCCGCATGGGCCCCCAAGCCACGCCGGACGCGACCATCTCCACCACCGGCACCCTGATCGGCTACGGCCGCGGCCAAGACTCGGCATCACCTGTGCACCTGGGCATTTCCCCGTTCTTCGGGGCCGCGATGTCCCCGACCGACACCAACCCCGCCGCAGCGATACCGCCGGGCACCGCAGCCCGGATCGTGCTCACCGCGGTCCGCCAATACGGGTCGGCCGCCTGGACCACCTCGCAAGCCCTCGGCGAGCTCCGCATCACCCTGGACCCCGTCTAGTCCGGTGGCGTTGAGCCCGCAATTCATGGCCGGTGTCGGCACCGCCATGAAAGACTTGCTGCTCGCCCACGTTGCCAGCGCCCTAGCCGGTGTCGACATCAACGTGTTCGGCGTCGACGTGCACCCGTTCGCATTCCTGCAACAGTGGTCCGACGACCTGCGTACGCAGGCCAATGCTGCGATCAATCAGGCCGCGGCGGCACAGTCCGGTGTCAAGACCGTTGCCCAGGGCGTGACGGGCCCGATCACCGGCACCGCCAGCAGCGACCCGAACGCCGTGCACGCCGCCGTCAGCCAGTTGCAGGGACAGGTCAACTCGAAGCCGAACTATTCCGATATCCCGACCAACATTCCGCTGTGGGTCAACGTCAATCCGGGGGACGACCCGACGTTCCCGATCACGCAACTCGTCGAATGGACCGATGTCTCCGGCGGCACCAACGGCAATCCCGCCACCGGTTCGGAAACCGACGATCCGTCCTACGCCCCGGCGACCGATGTGCTCGAACTCGGATTCATCCGGGCGACCCGCAACCGGCACTACACCACGATCGGCATGGTCACCGGCAACGCCGCATGGGGACTCGCGCCGCTGCTGTTCTACGTCTACCTCTACAAAATGGATCCCACCACCGGCGATCTCACGCAGCTGTGGAACTCCGGTGACGTGACATCGCAGATCAGCACGGCCGGAACGCAATTGCGGCTCACCATGCCGACCGTGACCGCCGCACAAGGCGACATCTTCGCCGTCGGTGTCCAGCAGCATGCACCCACGATCGGCACCGCCGTGCGGCCCCTGGCCTGCGTGCGTCAAAGCCAACCCGCGCAACCCGCCGGTGTCTATCCGCGCAACATCTACGCCTACTACAACGCGACCAGCAGCTACCCGGCCCCGACAACGATTCCCGCCTCGCAGCTGAAAGTCGGCACCTGGATCCCGTGGTTCGTCCTCGGCCAATAACCCCACCCCACCACCACGCCCACCCCTGTTTGAAAGGCAGCCCCCTCATGACGCTCGGACTCGACTACGCGGCCGGTCGGCCCTCACCGGACGCGATCAAGGCCGCAGGCTACGACTTCGTCGTCCGGTATCTGTCCGACGGCGGCCCCGGCCTGCCCGGCAAACTCCTCACCCCCGCCGAGGCCGACGCCCTGCGCGCGACCGGGATCGACATCGTCGCGAACTGGGAAACCACCGCCGACCGCATGCTCGACGGCTACCCGGCCGGGGTCTACGACGCCACCCTCGCCCTCGCCCAGGTGATCGCGTGCGGCGGCCGAGGCGATCGGCCCATCTACTTCTCCGCCGACTTCGACGCCACCCCCGACCAACAGGGCCCGATCGACGACTACCTCCGCGGCGCCGCCTCCGTCCTCGGGCCCGGCAATGTCGGCATCTACGGCGGCTACTGGCCGGTCAGCCGCGCCCTCGACAACGCCACCGCGCGGTGGGCGTGGCAGACCGACGCATGGTCGGGCAGCAACCGCGACCCTCGCGCCCACCTACACCAACGCATCCAGCAGGTCACCGTCGACGGCATCACCTGCGACGTCAACGAAGCACTGACCGACGACTTCGGCCAATGGTCGACACCAGTTGTCCCACAACACGATTCAGGAGAAACCCCGATGGATATGAACGACTTCACCGCCTACATGAGCAACGTCGTCTCCGACATCAAAGACATCCGCCAGCAACTGACCGGCGGCCGAGATCGTGTCGACACCCCCACCGGGGTAGACATCACCGCGAGCTACCCCGGATGGCCGCAACTCGGCCAAAACCCCGACGGCACCCACCGCACCATCGTCGACGGACTCGCCGCAGTACTCGCCAACCTAGCCGACCTACACACGACGGTCACCGCCCTGGCCCGCACCCACGCCGCCGACACCGACGCCGCCTCGAACACCGGAGCCCGGCAGTGACCAGCCCACGACAGACCCCCGCAGCCCCGAGCCAAGTCCGCCACCCGTGGCACGCGGTCGCGCGGACCGTGTTCCAACTGGCGATCGGGATCGCCGCCGCGATGCCGATCATCGTCTCCGCCTCGGGCATACCGGCGACCGCGGCCGGTACCGGTGCGGCGCTGGCGATCTCGGCCGCGATCACCCGAATCATGGCGATCCCGGCCGTCGACGCCGCACTGCGCCTGTGGCTCCCCTGGCTGGCCGCCGAACCCGCCACACACGCCGGTGCGACCCTCGAACCCAACACCGACTCCGGCCCCGCACAGGTGGGGTTGAGCGAGTGAATCCACAAGCGCTCTGGCAGGACGCCGCGATGGTGCTCAGCGGCAGCGGCGCGGCCGAGGGCCTGCGATGGCTCCGGTCGCGCCGCCGCCACCGCGCCACCGAGCGCCGCGACGACGCCTCGGCCGCCGAGCGATTCATGAACATGGCATTGAGGCTCGAGGCGCGGCTCGAGCAACAGCAACACAAGATCGACGCCCAAGACGCCGAAATCGCCGCGTTGAAAACCACACTCAGCGACCAAGACACCCGCCTCGCAACGCAAGCGGGTCTACTGCGTGAGTCGTTGCACCTGATCGACGAACTCCTCGACCCGACCAAACCCACCCCGCAGATGTCGGCCGCCCTGCGCGCCGCCTACGAAAACCGCGGACACCCGTGACCACGCCGCCAAGCCCTCACGACGCGGTTACGGCGAATATCCCGAGCCTCAAGCTATTTCGGCCTTCATTCGAGGAGGTGACACCATGCCCGACTTCCTGTGGCGAATTCTCGCCCTCATCCTGCTCAGCGGATCGGCCAACGCCTAGCCGCCCCCGTGCGCGCGCACGGTGACGTACGTCGCGAGCACCTCCGAACAGCCCATGACGGGCGAGTCTTGTGGAATCGACTGCCGGAGGTGCTGAAGCACGCTGAGTGTCGTCTCGTCCCGGACGCCGCTGTCGATCATCAGCTCGTTCGCCTTCTTCGCCTCGGCGTACAGCTTGTCGTCGTCCTCGCGGCAAGCGCCGTGCAACGAGGTCAGCGCCGCCTGCTCATCCGGGCTGTAGCGCGGAGCGGCAACCGCTGGCGTCGAGTCGGTCGCGCTTGCACACGCCGAGATCGAGAGCGCGATGATAGTTGCGGATACTGCTATTACGGTGCGGCGCATAGAGATTCCCCCTTGGAATGTGTAAATACAACGTCCGCGAACCACGTCGCAGCTGTCATCCGGCCGTGCACCGCCACCGTTACGAGTCGCACGCGATCGGCGTGTCGAGACCGGACGCGGGACGGTCAACGACCACCCTTTTCCAGCCCACGGTCTCGTATCCGGTCGCGCTCGGCTGCCCGCCCACCCCGCGTAACCTCCGATGTCAGTTCCGGTGCGCCGGGCAGCGGGACGCCGGGGGCGGGCATACCTTTGTGGATCAGCTCCATGATTCGAATGAGGTCGGGTGACATGCCTTTCGCCTTGAAGGCTTGGATCTGGGATTGCTGCCACTGCGCCGCGAGGTCTCGCGCCTGCTGCGCTACCCGTTCGGCCTGCGCCGCGCGGTCGGCGGCGTCGGTGGCCTCCCGCGCCGGTGACTGACCGGGCGGCGTGAACTCCTGCGCTACCCGCTGCGCCGCCTCTCGTTCCTTCTGCTGCCGTTTCTCACGTGTCTGCTGCGGCGTCTGCCCTCGTTCCTCGCGTGCCTTGGCCTCCCGTGCTTGCACAATCGCACGGATATTTTCCAGTCGCTGACGGGCACGGTTGGCGCGATCCAGCTCGTACGCTCGGACCAGTTCGAGTTGCTTGGATGCCAGGGACTGGCCGAGTTGCATGGCGCGGAGCGCGTCGGCGCGAGAGACGATCTCGTGATGAAACCGACCGGGAAAATCGCGGGCCAGGTCCTGCATTTCTTTGGCTACTGCAGGAGGCACTTTCTCGCCCTCCACCGATTCCCATCGGGAATAGGCGATTTGGCCGGATTCGAGCCCGGCGCGCTCTCGCTCCAACTGCCGCAATGAGTCCCGTTCGTTAACTCTTCCCGATTTCCGCTCTATACCTTTCGCGCCCCGGCCTTCGGTCCGCGCCGAATCCAGCACACGTGGACCTTTGCTGGTGTTTATCGTAAACTGACGCACCCAGCCGCGCTCGGGAGTTTCACCCTGCTCGCGTGCGCGGCCGAGCTCGAAATACAGGCCCAGTTCATATCTGGTCAGATTTCGCCTGAAGTCGTCGTATTCGTCGGGCACGGTAGCGCCCACCCCCGTTTACGAGAAAATTAGATCAGTTGAAACGCGGTGCGACATCGACCGCGGGGCGCATAGTCACCCCTTCGGGCCAGCATCGGTCATGTTGTACTCGACCATGCGCGGTCCATAATTCTCTTTAAAGAGAGTGTCCGACATGGCCACTACGCTCCGGATGTCGTCGCCGTATTGAACGGCCGGGCCGAAATCGACATACAGTGGAGCGCCCCATTCGGGGCGGTTCGTCCATGTCATGCCGGTACGTCGCACGTAGCATTCACCCAGGAATCGGATGAACCCGTCGGCGAGTTCACGGTTTTCCGGTGCGATGAATCCGGCCCAGTCGCCGAACAGTTTATGTGCCGCTTCCATGGCCTGAGTTGACTGCGGCGGCTTCCACCATAGCGAATCGGCATCCACCTCCGGAGCGGCCTCGGCAAGGAATGCCCGCACCCGTGATTCCATGTGGTCAGGCGCAACCCAATCCAGCCACGCTTGCGTTTTCTCGTCGTACTCGATGTCGAAACCGAGCTGGTCGTCACTCACATTGAACTCCCCTCTGCGTGCGGTTGGATGTCACTGTGTCGGCGGATAGTGCGGTGATGGTCGTGCGCTGCCATGCTTGCACGGGCTGCGCCCACGGCGGCCGACGCCGCTCGAACCCCCGGGTGACGATCAGCATCGACGCCCGGGTCCGGTTACTGCGCCGGGCGAGGTCGTCGAGACTGCGCGGCCAGACCGCGGCCCGCATGACCCGGAGTGTGTCGGCTTGCAGGTCGGTCGCTGGTGGCCGCGCGGTTTTCGGATCCTCGGGGGCGGCGGTGGTGACCTCCCATGCCTCGACCGGCTCGACCAGACCGCGCCGCGCGAGCGCCTCCAGGGCGGTGTCCACCTCGGTGACCGGGAGGCCGGTGATCGCGGCGATTTCAGCGCGGGTGTGTGCTTCGGTGGTGAGCGCGACATATCCGAGAACGGCGGTGGTGAACATGATCACTCGTGTTCGGCGGGCAGCTGTTGCTTGCGCCAGTAGCGGTACGCCGAGGCGCTGGGTGTCAGCTGGGAAAGAATGTCTGCGTTGATGATTGGCTCCAGGCTGAGCGCGGCGGCCCAGACGCTCGCCGAGATGGCTCCGTCGAAGAATCGGCGCAGCAGCCGCTGTCTCGGTTCGGGGGTGAGGGTGTCGTAGTCCCATTCGATCAGGGAAGGGTCGGGCGGGCAGATGACGACTCCGCGGGTCATGCCGCGAGCATCGAACACGACTGCGCCGCAGACGAGATCGCGTATCCGAAACGTGCGACGACCACCCGGTGCGGCGCGGATGGCGTCGGGTGGCATGTTCGCGGTGTCGGCGAAGTCGCTGCCGCTGGCGAAGATGCTCAGCCCGTACCCCCACAGGTTGGGCAGCTGCGCCTCGAACCGATCAGCCATGTCGAGCACGGCTTCTGGGGAGGTGACACGGCGGGTACGCAGGTCATTGATGTTGTGCTCGCCGGTGGCCCCGCACCCCCACAGATACATGCTCGTGTCGGCGGGATCGTCGGGGACCACGCGGGCACGGTTTCCCGCCATACCCACCAGCATCGAGCGCACGAAGCTCGGTCGTGGATACTCGATCTCGGGCATCATGTCCCCTCCCGCGCCGCGGGCTTACCGGGCATCGGGATGCCCGCGTCGAGGTGCCATGTCGGCACCGATTCGACCCACTGCGGTCTGTGGCGTGCGAGCCAGTGCACGGCCCTGGTCATCGGGGCATACGGGCCGCCGGTGGCGCGCGCCAGGCCGTGGGACGTACGCGGCCACGGCACGTCGCGCATCGTCAGCAACGCACGGATCTCGGTGCCGGTAAGCTGATGCTTCCCAGCGGCAGGATTCGCGGGGGCAGCCTTGGTGAGCATCCACGCCGGTCGTCCTCGGCGCACCATGTTGTCCTGCTCCAAGAGGGCCAAGATCGCCGGTACCGATGGTCGGGCGCGCCCGTCGACCGGTAGGCCGGTGAGGTGGGCGAGTTCGGCGGCGGTGCAGGGGTCGGGGGAGTTGGCCAGCGCGGCCAAGACGGCGGCTTGCTCGTCGAAGAAGTAGCGAGAGCCCACAATCGTCCCTTCCTGGACTATCTAGTGTTCGTGAATCCATTGCTGGGCAACGTCTTTCAGATAGCCGATATCGGTCGCGGATGCTTCGCGTACTGTCGCGTCGTCGCGGCGCACGCGCAGGGCGCACGAGGATGCGGCGGTGGCACGGATTTCGAGGTTGTAGACGCCGTGCAGGCGCACGAGCCAGTACTCGCCGACATCGGCGACCAACTGCCATCCGCCGGTAGCGTCTTCGGGCCGGATCGGGCCGCGCGGCTCGGTGTCGTTCACGCGACCGGCTCCGACGCGCGAGCCAGCGCCGCGAAATACTGGCGGCAGTCCGGCCCGTGGCCCGCGTGCTCACCGAGGACGAACCGCGCTTCGTCGAGTTCGGTGATCGGCGGTGGCTCGTCCCGGCAGTACTGGTGACGCAGCCGCCACAGACCGACCGTCGCCGCGTTCACCGCGTCACCCCCGGCACCGCCGACCGAATCCTCGGCCGCACAATCTCCCACGCCGCCGCCTTGCACGGGCAGCGCCGGAAATCGCAGTCCAGGTGGGCGAGCATCGCGCGATGCGCCTGCGGCACCGTGAACGGCACAAGCGGAGCGGCGTGGCCGATCGGCGCGCGCCGACTGTCAGCGGCAAGCCGTCGCTGCAACTGCGCGACCGACACACCGGTTCGCGTGTCGCACGCATGTGCGCCCGGAACGTGACTGGCGATGTGGGTGTGAATTGCGCCGATCCCCGCCGCGCCGATGCCGATCACGAACAAGAACACCACTGCGGCAGTCGTCATCGAACCCCCAACGACGGCGAGACGTGTGCGTCCCGAAGCGCTTGTGTTGCTGCGCTTTTCCGCGGGCAGGTGTCCGGGCATTTGTCGTGGAGTCGCATGGCCATTAGTGCGCCCGTGATCGTGAACGGCTGGTCGGGCGCGTCATGCGGGTATCCGGTCGGCCAAACGGTGTTGTCCATCGGGGCCTCGTCGACTGGGGATTGAGGTGTCGGGCGGCTGAGCCGGGGTCGTTGTAGTGGCCAGCGCAACTCGACCAACACGAAGGCGATGAGCACCGCTGCGAGATCGATCAGGATCCAATTCGTCATCGGAACCTCGGGATGTCTTGTGTTCTTGGGTGGAGTCTCCGGGATGCCAGGGGTGCCGCCGACGAGACAGGTGGACATTGCCACCGGTCAGCGGTGCTCTCCATGTAGGGGGTGTCTGCCCGGTATCGGGAGCTGCTTAGATCCTGCGGGACGCAGGTTGGGCGATAACAGTGCCGAAGCTGGTAAAAGCAGGTAATTTCAGCGTCACATCGACCATGCTCAGGAGAGCCGACCTATGGTGGAGCTTGAGTGGACTGCTCACAACGTTGTCGCGCTCCGAGAAGCAATGAGGCTGAGCCGGCCGGAGTTTGCACGCCTGATCGGGGTCACGACACGGACTCTCCGAGGGTGGGAGTGCGGGCAGACGACGAGGATGCACGCCTCCAGTCGCCGGTTGCTCTACGACGTACTCGCCGCCGCCGACGCGGACACGGTGATCCGGTTTCAGACAGTCCTCACCACAAGGGCGGTGGGGCACATCGGTTCGCGCGGGGCGACTCGCGACGTTGGCCTCGATCTGAGACCGGGCGCGGCGATGCTCGGCCAATACTCATGGGAAGTCGACGAGAACGTGAAGCGGCGAGATTTTGGCAAGCTGGCAGCAGGCACGGCCATAGCATTATTGGCTGGGAACGTGGGGCGGATCGGCACGTCCGACGTCCAAAGGTTGCTCAACGGCGTTGACGTGCTCTATCAAGAAGATTGGCGTATCGGTGGGGCGTCGCTCGTCAACTTCGCCGTTGATCAACTGGCCCGAGCGAAGGCTATGCTTGACACCTGCGCATACGACACCACCATCGGTAACGCCTTTACCTCCGCCGCCGGAGAGCTCGCGGTTCTGGCCGGATGGCTTGCCTACGACGCCGACCGACATCCGTTGGCACGCCGCTGCTATGCCGATGCGCTGGCGCTCGGAACCGAGGCCGATGACAACAATCTTATTGCGCACGCCTGCCTCAACTCAGCAAACCAATCCGTCGCTCTCAGCCGCGATGGAACCGGAAGTCCGTTCCACGCTCTCAAACTCGTCAGCCGCGCCCGCGATCTCCTCCGGGGACGACCACCAGGCCGGATCCACGCCCTTGTCGCGGTACGCGAGGCGCAAGCATATGGCGTCCTCGGCGACCGGACGGCGTTCGCTCGCGCAATCGCAACAGCGTGGCGTGAGATGGACCATGCCGTTCGATTCGAGCCCATCGATGAATGCCCACTATGGCTACGCTTCATGAACGATTCCGAAGTTGGTAGCCACGAAGCTCGTGGCTATGGAGACATCGGAGACCTGACCCGTTCGGTCGAGCTTTACGGCGCTACGGCCGACGAGCTGAGCAGTGCCCGCAACGCCACGAACCTACGTGCCTGGTCAGCGGCCACGAGAGCTCAGGCGGGCGACATCAGCGGCGCATTGGAGGAGGGGTTGCCGGTCCTGGACGACCTGGCAGAGGTCGCTTCCACACGCACGCTGCGAGTCCTCGAGCCGATCCGAATCGCTGTCGACCAACTCGCTGCCGGGAGCGATTTCCGCGACCAATTCGACGCACTCACACAGAAAGCCATTACTGCGTGACCGCGCACCTCTCCGAAAGCCTGGCGTTCGAGCACTACACGGCGCCGCAAGCGCGTGAGTTGCGCGAGGTCGTCGAGGACATCTACAGGCGGTCGTACGTCGAGGCCATCGCATCCGGCGACCCGTTCGACTCGCCGACCGAATTCATGCATAGATTCGACGCATACACCGACCCGGCCCGCGGGAATGGATTCGAACTGGTATTGGCCCGAGTCAACGGCCAACCCGCCGGTCAGGCATGGGGGTGGCCGCTGGCTCCGGATACGCCCTGGTGGGAAATATCGCAGCTGGAGGAGAACGGCGACCTAGCCGAATTCACAGTCGAAACCGGTTCTCGCACATTCGCGCTTAGCGAGATCATGGTGTGCCTCGAACACCAGGGCCGAGGCATCGCGCGGGCCTTGCACGATGAATTGTTACAGGGCCGGAGGGAGCAGCGGGCAACGTTGCTTGTCGAATCGAAAAACACTCGCGCATATCGTGCATATACACGATGGGGATGGCGACGTGCCGGAACTATGGTCCCGCCCTGGCCCAGCGCGCCGCAGTTCGATGTCTTGATCCGAGGTCTTCCGTAGCTGCCTGACATGACTCGCTCGGCGATCTCCTCCTCACCGGATACGTTTCCGCAACTCGGCCAACTCCGCCCGCGCGGCGTCAAGGTCTTTGCGCATCTCGGTGCGGATACGCGCGGCGTCTTCACGTTGAGCAGCCATGTCGGCAGCGCGCTGTTCGTGCACGGTCGTGATCACGTTCATCTGCGCGGTATGCAGCTTGTCAGCGCGGTGGTTCGCGTTGTCGCGCTCCGCTTCTGCGCGAGTACGAGCTGCTACAGCTGTATCCAGCTCATCACGCATCCGGGCCTCTTCGGCAGCAGCATCTTGCCGCAAGCGGTGCAGCGCTTGAACCGACTCCTCGCGAGCGGCGTCGCGCTGGGCGCACGCCTCGGCGATGCGCTGCTCGGCGCTGGTGGTGAGCTCGGCGATGCGCTGCTCGGCGTCGGCGGCAATTTCGTCGACACGGCGCATTGCGGCGTCGCGTTCGGCGATCGCTTCATCGGCCGCGACAGTTGCGACTGAACAAAGCTTTACCGCCTGGTCTCGCTCGTTGTTCGCAACTGTTGCTGCACTCTCTGCTGCCGCCTGCGCCAGCTTCGCCTCCGCGACACGCATATCGGCGTCGGCGATCTCGCGGGTGATCGCATCGGGATCGGAGATTGACGCGGCTAGCGTCTGTGCGTCCTGCATCAAGGCAGCGACCGCTCCGGCCATCTCATGCAACTGGGTGAGGAGTGCGGCAAGTTCGGCGGTGCCGTCAGTGACCGGACGACTCGCGGGCCGCGAATCCTGCGCGGCCTTCGCCTTGTCATCCTTGGCCCATTTCAGCCGTCGGTTGTATGCGTTACGTGCCGAATGCTTTGGGTCGGCACAGAATCCGCCACGTACGGCTTGCGCCGCGCATCGCCGGTCGCGGCTGAGCGGGAAGTTGCAGACATTGTCGGGATGTTGTGTGACGAGGCTGAGCGTCATGGTTGCTCCGGTGAGCTGAGTAGTGTGCGCAGTGCCGGAGTTCGTTTGCAGCTTGATCTGGTGAGGTGCACCCCGGCGAACGTTACCCGGTTATCTTCACGTGTCCTCGCTGACCTCCACCACGCCGCGCACGATCCGGACCTCGACCCGCCGCCCCGCCCGCGTCGCGGCTATCTCATAGCTGCGGCAGGCGCCGCCGGTATCCACGACAATCTCGACTCGATCACCCTTCATCTCCCAATTCTCGTCCCCACCAGCCATTTTCGCCGCTAACGAGTAGGTTGCGACGCGGCGGTGCACGTGCATTGTCGATCTCGGGCCGCGGCAGGTCTCACCGGGCGTGATCCGAACCGGAGCGCGCGGCCCGCGCGAACAGTCCCGCCCGGGCCGCGAGAACGGCCGAGTCGGCGGCGGTGACGGCGGTGTCGTCGTCGATGGGGTCGCCGCTGGCCAGCAGGCGGTAGTACAGCGGTGCGGAGACCGCGGAAAGTACTGCGCGGGGGTCGGTTTCGGGTGGTATTTCGCCGCGGGTGGCGGCGGCCTCGATGCACGGGGTCCATTCGGCGAGGCGGGTGTCGTAGAAGCGGTGCAGGGCCGCGGCGGCCTCGGGGTCCGAGGTTGCCGCGGCGACAAGGGATGTGAACAGCGGACCCTGCCGGGGATCGGTCAGCGTCGCGGCGACCAGGCGGGCGTTGGCGCGCAGGTCGCCGCGCAGCGAGCCGGTATCCGCGTGCGGCAGTGAGGTTTCCGCCATCTCGGTCAGCAGGTCGGCGACGAGTCCGGCCGGGGTGCGCCAGCGGCGGTACACGGTGGTCTTGCCGACCCCGGCCCGCGCCGCCACCTCGGCCAGGTCCAGTCGCGCGACGCCGTGCGCGGCCAGCAGGTCGCCCGCGACGCGCAGCACCGATTCGCGCACGCGCGCGGTCCGGCCGCCCGGCCGCAGCGAGCCCGGTGGGGGTGTGTCCGATGCCATAACGGTCCTCCAGTTCCGTTAACCGTGCCGTGAGTGTACATTCGGCGTTATTAATGAAACGACAGTCCCATTAGGAGTAAGTCATGGAGTATCGGCGCGTGGGTTCGTCGGGTCTGCTGGTTCCGGCGCTGAGCTTCGGCGCGGGCACCTTCGGCGGGCGCGGCGAACTGTTCTCGGCCTGGGGCGACACCGATGCGCGGCAGGCCCGCAGGCTGGTCGACATCGCCCTGGAGGCCGGGGTCACCCTGTTCGACACCGCGGACGTCTATTCGGACGGCGCCTCGGAAGAGGTGCTGGGCGAGGCGATCCGGGGCCGCCGCGACCGAGTCCTGCTGTCCACCAAGGCATCCCTGCCCACCGGGCCCGGGCCGCAACAGGCCGGGTCGGGTCGTGGCCGGTTGATCGGCGCGGTGGAATCGTCGCTGCGCCGCCTGGGCACCGACTACCTCGACCTGTTCCAGCTACACGCGTTCGACGCGGGCACCCCGGTGGAGGAGGTGCTGTCGGCCCTGCACGATCTGGTGCGCGCGGGCAAGATCCGCTACGTCGGCGCCTCCAACTTCGCGGGCTGGCAGCTGATGAAATCGCTGGCGGCGGCGGACCGATACGGCTTCCCCCGCTACGTCGCCCATCAGGTGTACTACTCGCTCGTCGGCCGCGACTACGAGTGGGAGCTCATGCCGCTGGGCAACGATCAGGGCGTGGGCGCGCTGGTCTGGAGCCCGCTCGGCTGGGGCAGGCTCACCGGCAGAATCCGTCGCGGCCAACCGCCTCCGGCCGACAGCCGCCTGCACCGGACCGCCGAGGCCGGGCCGCCCGTCGCCGACGACCTGCTCTACGACGTGGTCGACGTGCTCGACGAGATCGCCGCCGAGACCGGGCGATCGGTGCCGCAGATCGCCCTCAACTGGCTGCTCGCGCGCCCCACGGTGTCCTCGGTCATCGTCGGCGCCCGCAACGAGGACCAGCTGCGCCAGAACCTGGGCGCGGTGGGCTGGCGCCTGGATGCCGACCAGATCGCCCGCCTGGACCGGGCCAGCGCCGTCACCCCGCCCTATCCCCACTACCCGTACCACCGCCTGCCCGACTTCGCGCGGCTGAATCCGCCGCTGGTATAGGTCAGTACACGTCGCGGACGTAGCGCTTCTCGGCGACGAGCTGCTTCTTGAACGCGCGGGCGCCGTCGTCGTCGAGCCTGCCGTGCACCCGGGCGATCCGCAGCAGGGCATCGTCGACGTCGACGGCCATGCGGGTGGCGTCGCCGCAGACGTAGAGGTGACCGCCGTCCGATAGCCAGGCCCACAGCTCCGCCCCGTGCTCGATCATCTTGTGCTGCACGTAGATCCGCTCCCGCTGATCGCGGGAGAAGGCCAGGTCCAGCCGGGTGAGGAAGCCGGAGCGGAACATGTCCTCGATCTCGTCGCGGTAGTAGAAGTTGTCGGCGGCGTGCTGATCGCCGAAGAACAGCCAGTTGCGGCCGCCGCAGCCCAGCGCGCGCCGCTCCTGCAGGAAGCCGCGAAACGGCGCGATGCCGGTGCCTGGCCCCACCATGATCATCGGGGCGTTCCGGTCCAGCGGCGGTCGGAAATGCGGTGCGCGCTGCAGGAATACCGGCACCGCCGCCGCCCGGCCCCGGTCGGCGAGATAGGTCGAACAGACCCCGCCGCGCCGGGCGGCCGGGTCGCCGTAGCGCACCACGCCCACCGTCAGCTGCACCTCGCGCGGGCTCACCAGCGGACTGGAGGAGATCGAGTATTGGCGCGGCTGCAGCTTTTTCAGCGCGCCCAGCCATTCGACGAGATCGGCGCGCACCGGGAAGTCGCGCAGCACGTCGACGGCCTGCCGGTCCCACAGGTACTGGTCCAGCTCGTTGTTGTTGTCGTGGCGCAGCAGCTTGGCCAGCTGCGGGCTGGGGTTGTGCGCCGCGATGAAATTCAGCAGATCGTGGCTGACCCTGGTGATGTCGTAGTGGGTGCGCAGGGCCTGCTCGAAGGTCGGCTCGCGATCGTCGATTTCGATCAGGCGCTGTCCGTCCAGTCCGGTGACGGCGAGCCATTCCGCCACCAGCTCTTCGGAATTGGTGGGCCAGACGCCCAGCGAGTCGCCGACCTCGTAGCTGGCATCGCTGTCGGACAGGTCGAAACCGAACTGCCGCACCTCCTTCGCCGCGCCCGGCCGGGTCAGCAGTTCGTTGCGGATCAGCGGCGCGGCCAGCGGTGCGCTCCGGGTGAACTGCGCGGCCTGCTGCCGGGTGCGCTCGCGCACCGACGGGCGCGACAGCGTCATGGTCCGGCCCGCGGCCTGCGGGCGCGGGGGCGGCGAAAACGATTGCGGGACGGTGCTATCGGATTCGGAGCCGAGCGCCGCCAGCACCTCCTCGACCCAGTGCGACGACAGCGGATCGTGATCGGGTTCGCTGTCCACCCGCGGCAGCAGCCGAGTCGCGCCGTGCCCGGCGAGCGCGGTGTCGACCTTGCGGCCGTACCCGCAGAAGTCGTCGTAGGAGGAGTCGCCGAGGGCGAAGACCGCGTAGCGCAGTTCGGCCAGCCGAATCGCGCTCTCGTGCAGCCGATCCCAGAAATCCGCGCCGTTGTCCGGCGGGCCGCCGTCGCCGAACGTGCTGGTGATGACCAGGGCGTCGCCGATGAGATCGGTCAGCTCACAGGAATTCATCTCCAGCAGCCGCGGCGTGTACCCCGCCTCGGCCAGCCGGGTGGTCACCGTGGTGGCCAGCTCCTCGGCGGTCCCGGTCTGCGACGCCCACAGCACCGTGATCGCGCGGGCGCCGGAATCGGCAGGGGCCGTGGGTGTTTCGGCGGCGCGGGAGTACATGCCCGCCAGCAGCCCGTTCACCCAGGACCGGGCCCGGTCCGACAGCGGGGCCGACTCCGGCAGCACCGGCTGGCCCTGCACCGGAATCGCCTGCAACGCCGCGAGATATCCGGCGAGGTAGACCCGCTCGCTCTCGCCGAGCGTCGGTGTCGTCGCTGTATCGAGGCCGAGGACGGTGGCCAACGGATGCGCGGGTGCGCGGGTGGGCAGGGCGATGCCCGGCGCGGTCTCCGGTTCCGGGACCGCCGCCACCCGGCGCAGCGCCACCGCGCACACCTTGAATTCCGGCTGCAGCGAATCCGCGTCGACGGCGTCGTTGGTCACGGCGTTCACGGTCAGGTACTCGCCCTGCTCGTCGTTCCAGTGGAACGGCGCGAACGTGTTGCCGACCAGGACCCGATCGCTGACCAGCACCGGCAGCACCGCCCGCCCGCGGCGCGAGGCGATCTCGATCTGATCGCCGTCGCGCACCGCCAACCGCTCGGCATCGCCCGGATGGATCTCCAGGAACGGTTTCCCGTCCAGCCGAGTGAGCTTGTCGATCCGGCCCGTCTTGGTCATGGTGTGCCACTGATGCTGCAGGCGGCCGGTATTGAGCACGAACGGGTAATCGTCGTCCGGCATCTCGTCCGGCGCCAGGTGCGGGCGCGGCCAGAACACCGCGCGTCGACTGGGAGTGGCGAATGCCAGTGCGGGCCGATGGCCGTCCGCGTCGACGAACGGGTGTTGGCTCACGCCGTCGTTGCGATAGCGAATCGGGTTGCGCCGCCGGTCCGAATCGGGGCACGGCCACTGCATCGGTCCCGCGCGCAACGCGTCGTAGTCGATGCCGCGCAGGTCGTAACCCGTGGCCGGATTGGCGAAACCGCGGATCTCGTCGAAAACCTCGGCGCTGGAGGCGAAGTCGAAGCCGTCGAAGCCCATGGCGGTGGCGACGTCGGCGATCAGCCGCCAGTCCGGCCGGGCCTCGCCGACCGGGTCCACCGCGCGCCCCAGCAGCGAGACCGTGCGCTCCGAATTCACCATCACCCCTTCCGATTCCGTCCACAGCGTGGCGGGCAGCAGCACGTCGGCGTAGGCGGTGGTGGCGGTCTCGGTGTAGACGTCCTGCACGATCACCAGCTCGGCCGCCTCCAGCCCGGCGATGACCGTCTTGCGATTCGCCACGGTGGCAACGGGATTGCTGCAGATGATCCAGCACGCCTTGATCCGGCCCTCGGCCAGGCCGCGGAACATCTCGATGGTGCCCGGCCCGGCCTCGGCGCGGATGGTGCCGGGCTCGAGGCCCCAGGCGGTCTCGACGAAGGCGCGGTCGGCGGGGGAGAGCGTGCTGCGCTGCCCGGGCAGGCCCGGCCCCATGTAGCCCATCTCCCTGCCGCCCATGGCATTCGGCTGCCCGGTCAGCGAGAACGGCCCGCTGCCGGTGCGGCAGATCGCGCCCGTCGCCAGATGAAGATTGCAGAGCGCGTTGGTGTTCCAGGTGCCGTGCGTGGACTGGTTGAGACCCATCGTCCACAGCGACATCCACTCGCCCGCCTCGCCGATCCAGCGTGCCGCGGTGCGGATGTCGGCCTCGGCGAGGCCGGTGAGCTCGGCGACCCGGGCCGGGGGATAGTCGGCCAAAAACTCCGGCATGGCCGCCCAGCCCTCGGTGTGCTCGGCGATGAAATCCTTGTCGATGTCCCCGTTTTCGAGCAGCAGGTGCAGCAGCCCGTTCAGCAGCGCCAGATCGGTGCCGGGCGCGATCTGTAGGAAAAGGTCGGCGTGCGTGGCGGTTTCGGTGCGCCGCGGGTCCACCACGATCAGTCGCGCGCCCGCCTTGCGGCGATCGGCCATGCGCAGGAACAGGATCGGATGACAGTCGGCCATATTCGCGCCGATCACGAAGAACAGGTCGGCGTGGTCGATGTCGTCGTAGGAGCCGGGCGGGCCGTCCGCGCCCAGCGACTGCTTGTATCCGGTGCCCGCGCTGGCCATGCACAGCCGGGAGTTGGCCTCGATGTGGATGGTGCGCAGATAGCCCTTGGCCAGCTTGGTCGCCAGATACTGCGACTCCAGCGACATCTGCCCCGAAACGTAGAGGGCGACGGCGTCGGGTCCGTGCTCCTCGACGATCGCGCGCAACCGCTCGGCGGCGGCGCGGACGGCGTCGTCGACCGGGACCGGGGTGGGGGCCTGGCCGCGGGCGGGGCGCAGGTGGGCGGTGGTCATCCGGCCGGGTGCGCGCATCAGCTCGGCGTGGGTGGCGCCCTTGGTGCACAGGCGTCCGGCATTGACCGGGTGCAGCTTGTCGCCGCGCACCTTCGCGATGACCGGTGCGCCGTGCTCGCCGATGCCGGTCTCGACCGTGATCCCGCAGCCGACACCGCAGTACGAGCACGTCGTGGCGGTGGTCGTGGAACCGCGACCCGAAACTGTTTCCGGCATGAGCCGATCATCTCGACCCGCGATTGCACCGGATTTACCGAACGTTATCGCCAGGTGACGAAGCTCCGCACAGCCGTGACCGGCGGTTGTGAGGAGTGATCGATATCACCGGACGCTACTGCAGCTTGTACGCCCGATGCAGCGCGACGATCCCGCCGGTGAGATTGCGCCACTGCACCGCCGACCATCCGGCGTCGGCGATGCGCAGCGCCAGCTGCCGCTGATTCGGCCACGCCCGAATGGATTCGGCCAGATAGACGTAGGCGTCCGGATTGCTGCTCACGGCGCGCGCCACCCGCGGCAGCGCCCGCATCAGATACTCCATGTAGACGGTGCGGAACGGCCCGAACACCGGTGTGGAGAACTCCGCGACCACGAGCCGCCCGCCGGGCTTGGTCACCCGGAGCATCTCGCGCAGCGCCGCGTCCGATTCGGAGACATTGCGCAGCCCGTAGGAGATGGTGACCGCGTCGAACACCTCGTCCGCGAACGGCAGCGCGGTGGCGTCCCCGGCCACCATCGGCACCCTGCGGTGCCGCCCGGCCTCGAGCATGCCCTTGGAGAAGTCGGAGGCGACGCAGTAGGCGCCGGACTTGCCGAATTCCAGCGTCGACACCCCGGTCCCGGCGGCCAGGTCCAGCACCCGCTCGCCCGGCCGCAGCCCCAGCGCCCGCCGGGTCGCCCAGCGCCAGTACCGGTCCTGCCCTGCGGAGATCACGGTATTGGTGAGGTCGTACCGCTCGGCGACCCCGTCGAACATCGACGCCACCTCGTGCGGTTGCTTGTCCAGGGAGGCCCGGAACGACTCTGTCTTCGCCACGTCCCAGACACTATCTCGGCCAGGCGGCCAGGGCGTGCTCGGCAATGCGCTTCAGTTCGGACCGGTCGGCCCCGTCGCACGCCTGCACCGACATGCCCTGCACGGTGGCCGCGTAGAAGCTCGCCAGCCCGTCGGCGTCGGTGTCCGCGGGCAGTCGCCCGGCGTCGATATCGGCCGAAATCTTTTCGCGGAAGGCCGTTTTGGTGGCCTCGCGGAGTGCCCGCAGTTCGGCCCGCACGTCGTCGGCGGCCGGGGTGCAGTTGGTGGCCGCGGTAATGATCATGCAGCCGGGCGGATGGCTCGGGTCGGCGTAATCGGCGGCGGCGTCGAACAGCAGCCTGCGCAGCGCGGCATGGGCGGTCGGCTCCTCGGCGAGCGCCCGTTCGGTGAACGCGCCGTAGGTCTGCTGATAGTGCCGCACCGCGGCCGAGAACAGCGCCCGCTTGTCCCCGAACGCCGCGTACAGGCTCGGCGGCTTCACGCCGATGGTCTCGACCAGCGTCGAGATCGGCGTCGCCTCGTAGCCGTGCCGCCAGAACAGCCGCAGCGCCTGCTCCAGCGCCTGCTGCCGATCGAAGCCACGCGGCCTGCCTGCGGTTCTGCTCACCCGACCGATTGTATAGCGATCGCTACAGAGCGTGTTATGGTCTGTTCTGTAGCGACCGCTAAACAAACGAGGAGTGCCCGTGAGCCCCACGCCTGTTCGCCCCACCCTGGCCCGCACCGTGCTCGGCAGCGGCCCGGCCGTCCTGCTCGCACACGGCGCGGGCGGCGGCGTCCGCCCCAATTACGGCCCCGTCCTGGACGCGCTGGCCGAAGGGCACACCGTCATCGGCGCGGACTACCCGGGCGCGGGGGAGTCCGCCCCGGCGCTCGCGCCCCTGGAACTCGACGCGCTGGCCGACGAACTGGTCGCCGCCGCGGCCGCCGAGGGGCACGAGCGCTTCGCGGTCATCGGCTATTCGCTGGGCACCTCCGTCGCGGTGCGCATCGCCACGCGCTACCCGGAGCGGGTGAGGGCGCTGATCCTGACCGCGCCCTTCGCCCGCCCCGACAACCGCATGCTGCTGTTGCTGCAACTGTGGCGCGAGCTGTACCGCTCCGGCCGCCACGACCTGCTCGCCCGGTTCATGCAAACCGTGGCCTGGAGCGCCGAGCGGCTGGAAACCTTTGCGCCGCAGGAACTGTCGGCCATGCTCCAGGAGGCCGAGCGCACCTTCCCCACCGGCACCGCCGACCAGGCCGACCTCGGCGGCCGCGTCGACACCCGCGCCGAACTCGCCCGAATCCAGGTGCCCGCCCTGGTCGTCGTCACCACCGCCGACCTGCTCGTCCCCCCGTCGGTCCAATACGAGGTGGCCACCGGCATCCCCACCGCCCGCACCGCCGAACTCCCCACCGGCCACCTCCCCTTCGCCGAACGGCCCGACGAATGGGCGACCCTGATGACGAAATTCCTGGCCGAGGTCGAATAAAATGAGGTAGCAGCAGAGTATTCGCCCACGGCAGAGGAGTCTCGCCATGCGGATGAAAAGACTCGCAGCGTTATCGGCCGCCACCGTCCTCGCCGGTTCCGTGATCGGCGCCGGCGCGGCGGCCGCCCAACCCGGCACACCGATGTGCCCGATCTACGACCCCAGCAGCATCTTCTGCCACATGCCGCCGCCCGACAACGACCCCGACGACCAGCCCGGCAACGGTCGCAGCCTCGACCACAACTTCGATCGCGACCGCGATCAGGGGCTGCGCTGACCCCGCGCCGGGATCCGACGCCGGGGGTTATGCGGTGCGGTACAGGCTCTCCCGGTCGGTGCCGATGACCTCCGCGTAGTGCCCGAGCAGTTCGGTGCAGATGGCGGGCCAGGTGCGATGCAGCACGGATTTGCGTGCGGCGGTGGCGAATCGGGCCCGAAGCTGCGGATCACGCAGCGCCGCAACGGCACTGGGAAGCAGCTCGGTGAAGCGATCCACCGGCAGCAGATAGCCGTTGCGGCAGTGGGCGATCAGATCGCGCGGACCACCGGCGTCCGGGCCGATCACCGGCAGCCCGGAGGCCAGCGCCTCCTGCACGCCCTGGCAGAACGTCTCGTGCTCGCCGGGATGCACCATCACGTCGAGGCTCGCGTACGCCCGCGCCAGCTCGGCCCCGCCGAGCTCGCCGGTGAATACCGCCGTCGGCAGCAGCCGGGCCAGCCGCGCCCGATCCGGGCCGTCGCCGACCACCACCAGCTGGATGTCCGGATCGTCGGCGAGCGCCGCCAGCCGCTCCACATGCTTCTCCGGGGCCAACCGCCCGACGAATCCGACGATCAGCTTCTCCTGCGGCGACCAGTCCGCCCGCAGCCCGGCCTGCCGCTCGGACGGGGTGAAGCGGCCGATGTCGACCCCGCGCGCCCACCGGTGCACCCGCGGAATGCCGTGCTGCGCAAGGTCTTCCGCGGCGGCCGTGGACGGCGCCAGGGTGCGCGCGGCGCGCTCGTGGATGCGGCGCGTCCAGGCCCACGCGGCCCGGCGCGCCGGGCCCAGCCCGTAGCTCTTGGCGAATCCGGCCACATCGGTCTGATAGATCGCCACCGCGGGCAGATCCAGCCGCACCGCCGCCGCCACCCCGCCCGCGCCCAGCAGGAACGGCGAGGCCAGATGCACCACGTCGGCATCGAAGTCGTCGATCGCCGCGGTGATGCCCGGCTGCGGCAACCCCACCGGCAGCGAACTGATCCTGGGCACCATCACCGCGGGCACCCGCACCACCGGGAAGCGTCCGTGCTCGCGCGGCGCCGGCGGCAGTCCACGCGGGGTATCCGGCGCGATGACCAGTGCCTCGTGTCCGTGCCGCTCCAGGTGATCGAGCACCTGCAGCACGGAGTTCACGACGCCGTTCATATTCGGCAGAAACGACTCCGCGACTATCGCTACTCGCACAATTCGAGTGTGCGCACCACGGCACGCCGAGCCGCCAAGCCCGTGTAACACCCACGCGAAGATCCGGCGAACACTCCACGACGCGTCACCTGCGCCGCTCGAACCTCCGGATCAGCCACAGCGCCGGTAGCGCCACCCCCCACGCCACCACGATCACCGACAGCGCCGGGATGATCGCCACCCGGGCGTCGCGACCGGCGACCCGCACCAACTCCGGATCCTTCTTGCTGTACTCGACATTGATGCGTTCGCCGGCGGTGAGCCGGGTGGGATAGAGCACGCCCACCTTCGGATTGTGCGTGACACCATCGGGCGTGACATAGGTGACCGCCGAGCGCAATCGGCCCGCCGACAGCACCTCGGCACTGGTCACGCCCTTGTTCGAGCTGATGAGCAGGTCGTCGCGCCAGGCAGCCAGCACCAGCAGCACCGCCAGCACGCTCACCGTCGCCGCGGCGATCACGACCCCGATCCTGGTGCGCCGCAAGCGAGTCGAGCGGCGGTCTCCGGCACGCCCGGACCGGCGATCAGACTGCGTGGTTTCCGACACTGCTCCAGGCTAGGACACGGCTCCGATAGCGTGTGCGCCCATGTCCCGAAAATTCAGCTTCACCGTGTCATACAGCGTCTCGGTAGAAGAGCTTCACCGGGCGATCACCAACGACGAACTCTGGCAGGCCAGGTTCTCCGGCGCGGAGACCGCGACCCTGGACCTGTCGCACCCCGAAGGCCCCGACACCATCCGCATCCGGATGACCGAACGGGCCAGCCAGGACAAGATTCCCGCGGTCGTGAGCAAGGTGCTCAAGAACGAACTCGTGCTCGAGCGCACCGACGACTGGGGTCCGCTGCGGGACGACACCGCCCGCGGCACCTTCGTGGGCAACACCACGGGCATCACGACCGAGATGAGCGGCACCTACGAGATGCGTTCCACCGCCGAAGGCTCGGAGATCGAGGTCGCGGGCACCGTGGAGGTCAAGGTGCCGCTGGTCGGCGCCGCCATCGAACCGCTCGCCGAGCAACTGCAGCACCGCGTGGTGAACAGCGAGCGCAAGTTCATCGAAAGCTGGCTGGCCACCGCCGACGCCTGATCCGACCGCACCGCGGAAGCGAGCCCTACCCGGGCTCGCTTCCGCGTGCCCTACCCGCGGGCCGAATCCGCACCGGGGCCGAACGCCCCGCCGTCGTACTCGTGCTGCTCGACGATCACGAGCCAGTTCCCGGAGTTGTCCCGGATGATCGCCTCCACCCCGTAGGGGCGTTCCGCGGGCGGCTGCACGAATTCCACGCCCTTGGCGGTCAGTTCCTCGAAGGTCTTGTGGCAGTCGTCGGTGGCCAGGCCGAGCGCCCCGTGCGTGCCGTTCGCCATCGAGCGCCGGATGGCCTCGGCCAGGTGCGCGTCCAGCGGCGGGCCCGGCACCATCAGCGTCACCTCCAGTTCCGGATGCTCGGGATGCGCGACGGTTACCCATCGGAAACCGTTGTCGCCCATGGTGATGTCCGTGGTCTCCACGAACCCGAGCTTGTCGATGTACCAGTTCTTCGCCTCGTCCTGGTCGTTCACGTAGATGGTGACCAGGGAAACGTTGGTGATTGCCATGCGCAGAGGCTAATTCTCGGCGACCCGGCCGTGCTTCTCGAAAATTGCGAAACTACTCGGCACGCCTGCGGTCCGACAGCCCGTGCATGAACACGTAGCACCCGGGGATCCGCGGCGCCCCGTCCGCGGCGAACTTGGCCTGGTAGGCCGACGGCGACATGCCCACCAGCTCGGTGAACTTGCGGCTGAACGACCCCAGGCTGCTGTAGCCGACCAGCACGCACGCCTCGGTGACCGTGATGTTGGTGGCGCGCAACAGATCCTGCGCGCGCTCGATGCGGCGCTCGGCCAGATACAGCGCGGGCGTGCGGCCGTAGGTCGCCGCGAAACAGCGCAGGAAGTGATACTTCGACACCCCCGCCGCGGCGGCCAGCCCGTCCAGATCGAGCGGTTCGGCGTAGTGGCGGTCGGCCAGATCCCGGGCCCGGCGCAGATGCGGCAGCAGGTCCTCGGGCACCGACCGCGCGTCCATCAGGAGAACGGCCGCGGCGCGTCGAACCGCAGCGACGTCCGGCCCGCGGCCCGCCAGGTGCGGGCGACCAGATCGGCGTCGTCGTCGGTCACCAGATTGCCCATTACCCGAACGGCGGTGTGCTGCAAGAACTTCGACCGCATCACCGGCGGACCGCCGGTGGGCACCATGCGCGGATGGGTGGCCAGCGCGGCGATCCGGCGCGCGACCGAGAAGGTGCGGCCGTAGCGGGCGCGCAGCAGATCCGGCCACACCGCGGTCAGATCCGGCTCGTCGAGCAGGTCCGCCAGCAGATGCCCGCCCTCGAGCCCGTAGTCGATGCCCTCGCCGTTGAGCGGATTCACACACCCCGCGGCGTCGCCGACCAGCGCCCAGTTGCGCCCGGCCACATTCGAGACCGCACCGCCCATCGGCAGCAGCGCCGAGGTGATCGCGCGCGCCTCGCCCTCGAGCTGCCACTCCGGCCGCCGCAGCGAAACATAGTGTTGCAGTAGCGGTTTCAGCGCGACATGGGAGGGGCGCCGCTCGGTCGCCAGCGAGCCGACGCCGATGTTCACCTCGCCGTTGCCGAGCGGGAACACCCAGCCGTAGCCCGGCACCATGCCGCCGTCGGCGTCGCGCAGCTCCAGGTGCGAGGTGATCCACTCGTCGTCGCTGCGCGCCGAGGTGATGTAGGCGCGCGCGGCCACGCCGTAGGCGAAGCGGCGATGCCAGGTGCGCCCCAGCAGCTTTCCGATCGGCGAGCGCACCCCGTCGGCGACGATCAGGACGCGGCAACCGATCTCGCGCACCCCGGCGTCGGTGCGTACGGTCACCCCGGTGACCCGGTCGCCGTCGCGCAGCACGTCCAGCACCCGGACGCCATCGATGGCCCGCGCCCCCGACTTGATCGCGGTCTCGCGCAGCTTGTCGTCGAGTTCGGTACGGGGGACGGCACTTCCGTAGGTGGGGAACGAACCCCCGGGCCAGGGCAGTTCGACCTCCCGCCCGAAACCGCACATGCGCAGCCCGCGATTGACCGTGTGCGCCCGCACCCACTCGGCGAGGCCGAGCTGTTCCAGTTCCGCCGTGGCGCGCGGGGTCAGCCCGTCGCCGCAGGTCTTGTCGCGGGGGAAGACCGCCGCATCGACGAGCAGCACGTCGCGGCCCGCTCGCGCCGCCCAGGCGGCCGCCGCCGAACCCGCGGGTCCCGCGCCCACCACCAGCACGTCCACTCGCGCGGGCAGCGCGTCCGTCGCCGCGGTGCCATCCGATGCAACCATGAGATCAATACTGGCAGCCCCGTCCGAGGGGTGTCGATTCCCCCATCCGCCGAGTGTCTGATTCGTCCCAGAGTGATGGTGTTCATGGGAGCCGCGGAGTCGACACGCTAGGTTCTTCGGTGTGGGGACGGACGCGGCATTGGGAGACGGTATGAGCATATCGGCTGTGAGCGACAGCGACACGGTGGTCGCCGGGGTGGATCTCGGCGACCCCGAGCTGGCGGCGACCGTCCGCAACGGCCTCGAAGACGTCGAGAAGCTGCTGGTCAGTGAGCTTTCCGAGGGCGAGGAGTTCCTGCAGGAGGCGGCGCTGCACCTGGCGAAGGCCGGAGGCAAGCGATTTCGCCCGCTGTTCACCATCCTCACCGGACAGCTCGGCCCGCGCCCGACCGACCCCGATCTGGTCACCGCCGGCACCGTGGTGGAGCTGGTGCACCTGGCCACGCTGTACCACGACGACGTGATGGACGAGGCGTCGATGCGGCGCGGCGCGGTCAGCGTGAACTCGCGCTGGAGCAACAGCGTCGCCATCCTCGCCGGGGACTACCTGTTCGCGCACGCCTCCCGCCTGGTGTCCACCCTCGGCCACGAGGCGGTGCGCACCATCGCCGAGACCTTCGCCGAGCTGGTCACCGGCCAGATGCGAGAGACCTTGGGCGCCAAGCAATCCCAGGATCCGGTCGAGCACTACCTGCGGGTGGTGTGGGAGAAGACCGGTTCGCTGATCGCCGCCGCGGGCCGGTTCGGCGGCACCTTCTCCGGCGCGGACCCCGAGCACGTGGAGCGGCTGGCCCGCCTCGGCGACGCGGTCGGCACCGCCTTCCAGATCTCCGACGACATCATCGATATCTCCTCGGTCTCCGAGCAGTCGGGCAAGACCCCCGGCACCGATCTGCGCGAGGGCGTACACACCCTGCCGGTGCTGTACGCGCTGCGCGACGAGGGCGCCGAGGGCGACCGACTGCGCAAGCTGCTGGCCCACCCCCTGCAAACCGACGCCGAGGTCACCGAGGCCCTGGACCTGCTGTCCCGCTCCCGCGGCATGGTGCTGGCCAAGGAAAAACTGCACGGCTACGCCGACATCGCCCACGCCGAACTGTCCGCCCTCCCCCCCGGCCCGGCCAACGACGCCCTCGAACAGCTGGTCCGCTACACCATCGAACGCGTGGGATAGTCCTCGGAACTCAGGTCTCGCTTCCTTCGTTGACCTGGTGTAATGCAACCGAGCGAGGCAGGTGCGATGCACGGGCAGGGGTATGCGAACGGACTGAAAACCTTCGGGCTGATGGTGGGTCTGTCGGCGCTGATCGTGGTCGCCGGGGCGATGTTCCGCAGTCCGGCCATTCTGCTGCTCGCGATTCTGCTGGCCGTCGGCATGAATGCCTACGCCTACTTCAACAGCGACAGGCTCGCGCTGCGGGCCATGCACGCGCAGCCGGTCTCCGAGCTGGAGGCGCCGGTCATGTACCGGATCGTGCGCGAACTCGCGACCGCCGCCCGCCAACCCATGCCCCGGCTGTACATCAGCCCGACCAACGCCCCCAACGCCTTCGCCACCGGCCGCAGTCCGCGACACGCGGCGGTCTGCTGCACCAGCGGCATCCTGCAGATCCTCGACGAGCGGGAGCTGCGGGCGGTGCTCGGGCACGAGCTCTCGCACGTCTACAACCGCGACATCCTGATCTCCTCGGTCGCCGGTGCGCTGGCCGCGGTCATCTCCGGCCTGGCCAACCTGGCCTTCTTCGCGACCGCCTTCGGTGGCGGCAACCGTAACGGGGAGGGCCCCAACATCATCGGCGTGCTGCTGGTCTCGCTGCTCGGCCCGATCGCCGCCACGCTCATCAAGCTGGCCGTGTCCCGCTCCCGCGAATATCAGGCCGATCAGGACGGGGCGACCCTCACCGGTGACCCGCTCGCGCTGGCCTCGGCCCTGCGCAAGCTCGAGCGCGGCACCCAGGCGGCCCCCCTGCCGCCGGAGCCGCAGCTCACCGCCCAGTCACACCTGATGATCGCCAACCCGTTCCGCACCGGCGACCGGATGGCGCGGTGGTACTCCACCCACCCGCCGATGGCGGACCGGATCGCCCGCCTGGAGCAGATGGCCGGGGGTCCCCGGAACTACCGGTAGTTCACGAACTGCAGGGCGACGTCGAAATCGCCGTTCTTCAGCAGCGCGATGACGGCCTGCAGATCGTCGCGCTTCTTGCCGCTGACGCGCAGCTCCTCGCCCTGGATCTGGGCCTTCACGCCCTTGGGACCCTCGTCGCGAATCTTCTTGGCGATCTTCTTCGCATTGTCCGGGGAGATGCCCTGCACCAGATTTCCTGTGATCTTGTACACCTTTCCGGACGCCTGCGGGTCGCCGGCGTCGAAGGCCTTCAGCGAGATGTCGCGGCGAATCAGCTTCTCCTTGAAGACCTCCAGCGCCGCCTTGACCCGGTCCTCCGACTCGGCCGACAACACGATCTTCTCCTCGCCGGACCATTCGATACTCGCGCCGGTACCGCGGAAGTCGTAGCGGGTGTTCAGCTCCTTGGCCGCCTGGTTCAGCGCGTTGTCGACCTCCTGACGATCGACCTTGCTGACGACATCGAATGACGAATCGGCCACACTGCGCTCCTGTCTGACGGGCTGGGTTGCTATCGCAGCAGTTCTACCCCGGCGGGCCGACGTTAGTCGCCCGGCACCCCGGTAGCCAGCTGGTTTGCATCTCGCACCCGGGTTCGTTGTATCCTTCTCAGCGCGCTCGAACAGCGCGGGTACGGCACGTTGCCCGAGTGGCCAAAGGGAGCTGACTGTAAATCAGCCGCGAAAGCTTCGGAGGTTCGAATCCTTCACGTGCCACCTCACGGCCCCTGTGGACTTCGTCCACAGGGGTCATTTGTTTGCAAGGGGTCCGCAGGGGGCAGTTGCTTCCGGGTTGCGGGTCGTCGCTTCCGGCCCACTACCGCCGTCGGTTCTGAAAACCGGCTCTGAACAGCCGGTTTGGAGCAACGCCGGGTGTATGTGTAACCTCGTTCAAGGCTTCGGCGCCCCGGGTGCGAGCGATCGTGACTCGGAGCGGTTGTAGTCATGCCCCCTTAGCTCAGTCGGCAGAGCGTTTCCATGGTAAGGAAAAGGTCAACGGTTCGATTCCGTTAGGGGGCTCGCCGGATTGCCGGTGGTGACCGACTCGGCACTCCAAGACCGGGGCCGTTGCCTCCGCATACCGCGCATGTAAGGCGGTGTAGCTCAGGCGGTAGAGCAAACGACTCATAATCGTTGTGTCGCCGGTTCGAGTCCGGCCATCGCTACCCATACTGATTGACCCTCTAGGTTGACCGGAAAGAAGGCATATCGTGGCCGCGAAGTCCACCGATGTCCGGCCAAAGATCACCTTGGCCTGCGAGCAGTGCAAGCACCGCAACTACATCACCAAGAAGAACCGCCGGAACGACCCGGATCGGCTGGAGCTGAAGAAGTTCTGCCCGAACTGCGGCACGCACCGGGCGCACCGCGAATCTCGCTAACTTCTCCTCGCGTGCAAGCTGCCGCGTAGGGATCGTGCCGGAGCAGGTATCACCCGCTCCGGCACTTGGTGTAAGTGCGGTAGTGAGCGCTCCGCCGACTCCGGTAGCGGGGTCAGATAGGGACAGCCTTCCGTGACAATCAACACCGAAGCCGAAGCGATCGAAACGGACGAAGCCTTCGACCCCGCCGCCCACGCCGCGGCCATGGTCGGCCATCACTACCGCGTGGACGACTACTACGAGGTCGGCCGCGAGAAGGTGCGCGAGTACGCCCGCGCCGTGCAGGACTACCACCCCGTGCACTGGGACGAGAACCTCGCCCAGCAGTACGGCTACAACGGCCTGCTGGCGCCGCTGACCTTCATCTCCCTGGTCGGAATCCTGGCCCAGACCAAGCTTTTCGAGAAGGTCGTCACCGGCTACGACCTGAGCCAGATCATGCAGGCCGACCAGACGCTGGAATTCCACCGCCCGATCCAGGTCGGCGATCAGCTGGTCTGCGACGTCTACCTGCACTCGTTCCGGCAGGCCCCGGGCGGCGCCGACATGATCGTCACCAAGAACATCGTCACCTCGCGCGACGAGCTGGTCCTCACCACCTACACCACGCTGGCCGGTCGCAGCGGCGTCGACATCGACCCGAACCTGCGCGACATCGCGCGCAACGTGCTGATGCAGGGCGGCATCGCGCCGCCGGACCACCGCCCGCGCACGGTCGCCCCGGTGAGCGAGTCCCTTCCCGCCGCCACCGCCCCGGCGGTCGCGCCGAGCAAGCACGCCCTCCGCTTCGAGGACGTCTCCGAGGGCGACGAGCTGCCGACGCGGATCGTGCAGCTCACCCGCGGCGACCTGGTGAACTACGCGGGAGTCTCCGGCGACCCCAACCCGATTCACTGGAGCGACGAGATGGTGAAGCGGGTCGGCCTGGACAACGTGGTCGCGCACGGCATGCTCACCATGGGCCTGGGCGGCGGCTTCGTCACCTCGTGGCTGGGCGATCCGGGCGCGGTCAAGGAGTACAACGTTCGCTTCACCTCCATGGTGTACGTGCCCGCCGACGCGCCCGCGGAGATCGAATACACCGGCAAGGTGAAGTCGATGGACCCGCAGACCCGCACCGCCGTCGTCGCCATCACGGCGAAGTCCGAGGGGCGCCGCATCTTCGGGCGTGCCACGGCCACAGTGCAACTCGCCTGACAGCGAAAACATCCCCGATTGGCGGTCGGATGGGGCGGTAACGTACACTCGGGAATCTGGGGTCACCAGCCGCTGCGCGCTGCTCTGAATGGGCGGCGCGCATGTTATGTGGTCCCCATACAACTGAACAGAATATGGTGCTGGATAACCCACAGACGTCCAGCCAAAGGGGCGTAGCTCAATTGGCAGAGCAGCGGTCTCCAAAACCGCAGGTTGCAGGTTCAAGTCCTGTCGCCCCTGCACTGGATGCCAGCGACGAGAGAAGAGGATCGACGTGAGCGACGAGCGAGACACTCGCCACGGCGCACACGACGCCGAGGACGATGGCACCGCCGTGAGCGTCCGACCGAGCGGTAAGCGCTCGGCTCGACGGGCTCGTACCTCGTCCGAGGCCGATACCGGTGCGGTCGCCACCATCGATCGGCCCCAGGTCGCGCGCAAGACGGACCGGACGGCCGACAAGAAGAAGGCCGGGCGCGGCGGTAATCCGTTCAAGCGCCTGGTGAGGTTCCTGCGAGAGGTGATCGCGGAACTGCGCAAGGTGATCTGGCCCAACCGCAAGCAGATGGTCACCTATACGAGCGTGGTCTTGGTGTTCGTGGTCTTCACGGTCGCGTTCATCGCCGGACTGGATCTGGCGTTGATCAAGGGTGTCAACTGGCTGTTCGGCTAGCTGACCATCGGCGCCGGTCACCGTCCCGAACAAGGAGGCGGCACCACCCGCCGGATTCACCTCCGGCGCGCAGAGGATGTTAGTTGACGACACAGGAAGCGAGTGCCCAGTGAGCACCCCGGAGAACGGCACACACGACGAGTTCCCGGTCGACGACGCGGTGGCCGAGCCCATCGCCGAGGAGACCGTCGAGGACTCCGCGCCGGCTGCGGAGCCCGTCGCTGACGACGCCCCTTCCGATCCGGTCGCGGAGATGAAGTCCGCGCTGCGGCGCGCCCCCGGCGACTGGTACGTCATCCACTCCTACGCCGGTTACGAGAACAAGGTGAAGGCCAATCTCGAGACCCGCGTGCAGAACCTGGGCCTCGAGGACTACATCTTCCAGGTCGAGGTGCCGACCGAGCAGGTCACCGAGATCAAGAACGGCCAGCGCAAGAACGTGCAGCGCAAGGTGCTGCCGGGCTACATCCTGGTCCGCATGGACCTCAACGACGAGTCGTGGGGCGCGGTGCGCAACACCCCGGGCGTCACCGGTTTCGTCGGCGCCACCTCCCGGCCCTCGCCGCTGACCATCGACGACGTGGTGAAGTTCCTGGTCCCCGCCGAGCAGCAGCAGAAGAAGCCCGCCGCCGCGGCCGCCGCCTCCGGTGCCGCGGGCGAGGCCGCCGTCGATATCGCCCCCAAGCCGACCATCGAGGTCGACTTCGAGGTCGGCGAGTCGGTCACCGTCATGGACGGTCCGTTCGCCACGCTGCCGGCCAGCATCTCCGAGGTCAATGCCGAGCAGCAGAAGCTGAAGGTGCTGGTCTCCATCTTCGGCCGCGAGACCCCGGTCGAACTCGCGTTCACTCAGGTCGCCAAGATCTGATCGACTCCGGGGGCGCTCGTGGCCCCCGGACGACCTGCTACTAGACTTGCCGGGTTGCGCTTAGGTTTTCGGCGGCGATCCCTGCGATCGGCCCCTCCCTTCGCGCGCGTCCCGGAGAAGGCTTACGGAAGTCCGTAAGGAACCTAACCAAGGAAGAAAGATGCCCCCGAAGAAGAAGAAGGTCGCTGGGCTCATCAAGCTCCAGATCCAGGCCGGCCAGGCCAACCCGGCTCCGCCGGTCGGCCCGGCGCTGGGTCAGCACGGCGTCAACATCATGGAGTTCTGCAAGGCGTACAACGCCGCGACCGAGTCGCAGCGCGGCAACGTCATCCCGGTCGAGATCACGGTCTTCGAAGACCGCTCGTTCAGCTTCAAGCTGAAGACCCCGCCCGCCGCCAAGCTGCTGCTCAAGGCCGCCGGTGTGCAGAAGGGCTCGCCGGAGCCGCACCGCAACAAGGTCGCCACGGTCTCCATGGACCAGGTCCGCGAGATCGCCAAGACCAAGCAGGAAGACCTGAACGCCAACGACATCGACGCGGCGGCGAAGATCATCGCGGGCACCGCCCGCTCGATGGGTATCACCGTCACCGAGTGATCCCGGCCAAAAGCATGCCGGGAACATGAGTTTCGGGTGTCACGCCGGGAACATGAGTTTCGGGTGTGCCGGGATCCGTGGGAGGGACGGCCAGTCCCGTACCACTTCTGAACTGAGACAAGGACAGAGAATCATGGCAAAACGAAGCAAGGCTTATCTCGAGGCGGCCGCCAAGGTCGACCAGTCGCAGCTGTACTCCCCGCTGGAGGCCGCCAAGCTGGCGAAGGAGACCGCCACCACCAAGACCGACGCCACCGTCGAGGTCGCGATCCGTCTCGGTGTCGATCCCCGCAAGGCCGATCAGATGGTGCGCGGCACCGTGAACCTGCCGTACGGCACCGGTAAGACCGCCCGCGTCATCGTGTTCGCGGTCGGCGACAAGGCCATCGAGGCCGAGGCCGCCGGTGCGGACGCCGTGGGCGCCGAGGACCTGATCGAGCGCATCCAGGGCGGCTGGCTGGACTTCGACGCCGCGATCGCCACCCCGGACCAGATGGCCAAGGTGGGTCGCATCGCGCGCGTGCTGGGCCCGCGTGGGCTCATGCCGAACCCGAAGACCGGCACCGTCACCCCCGATGTGACCAAGGCGGTCAACGACATCAAGGGCGGCAAGATCAACTTCCGCGTCGACAAGCAGGCCAACCTGCACTTCGTGATCGGCAAGGCCTCCTTCGACGAGAAGAAGCTGGCGGCGAACTACGGCGCCGCGCTGGACGAGATCCTGCGTGTGAAGCCCTCGACCGCGAAGGGCCGCTACCTCAAGAAGGTGACGATTTCGACGAACACCGGCCCGGGCATCCCGGTGGACCCGAACCGCACCCGCAACTTCACCGAAGAGGCTGAGGCGTAGCAGAGCCTTCGAGGGGCCGGTACGAAATTCGTACCGGCCCTTCGTATTTGGTGGAGTTCCCGGCCAAAAGCATGCCGGGAACAGGAGAGTGGTGACCGTCCTGATTCCGGCATGCTTTTGGCCGGAATCCACCCCGTTTTGGCAGATAGGCGGGCCTCCGCTATTCTGGACAACGGTCGTCGGCCAGTTCGGCGATCACCCCCATCGTTCTACCGAAGACCGTTGGTCGCTGCCGCGAGGCAGTCGAAGGTCCGGCGATATTGCCGGCGGCCCACGCAGGGAGAGCCGAGGTCGGGAGACAACCGCAGAGCATGGCCCACGGCCGCGCCTGCCACGAGTTTCTTCTACGCCCCGGGACGCCCTGCGTCCGGGGCGTTTGCTTTGTCGCCGGGCTCGTCCTCCGGAGTCGGTAGCGCACCACGAACCGAACATCCAGAGAGGAGGCGAAGTATGGCAAACTCCGAGAAGATCGCCGCGGTTGCGGAGATCGCCGAGCAGTTCAAGGGCTCGACCGCCGCCGTGGTCACGGAATACCGTGGCCTGTCGGTCGGCAAGCTCACCGAGCTGCGCCGCAACCTGGGTGCGAACGCCACGTACTCCGTCGCCAAGAACACCCTGGTCAAGCTCGCGGCCGCCGAGGCGGGCGTCGCTGGCCTGGATGACTTGTTCGTCGGTCCGACCGCGATCACCTTCATCACCGGTGAGCCGGTCGAGGCCGCGAAGGCGCTGAAGACCTTCGCGAAGGACAACAAGGCCCTTGTCATCAAGGGCGGGTACATGGACGGCGCCGCGCTGTCCGTGGCCGAGGTCGAGCGCATCGCCGACCTGGAGTCCCGCGAGGTGCTGCTGGCCAAGCTGGCCGGCGCCATGAAGGGCAACCTGTACAAGGCGGCCGGGCTGTTCGCCGCGCCCGCCGGCCAGGTCGCTCGGCTGTTCGCCGCGCTCGAGGACAAGAAGCGCGCCGAAGGCGGCGCCGAGGCTGCTCCGGCCGCCGACGCCGAATAAGTCCACCCCCCAACGCTTTTCCCCGCCGAACCGGGGAGCCAAGCATCACCGAAAGGAAACACCATGGCCAACGTTGACGAGCTGCTCGAGACCATCGGCAACATGACCCTGCTCGAGCTGTCGGACTTCGTCAAGAAGTTCGAGGAGAAGTTCGAGGTCACCGCCGCCGCTCCGGTCGCCGTCGCCGCCGCCCCCGGCGCTGCCGCCCCGGCCGAGGCCGCCGAGGAGCAGGACGAGTTCGACGTCATCCTCGAGGGTGCCGGCGACAAGAAGATCCAGGTCATCAAGGTCGTCCGTGAGATCGTGTCCGGCCTGGGCCTGAAGGAGGCCAAGGACCTCGTCGAGGGCGCGCCGAAGCCGCTGCTGGAGAAGGTCGCCAAGGAGGCCGCCGAGGCTGCCAAGGCGAAGCTGGAAGAGGCCGGCGCCAAGGTCTCGGTCAAGTAATTTGCAGTAATTTACTGCTCGAAAAAGGGTGGTCCCATGTGGGGCCGCCCTTTTTTCGTTATTCGGGGATGGTGCGGTGAGTTTTCTACCGATGAGTCAGGTAGGGTGTGCTGCGCCAGCGGCATGCGATACAGTGGCCGCACCCCAGTGCGACGCGTCACACCAGCCCCAGGTTTCGGTGGCGCGGGTCGGTGGGCGCTCGTCGAAGAAATTGTGGAGGTTGGCGTGGGCGTCGAGGTCAGGACCGAAGGGGTCACCAAGTCTTTCGGTTCGCAGCGAATCTGGCAGGACGTGACTCTCACGCTGCCGCAGGGAGAGGTGAGCGCCCTGCTCGGCCCCTCCGGCACGGGTAAGTCCGTTTTCCTGAAGTCGCTCATCGGCCTGCTGCGTCCCGAGCGCGGTTCCATCTATGTCGACGGCACCGACATCACCACCTGTACCAACAAGCAGCTCTACGAGATTCGCAAACTGTTCGGCGTGCTGTTCCAGGACGGCGCGCTGTTCGGCTCGATGAATCTGTTCGACAACGTGGCCTTCCCGCTGCGCGAGCACACCAAGAAGAGCGAATCCGAGATCAAGAAGATCGTCATGGAGAAGCTCGAGCTGACCGGTCTGCTCGGCGCGGAAAGCAAACTGCCGGGCGAGATCTCGGGCGGTATGCGCAAGCGCGCCGGTCTGGCCCGCGCCCTGGTGCTCGACCCGCAGATCATCCTCGTCGACGAGCCCGACTCGGGTCTGGACCCGGTCCGCACCACGTATCTGTCGCAGCTGCTGATCGATATCAACGCCCAGATCGACGCGACGATCCTGATCGTCACCCACAACATCAACCTGGCCCGGACGGTTCCGGACAACATCGGCATGCTGTTCCGCCGCCAGCTGGTGATGTTCGGCCCGCGCGAGGTGCTGCTCACCTCGGAGGAGCCGGTGGTCAAGCAGTTCCTCAACGGCCGCATGATCGGCCCGATCGGCATGTCCGAGGAGAAGGACGAGGCCCAGATGGCGCGCGAGCAGGCGCTCGCCGACGCCGGCCACTACGACAACGGTGTCGACGAGATCGAAGGTATCCCACCGCAGATGAAGGCCCAGCCCGGAATGCCGGTGCGCCAGGCGGTCGAACGCCGCCGTGCGCGGGTGATGGAAATCATGCACACGCTGCCGCATGCGGCGCAGGTCGCCATCGGTGAATCCATGGATCAGAACGGCGATACACAAGTCCTTCCCGTCTATACCGGCAACGCTCCGGAATATCAGGGCGGCACATACGACTCCACCGTGCGCCACAACACAACCAACGGGTAACATACGCGACCGTGAATCAAACCCTGGCACGGCTGCGCACCCCGGTCGAGTCGGGTTTTGCACAGGCCGGCAATATCTTTGCGCTATTACTCGACGTAGGCCGCAAGACAATTCGTCGGCCATTCCAGTGGCGTGAGTTCGTCGAACAGTCGTGGTTCATCGCGAGTGTGTCGATCCTCCCCGCGGCGCTGGTGGCAATCCCGTTCGGCGCCGTGGTGGCGTTGCAGACCGGTTCACTCATCAAACAGCTCGGCGCCGAGGCTTTCACCGGCGCTACGAGCGTGCTGGCAACCGTCCAGCAGGCGGCCCCGGTCGTGACCGCGCTCATCATCGCCGGCGCCGCCGGTTCGGCGGTGGCCGCGGATCTGGGCTCGCGCACCATCCGCGAGGAGATCGACGCGATGGAGGTGCTCGGCATCGACCCGGTGCAGCGGCTGGTGGTGCCGCGCGTGCTGGGCATGATGCTGGTCGCCCTGCTGCTCAACGGCCTGGTGTCGGTGGTCGGCATCTGCGGCGGCTACTTCTTCAACGTGCTGCTGCAGGGCGGTACGCCGGGCGCCTACCTATCCTCGTTCTCGGCGCTGGCGCAGCTGCCGGACCTGTGGATCGGCGAGCTCAAGGCCCTCCTCTTCGGCCTGATCGCGGGCGTGATCGCCGCCTACAAGGGTTTGAATCCGAAGGGGGGACCGAAAGGAGTGGGTGACGCGGTGAACCAGTCCGTGGTGATCACCTTCCTGGTGCTCTTCTTCGTCAATCTGGTGCTGACGTTGGTGTACCTGCAGGTCGTCCCGGCCAAGGGATCCTGAGCATGGTTGTCGCACAACGTCCCCCGGTCCTGTCCAAGCAGTTGCGCCGGATCGGTTCCGCGCTGCGGGCCCCGGTGAACGTGATCGATCGCGCCGGCGATCAGATGGCGTTCTACTCCAAGGCCATCGCCTGGATTCCGCGCACCGTCGTCCACTTCCGCAAGGAGGTCATGCGGCTGCTGGCCGAGGTGACCTTCGGCTCCGGCGCGCTGGCGGTGATCGGCGGCACCATCGGCGTGGTGGTGATGATGTCGGCCTCGGTCGGCGTGGTCGTGGGCCTGCAGGGCTTCAAAGCCCTGGACGCCCTGGGCAGTTCGGTGCTGACCGGCTTCCTCACCGGCTACATCAACACCCGTGAGCTGGCCCCGCTGGTGGCGGCGCTGGCGCTGTCGGCGACGGTCGGCTGTGGATTCACCGCGCAGCTGGGCGCGATGCGGATCTCGGAGGAGATCGACGCGCTCGAGGTGATGGCCGTGCCCGGCATCCCGTTCCTGGTGACCAGCCGGGTGATCGCGGGCTTCGTCGCGGTGATCCCGCTCTACATCGTCGGCCTGCTCGGCACCTTCCTGGCATCCCGGCAGATCAGCGTGTGGTTCAACGGGCAGTCCACCGGTTCCTACGACCACTATTTCAGTCTTTTCCTGCCACCCGAGGACGTGTTGTATTCGTTCCTCAAGGTGCTCGTCTTCGCATTCGTGATCATCCTGATCCACTGCTATTACGGTTACACCGCGACCGGTGGCCCGGCCGGTGTCGGCGTGGCCGTCGGCCGCGCGGTGCGCGCCTCCATCGTGCTCATCAATATTCTCGATTTCTTTCTCAGCCTTGCTATCTGGGGGACGACGACGACCGTGCGGGTGGCCGGATGAGCGCGAGCGGTGTGCAGTTCTGGCGGTCCACGGAAACGCTGCGCAAACGAACCCTGGGCGTGCTGTTCTTCGTGGTGATGGCGTTGTTCCTCAGCACCACGGTGATGATCTACAACAAGGTTTTCACGAAAGTCGTTCGGGTCGATCTGATCACCGACACCGTCGGGAACGCGTTGACGCGCGACGCGGATGTGAAGGTGCGCGGCGTCACCGTGGGCGAGGTCCGCTCCAGCGAGTCCGCGGGCGGCAAGGTGACCCTGCACCTGGCGCTGGATCCCGAGAAGGCGGGCGAGATTCCGTCCAACGTGACCGCGCGGCTGCTGCCCAAGACGCTGTTCGGCGAGCGCTACGTGGATCTGGTGTGGCCGCAGCAGCCCAGCGCGCAGCGGCTGCGGGCGGGCATGACCCTGCAGCAGGACGCCAGCGGCAACGCCGTCGAGGTGAGCCAGCTGCTGGACTCGGTGATGCCGCTGCTGCAGGCGATTCCGCCGCAGTACCTGGCCTCCACCCTGGGCGCGCTGTCGCAGGCGCTCGGCGGCCAGGGCGCCGAACTGGGCCACACCATCGATCGGCTGGACACGATCTTCCGCGACCTCAACGGCGTGATGCCCGTGTTGCAGGACGACATTCGCAGCTTCGCGCAGGTGGCCGACCTGTACTCGGACGCGCTGCCGCAGCTGGTCGACACCTTCGACAACCTGCGCACCACCAACGCGACGATCGTGCAGAAGCGCTCGCAGCTGGACACGCTGTACTCGGTGCTGACCCCGACCTCCTCGCACACGGCCGACTTCCTGCTGGCCAACCACGACAACATCATCGACGTGGCCGCCGACTCCCGGGAGGCGCTGACCCTGCTGGCCACCTACTCGCCCAGCTATGCCTGCGCGATGCGGAACTTCGCCCAGATCAAGCCGCGCATCGACCGGATCTTCGGCAAGGGCACCGACACGCCGGGTTCGCGGGTCACGGTCCAGATCGTCAACACCCGCGGCCGGTACCTGCCCAATCAGGACGAGCCGCGCTGGCTCGACACCCGCGGCCCGGTGTGCTTCCCGGAACCGCCGCTGGGCGTGGACGCGGGCCAGTACCCGGCCAAGCCGTTCGACGACGGCTCCTACCCGGTGCCCAGCCGCAATCCGGGTGACCAGAACGCCGGTCAGCTGCCGCCCGCGCAGTTCTCGGTGTACGGCAAGAACACGCCGACCCTGGCCGGATCCCCGGCCGAGCAGAACGCCGTCGGCGCGGTGATCGGCGCGGCCCACGGGGTGAACCCGGAGCAGGTGCCCGGCTGGATCAGCCGGATCGCGGCGCCGTCACTACGGGGAAGCGAGGTGAGTGTGCGATGAACGGATGGCTTCGGGGCCTGGGCGGGCCGCTGACCAAGCTGCTGCTGTTCGTGGCGGTGACGCTGGTCGCGACCGCGCTGCTGGGCCTGACCATCGCCAACTACTCCGGCGGCGGCAACGCGTTCAAGGCCCGGTTCAGCGATGTGACCTCGCTGAATCCGGGGGACGAGGTGCGCATCGCCGGGGTGCGGGTCGGCAAGGTGACCAAGGTGTCGGTCGTCGACCGCGACCAGGCCGAGGTGAGTTTCGAACTCAGCGACCGCAATTGGCTGCCCGCCTCCACCATCGCCACCATCCGCTACCGCAACCTGGTCGGGCAGCGCTACATCGCGCTGGAGCAGGGCGCCGGGCAGCAGGGCCGCAAGCTCAACGCGGGGGGCACGATTCCGCTCGACCACACCCGCCCGGCGCTCAATCTGACCACGCTGTTCAACGGGTTCCGCCCGCTGTTCCAGACCCTCACCGCCGACGACGTGAACAAGCTCTCCTACGAGATCATCCAGGTCTTCCAGGGCGAGTCCGGCACCATCAAGGACCTGGTATCCAATACCGCGAGCCTGACGAACAGGATCGCCGACAAGGACGCGGTGATCGGGCAGATCGTGAACAACCTGAATGCCGTTCTGGACGCGGTCAATTCGCGCGACGGCCAGCTCAACGACCTGATCGTCAACACCGAGGCGCTGGTGACCGGGCTCAACGCCGAGCGCGGCACGATCGGTTCGGCCGTGCAGTCGCTGGGCAATCTGGCCTCGGCGACCAGCGACCTGCTCGTGCCCACCGTGCCGACCCTGCAGGGCTCGATCGCGGGCCTCAATCAGCTGACCGGCGAACTGAATTCGCGGTCCGACGAGGTGAACGACGCGCTGAAGAACCTGCCGATCAAGATGGAGAAGCTGGGCCGCGCGGCCAGCTACGGCTCCTGGTTCCAGTTCTATCTGTGCGGCATCGACGTCGTCGCCGGGCCCGGTGATCCGCAGTCGACGCCGACGCTGAACCTGCCGACCGGGATGCCCACGGTGAACCAGCCCGTGTACACCAACCCCGCGCCGCGGTGCCATGGGAAGGGTGGTCGCTGATGGACGAGCGGCTCGTCTTGGGTAAGCGCAGTCCGGCCTTCATGGGCGCGCTGGGCCTGTTCCTGGTGCTGCTGATCGCGGTGTCGTCGTTCTTCCTGGACCGCCTGCCGATCATCGGCGCGGGCACCAAATACACCGCGGAGTTCTCCGAGGCCGCGGGGCTGCGCAAGGGCAACGAGGTCCGCATCGCCGGGGTGAAGGTCGGCGACGTCTCGGACGTGCGCCTCGACGGTGACCGGGTGCTGGTCGACTTCCGCACCAAGGACGCCTGGGTCGGCGACGAGACCACCGCCTCCATCCAGATCAAGACCCTGCTCGGGCAGAAGTATCTGGCGCTGGACCCCAAGGGCGCGCACGCCGCCGATCCGTCGCGGCGAATCCCGCTGTCGCGCACGGTATCCCCGTACGACGTGGTGGACGCCTTCAGCGACGCCGCCAAGGACATCGAGCAGACCGACACCGCCCAGCTGGCCACCAGCATGCGGGTGCTGTCGGACGCGTTCTCCGGCACGCCGCCGGAGATCCGCGGCTCGATCGACGGCGTGGCGCGGCTGTCGGAGACCCTGGCCAAGCGCGACCAGCAGCTGAAGAAGCTGTTCGCCGCCACCAACCAGACCACCAAGGTGCTGGCCGACCGCAACGCCGAATTCGAGCGGCTGCTGGCCAACGGCGGTCAGCTGCTGACCGAGTTGAACGTGCGCCAGCAGGCCATACAGCAGCTGCTGACCGGCGCCAAATCCGTTGCGGCGCAGCTGTCGACCCTGGTGCACGACAACGAGCAGCAGATCGGCCCGGCGCTGACCAACCTGAAGAAGTCGATCGAGATGCTCAACGACAACCAGCAGAACATCTCCAAGACGCTGACGCTGGCCGCCCCGTTCTACGGCCTGTACGCCAACGTGCTCGGCACCGGGCGCTGGTTCGACGCGGTGATCACCAACCTCATCCCGCCCGCACTGCCGGACGTTCCGGGTAATCGTCCGCCGATCCGGACCCTGGGAGGCAACTGATGCAGGCCGCTCGCCGGGATCCACTGACCGCGCTGCGCGAATCCAGCCGCGGCACCAAGGTTCTCATCGCGCTCGGCACGGCCGCGGCCGTCGTGCTCGCGGGCGTGCTGTGGTGGCTGTTCGATCAGTTCAACACCACGAAGATCACCGCGTACTTCGACAAGTCGATCGGCATCTACCAGGGTTCGGACGTGCGCATCCTGGGTGTGCCGGTGGGCTCGGTGGATTCGGTCGTGCCGCAGGGTGATCAGGTGAAGGTCACCATGCACGTGGACCGGAAGTACAACATCCCGGCCGACGCGCGGGCCGCGCAGATCACGCCGTCGGTGGTGTCGGACCGGTTCATTCAGCTCACGCCGGTCTACAAGGGCGGCCCGAAGATGGGGCGCGACGCCACCATCGCGCGGGATCACACCGCCACCCCGGTGGAGGTCGACCGGCTGTACAAGAGCATCACGCAGCTCTCGGATGCGTTGGGCCCCAATGGCGCCAACAAGGACGGCTCGCTCAACGAACTGCTGCGGACCAGTTCGGCCAACTTCTCCGGCAACGGCGACGCCCTGGCCAACAGCCTCACGCAGCTGTCGCACGCGGCGCAGTATCTGTCCGACGCGCGCGGCGACATCTTCGACACCATCAAGAACCTGCAGGTCTTCGTGCGCACGCTGGCCGACAACGATCAGCAGGTGCGGCAGTTCAATACGCAGCTGGGCGATCTGGCCGGATTCCTGGCGGGGGAGCGGCAGGACCTGGGGCAGGCGCTGAATCTGCTGTCGGTCGCGCTCGGCGACGTCGCCCGGTTCATCGACAACAACCGGGATCTGGTGGCGGGCAACGCCGATGCGCTCACCAAGCTGACCGCGACGCTGGCGAATCAGCGCGACGACCTGGCCAAGGCGCTGCCGGTGCTGCCGCTGGCGCTGAGCAACCTGATCAACGTCCACAACGCCGAGTCCGGCACGCTGGACATGCGGCCCAACTTCCCCGACCTGCAGGACCCGTTCGGTGTGGTGTGCAAGATGCTGGACCTGAGCAAGCTGCGGCCCGGCGATCCGAAGTTCGACGCGATCGGCCGTCAGATGCGGCCGATCCTGGACCACTGCAAGGCGATCACCGACCAGATCACGGCCGGGGTGAAGAGCCCGACGCTGATCCTGCCCTTCGGCATCATGTCCGGCGACAACGAGCAGCGCGCGCCGGTGCCGGGCACGGTTCCGGGCACGCCGTCCAACCAGCAGCCGCCGTCCCAGCAGGAAGGTGGACAGCGATGAGGCGAAGGGTCGCAAGAGCTTTCGGCGCGGCGACGGTAGTGGGCGTGTCCACGCTGCTGATCTCGTCCTGCGCCGCCGACGGCATCTACAGCGTCCCGCTGCCCGGTGGCGCGAATGTCGGTGACCATCCGCTGCATATCGACGTGCGCTTCGACGACGTGCTGGATCTGGTCCCGCAGTCCGCGGTCAAGGTGGACGGTGTGCCGGTGGGTCGGGTCGACAAGATCGATGTCGCGCCCGACGGCTGGACGGCCAGCGTGCACACGCTGGTGAACAACTCGGTGCGGTTACCCGCCAACGCGCTCGCGCAGGTGAAGCAGTCGAATCTGCTGGGCGAGAAGTTCATCGAGCTGAGCGCGCCCCCGCAGGACGCCTCGTCGGATCGGCTGCGCGACGGCGCGGTGATCCCCGTCGACCGGACCCGGCACGCCACCGAGGTCGAGCAGGTGCTCGGTGCGCTGTCGCTGCTGCTCAACGGCGGCGGCGTCGCGCAGCTGCAGCCGATCGTGGTGGAGCTGAACAAGGCGCTGGGCGGCCGCGAGGACAAGGTGCGCTCGCTGCTGGATCAGGCCAACCGCCTGATCGACGGGCTGAACAAGCAGGTCGACGACATCGACCACGCCCTGGACGGGCTGGGCACGCTGTCGAGCCGGGTGGGTCAGCAGACCGACCAGATCGGCAAGATCCTCGACGAATTGCCCGCGGGCATCAAGATTCTCGACGAGCAGCGCCCGCAGCTGATCGGGCTGCTGAAGCAGCTGGACCGGGTGGGCCAGGCCGGTTTCGACATTCTCGACAGGTCCAAGGACAACCTGATCCGCGACCTGCGGGCGCTGCGCCCGACGCTGCAGGAACTGGGCCGGGCCGCACCGGATCTGGTGACGGCGTTCCCGCTCATCCCGACCTATCCGTTCCCGGACGAGTCGATCAAGTCCGCGTTCGGCGGTCAGGTCAACACCTGGCTGTCGGTGGACCTGCAGATCGGCACCACGCTGTCGAATCTCGGTGTGGGCAAACCGGATCCGGTGTACGTGCCGCCGGACGGCCCGATCACCGTCAATCCGTCGAACCCGTACTACAACGGCAACGGCCCGCGTCCGGGCTGGCCGACGATCTCGCTGCTGCCGCTGCCCCCGGCCGTCGCCGCGCCGACGGCCGCACACCCGAACGATCCGCTCGGGGCGATTCTGCAGCAACTGGGAGTGGGTGGTCCGCGATGAGTCGGTTGGTACGCACCCAGTTGATCGCGTTCGCGCTGATCGCCGTGCTCGGCGTGGTCTTCGTGGGCGCCAGGTACATTCACCTGGACCACATGCTCGGCTTCGGCCAGTATCAGGTGCGGGTGAAGGCGAAGGAGACCGGCAACCTGTCCAAGGGCGCCGAGGTGACCTATCGCGGCGTCCCGGTCGGCCGGGTCGACAGCCAGGACATCACGCCCGACGGCGTGGTGATCGTGCTGGAGCTGGATTCGGGCAAGCCGAAGGTCCCGTCGAGCGCGAAGGCCGTGGTGGCCAACCGATCCGCCATCGGCGAGCAGTACGTCGACCTGCAGCCGACCTCGTCGGGCGGGCCCTACCTGCACGACGGCTCGGTGATCGACGGCGCCCAGACCCCGATCCACGTCGAGGACCTGCTGGCCAGCGTGAACCACTTCGCGAGCACCACCGATCTGAAGGCGTTGAGCAGCACGGTGACCGAGCTGGGCAAGGCGTTCGACGGGCAGGGCGACAACCTGCGGGTGCTGGTCGACTCGCTGAACAAATTCTCCCAGACCGGCGTGGACTCGATCCGGCAGACCGTGGACCTGATCCACGACGCGCAGACGGTACTGGGCACCCAGGTCGATCAGTCCAGTTCGATCCGGGAGTTCAGCGACGGCCTCGACAAGCTGTCGGTGCAGCTGAAGGCCAACGATCCGGACCTGCGCCGATTGATCGGGACGGGCACCGACGCGGGCCGCTCGATCGATGCGCTGCTGAAGCAGAGCGCGGACCCGCTGACCAAGGACCTGGCGAATCTGCGCCTGCTGCTGCTGTCGGTCTCGCCGAAGTACTACGCGCTCAAGCCGCTGCTGCAGATGCTGCCGATTCTGTCGTGGGGCGGCTCGGTGAGCGCGAACGCCGACGGCACCAGCCACTTCGGCCTGGTGCTCGAGACCAACAATCCGCCCGCCTGCACCCAGGGCTACGAGGGCACCCAGCAGATCCTGGCGCGGATGAAGGCGCAGAACCCGAACTTCGACGACACCCGCGACGATTTCCCGTTCAATACGGCCGCGAAATGCACTGTGCCGTTTGGTAATCCGACCGCGGTGCGCGGCGGTGAGCGGGCCGAGCTGGCCGACCCGAGCATTCCGCAGCCGTGGGACAACACCCCGAAGACCGACCCGGACAAGCTGGACATGGCCCCCGTGGCCGTGCAGCTGGCCACGCTGATGGGAGTGACTCCGAAGCGGTGAGGACGACGTGGGCGCAAGTGACCGGAAATTCGACGACGCTAGGGTGTCGCTGTGAGCTCTGACAGCATCACCGAGGTACCACCGCCCGTGTCCGAAATGTCCGCGGACGCCGAACGATCGGCCGCCGACGCCCCGCGCGCCGGCCGATTGCCACGCATCGGCGAGCGGGTCCGGACGGTCCTGGCCGTGATCGTGGTCGTGGCGGTGTTCGCCGCGGCCGTCTGGTTCGGCGTCGGCTGGGTGCGGGCCGCGTTCTTCACCGACGGTCCGCGGGCCGCGGCCCGCGATGCCGCCCTGGACGGCGCCCGGCAGGCCGCGCTCAACATCACCTCGATGAAGATGAGCGATGTCGACGGTTCGCTGGCGCTGGCCCGGTCCTCGATGACCGGCACCCTGCTCGACACCGCCGACAAGAACAAGGACCAGATGAAGCAGCGCGCGGTCGCGGCCGGGGTCGATGTGACCTCGAAGGTGATCGGCGCGTCGGTCACCGAGCTCAACAGCGAACGCGACCACGCCTCGACGCTGATCGTGCTGGAGGTCGATTCGGCCGGACCGGGCAAACCCGCGGACAAGCTGCGCTTCACCTGGGCGGTCGACATGGCCAAGGCCGGTGGCGTGTGGAAGGCCGAGCAGGTGCAGTCGGTCGGCGACCCGGTCCCGCTGGACGGGCAGGGCCAGCTGGCCCCGCCGCCGCCCCCCGCGCCCGCCCCGGCCGCGCCCGCGCCGCAGCCGGGATCGTAGGAGGTATCGATGATGGAGTCGCGCCGACCGGTCAATCGGGTCACCTCCCGCCGCCGCCCCGCCGGGTCCACCAGGGCCACGGCCGCCAAGAATCCCGCGAAGAAGACGCCGGCCCGCCGCGTGGCCGGGCGCGCCACCGCCGCCGACGCCCGCCGCGCGAGCATCGCCGACACGCCGCCCGCCGCGTCCCGGCGGCCGCGCTTACCGCGCCCGCGCGCACTGCGCTGGTCCTCGCCGCGCCGATCGCTGGTTCTCGGCATCGTGGCCGTGGTCCTGCTGGCGATCTTCGCCGGGATCGCCGCGCTGCGCCCCGGCGTCGACTACAACAACCGCGCCTTCGTCGACAACGCCGAGACCGAACAGGTCAAGAACGCGGCCTCGCAGATCCTGTCCACCGTCTACGGCACCGACGCCAAGAACCTGGCCGGATACAAGGACGCCGCGAAGAAGGTGCTGACCGGCAAGGCGCTCGCCGATTCGGACAAATACCTGGACACCGTGGCCCAGGCCGTGCAGCAGACCGACACCAAGGCCACGGTGCGCAACGACCCGATCGGTGTGACGTTGCTCACCAAGGATCACGCCGAATTATTGGTCAATATGACCGTTGGGGTCACCAAGGACGGCGTGGCGCAGCAGAGCATGACCGGTCCGATCTTGATCCGCCTGGATCGGGTCGATGGCCGCTGGTTGGCCAGTGACCTGCCCGATCGCTGAGGTCAGCGGGTGATTTACCAGCGCCACAGGCGATCTCGCGGGGCGTTGCGCGGCCTCGCCACTTGACGAGTCCCGTCCGAGCCGTCACGCTATTCACAACAGCGGCAGCTGTCACAGGGTCGAGTGCCCGGGTTCGCGACGCAGCCGACGGCCCTCAACGCAGCCAGCGAAGACGGGTCGGCGCGCCGAACATCAGGAACTCGCCCCCGGTGGTACTTTGACACCCACTCTGTATGGGTGTAGGTTTGGACGTTGCGCTGGCTGCCTCCTGTCCATACCTTGATCGCACTACGAAAGTTCCACCACCTCGGTGTTACTTCCGTTTTTTGCTGTTCGGGTTTCGTTCGGGGTGTGACCAGCGGAATCTGTAGCAGACAAGCGACGGTCGCGGACCACCACGCGACGCGCGTGAGGTGCTGGAAGGACGCATCTTGGCAGTCTCCACCCAGACCAAGGCCGGTATCCCCGGAGCCCCGAAGCGGGTGTCTTTCGCGAAGATCCGTGAGCCTCTCGAGGTTCCGGGTCTTCTCGATCTACAAACCGAATCGTTCGCCTGGCTGATCGGTTCCCCGGATTGGCGTGAGCGGGCGATCGCCCGTGGCGACGTCGACCCGTTCGGTGGGATCGAGGAGGTGCTCGAGGAACTCTCGCCGATCGAGGACTTCTCCGGTGCCATGTCCCTGTCCTTCTCCGGCCCGCGCTTCGAGGAGGTCAAGGCCTCCATCGAGGAGTGCAAGGACAAGGACATGACCTACGCGGCGCCGCTGTTCGTCACCGCGGAGTTCATCAACAACAACACCGGTGAGATCAAGTCGCAGACGGTCTTCATGGGCGACTTCCCGATGATGACCGACAAGGGCACGTTCATCATCAACGGCACCGAGCGCGTTGTCGTGTCGCAGCTGGTCCGTTCGCCCGGCGTGTATTTCGACGAGTCCATCGACAAGGGCACCGAGAAGCTGCTGCACAGCGTCCGCGTGATCCCGAGCCGCGGCGCCTGGCTGGAATTCGACGTCGACAAGCGCGATACCGTCGGCGTGCGCATCGACCGCAAGCGCCGTCAGCCGGTCACGGTCCTGCTCAAGGCGCTCGGCATGACCACCGAGGAGATCGTCGACCGGTTCGGCTTCTCCGAGATCATGATCTCCACCCTGGAGAAGGACAACACCGCCGGTCAGGACGAGGCGCTGCTGGACATCTACCGCAAGCTGCGCCCGGGCGAGCCGCCGACCAAGGAGTCCGCGCAGAACCTGCTCGAGGGCCTGTTCTTCAAGGAGAAGCGCTACGACCTGGCCCGCGTCGGCCGCTACAAGGTCAACAAGAAGCTGGGCCTGCACTCCGGTGAGCCGGTCGTGGGCTCGGTGCTGACCCGCGAGGACATCGTCGCCACCATCGAGTACCTGGTCCGCCTGCACCAGGGCGAGAAGGTCATGACCGTGCCCGGCGGCACCGAGGTTCCCGTCGACGTCGACGACATCGACCACTTCGGCAACCGTCGCCTGCGCACCGTCGGCGAGTTGATCCAGAACCAGCTCCGCGTCGGCCTGTCCCGCATGGAGCGGGTCGTGCGCGAGCGCATGACCACCCAGGACGTCGAGGCCATCACGCCGCAGACCCTGATCAACATCCGCCCGATCACGGCGGCGATCCGGGAGTTCTTCGGCACCTCGCAGCTGTCGCAGTTCATGGACCAGAACAACCCGCTGTCGGGCCTGACTCACAAGCGCCGCCTGTCGGCGCTGGGCCCGGGCGGTCTGTCCCGTGAGCGCGCCGGTCTGGAAGTCCGCGACGTGCACCCCTCGCACTACGGCCGCATGTGCCCGATCGAGACCCCGGAAGGCCCGAACATCGGCCTGATCGGTTCGCTGTCGGTGTACGCGCGGGTCAATCCGTTCGGCTTCATCGAGACCCCGTACCGCAGGGTCGAGAACGGCCGCGTCACCGACGAGGTCCGCTACCTCACCGCCGACGAGGAGGACCGCGAGGTCCGCGCCCAGGCGAACTCACCGGTCGACGCGAACGGCAACTTCCTCGAGGAGCGGGTGCTCGCGCGCCGCGGCAACGAGGAGATGGAGTACGTCGACCCGACCGAGGTCACCTACATGGATGTCTCGCCGCGCCAGATGGTGTCGGTGGCGACCGCCATGATCCCGTTCCTCGAGCACGACGACGCCAACCGTGCCCTCATGGGCGCGAACATGCAGCGTCAGGCCGTGCCGCTGATCCGTTCCGAGTCGCCGCTGGTCGGCACCGGCATGGAGCTGCGCGCCGCCGTCGACGCGGGCGACGTGGTCGTGAACGAGAAGCCCGGTGTGGTGGAAGAGGTTTCGGCCGACTACATCACCGTCATGCACGACGACGGCACCCGCCGCAGCTACCGCATGCGCAAGTTCGCCCGGTCCAACCAGGGCACCTGCGCCAACCAGCGTCCCATCGTGGACGAGGGCCAGCGGGTCGAGAAGGGCCAGGTTCTGGCCGACGGCCCGTGCACCGAGAACGGTGAGATGGCGCTGGGTAAGAACCTGTTGGTGGCGATCATGCCGTGGGAGGGTCACAACTACGAGGACGCGATCATCCTGTCGCAGCGCCTCGTGGAGGAGGACGTGCTCACCTCGATCCATATCGAGGAGCACGAAATCGACGCCCGCGACACCAAACTCGGCGCCGAGGAGATCACCCGCGACATCCCGAACGTCTCCGACGAGGTCCTGGCCGATCTCGACGAGCGCGGCATCGTGCGCATCGGTGCCGAGGTGCGTGATGGTGACATTCTGGTGGGCAAGGTGACGCCGAAGGGTGAGACCGAGCTGACGCCGGAGGAGCGGTTGCTGCGGGCGATCTTCGGTGAGAAGGCGCGCGAGGTGCGTGACACGTCGCTGAAGGTGCCTCACGGTGAGTCGGGCAAGGTGATCGGTATTCGGGTGTTCTCCCGGGAGGACGACGATGATCTGCCGCCGGGTGTGAACGAGTTGGTGCGCGTGTATGTGGCGCAGAAGCGCAAGATTCAGGACGGTGACAAGCTCGCCGGTCGCCACGGCAACAAGGGCGTCATCGGCAAGATCCTCCCCAAGGAGGACATGCCGTTTCTGCCCGACGGCACCCCGGTCGACATCATCCTCAACACCCACGGTGTGCCCCGTCGTATGAACATCGGCCAGGTGCTGGAGACGCATCTGGGCTGGATTGCCAAGGCGGGCTGGAAGGTCGAAGGCACTCCCGAGTGGGCCGCGAACCTGCCGGAGGAGATGTGGGGCCAGGAGGCCGACACCAATATCGCCACCCCGGTGTTCGACGGCGCCCGCGAGGAGGAGCTGACCGGTCTGCTCGGCTCGACCCTGCCCAACCGCGACGGCGAGACCATGGTCAACGCCGACGGCAAGGCGGTCCTGCTGGACGGCCGCTCCGGCGAGCCGTTCCCGTATCCGGTGGCGGTGGGCTACATGTACATCCTGAAGCTGCACCACCTGGTGGACGACAAGATCCACGCGCGCTCGACCGGCCCGTACTCGATGATCACCCAGCAGCCGCTGGGCGGTAAGGCGCAGTTCGGTGGTCAGCGCTTCGGTGAGATGGAGTGCTGGGCCATGCAGGCCTACGGCGCCGCCTACACCCTGCAGGAACTGCTCACCATCAAGTCCGACGACGTGGTGGGCCGCGTGAAGGTGTACGAGGCGATCGTCAAGGGCGAGAACATCCCCGAGCCGGGCATCCCCGAGTCGTTCAAGGTGCTGCTCAAGGAACTCCAGTCGCTGTGCCTCAACGTCGAGGTGCTGTCCTCCGACGGCGCCGCGATCGAGATGCGCGACGGCGATGACGAGGACCTCGAGCGTGCCGCGGCGAATCTCGGCATCAACCTGTCCCGCAACGAGGCTGCGACGGTCGACGACCTGGCGCAGTGAGCCGATTCGGTCCCCGAGGGCGGAAATGCCCTCGGGGGCAACAACTCCCACATCACGGGAACTAGCGACATTTGCTCGATACTCAACCCGAACAGGGGAAAGGAAGTTACGTGCTAGACGTCAACTTCTTCGATGAACTCCGGATCGGCTTGGCCACCGCCGAAGACATCCGCCAGTGGTCCTTCGGCGAGGTGAAGAAGCCGGAGACCATCAACTACCGCACGCTCAAGCCGGAGAAGGACGGCTTGTTCTGCGAGAAGATCTTCGGTCCCACCCGGGACTGGGAGTGCTACTGCGGCAAGTACAAGCGCGTCCGCTTCAAGGGCATCATCTGTGAGCGCTGTGGCGTCGAGGTGACCCGCGCCAAGGTGCGCCGCGAGCGGATGGGCCACATCGAGCTGGCCGCTCCGGTCACCCACATCTGGTACTTCAAGGGCGTGCCCTCGCGCCTGGGCTACCTGCTGGACCTGGCGCCGAAGGATCTCGAGAAGATCATCTACTTCGCCGCCTACGTCATCGTGGCCGTCGACGAAGAGCTGCGCCACAACGAGCTGTCCACGCTCGAGGCGGAGATGGAGGTCGAGAAGAAGGCCGTCGCCGATCAGCGCGACGCCGATCTCGAGGCCCGCGCGCAGAAGCTCGAGGCCGACATGGCCGAGCTGGAGGCCGAGGGTGCCAAGTCCGACGTCCGCCGTAAGGTCAAGGATGGCGGCGAGCGCGAGATGCGTCAGCTGCGCGACCGCGCCCAGCGTGAGCTGGACCGGCTCGACGAGATCTGGACCACCTTCACCAAGTTGTCCACCAAGCAGCTGATCGTGGACGAGGTCCTCTACCGCGAGCTGCAGGACCGCTTCGGCGAGTACTTCACCGGCGCGATGGGCGCCGAGGCGATCCAGAAGCTGATGGAGAGCTTCGATATCGAGGCCGAGGCGGAGAACCTTCGCGAGGTCATCCGGACCGGCAAGGGCCAGAAGAAGCTGCGTGCGCTCAAGCGCCTGAAGGTCGTCGCCGCGTTCCAGGCCAACGGCAACTCGCCGATGGGCATGGTGCTCGACGCCGTTCCGGTGATCCCGCCGGAGCTGCGCCCGATGGTGCAGCTCGACGGTGGCCGCTTCGCGACCTCCGACCTCAACGACCTGTACCGCCGCGTCATCAACCGCAACAACCGCCTCAAGCGACTGATCGATCTGGGCGCGCCCGAGATCATCGTCAACAACGAGAAGCGGATGCTGCAGGAGTCGGTCGACGCCCTGTTCGACAACGGCCGCCGCGGCCGCCCGGTCACCGGACCGGGCAACCGCCCGCTGAAGTCGCTGTCGGATCTGCTCAAGGGCAAGCAGGGTCGTTTCCGTCAGAACCTGCTCGGCAAGCGCGTCGACTACTCGGGCCGTTCGGTCATCGTCGTCGGCCCGCAGCTGAAGCTGCACCAGTGCGGTCTGCCGAAGCTGATGGCGCTGGAGCTGTTCAAGCCGTTCGTCATGAAGCGGCTGGTCGACCTGAACCACGCGCAGAACATCAAGTCCGCCAAGCGGATGGTGGAGCGGCAGCGGCCGCAGGTGTGGGACGTCCTCGAAGAGGTCATCGCCGAGCACCCCGTGCTGCTGAACCGCGCGCCCACCCTGCACCGGCTGGGTATCCAGGCCTTCGAACCACTTCTGGTGGAAGGCAAGGCCATTCAGCTGCACCCGCTGGTCTGTGAGGCGTTCAACGCCGACTTCGACGGTGACCAGATGGCCGTGCACCTGCCGCTGTCGGCGGAGGCGCAGGCCGAGGCCCGCATCCTGATGCTGTCCTCGAACAACATCCTGTCCCCGGCGTCCGGCCGCCCGCTGGCCATGCCCCGTCTGGACATGGTGACCGGCCTGTACTACCTGACCCGCCTGGAAGAGGGCGCGAAGGGCGAGTACCGGGCCGCCACCAAGGACGAGCCGGAGTACGGCGTGTACTCCTCGCCCGCCGAGGCCCAGATGGCCGTGGATCGCGGTGAGCTGACCGTGCGTTCGCTGATCAAGGTGCGCCTGACCGATCAGCGCCCGCCCCGCGACGTCGAGGCCGAGCTGTTCCCCGACGGCTGGACCCGTGGCGACGCGTGGACCACCAAGACCACGCTGGGCCGGGTGCTGTTCAACGATCTGCTCCCGGCGGACTACGCGTTCATCGACGAGCAGATGCCGAAGAAGCGGCAGGCGGCGATCATCAACGATCTCGCCGAGCGCTACCCGATGATCGTGGTCGCGCAGACCGTCGACAAGCTCAAGGACGCCGGTTTCTACTGGGCCACCCGGTCCGGTGTCACCGTCTCCATGTCGGACGTTCTGGTTCCGCCGGAGAAGACCGAGATCATGGAGCGCTACGAGGCGCAGTCGGATCAGATCGAGAAGAAGTACCAGCGTGGTGCGCTCGATCACCAGGAGCGCAACAACGCCCTGGTCAAGATCTGGCAGGAGGCCACCGAAGAGGTCGGTAAGGCGCTGCGCGCGCACTACCCGGCCGACAACCCGATCATCACGATCGTCGATTCGGGCGCCACGGGTAACTTCACCCAGACCCGTACTCTCGCGGGCATGAAGGGTCTGGTGACCAACCCGAAGGGTGAGTTCATCCCGCGGCCGATCAAGTCCTCCTTCCGCGAGGGCCTGACGGTTCTGGAGTACTTCATCAACACCCACGGTGCGCGAAAGGGTCTGGCCGACACCGCGCTTCGCACCGCCGACTCGGGTTACCTGACCCGTCGTCTGGTGGACGTGTCGCAGGACGTCATCGTGCGCGAGACCGACTGTGGCACCGAGCGCGGCATCATGGTCGCGATCGCGGAGAAGCAGGCCGACGGCACGCTCATCCGGGACGCGCACGTGGAGACCAGCACCTACGCCCGCACGCTGGCCACCGACGCGGTCGACGCCAAGGGCAACGTCATCGTGGAGAAGGGTCACGACCTCGGCGACCCGGCCATCGACGCGCTGCTGGAGGCCGGTATCACCGACGTCAAGGTGCGTTCGGTGCTGACCTGCACCACCGGTACCGGTGTCTGCGCGGTCTGCTACGGCCGTTCGATGGCGACCGGCAAGCTGGTCGACATCGGCGAGGCCGTCGGTATCGTCGCCGCCCAGTCCATCGGTGAGCCCGGTACCCAGCTGACCATGCGTACCTTCCACCAGGGTGGTGTCGCCGGTGACGACATCACGGGTGGTCTGCCCCGCGTGCAGGAGCTGTTCGAGGCGCGCGTGCCCAAGGGCAAGGCGCCGATCGCGGAGGTCTCCGGCCGGGTGCGGCTGGAAGACGACGACCGCTTCTACAAGATCACCATCATTCCGGACGACGGTTCGGACGAGGTGCTCTACGACAAGCTGTCGAAGCGTCAGCGGCTGCGGGTGTACAAGCACGACGACGGCACCGAGCGTCTGCTCTCCGACGGCGACCACGTCGAGGTCGGCCAGCAGCTGCTGGAGGGCTCGGCGGATCCGCACGAGGTGCTGCGCGTGATGGGCCCGCGTCAGGTGCAGGTCCACCTGGTCCACGAGGTCCAGGAGGTGTACCGGTCGCAGGGTGTGTCCATCCACGACAAGCACATCGAGGTCATCGTCCGGCAGATGCTGCGCCGCGTCACGATCATCGACTCGGGCGCGACTGAGTTCCTGCCCGGTTCGCTGGTCGAGCGCGCCGAGTTCGAGGCCTCGAACCGTCGCGTGGTGGCCGAGGGCGGCGAGCCCGCCTCGGGTCGCCCGGTGCTGATGGGTATCACCAAGGCGTCGCTCGCGACGGATTCGTGGCTGTCGGCGGCCTCCTTCCAGGAGACCACCCGCGTGCTCACCGACGCCGCGATCAACTGCCGCTCCGACAAGCTGATCGGCCTGAAGGAGAACGTGATCATCGGCAAGCTGATCCCGGCCGGTACCGGTATCAATCGCTACCGCAACATCCAGGTGCAGCCGACCGAGGAGGCCCGCGCGGCCGCCTACGCCGTGCCGTCCTACGACGACACCTACTACACCCCGGACGGCTTCGGCCAGACCACGGGTGCCGCGGTGCCGCTGGACGACTACGGCTTCAGCGACTACCGGTAATCGGTAGGTAGGCAACGACATTCGGCCCCCGCTCCGATCCGGAGCGGGGGCCGATGTTATGGTGTCGATCATGTTCTCCCCCGAGGCTTCCAGACTTCGGCCGTCTGGTGCGGTGTAACCAGGCGGCGTGAGCCTTTCGGCGTCAACGCTCGGTTCTCCGTGCCGCTCGTGCCCGTTCGGGCCGTCCTGCGATCGCAGCTCGTGTGATCGCTTCGTGCACAAAGCCTTTGGAGAACCATGCCCTTGGTGGTATTCGTCCTGGCTGCCGCGGTGTTCGCGCAGGGGACGTCGGAGTTCATGTTTTCGGGACTGTTGGGGCCGATCGCCGTCGGCACCGGGGTGTCCATCGGGACGGCGGGGCTGCTGACCTCGCTGTTCGCGGTCGGGATGATCGTCGGCGCGCCGGGGATGGCGATGTCGGCGGGGCGGTGGCCCGCGCGCCGGTCGCTGGCCGGATTCCTGCTGATATTCCTGCTCGCGCACGTAATCGGCGCGACCACAACGATATTCGGTGTGCTGCTGGTGACCCGGGCGGTGGCCGCCGTGGCGAACGCCGGATTTCTGGCGGTGACCCTGGCGGTGCTGCCCGCGCTGGCCGGGCCGGATCGGATCGGCCGGGCCACCTCGACGGTGCTGTCCGGCGTGACGCTGGCCTGCGTGGTGGGCGTCCCCGCCGGGGCGATGCTCGGGCAGCGCTGGGGTTGGCAGTCGGCACTGTGGGGTGTCGCGCTCGTCGCGCTGCCCGCGCTGCTCGCCACGGTGTGGCTGGTCCCGGGATCGCTGCGGCCGGGGGCGAAAGACGATGTCGCACAACCGGACAGCGCCGCGATCCGGCGGGAGTGGCGGGTCGTGCTCGACCCGCTCGTCCGCGTTCCGCTGCTGATCGGGGCGCTGGTCAATGCCGCCACCTTCGCCGCGTTCACCTACCTCGGCGTCCTGATCACCGAGGTGAGCGGGGGTGCGCCGCGGTGGATTCCGATCGCACTGGCGCTGTTCGGCATCGGATCGTTCGTCGGTGTGACCGCGGCGGGCCGATACGCCGACCGTCAGGCCCGCCGCATCGTCTCGATCGGCACGGTGGTGCTCGTCATCATCTGGGGCGCGACATCGTCGGTCGCCGCGGTGCTTGCGGCCCTGCTGGTGCTGACGCCGATCGCCGGAGCCACCGCATTCGGGGTCGGTTCCACGGTGATCGGCCTCATCGTCCGGGCCGCCACTCCCGCCGCACCCCGGTTGGGTGGCGCGCTGGCGACGACGGCGCTCAATATCGGCGCGGCCCTGGGCCCGGCCATCGCCGGAATTGCCATCGGGCACACCGGAACCGCCACCGCGGCCGTCTGGACCAGCACGGTCCTGTCCGTCGTCGCCGTGGTGGCGGCCGTTCGTTTCAGCGCGGCAGCGCGTCCAGACCGGGCACTACGGCGCTAGCGGCATCCAGGGCCACGTCCAGGGCGGGCTGGCCCCCGCTGGCGTACAGCCCGGCCGCGCCGCCGATGAGGCCGCCGAGGACCGTGGTGATCGGGACGGTGATGAAGTCGAGGATGAAAAGCCCGGCGGGGAAGCCGACGACGAAGCCGACGGCGGCTCCGAGGGCCGCGCCGGTGGCGACCGCGGGCAGGTTCTGCTGCACGACGTCGAACAGGCGCTGCTGTGCCTCGACGTCGCGCAGCGGGGCCGGCTCCTGCGCGGCCGGGGTCAGGGTGAGCCGCCGCCCGGCCTGGTCGATGACCGGTTCGAGGTCGACCCGCTTGCCCGCGATGTCGTAGCGCAGCGGCAGGCTCGCCACCAGTCGCCCCGAATCATCGGTTACCGCAACCGTTTCCGCGTCCCAGGTGGCCAGGAAGCGCCCGGCCCGCAGGGTGCTCACCGCCGCGTGCCGATCCTGCGACAGCGCCACCCGGTAGCCCACGCCGTGGTCCGACCCCGCCACCTCGAGGGCGGGCCGGGGCTCGGCGGGGGCCGGGTCGGCCGCGGCCACGCCGGTGGCGACGGCGGTCGTGGTCAGGCAGAGTAGCGCCGCCGCAATGCTTCTGGTGATCCTCATCCGAACTTCTCTCGCTTTCGATCCCGGCCAACGTACCGTTCTCGGCGCGAGATCAGAAGGCTTGCGCGGCGGCGCAATTGAGAAGCGGGCGCGATCGGGGGACCGGCGATCCCTGGCTGCTGGCCCGGGAAGGGAGGACACTCGAGGTCATGGATCGCGACGAGCTTGCCGATTTCCTGCGCCGCCGCCGGGAGCAGTTGCAGCCCGCCGATGTGGGTGTGCTGCCGGGCCTGCGCCGCCGCACCCCCGGCCTGCGGCGCGACGAGGTGGCCCTGCTCGCGGGCATGTCGACCGACTACTACACCCGGCTCGAGCAGTCGCGCGGCCCGCGGCCCTCGGTGCAGGTGCTCGGCGCGCTGGCCCGCGCGCTGCGCCTCACCGACGACGAGCGCGACCACGTGTTCCACCTGTGCGGGCATCCCGCGCCGCTGCGCACCGGCGGCGACCGGCACGTCGGGCCCGGCCTGCTGTATCTGCTCGGCAAGCTCGAGGACACGCCCGCCTGCGTGGTCTCCGATCTGGGCGAGGTCCTGGTGCAGAACCGGATGCACATCGTCCTGGTGGGCGAGCGCACCGGGCGCACCGGGCTGGGCCGCTACCTGCTGTGGCGCTGGTTCGCCGAACCGACCGAGCGCGGCGGATTTCCCGAGGAGGACTGGGATCGGCTGGCGCGCAAGCACGTCGCCGATCTGCGCGCCACCGCCGCCCGCCGCGCCGGCGACCCGGACGTCACCGAGCTGGTGACCCGGCTGCGGGCCGTCAGCCCCGACTTCGAGCGATTGTGGACCGAGCACGAGGTGGCGGTGCGGGTCGCCGACGCCAAACGCATGATCCACCCGCAGGTCGGGATGCTGGACCTGGTGTGCGAAACCCTGGTCACCCCGAACGCCACGCAGAACCTACTGGTCTACTACCCGCGCCCGGGCACCGACGCGCAGGAGAAGCTGGACCTGTTGCGCGTCATCGGAACTCAGTCGATGGGCTCCGAAACCGGCTCGCGCGCAACGCTGTCCGACCGAGGCTGAGCCCGGGGGCGCGCCTCGGGGCTCAGCGCCGAATGCCCTTGCCCACCACGTGCTCATCGTATTCGGGATGCTTGTCCAGCCAGGACTTGATGAACGAGCAGCGGGCCACCACGGCACGTTCGCGCGCGATCACGTCCTCGATCGCGTCGCGCGCCAGGGCGCCGCCCAGGCCCTTGCCGCCGAACCTGCCGTCGATCTCGGTGTGGATGAATGTCGTGTCGTTGTCGTGCTCCCGGTATTCGGCGAATCCGGCCAGCGTGTCGCCGTACCACACCTCGTAGCGATGTTGCGTGTCGTTGCGGACGACACTGGTCGTCACCGCTTGATCGGTCATTTGTTCAGTTCTCCCTCCGCGCACGGACCGGATGCCTGCGTCGCGATCGCGCAAGAGCATACTCACGGTCGAGGATCTGTTCAGGGCTCCGGGGTCAACCGGCGGCCCACCTCGCCCAGGCCGTCGGCGAGGGCGGTGAGCTGGCCGGGGGTCAGCACGTCGACGAACAGCTCCCGCACCGCGGCCACGTGGCCCGGCGCGGCCTGTTCGAGCTTGCGCCGCCCGGCGTCGGTGAGCACGGCGTAGACCGCGCGCATGTCGGTCGGGCACGACCGGCGCCGGACCAGGCCCGTCTGTTCCAGCCGGTCGATCTGATAGGTGAGCTTGCTCTTGGAATTGAGCAGGGCGTGGGCCAGTTCGCTCATGCGTAATTCGTGATCGGGGGCGTCGGCCAGCCGGACCAGGATCTCGTATTGCAGGTGGGAGAGCCCGGAATCGCGCTCGAGCTGCTGATCCAGGCGCCGGTGCAGCAGACCGGCGGCGGTCAGGAAGGCGAGCCATGCGCGCCGCTCCTGCTCGTTCAGCCAACGCGGACCACCCATGATCAGAGGTTACCGCCTAGGGTTCCAGTCGGAATAACTTCTCGACGCTCTCCGTTCAAATTTGAACGATACGTCCCTTCGGACCTCGGAGCAGACATGAACTCCACTCCCGGCGTCGGCGCCACCGTGCGCACCCGCGTGCGCATCCCGCTCACCTTCGGCGACGGCTATTCGACCGCCGCGGAGGCGGTCACCTTCGACGGGCTCGGCGACGGCAGGGAACATCTCGCCCTGATTCTCGGCGAATTCCGGCCGCAGGGCACCCCGCTGGTGCGGCTGCACTCGGAGTGCCTGACCGGCGACGTATTCGGTTCCGCGCGTTGCGATTGCGGCCCGCAGCTGCGCGAGTCCGCGCAGCGCATCGCCGAGGCCGGCGGGGTGCTGCTGTACCTGCGGCAGGAGGGGCGCGATATCGGCCTGTACAACAAGCTGGACGCCTACGCGCTGCAGGACGGGGGCCTGGACACCTACCAGGCCAATGCCGCCCTGGGGCTGCCCGAGGACGGCCGCGACTACACCGCGGCGGCCCAGATGCTGTCCGCCCTCGGCATCGCCGCCGTGGATCTGTTGACCAACAACCCGGACAAGCCGCGGCAACTGCGCGAATTGGGGATCGCCGTGCGCACCACGGTCCCGACGGGTGTGCACGCCACCGCGACCAATATGCGCTACCTGCGCGCCAAGGTCGAGCGCACCGGCCACACCATCCGCCTGATCGGCTGAGCGCCGCTACGAAGGAAACACCATGTCCGACAGCGATATTCGCCGCATGCCCGCGGTGTACCTGAGCCATGGCGCGCCGCCGCTGGCCGACGATCCGCACTGGCCCCGGCAACTCGCCGCGTGGTCGGCCGAATTGCCCACGCCCACCGCGATTCTCGTGGTGTCCGCGCACTGGGAGGACGCGCCGGTCCCCCTGGGCGCCACCGAGACGGTGCCGCTGGTCTACGACTTCGGGGGCTTCCCGGAGCGCTACTACCGGGTGCGCTACCCCGCCCCGGGCGCGCCCGACCTCGCCGCGAAGGTGCGTGCGCTGCTGGGGAATTCGGTCCACGACGCCCCCGACCGCGGCCTCGATCACGGCGCGTACGTGCCGCTGGTGGAGATGTATCCGCGGGCCGACGTCCCGGTCCTCCAGCTGTCCATGCCGACGCTGGACCCGGCCGCCCTCTACGAGCTCGGCCGCGGGCTCGCGCCCCTGCGCGACGAGGGCGTACTGATCATCGGCAGCGGCTTCTTCACCCACAATCTGCGCGAGATGATCCCCGGCGCGGCCGACGCCGAGGCCCCCACCTGGTCGCGAGAGTTCGACGACTGGGGCCGAGAGACCCTGGCCGCAGGCGATGTCGACGCGCTGCTGAACTTCCGCCACACCGCCCCCGCCGCCGCCCACGCCCATCCCCGCATCGAACATTTCGCCCCCCTGTTCGTCACCCTCGGCGCAGGCGAGGCCGACCTGACCGAGCCCCGCACGGCAATCGACGGCTTCTGGCACGGACTGGCCAAACGATCGATCCAACTGGGCTGATTCCGGCCAAAAGCATGCCGGAATCACGAACGGAGTGTGCCGGAGGCGAACGGCGGGCCGGGCGTCAGTTGGCGAGTTCACTCGCGGACTCGTGCTCGGGGTGCCCTACGGGAAGGAGCCGATCGCCACGTATTCGGACGGGGTGGCGGTGATCGTCGCGGCGATGCGGCGACACGGGGTGCGGCGGCTGGTCGCGGTCAGCTCCAGCGCGCTGGATCCGCGTCCGTACCCGGACGCCGGATTCCTGTTCAACCGGGTGCTGCGGCCGTATGTGGTCAAGGTGCTCGGCCGCACCACCTACGACGACATGCGGCGGATGGAGCGGGCGATCGTCGCGAGCGAGGTGGACTGGACGATCGTGCGCCCGGGCGGGCTGTACGACCTGCCGGAGGCCACCGATTACACCCTCGTCGAGGGGCGGGCCGAGGGGCGGTTCACGGCGCGGGCCGATCTCGCCGCGAGCCTGCTGCGGCTGCTCGACGACGACCGGTTCGTGCACCGGACGGTCGGGGTGATGACTACGGTCGCGAATCCGACCGTGCTGCAACTGATTCGGCGCGAGGCGTTCGCGAAGCGGTGATCAGACGGCCGCGTCGCACGAGAGCCGGTCCATCGCGGCCGCTCTCGTTTCGTAGATCGCGATCTTGTGGTCCAGGGCGGCCAGGGTCTGCTGTAGTTCGTCGATGCGGGCCAGGACGTCGGCGCGGGTGTTGCGGAACATGCCGAGTCGCTCGCGGACCGTGGACTCGCCCTGGCGCACCAGTTCCGCGTAGTGGAGCATGTCCGCGACCGTCATGCCGGTGGTCCGCAGCTTCCCGATCAGGTCCAGCCAGTTCAGGTCGCGATCGCTGAAGCGGCGCTTGCCCGCGTGGTCGCGGCCCACGTAGTTCATCAGCCCGATGCGCTCGTACCAGCGCAGGGTGTCCCGGCTGAGCCCCGACCGATCGGCCACCTCGCCGATCGAATACCGCGGCCGGTTGTACTCGATATCCGTCACATCCTGCGCGATCGCACCCATTCGGCATCCCTCTCTCGGTCCCCTCCCCGACGCTACCCACCTGGAGTGCGCTCCAAGCAAGTTCCGGCGGCCCGATGTCCGAATTCGGCCTACTCTGGGACCCATGGCTAAAGAGATCGATCGCATCCGGGCGCGTTCCGCACTGGAGACGGTCAAGGAAAGCCCGCTCATCGCGGCCGTGGCGCTCGCGCCCGCGGTCGTCGTCCTCGGTGTGGTCTGGTGGCTCACCAACTGGTTCGTGGCGCTGCTGGTGCTGATCGCGCTCGGCGCGGTCGTCGTGGTCCGCGGCAGGTTCGTGCGCTGATCCCGGTCCTTCGGCCCGGGACCGGTCCGGGGTGGGGACCGAGTGGTCCCTCACCTGGGGACGTGGAACCCCACCAACTCTCCGGTTCCGGGATCGGCGGCGGCCCACGGCCGATCGAACTCCAGGATCGCCAGCGCCGAGGTGGGGAACTTGCGGCTCAGTTCCACCGCGGGTTCGCAGTCGCGGTTGGCCGCGAGTTCCCATGCCGTCCACGGCATGCCCGGCGCGTGCCCGATCAGCAGCAGCGTGTCCACGTCGTCGTCGGTGAGCTGGATCAGCTCGATCAGGGCGCGCGGTGACGCGTCGTAGATCGACGCCTCGTACTCCACCGGCGCGGTGAGGCCGGTCGCGGCCAAGGTCTCCCGCGTGCGGACCGCGGTCGAGCAGCGCACCGTGTCGATCGGGGGTTGATTGGCGCGCAGCCAGGCGCCGGCCAGGCCCGCCTCGCGGCGCCCGCGCGGGGCCAGCGGCCGCTCGTGGTCGGCCACGCCGGGTGGATAGGCGGACTTGCCGTGCCGCATCAGGATCAGGGTGCGCACCATGGCAACCACCGTAGGCCCTGGGGGAGACGCATCTCACTCTCGAGGCACACTGAAGGTACCTTCGCTCCGAACCCCGGGGCGGTGTCAGCCCATGATGTTTCGAGGATCTGCGAGATATGGCCTATGTGATCACGCAGCGTTGTTGCAACGACGCCAGCTGCGTACCCGAGTGCCCGGTCGATTGCATTCGTCCCACCCCGGAGCAACCCGAGTTCGCGACGACCGAACAGCTCTACATCGACCCCGACACCTGCATCGACTGCGGTGCGTGCGTGGATGCCTGCCCGGTGGAGGCCATCTTCTCCGAGGACGATCTGACCGCCTCGCTGGCCCGATTCCGCGACATCAATGCCGCCTACTACGAGCGGCACCCGCTGGAGTCGAATTTCGAACCGCTGGTGACGCCCGCCCGGCCGCCGAAGGAGCTGGGCACGCTGCGGGTCGCCGTCGTGGGGGCGGGCCCGGCCGCCTGCTACGCGGCCGAGGAGCTGCTGCGGCGCTCCGATGTCGAGGTGGAGATGTTCGACCGGCTGCCGACGCCGTGGGGGCTGGTGCGCGCCGGTGTCGCGCCCGACCATCCGGGGACCAAGGGGGTCTCGGGCATGTTCGACAGCGCGTTCCGCCGCGACACCCTGCAGTACCACCTGAATGTCGAGGTGGGTAAGCACATTTCGCACGAGGAGCTGCTGGCGCACCACCACGCGGTGATCTACGCGGTCGGCGCCTCCACCGATCGGCGGCTGGGCGTGCCCGGCGAGGACCTGCCCGGCAGCCACTCCGCGACCGAGTTCGTGGCCTGGTACAACGGCCATCCCGACTACGCCGACCGCACCTTCGACCTGTCCGGTGAGCGGGTGGTCATCGTCGGCAACGGCAATGTGGCCCTGGACGTGGCGCGGGTGCTGACCCTCGATCACGACGAGCTGGCCAAGACCGATATCGCCGATCACGCCCTGGACGCGCTGCGGCAGAGCGCCGTTCGCGAGGTCGTGGTGCTGGGGCGGCGCGGTCCGCTACAGGCGGCCTACACCTCCTCGGAGTTCCTGGCCCTGGGCTATCTGAAGGGTGTGGACGTCGTCATCGATCCCGCCGATCTGGAGCTGGATCCGGAAAGCCGGGCGCTGCTGGACGATCCGGAGATCGAGCCCTCGCTGCGGCTGAAATACCAGCTGGCGCAGGAGTATGCGGCCAAGCCGCACGATCCCGCCCACCGGCGCATCGTCTTCCGCTACCTGGCCTCGCCGACCGCGATCACCGGCGGCGACCGGGTCGAGGGGGTCGAGTACGCGCGCAACGAACTGGTCTCGGAGAACGGCGTTCTGGTGGCCCGCGCCACCGGCGACACCGAGACGCTGCCCGCCGCGCTGGTGCTGCGGTCGGTCGGCTATCGCGGGCGGCCGGTCCCGGACCTGCCGTTCGACGAGCGCGCGGGCATCGTCCCCAACGAGCACGGCCGGGTCTTCGCCGACGGCGCGCCGGTGCCCGGCGTCTACGTGTCGGGCTGGATCAAGCGCGGCCCCCGCGGCGTCATCGGCTCCAACCGCGCCGACGCGCAGGAAACGGTGGAGCGCCTGCTCGACGACTTCACCGCCGGGAAACTCGCTGTGCCCCAGGGCGATCGCCAGGCACTGAAGGACCTGCTCACCCGCCGCCAGCCCGACCGGGTCGACCGCGACGGCTGGAAGGCCATCGACGCCGCCGAACGCACCGCCGGGCGTTCCAGCGGTCGGCCGCGGGTCAAGTTCACTACTGTCGAGGATTTGCTGAAGGCCGCCCGCGGCTGACGGTCCGGCCTCGAGGCCGACGGCCCGGCGTGCGATCCCGTCGTTCCGCCGTGCGGTCCCGTCATTCCGGCGTGCTTTCGGCCGGAATCACGTGGGTAACGGACCGATTCGGACCGTCGTGGTGATGGCGCCGCCCACCACGAACCACAGCCGCAACCCGGGATGCCCGGTGCGGTCGCCCGGCTCGTAGCGGCTGCGCACGCTGATGTGTTGCCGGGCCAGCACCGGCGCGACGTACTCCACGACCGCGCGGTGCGGGCCCGCCACCAGCTTCGGGAAGTCCACCAGGAACTGCTCCACCGCCTGCCAGTAGACGGCGTTGTTGACATGGTTGTACTGGTCGATGTCGGTGGCGCGCACCGGGAACGGCAGGTCGGTATCGGACTCCGGCGGGATGGCGTCGGTCAGCCACGGCCGCCAGCGCAGCCGCTGTTCGGTCGCGGTGCGGGCCAAGTGCGCGAGCCCCTCGTCGCTGATCCGGGTCGGCCGGTTGGTCGACTCGTCGATATTGATCCAGAAGCCCTCGGTCTCGATGAGACCGCCCTTCTCGCTCGTGATCCGCACCCGCATGTTCGTCCACCGCGTCGACATCGCCGAACACCAGCGCCGCAGCTGGACCCGGTCCGGCCACAGGATCGGCCGGATCACGTCGATGACCGTGCGGCGGACGATCCAACTCGGGTCGGTGCGATGGAAGAACCCGGCCTGCAGCTCCTCCTCCGCGATGTCCTGCAGGTATCGCGCCACGGCATCGAACCGCAGCCGGCTGTACGGATCCACATCCCCACCCCGGACGGGCCACGCAGATGCGAAGCCCAAGCCCTCCTGGGGAAGCGGGGCGAGTGGCTCATCGAGTGACACTGGTGCTCCTCGCGCTGCACGGTGTGCCGCGTTCTCGTGCGGTGCTGTTGTGACATGACTTTACGGGGCGCACGTCACACTGTTACGCCCAGACGTATCTACTCACACGTAGCGAACATCCAGTTTGCTCGACGGCTACCCCGTCCCGCTGTGCGGCCTGCTCAGTACCCCACGTAACTTCCGCCGTGCCGGACGGCGATCACGCCCGGAACATTGTCCAGCGAGCCGTATCTGGCGATCGCGTACCGGCTGGCCGCCACGATATTGTCGACCGGGTTGAAGATGCTGCGATGCCCGTCGGCCGCGTAGGCGTTGAAGGTGCCATCGATGGTCTGCATCAGTCCCTTCGAGGGGTGCCCTGCGGCGGCATTGCTGTCGGTGGTGTTGACGATGAGCGGATCGCCGCCCGATTCGTGCTGGATGATCAGGGCTATCGCGTTCTCGTCGATCGCGTCCGGCGGATAGCCCATCTGGATCAGGACCTGCTTCGCCTGGGCGATCCACTGCGCGACATCGCCGGAGGGCATGGCGGTGGGGATGGAATCGTCGATCGAGCCGGACCCGGTGTAGGACGTCGTGGCGTATCCGCCGCCGCCGTGATAACTCCCGCCACCGGCGTGGAACGAACCGCCGTGGGCCGAATGGCCGCCGCCGGAGGCGATGCCGCTCAGGGCGGGAGCGGGGGCGACCGAGATCGGGGCTCCCGCAAGCGGAATGCCGGAGGCGGGTGGCGGGGCGGCGGCCGGTGGGGCGGCGGCGGAGGGGACGGTCGCGGCGGGCGGAGCCGGGGGCGCCGTGCCCGCGCCGGTGACGGGGTCGCCGAGGCCGGTGTAGGCGTTGTCGATCTCGGTCTTGGCCTGGTTCACCGCCGTGATCGCCTGTTCGGCAACGCTTTCCGCCTGTTTCAGGGCATTGGTGATGTCCACCTCGCGCTGCGAGGCGTCCAGCAGGATATCGCCGATCAGGCCCCAGAACTGGGCATCGGACAGATTGCCGCGGTGTTCCCGGAGGAAGGCCATGCGCTTGGTGGCGTCGACGTGGCCGTTCGGGCCGACCTCGAAACCCGGCAGATCGCTGGGCGCGCCGTTGGGGGCGGGCGGGTGTTCGGCGTTGTCGCGCAACCGAAGCAGGTTCTGCTTGGTGTTGTTCAGATTGGTCACCTGCTGGCCCAGCGCGGTCTGCAGGTGCAGCAGCGCCTGGCTGACCGCCGAGGCGCGGGTCTGCTCGGTGTGCATGCGGGCGTCGGCGGCCTGCGCGGCGGCGCCGCTCCAGGTGTGGGCGGTGCCCAGGTCGCGGGTGCCGTTCACCGCGCCGAGGACCGCCTGGTCCAGGCTTCCGGACAGCTTGCCGACCGCGGTGCCGGCGGTGGTCAGCTCGTCCGGTTTCCATTGCTCGACATCGGGAATGGTGAGGGTCATGAGTGCAGGCCGATCCGGCTCAGGGCGTCACCGAACTGCTGGTCGGTGAGTTCGAATGCCTTGCCCGACTTTTCGATGCCGTCCGCGACGGCGGTGAAGCGGTCGCCGATGCGGTGCAGCGCCTTGTCGACGGAATCCTTTGCCTGACCGCAGGTCTGGTCCCAGGCGGTGCCGGGCAGCGCGCCGGTCGCGGTGGCGAGACCGGAGTCCAGGCCGCCGACCGCGCCCGCCTCGGAGCGCAGCGTGCCCGCGAAGGACACCAGCGCCCCCGGATCGACGCGCACGGCGGAGGGTGCGGCGGAGTCGTTCGGGCCGGCCATGCAATCCCCCTTTGCTCTGTTCAGCGCGCTCAGCGTAACAAAATCCGCTGCCCCGGACAGGGAGAGTGCGCGGTATACCCCCGTCGACGGCCGGATGCGAATACCGATTAACTTGGTCGCAGCATCCGCGGACAGAGAGGTCGATCATGCGCGCAGCCCAGGTGAGCAGGCTCGAGGGACCCGAGGCCATCGAGATCGTCGACATCCCGGAACCGGCAGCGTATCCGGACGGTGTCGTCATCGACGTACACGCCGCCGGGGTGGCGTTTCCCGATGTGCTGATGACCCGCGGCCTTTATCAGATGAAGCCGGAACTGCCGTTCGTCGTCGGCGGCGAGATCGCCGGAATCGTGCGTACGGCGCCGGACGGCGCGCACGTGCGCGCGGGCGACCGGGTGGTGGGATTGACGCTGCTGGGCAATGCCCTGGCCGAGGTCGCGGTGGTCCCGGCGCAGATGGTGTTCCGGTTGCCGGACAACGTCTCGCTCCAGGCGGGCGCGGGAATCCTGTTCAACGACTTGACCGTCCACTTCTGCCTGCGCAACCGCGGTCGGCTGGCGCCCGGCGAGACGGTGCTGGTGCACGGCGCGGCGGGCGGGATCGGCACGTCCACGCTGCGGATGGCGGCGGCGCTCGGCGCGGGCCGGGTGATCGCGGTGGTCAGCACCGCGGAGAAGGAGCGCGTGGCCCGCGACAACGGCGCCACCGACGTGGTGCGCACCGACGGCTGGCTCGCCGCGGTCAAGGAGCTCACCGGCGGGCGCGGCGTCGACATCGTCCTGGACCCGGTCGGCGGCGACCGCTTCACCGACAGCATTCGCTCGCTGGCGCCTGCCGGACGGTTGCTGGTGGTCGGCTTCACCGCGGGCGAGATCCCGACCGTGAAGGTGAATCGCCTGCTGCTCAACAATGTCGAGGTCGTCGGCGCGGCCTGGGGCGAGTGGGTCATGACCAATCCCGGGTACCTGCAGCGGCAGTGGGCCGAGGTGGAGCCGCTGCTGGCGAGCGGGGCGATCGAGGCCCCGCGGCCGGTGGTGTACCCGCTCGATCGCGCCGCCGAAGCCGTTGCCTCGCTGGACAATCGCACCGCCACCGGCAAGGTCGTGGTGACCCTGCGCTGAGCGAACGACCGGCGAATAACGGATCGTGTCGGGCAGGGCCGCGACTTAAGCTGCGACGCATGCTGACTCCGCCCCCCGACCTGCCGGACGACCTGCTCACCGCCACGCTGGCGCGGCACTGGGCGATCGAGGCGGTCGGCCTGGAGTACCTGCCGGTGGGTTTCGGCAGCCACCACTGGGCGGTCACCGGCGTCGGCGATCGGCGCTGGTTCGTCACGGTGGACGAGGTCGTCCCGGCGGCGTTCGAGCGGCTGCTGGCCGCGCTCGGCACGGCCGCGGCCCTGCGCGCCGACGGCCTGGATTTCGTCGTGGCGCCGCTGCCCGCGGCCGAGGGCGCGGTGGCGGTGCGGGTGGCCGAGCGGTTCGCCGTCGCGTGCTATCCGCACGTGGCCGGACGGCATTTCGACTTCGGCGAGTTCCGCGAGGAGGAGCATCGCCGCGCGGTCCTGGACATGCTCGTCGCGGTGCACCGGGCCGCGCCCCCGGCGGTCGTGCGGCCCGACGACTACACCATCGCGCATCGCGAGGAGGTCGAGTCGCTGCTGTCCGGCGCCCCGATCCCCGCCACCGGGCCCTACGCCGAACCGATGCGAGACCTGCTGCGCGACACCGCGACCGCGCTGCGCCGGGGCCTGGCCCGCTACGACGCGCTCGTCGCCGCGGCGCGCGCGCACGCGGACCGCGCCGTCGTCACCCACGGCGAACCGCACGCGGGCAACACCATTCACGCCCCGGACGGCTGGCGGCTCATCGACTGGGACACCGCGCTACTCGCCCCGCCCGAACGCGACCTGTGGGACCTGGACCCCGGCGACGGCTCGGTGCTCGCCGCCTACACGGCCGCCACCGGTGTGGCACTCGAACCCGCGCTGCTCGATTTGTACCGCCTGCGTTGGGATCTCACCGACACGGCCGAGTACGTGCACCGCTTCCGGTGGCCGCACACCGGCTCGGCGGACGACGTCAAGTCCTGGAAGAACCTGCGGGAGCTGATCTCTCAGCTCGCCGACCTGCCCTGACCCGACCTTGATTCCGGCGTGCTTTTGGCCGGAATCCTCGGTGAGGTCCCGGCCAAAAGCACGCCGGGACCAAGGTGATGCGAGGCAGGCCGGGACCAAGGTGGTGCGAGGCAGGCCGGGACCAAGGTGGTGCGAGGCACGCCGGGACCAAGGTGGTGCGAGCCCGAGACCTACTGCGCGTGCCTGTAGGCCGGGGCCTTGCTCGTTCCGGCGGGGGTGAGGGTGCGCAGCAGCGGTAAGGCACGCCGATCGACCACCGTCGACAGCACGATCACGCTGTGCGAGCGGACCACCGCGTGGCTGCGGTCGATGCTCAGCAGCACCGATTGCAGGCCCGCGTGCGAGTCCGCGCCGATGCGGCACAGCACGTCGCCGGAGCCGGTGGTGGCATACGCCTCCAGCACTCCCGGAATGCCCTCGAGGTCGGTGGCGACGGCCTCGAGCGCGCCCTGGGCGATCTCGAGTGTCACGAACGCCTGCACGTCGAAACCGGCCGCGGTGACGTCGATCTGGGGATCGTAGGATGCGATGACCCCCGATTCCTCCATCCGTGCGATCCGTGACTGTACGGTGGCACGTGCGACTCGGGTGCGGCGCGACAGCTCGAGGATGCCCGCCTTCTGGTATTCGTGCATGGCGGTCAGGATCGCCAGATCCAGTTCGTCCAGCTTCGCGGCGGTACGTCCCATCGGTCCTCTTCCTACGCCCTACTGTTCTATTCAAATTGTCCAGCACATGGGCCGGTTTGGTGACGTAATTCACCAGGGTGTCTACCGAATTTCGGCGATATTGCTCAGTGCAGCGCTACGGCTATTACCTAGGGGCATGACTACCGAGCACCTTCCCAGGGATACCCGGTCCGCGGTGCCGAGTGACGACGAACTCCGTCGTCTCGTCGGACTGGTCGACCATGACCCGGAGAAAGATCCGTTCCCGGTCCTCGGCTGGGACGCGCTGGTCTGGGTCGTGGGCAACGCCACCCAGTTCGCGCACTACCTCGAATCCGCGTTCGGCATGCGGCTGGAGGCGTACGCCGGGCCGGAGACCGGAAACCGCGACCACAAGTCCTACGTGCTGCGCAGCGGCAGCGCGCGATTCGTGGTCAAGGGCGCGGTCGATCCCGAGAGCGCGTTCGTCGACCACCACGACCGGCACGGCGACGGCGTTCTCGACATCTCGCTGGAGGTGCCCGACGTCGACAAGTGCGTCAAGTGGGCGCGACTGCACGGCGCCACCGTCCTGGTCGAACCGCACGACGACGCCGACGAATTCGGCACCGTCCGCTCCGCCACCCTGGCCGCCTACGGCGACACCCGGCACACCCTGGTGGACCGCTCCCGCTACGACGGGCCGTATCTGCCCGGCTATATCGCTCGCAAGTCGGCGTTCGTCCCGCGCGAGGGCGCGCCCAAGCGGCTGTTCCAGGCCATCGACCACGTGGTCGGCAATGTCGAACTCGGCCAGATGGACACCTGGGTCCAGTTCTACAACCGCGTCATGGGTTTCCAGAACATGGCCGAATTCGTCGGCGACGACATCGCCACCGACTACTCGGCGCTGATGAGCAAGGTGGTGGCCAACGGCAACCACCGCGTGAAGTTCCCGCTCAACGAACCGGCCGTGGCGCGCAAGAAGTCCCAGATCGACGAGTACCTGGAGTTCTACCGCGGCCCGGGCGTACAGCACATCGCGCTGGCCACCGGCGACATCCTCACCACCGTCGACGCGCTGCGCCGCGAGGGCGTCGAATTCCTCGACACCCCCGACGCCTACTACGAGGATCCGGAGCTGCGCGCCCGCATCGGCAAGGTCCGGGTTCCGGTGGAGGAGTTGAAGTCCCGCGGCATCCTGGTCGACCGCGACGAGGACGGCTACCTGCTGCAGATCTTCTGCAAGCCGCTGACCGACCGCCCCACGGTGTTCTTCGAGCTCATCGAGCGGCACGGTTCGCTGGGCTTCGGCAAGGGCAACTTCAAGGCCCTGTTCCAGGCCATCGAGCGCGAGCAGGACGCCCGCGGCAATCTCTGAATTCGGCTCGGCTCGGTAGAGTCACCTGCATGCGGATCACGGCGGCGATCGGTACTGCGACGGCACTCGCCGCGCTGCTGGCGGGCTGCGGGTCGGACGGTAAATCGAATACGGATACACCCGCGGTGCGGCCACCTGCCAAGGTGGCCGCACTCGGTCCGTTCGTGGGGGAGTGCGGCCATGTGACCGACGACGAGGTGCGCGACATCGGCGGGCTCGGCCAGGTCTCGGTCTCGTTCAAGAACTCGGTCGGCTGCAACTGGCAGGGGCCCGGATTGGCCGCGGCGACCGTCACTTTCGCGTCCTACCGGGGCAGCCCGATCGATCGCGAGCGGGCCTGGGTCAGCGCGCAGGGCCGCAATCCGGAGAACATCGATGTGGGCGGGCACAAGGGTTTTCAGGACGCCACCGCCGACGGCACCATCTGCGATCTGGCCGTGCAGCTGGGCGACGACTTCTTCGAATGGTCCACGGCCGCCGGCGCGATCGGCCCCGCGCCCGGCGGCAATCCGTGCGACAAGAACCGCAAGCTGGCCGAGCTGACCGTGCAGCGACTGAAATGAGGGCCGGGATGAGGACACGACTGGCCACGGCCGCGCTCGCCGCGCTCGCCCTCGCCGCGACGCTCTCCGGCTGCGGCCGCACCATCCCCGGCAATCCCCAGCCCGCGGGCAGCGGCGGCGTCAACACCAACTTCGACAAGCTGCTGCGCGAGTGCGAGGTGGTCAAGCAGGACGAGATCGCCAAGGCGACCGGCGCGCAGGGCATCTTCTCCTCGTTCAACGGCGCGGTGTGCATGTGGAGCCTGTCCGGCGCGCCGACCGACGGCATGGCCACGCTGAACTGGTACGAGATGGGCTCGCTCACCAACGAGAAGCAGAACAACGACCGCCTCGGCTACGTCACCACCGAGGTGAGCATCCAGAGCCGCCGCGCGCTACAGGTGCGCAGACCCAACGATCCGGACTCCTGCGGCGTGATGGCGCCCGCGGCCGACACCGGAATCATCGGCTGGTGGCTCAACTATCTACCCGGCGGTCACCCCGACCCGTGCGAGGGAGCGAAGAAGCTGGCAGAGTTGACCCTGAACCTGGCCCGATAAACCCCACAGCGTCCGCCCCGGCCAACGCGTCCTCGCGACTACCACGGGGGGCCCACTTTTGCCCCTCGCCGCGCCGACGGGTATCGTGGATCGCTGTGCCCGGAAGCGTGCGGGCAGCTTGTGTGCAGGACGTAAGCCAGCGAGAGCGGCCGACCGTTTCAGTGTGCTCTGAAAAAGGGGTATACGCTGCGCGCGACACGCCCGACCTCGGGACGCGAGGAACGCGGTCCGGCGAGCGGGTGAAAGCTCGATGACAAAGACATGAAGTTCCAGACACCCTGGTTACCAACGAGGAAAGCCGGTCTATGCCAACCATCAACCAGCTGGTCCGCAAGGGTCGCCGCGACAAGGTCGCGAAGACGAAGACCGCGGCCCTGAAGGGGAGCCCGCAGCGTCGTGGCGTGTGCACCCGCGTGTACACCACGACCCCGAAGAAGCCGAACTCCGCGCTGCGTAAGGTCGCGCGTGTTCGCCTGACCAGCGCGGTCGAGGTCACGGCCTACATCCCCGGTGAGGGCCACAACCTGCAGGAGCACTCGATGGTGCTCGTGCGCGGCGGTCGTGTGAAGGACCTCCCGGGTGTGCGCTACAAGATCATCCGCGGCTCGCTCGACACCCAGGGTGTGAAGAACCGCAAGCAGGCCCGCAGCCGCTACGGCGCCAAGAAGGAGAAGAGCTAATGCCGCGTAAGGGTCCCGCTCCCAAGCGCCCCCTGATCAACGACCCGGTCTACGGCTCGCCTCTGGTGACGCAGCTGGTCAACAAGATTCTGCTGGACGGCAAGAAGTCCACCGCCGAGCGCATCGTGTACGGCGCCCTCGAGCAGGCTCGCGAGAAGACGGGCACCGACCCGGTCGTGACCCTCAAGCGCGCGCTGGACAACGTCAAGCCGTCGCTCGAGGTCAAGCCGCGTCGTGTCGGTGGCGCCACCTACCAGGTTCCGGTCGAGGTTCGCCCGGGTCGCGCCAACACGCTGGCCCTGCGTTGGCTCGTCAACTTCTCCCGGCAGCGTCGCGAGAAGACGATGGTCGAGCGCCTGGCCAACGAGCTCATGGATGCCAGCAACGGCCTGGGCGCGTCGGTGAAGCGTCGCGAGGACACCCACAAGATGGCCGAGTCCAACCGGGCGTTCGCGCACTACCGCTGGTGACTCGGCTCCCGGATCGCCGGTGACGGCGCCGGGAGGCGAGTCACAGTCGGGCGCGGCACTATAGCGCCGCGCCCGACGTTGAACAAGTGATGGGCCTCGGGCCCCCACCCAGGGGCCAGGGCCGTTCCCGTAGATCCAACAAGCCTGAGCGTCTACACAAGACAGAGCGGGGAAGATTTCAGTGGCACAGGACGTGCTCACCGACCTCAACAAGGTCCGCAACATCGGCATCATGGCGCACATCGATGCCGGTAAGACCACGACAACCGAACGTATCCTCTTCTACACCGGTATCACCTACAAGATCGGTGAGGTTCACGACGGCGCGGCCACGATGGACTGGATGGCCCAGGAGCAGGAGCGCGGCATCACGATCACGTCCGCCGCGACGACCTGCTTCTGGAAAGACAACCAGATCAACATCATCGACACGCCCGGCCACGTCGACTTCACGGTCGAGGTGGAGCGGTCGCTGCGCGTGCTCGACGGCGCGGTCGCGGTCTTCGACGGCAAAGAGGGCGTTGAGCCGCAGTCCGAGCAGGTCTGGCGGCAGGCCGACAAGTACGACGTCCCGCGCATCTGCTTCGTCAACAAGATGGACAAGCTGGGTGCGGACTTCTACTTCACCGTGCAGACCATCAAGGACCGTCTGGGTGCCAAGCCGCTGGTCATTCAGCTGCCGATCGGCGCCGAGAACGACTTCGAGGGCATCGTCGACCTGGTCGAGATGAACGCCAAGGTCTGGAAGGGCGAGACCAAGCTCGGCGAGTCCTACGAGACCGTCGAGATCCCCGCCGATCTGGCCGAGCGCGCCGAGCAGTACCGCCAGGAGCTGCTCGAGGCCGTCGCCGAGTCGGACGAGGAGCTGCTCGAGAAGTTCCTCGGCGGCGAGGAGCTCTCGATCGAGGAGATCAAGGGCGCCATCCGCAAGCTGACCGTCAACTCCGAGCTCTACCCCGTGCTCTGTGGTTCGGCGTTCAAGAACAAGGGCGTGCAGCCCATGCTCGACGCCGTGATCGACTACCTGCCGAACCCGCTGGACGACGGCGGCACCGATGGTCACGTCCCGAACAAGGAAGACGAGATCATCCATCGCGATGCCGACGTCACCGCGCCGTTCGCGGCGCTGGCGTTCAAGGTCGCGACCCACCCGTTCTTCGGCAAGCTGACCTACATCCGCGTGTACTCGGGCAAGGTCGACTCCGGCGCCCAGGTCATCAACTCGACCAAGGGCAAGAAGGAGCGCCTGGGCAAGCTGTTCCAGATGCACTCCAACAAGGAGAACCCGGTCACCGAGGCCCAGGCCGGCCACATCTACGCGGTCATCGGTCTGAAGGACACCACCACCGGCGACACCCTGTGCGATCCGCAGAGCCAGATCGTGCTGGAGTCCATGACCTTCCCGGATCCGGTCATCGAGGTGGCCATCGAGCCGAAGACCAAGGCCGACCAGGAGAAGCTGGGCACCGCCATCCAGAAGTTCGCGGAGGAGGACCCCACCTTCAACGTGAAGCTGGATCAGGAGACCGGCCAGACCGTCATCGGCGGCATGGGCGAGCTCCAGCTCGACATCTACGTCGACCGCATGAAGCGTGAGTTCAAGGTCGAGGCCAACATCGGTAAGCCGCAGGTGGCCTACCGCGAGACCATCACCAAGAAGGTCGAGAAGCTCGAGTACACGCACAAGAAGCAGACCGGTGGTTCGGGTCAGTTCGCGCGCGTGATCATCGCCGTCGAGCCGTTCACCGGCGAGGACGGCGCGACCTACGAGTTCGAGAACAAGGTCACCGGTGGCCGCGTGCCGAAGGAGTACATTCCGTCGGTGGACGCCGGTATCCAGGACGCCATGCAGTACGGTGTCCTCGCCGGTTACCCGCTGGTCAACGTGAAGGCCGCACTGCTCGACGGCGCCTACCACGAGGTCGACTCCTCGGAAATGGCGTTCAAGATCGCGGGTGCGCAGGCCCTCAAGGAAGCGGCCCGCAAGGCCGGTCCGGTGATCCTCGAGCCGCTGATGGCTGTCGAGGTCACCACGCCCGAGGATTACATGGGCGACGTGATCGGCGACCTGAACTCCCGCCGTGGTCAGATCCAGGCCATGGAGGAACGCAGTGGTGCCCGTGTCGTCAAGGCGCTGGTTCCGCTCTCGGAGATGTTCGGTTACATCGGTGACCTGCGGTCGAAGACCCAGGGCCGGGCGAACTTCTCCATGGTGTTCGATTCGTACGCGGAGGTTCCGGCCAACGTGTCGAAGGAGATCATCGCCAAGGCGACCGGCGAGTAAGCCGAGCGTCAGCACGACCCGATCCCCGCGTATGCGGGGGCGATCCCAAAACCGCACTGCTGCTTAGCAAGCACCAACAAGTCCAGGAGGACATCAAGTGGCGAAGGCGAAGTTCGAGCGGACGAAGCCCCACGTCAACATCGGCACCATCGGTCACGTCGACCACGGCAAGACCACGCTGACGGCGGCTATCACCAAGGTTCTGGCCGACAAGTACCCGGATCTGAATGCGGCGTTCGCGTTCGATCAGATCGACAAGGCGCCGGAGGAGAAGGCTCGTGGTATCACGATCAACATCTCCCACGTCGAGTACCAGACGGAGAAGCGGCACTACGCCCACGTCGACGCGCCGGGCCACGCCGACTACATCAAGAACATGATCACCGGTGCGGCCCAGATGGACGGCGCCATCCTCGTGGTCGCCGCCACCGACGGCCCGATGCCGCAGACCCGTGAGCACGTGCTGCTCGCCCGTCAGGTCGGCGTGCCCTACATCCTGGTCGCGCTGAACAAGTCGGACATGGTCGACGACGAGGAGATCCTCGAGCTCGTCGAGATGGAGGTCCGCGAGCTGCTGGCCGCCCAGGAGTTCGACGAGGAGGCTCCGGTCGTCCGCGTCTCCGGCCTGAAGGCCCTGGAGGGCGACCAGAAGTGGGTCGACTCGGTGCTCGAGCTGATGAACGCGGTCGACGAGTCGATCCCGGACCCGGTCCGTGAGACCGAGAAGCCGTTCCTGATGCCGATCGAGGACGTCTTCACGATCACCGGTCGTGGCACCGTCGTCACCGGTCGCGTCGAGCGTGGCGTGATCAACGTGAACGAGGAAGTCGAGATCGTCGGCATCCGCGAGAAGACCCAGAAGACCACCATCACCGGCATCGAGATGTTCCGCAAGCTGCTGGATCAGGGCCAGGCCGGTGACAACGTCGGTCTGCTGGTTCGCGGTCTGAAGCGCGACGATGTCGAGCGTGGTCAGGTCGTCATCAAGCCGGGCACCACGACCCCGCACACCGAGTTCGAGGGCCAGGCGTACATCCTGTCGAAGGACGAGGGCGGCCGTCACACCCCGTTCTTCAACAACTACCGCCCGCAGTTCTACTTCCGCACCACCGACGTGACCGGCGTCGTGACCCTCCCCGAGGGCACCGAGATGGTCATGCCGGGCGACAACACCGAGATGAGCGTCAAGCTGATCCAGCCGGTCGCCATGGAAGAGGGCCTGCGCTTCGCGATCCGTGAGGGTGGCCGCACCGTCGGCGCCGGTCGGGTCACGAAGATCGTGAAGTGATCTTGCGTAGCAAGTGACCAGAAAGGGCCGCTCCCCTTGGGGAGCGGCCCTTTTGGTTGTTATGACTCGGTCACGCGGATTCGGTCGCCGCCAGCAGTGCCTCCGCGAATTCCCGCATCTGCGTGGGCCCGCCGAACCACGCCGCGACCAGATCCACGGCCGCGGTCCGGGTCCGGTACGCCGCCCGCACGAACTCGTCCAGGTCGATGGCGCCCGATTCGGCCTTCTTGGCAACGGATTCGAGGTTGTGGCTGGCTAGCAGCAGGTGCATCACCAGATGCACATCGACGCTGGCCGGGGTGTCGTCCAGCGGCTGCGAGTGCCGATTGGCGCGCCGACCCGACGCCGCGTCGGTATTCGGCCGGGATCCGAGCACCGAGTTGCTCCGGTGTGCCGCCCCGCCGAGTCGATGGGCGGCGAACTCCTCGGTGTGCTGAGCGTCGGCCTCGCCGTGCCGATCGGGCTGGGCATTGGTGTGCCGTGTCGTCGCCCCGGGGTGCCGGACGGAGTTGGTGCGGGCGGGCTCGGCGGCGACGCGTTGCGCCGCATCGGCATTGACGGCATTGACCCGCGGGACGGCATCGGTGCCGGGCCGCTGCGTGCCCTCGGCAGTGCCGTACGGCGTCGGCTCGCTCGTAATGCGTTGTGTCGCGCCGGTATTGGCCAGGCGAGAGAATTCGATATCGGGATGCTGTCCCGCATTGGCGCCGGTGCGCTTCCCGGAGTCGGCGATGACACGTTGCGCCGCTTCGATATTCGCCCGCTGCACGGCCTCGGCATCGGCGCGCCGAGCCGCCTCGACATCGGCCCGCTGTGCGGTCTCGGCGTTAACCCATTGCGCCGCCTCGGTGCTCGCCCGCTGTGCAATTTCGGTGTTGGGCCATTGTGTTGCCCCGGTGTTCGTCTGTTGCGCAGCTTCGGTGTTGGGCCATTGTGTCGCTCCGGTGTTCGTCCGTTGTGCAATTTCGGTGTTGGGCCATTGTGTTGCCCCGGTGTTCGTCTGTTGCGCAGCTTCGGTGTTGGCCCATTGTGTCGCTCCGGTGTTCGTCCGTTGTGCAATTTCGGTGTTGGGCCATTGTGTCGCCCCGGTGTTCGTCTGTTGCGCAGCTTCGGTGTTGGCCCATCGTGCCGCTCCGGTGTTCGTCCGTTGTGCGGTTTCGGCGTTAGTCCATTGTGTCGCTCCGGCGTTCGTTCGCTGTGTTGCCTCGGCATTCGTGCGTGGTGTGGCTTCCGCGTTCGTCCGCTGTGAGGCTTCCGGGTTGGCCCGTTGTGCTGCTTCGGCATTCGCCCGCTGCGCTGCCTCGGCGTTGGCTCGTTGTGCTGCCTCGGCATTGGTGCGTTGGGCGGCTTCCGCGTTCGCCCGCTGTATGGCCTCCGCGTTGGCTCGTTGTGCCGCTTCGGCGTTCGCTCGCAGGGCGGCCTCCGCATTGATCTGCCGGGTCGCCTCCGCGGCAATGCGGGCGACCTCTTCATCGATATTGATACGCCGGGCCGCGCCCTCCGCGCGCTGCGGCAGCCCGGAGCTCGCGGGGAACGGCGACTCGGCGCCCGTGGGCGCGGCGGTGGAGTCGGTGCGCGGGGAGTCGAGGGCGGAGCGGGCCGGGTCGACGTCCGCGCGCGATTCGAGCGAGTAGCCGCCCGATTCGTGCCGAATGGGGACCGAATCCGGCGCGGCGGTCAGCGATTCGGGCCGCGCGGGCTCCGGCCGGGCCGGGGTGGGCTGTGTGCCGCTGGTCTGCCACAGCGTGGCGAATTCCGGTGTGGACCACGCGACGCCGCCGTCGGACCGGCCCAGCGAGGTGCGTCCGGTGGTGGAGGGTATGTCGACACCGGTCAGTGCCGGGCCCGAGTCGTTGCCCGGATGGGTGAGTCGATAACCCTCCGGCCGGGCACGATGGGGTTCCCCGAGACTGGCGAAGTCGGCATCGGTCATAGTCGCCATTCTTACCTCCGTATCGGTGGTCTGCGACCCCGCGGGGTATCTTCTTGTATTCGTCGCATTGCGCGGATCCGCCCCGCGCTCCGCATTTTCGCTGGCCCGCCCGGTTTTTCGGGCCCGATCCGGCCGCCGGAGGCGGCGATCGGATTCGTGCCCGCCGACCGGCCGATGTCGCGTTGGACGCGGGCGGCGAACCCTCGGAGCTCGCCGAGATCCTTGCACGTTGACCGGACCGTGATCCAGCACGACGCGCGCAATCCTTTCGCGCGGGCCAATCACAACCGCATCTCGGCTGGAAATTTGCTTGAATACTGCACAATTAAGTCCAATAGTCCGATAGCCCCAAATCGGAAAACCGGAAAGTTGTAGCTGAAACAAAGCGGTGGCCGTTCGACGAATTCGATCGATCGCTTTTCCGGTGGCGGGCTCACCGGCGGCGGCGCGGCCCTGGGCGCGCGGGAGCCGGTAGCGGCGGGGCCAGCCGGCCGTTCACCGTGCGGGCCCCCGCCTGCTTCACCCGCTGCAGCACCGGCACCAGCTCGAAGCCGTGAATACCCGCGAGCGCCGCGATTCTCGTGTTCACGTACGGGAACAGATCCGCGGCGCCGGCGGTGTCGAGGCAGGCCATGATATTGAACGAGCCGCTGATCGCCGCGACATAGCTCGTCTCCTCGTGGTCGGCCAGCGCCTGCCCCACCGATTGCCAGTGCGGCGGCGCGACCCGTAGCCAGAGGAATGCCGCACAGCCGTAATCCGTTGCCGCCGGGGCGATATCGAGATCGAAATAGAGAATTCCGCCGTCCTGTAGCGCGGCGATCCGCCGGGTGACGCGCCCGATGCTCGTCCCGGTCGCGCGCGCGAGCGCGGAATAGCTGGTCCGGCCGTCGCGGGCGAGCAGTTCCAGCAGCGTCCGATCGGTCTCGTGCAGCGCCGAATCGGAATCACCGTCGGCGAGGATCGAATCCCGTGTCCCGCTCGCATATCGGCGCCCGCGCCAATCGCGGACATCGTGGCGCACGAACCGCTGCAGAATCATCGCCGCCTGCACGTCGTGCACCGGCGCGCTGCGCCGTAACCGCTGCACCAGCAGATCGTCGCGCTCGTGCGCGCTGCGCGGGTGCAGCGAGAAGGCGACCTCCGCGCCCGCGGCGCAGATGCTGATCCACGAGGCGTCCTCGCGCCCGGCGAGGGCCTCGGCCACGGCCGCGGCCCCGTCCGGGCGACAGCGCACCCGAATCATCCAGTCGTTCTCGCCCAGCGCGCGGGGGTCGACCGCGCCGATCACCCGCACCACGCCGTCGCGCCGCAGCCGCCGATAGCGGCGGGCGACGGTCTGCTCCGCCACGCCCACCTCCGCGGCGATCCGGCTGAACGGCGCCCGCGGGTCGAGCTGCAGGGCGTGCACGATCTGCGCATCCAGCGGATCCGAGAAGACGATTCCGCGCACCGACGAGGCTGTCACAGCCGGAAATCTACGCCGAAATCCCTTGCCGGTGAACGAATCGCGCGCCTGCGTCGATACTCGACGCCGCTTCGTCGACTATCGGGAAAGGACAACGATCGTGCGGAAATGGCTGCCGCTGCTGACGATCTGCCTCGGCACCTTCATGCTGCTGGTGGACGTCACCATCGTGAACGTGGCGCTGCCGGATATGCGGCACTCGCTCGGCGCCTCCGTCGGCGCGCTGCAATGGGTGGTCGACGGGTACGCGCTGGCCATGGCGGCGCTGCTGCTCGGCGCGGGATCGATCGCCGACCGGGCCGGGCACCGGCGGACCTATCTGGTGAGCATCGGGTTGTTCGTCGGGGCCTCCCTGCTCTGCGGCCTGGCGCCGACGCCGACCGTGCTCGTCGCCGCGCGGATCGTGCAGGGCGTCGGCGCGGCCGCCATGTCCTGCACCACCTTCGCGCTGCTGAACGACTCGTACGCGGGCCGGGACCGGGCCGTCGCCTACGGCCTGTGGGGCGCGGTCGCGGGCGCGTCCTCGGCGATCGGCCCGGTGGTGGGCGGCCTGCTGACCGAGGTGGCGTCGTGGCGGTGGATCTTCTTCGTCAACGGCCCGATCGGGGTGGCGGCCATGGCGCTGTGCGTCGCGGTGCTGCCCGCCGGGCGGATCGGGCGGGGCGGCCGCATCGATGCGCCGGGCATGCTGGCGTTCAGCGCGTTCGCCGGGACCCTGACCTACGCGCTGATCCGGGCGAACGAGCGGGACTGGTCGGATCCGGTGGTCGGTGCGACACTGTCGGCGGCCGCCGCGCTGCTGCTGATCTTCGTTGTGCGGGAGCGGCTTTCGGCCGAGCCGATGCTGGACCTCGCCCTGCTGCGCGAGCGCGCGTTCGCCGGTGTGCTGATCGCCGCGATCTGCCTGTACTTCGCGGCCTTCGCCGCCCTCATGTACACCCAGATCTGGATGCAGTCGGTGCTCGGGATGAGCCCGATCGGGGCCGGGCTGGTGGGACTGCCGCTGTCCGCCACGGCCTTTCTGGTTTCCGGGACGGTCGGACGCCGCCTGCACGGTGCGCCGCTGGACCGGGTGCTCGGTGGTGGGCTGATCGTCATCGGAGCGGGCGGCGTGCTCGGCGCGCTCCTGCTGAGCGGCGAATCCGCCTGGTGGGCACTGCTTCCCGGCTTCGTCGTGGTGGGGGCGGGCGTCGGGCTCACCACGGCGACGCTGGGATCGGCCGCGGTGGCCACGGTGTCGCCGGAGCGGGCCGGAATGGCCACCGGCGCGGTCAATACCGTGCAGCAGCTGGGTTATGCCCTCGGGATCGCCGCGCTGGGCGGCGTTTTCACCGGCGGGGCGCAGGGCTCGGCGTCCGAGCACGGACTCCCGACCGCGGCGGGGGTGCAGCTCACGCTGGCGATCAGCGGAGTCGCCGGACTGCTCGGCGGCGCGGTCGTGTTCCTGATGCTGCGGCGCGGCCGGGAAACCCCGGTGCCGGACGAACCGGTGGCGTCCGCGCCGATCGCGCGCTGACTCAGCCCAGATGGGTCATTCCGGCCGCGACGACCTGCGAGATATTGAGGATTTCCTCGGTCGTGGGAAGGGTGAGCCCGTCGAGGGCGTGCAGGCGGTCGGTGGTCGCGATGGCCAGCATGGCCGAGACCCACGCGCCCGCACAGGCCCGCACGGTGTCGAGCCGGACGGGTGCCGGGGCACTGGCCTGCAATACCCGGGCGGTGATGTCGAGCAGCTGATCGCGCATGCGCCGCAACTGTTTGCGTACATCCGGATGGGTGTCGGCCTCGCGCCACATGATGACCCGCAGCACCGAGGAGTGGTGATCGCGAAGATTCAGTGCCGCATCGAGATTCACCAGGCTGCGGGCCGGATCGCCGGGTGCGACGACGGTTTCGATGTCCTCGATGGGGTGGGCGGGCACTCGCTCGGACACCAGCGCCGACAGGATCGAATCCTTGGTGGGGAAGTAGTAGAAGACCAAGCCCTTCGGCACCCCGGCGGCCGTCGCGATGGCGGCCGTCGGGGTGGCATCGAATCCTCGTGTCGCGAAGAGATTTTCGGCCGCATCCAGGATGAGCTGGCGGGCGTCGCCGTCGACCTCACGGTTGCGGCGACGCCGCGCCCTACGGGATATCGGCCCCGGCATCAATGTGCCGTGTGCAGACGGCCCGCCACCTGTGGCAGCGCCGCGACCGCGATCACCACGGTCAGTACGCCCACGATCCACGCCGTCCACGAGGCGCCATTGTAGGCGTGGAAGTTCATCACCCACGGGGAGATGAACAGCAGGACGCCGAACAGGCCCATGCCGTAGTCCAGGCCCGCCAGGCCCGGCCGTGCCATTTGCGCCAGGGCGCTGAGCGCGATGAGCACACCCAGCACGATCATCGTCCACATCGCCCGTGTGCTGTGGTCGACCCAGATGGGCGACAGGGCGGTGAAAACACCGAGTACCAGGGCTACGAAGTCCTGCGCGCGACTCTCGCTGAACATGATGTGCCTCCTCGGGGCAGTGGATTGTGTTCTCCTCCCGGTATAACTCTGATTGACCGCCCGATCAATATCTGTGCGGATACAATTCGGGACCCCCGTCGGCTGTGCCGCCGATCACGATGGAAAATAGAACAAGTTCTAGAATAAGGTGGTTGTCGTGCAGGTGAGCGAACGTCCGATCGTGATCGTCGGCGCGGGCTTGGCGGGCCTGCGCACCGCGGAGGAGCTGCGGCGGGCCGGGCATACCGGCGGGCTGATCCTGGTCGGGGACGAGCCGCGGCTGCCGTACGACCGGCCGCCGCTGTCCAAGCAGTTCGTGCGCGGCGAGATCGACGACACCACGCTGCGGCCCGCCGAATTCTTCGCCGAGAAGGACATCGAGCTGCGCCTGGGTGTGCCCGCGGCGGGCGTCGACACCGCGGCCCGGCGGCTGCTGCTGGCCGACGGATCGGGCATCGACTACGACCAGCTGATCATCGCAACGGGCCTGCGCCCCAGGCGGATTGCGGGCCTGGCGGCGGCCTCCGGCGTGCACGTACTGCGCAGCCACGCCGACGCCACCGCATTGCGCGACGAATTGGAAAGTGCGGCAAGGGTACTCGTGGTAGGCGCCGGATTCATCGGCTGCGAGCTGGCGGCGAGCTGCCGCGCCCGCGGCCTGGCGGTGGTATTGGTGGAACCGCAGCCGACACCGCTGGCCGCCGCGCTCGGCGAGCGGGTCGGCGGGCTGCTGGCGCGCCTGCACCGCGACGAGGGTGTCGACGTCCGCTGTGAAGTCGGTGTGGAATCTCTTGTCGTCGAGTCGGATTCGGTGCGCGGTGCGGTATTGTCCGACGGTGCCGAGGTGGCGGCCGACCTGGTGGTGGTCGGCGTCGGCTCGGTACCGGTCACCGAATGGCTTGCCGATACCGGCATCCCGGTGGCCGAGCCGCGTGCGGGCGGCGGAGTACTGGCGGACGAGGTGGGCCGGACCGCGATCGCGGGCGTCTGGGCGGTGGGCGATGTCGCCGCCTGGCGGCACGAGACCGGGCGCGCGCGTCGGGTCGAGCACTGGACCAGCGCGGGTGAGCAGGCCAAGCTGCTCGCCTGCGCGCTGCTGGGTACGACGCCGCCGGCCGCGGTCCGGGTGCCCTACGTCTGGAGCGATCAGTACGACCTGAAACTCCAGGTGCTGGGCACCCCGGGCGGGGCCGACGAGGTGCGGGTGCTCGACGACGACGGCCGTAGGTTCGTCGCCCACTACTTCGCCGACGGCGCGCTGACCGCGGTCGTCGGCGCCGGGCGCACCGCGCAGGTGATGAAGATGCGCGCCGCGCTCGTCGCGGCCATGAGCGGGGCGCAGGTCGGCTGAGCGACGGTCGACGGCCGCTAATACAGTGGGATCGTGATCGTCACGCTGATCGATTCCGGACTGGGTCTGCTACCCACGAGCGCGTGGCTGCGCCGCCTGCGGCCGGATCTGGATCTGCTGCTGCAGACCGATCCCGACGGCGCGCCCTGGGGACCGAAGCCCGACGACTGGGTGACCGAACGGGTGCTCGCGGCGACCCGGCGCGCACGCGAGCGGGGCGCCGAGGTGGTCGTGATCCCGTGCAATACGGCCAGTGTCACCGCGCTCGAATATGTGCGCGCCGAGGTCGGGCCCGAGGTGCCGGTGATCGGCACGGTTCCGGCGATCAAGCCCGCGGCGGCCGCGTGCCGCACGGTCGCGGTCTGGGCGACCGCGGCGACCACGGCCAGCAGCTATCAGGCCGATCTGATCGCCCGCTTCGGCGGCGACGCCGATGTGGTCGGGGTGGCCTGCCACGGCCTCGCCGACGCCATCGACCGGGGCGATCTGCCCGCGATCGAGAAGGCCATCGAGGCCGCCGTCGCGCAGACCCCGCCCGGCACCGAGGGCATCGTGCTCGGCTGCACCCACTATCCGCTGGTGCTGGACGCCATCGTGGCCGCCCTCCCCGCCGACATCCGCCTCTTCGACAGCGCCGAAGCCGTTGCGGCCCAAACCCTTCGGCGCATCGACGCCCTCGGCCGCGACTCGGCCGGATCCGGCACGGTGACCGTGCTCAACAGCGGCCGCCCGGGCACCCTGCCCTCGAGCGCGGCCGCCTTCGAGTCCGGCCGCATCCTCGGCGCGGTGGGTGCAGCCGCCTCGCTCTAGCGCCCCAGCCGATCCCGGCGCCTCCCCGATCCCGGCGCCTCCCCGATCCCGGCGTGCCATCTCGTCGATCCCGGCGTGCCATCTCGTCGATCCCGGCATGCCGTCCCGTCGATCCCGGCATGCTTTTGGCCGGGATCCTCTTGTGATTCCGGCCAAATGGGCCGTCAGAACTGGATCTTGAGGTGATCGGTCACCGGATGTGCCTGGCAGCCCAGGATGTATCCGGACTCGATGTCCTCCGGGTCGAGGATCTCGCAGTTGTCCATCTCGACCTTGCCCTCGAGGATGGTGCAGGCGCACGAGCCGCATTCGCCCTCCTGACAGGAGTACGGCACGTCGATTCCCTTGGCCAGCATGATGTCCACCAGCGTCTGCCGTCGCGGCCAGCGCAGGTTGTGCACCTGACCGTCGAGCTCGACCTCGACGGTGGCCGCGTCGGCGGCCTCCTGCTCCGATACCTCCGCGGGGGCGCTCTCGGCGAACGGGTCGCCCGACAGGGACGTGAAAACCTCGGCGTGCGTACGGTTTCGGGGCATGCCGAGCTGGGCCAGCGCGTCGTGCACCCGATCCATGAACGCCTTCGGGCCGCACAGGAAGGCGCGATGGCCGGTGTAGGGGGCGGCGAGGGCGGCCAGCGCCTCGGCGCTGGGCAGGCCCTGCAGCGTCTCGAGCCAGTGCACCACCACCAGCCGCTGCGGATGCTTCTCGGCCAGTTCGCGCAATTCCGCTGCGAAGATGACGGATTCGGCATCGCGGTTGGCGTAGACCAGCACCAGCCGACCGCCGCCGCGGGCCAGCGCCGACTTCAGGATCGACATCACCGGCGTGATCCCGCTGCCCGCCGCGAACAGCAGCAGATCCTCGTCGAGATCCTTGGGCGTGAAAACCCCTGAGGGCGGCAGCACTTCGAGCTCGTCGCCCGCTTTCACGTTGTCGCACACCCAATTCGAGGCGTAGCCGTCGGCCGTGCGCTTGACGGTGACCTTGGGCCGGTCGTCGGTGTGCGGCGAGGAGGCCAGCGAGTAGCAGCGCGCCACCGAGCCGGTCCGCTCGCTCGGGATGCGCAGGGTGAGAAACTGGCCCGGCTGATAGGCGAACCGCTCGCCCAGTTCCTCCGGCACCTCGAAGACCAGCGAGCACGCATCGGCGGTCTCGGCGATGACCGCGGAGATTCGCAGCACGGCGGATCGCGAGCCGTGCGGTACGTCGACGGTGGTCATGGTGTCCTCTCGGGAAACTAGAACGTGTTCTAGTTTCACTATACGTGGCCGTTCTCCTGGCGGACAAGCTGGGCCTCCAGGCCCGCGACCAGCACGTCCATGCCGAAGTCGTAGGAGTACCTACCGCGCAGGTCGGCCATGTGCGCGACGGCGCGCTCGACCGCCTCCGGAAGCGTCACGTCCGTGAGCGGGGCGCGGTCGCGGGGATTCACCCGGGCCCGGCCGAACAGGTAGGTGTGAATGGTGGCGTAGGCCGCCAGCACATTGCGGTCGCTGAAGCCCGCGTCGAACAGGATCTCCATCACCGCGGCGATCAGGTCGAGCTGCTTGCCCAGCATCTGTTCGATGAGCACGTCGCCGAGACCGGGGTGCTTGCGCAGCTTCTCATCGATCTGATCGATGAGGTCGCGCAGCCGGTGCTGCCACGGCCCCGAATCCGGCGGCGGCTTGCGGACCCCGGTCAGCGCCGCGCTGGCGACCAGGTCGAGTAGTTCGCGTTTGTCGGCGACGTAGTAATACGGGGCCATCGGCGAGACGCCGAGTTCGCGCGACAGGCGCCGCATGGACAGCTTCTCCACGCCGTCCTCGCGCACCACCCGCAGCGCCGCCTCGACGATCTCGGATTCCGACAATGTATTGCCGCCCCCGCTCGTCTGCATCCGTCCGACTCCCATGCCACCTCGAGACCGTGCCGCAGCCCACCCGTACGGCGGCCGATTCGTCATCTGCTGTTCAACATGCTTTTTCCCTCCGCAGTCTAGAGAACCCCTCGGGCAGCGGGTTCGCGTGCGTCGCCCCGACCGGGCCGGTCTGTGAGCAACGGCTCACCGCGGTATTTGCCAATGGTGAACCAGGCGGCGGCGCAATGTGATCTGCGCCCCTCCGAAGTGATGGTTGCCATTCGATTGCCAGCAATCGTGGCGAATTGCGCGCCGGTCCGCTGCGGGACGCGCCGGAGCCGGGTCGGGTATTCGCATCGATTTCAATGCGTTTTTTTCGACACGGGCTGCCGGAACGGCAATCACCGCATAGCATCCCAGGAATGCGCCATGATCGACTGCCCGACGGGTTCGGGGTCCGGATCGATCCCCGGGTGCGCACCTACTCCGGCGGGCGATTCCTGGTCGGCGGTTCTCCGACGAGGTTGCTGCGGCTCGCGCCGGAGGCGGCCGCCCTGATCGGTGACGGGTACCTGGAGGTGACCGATCCGACATCGGCGGTGGTTGCCAGACGGCTGCTCGATTCCGGGGTGGGCAACCCGCGCCCCCGGCTGCTGCCCTCGCCCGAGGACGTCACCGTGGTGGTGCCGCATTACAACGACGCGGCCGGGCTGGAGCGGCTGCTCGGCACCCTGCGCGGGCACAGCGTCGTGGTGGTCGACGACGGCTCGGACCGGCCGGTGCCGATTCCGCGCACCCGCGGCCGCTGCCGGGTGACGGTGCTGCGGCACGACCGGCGCCACGGGGCCGCGGCCGCCCGCAATGCCGGTTTACGGGCCGCGACAACCGAATTCGTGGCCTTCCTGGACTCCGACGTGGTGCCGCGCGCCGGGTGGCTCGAGGTGATGCTCGGGCACTTCAGCGATCCGGAGGTCGCGCTGGTCGCGCCGCGGATCGTGGCGCGCGAGCAGGACACCACCGTGCTCGGCCGCTACGAGCAGGCCCGCTCGTCGCTGGATCGCGGGCGGCGCGAGGCCGCGGTGACCTCCCGCGGCGCGGTGTCCTATGTGCCGGGCGCGGCGTTACTGGTGCGGCGGCGGGCGCTGCTGGCCGAGGGCGGTTTCGACGAGGGGATGCGCTCGGCCGCCGACATCGATCTGTGCTGGCGGCTGGAGCAGGCGGGCTGGCGGCTGCGCTACGAGCCCGCCGCGCACGTGGCGTGCGATCATCCGGTCTCGGTGGGGAAGTGGTTCGGGCGCAAGGTCTCCCACGGGGCGAGCGCGGCCCCGCTGGCGGGTCGGCACGCCGGGATGGCGACGCCGCTGTCGGTGCCGTTCTGGACGGTGGTGGCCACGGCCCTGCTGGCGAGCGGCTCGCGCCGGGGCGTGCTGATCGGGGTGCTCACGCTCGCCGCGGCATTGGCCCGGCTGCGGCGGGTATTCGCCGAACTCGACAATCCGACCCGGGTCGCGGCAATTCAACTGGCCCGGGGCTTTTCCGCGGGGGTGTGGCGGATCGTATCCGCGCTGTGCCGCCATTATTGGCCGGTGACGGTGCTGGCGATGGTGGCCTCGCGGCGCATTCGCCGGATCGCGTTCACCCTGGCGGTGGCCGACGGGCTCGCCGATTGGTTCACCCATCGCGAGACGGGCGGGCTGGACCCGCTGCGCTATTTATTCTGCAAACGGCTCGACGATCTCGCCTACGGAACCGGATTGTGGTGGGGCGCCGTGCGGGCCCGCAATGTCGCCGCGCTGCGGCCCGTGGTGCCCCGGCACTGATCGCCCGAGCGCCGCGGAAATTCCGCCGTCCCCCCGACTTTCGGCCCTCCGACCGACAGACTGTGACCTGACGGACAAACGCCGGGCTCGATAGGCCGTGCCGATTGTCCGCCGGTACAGTGCTGGGGCGGAAAGAAGGCGAATGGTCAGCAATCTCGCAGGTGGCGGCGTGGTGGAACCCGGAGCGGAGCCCGACACGCGCCTGGGTGCGCTGGAAACCTATGCCGCCCAGGCCCACGACCATCTCGGCGCGGGCACCGATCAACTCCCGGGTCTGCTGCGGCCCATGGTGCTGCAATCGTGGCTGCGCAGCATGCGCGGCGGGGTCGATCCGCTCGATGCCGTCGACGGGCGCGGCCTGCGCGGCACGGATCTGCAACGCTATCGCGAGAGCCATCCGATCGCGGCGGTGATGCCGCTGGTGGATCGGCTGCTGCTGCAGGACGCCACCGGTTCCGGGCTGATCGTGGTGGTCGCCGACCAGTTCGGCCGGGTGTTGTCGGTGCACGGCAATCCCGATCGGGTGGCGGCGGTGACCGCGGCCGGTGTGCGCGAGGGCGACGATCTGAGCGAGCGGCGCGTGGGGACCAATGCGATCGGGCTGGTGGTGCGCACCGGGCGCGCGGCCTGGATCCACGGGCCCGAGCATTTCCTGCGCCGCATGCATCGGCTCACGGGAGCCGCTGCGCCCGTGCACGATCCGGACGGACGCCTGGTCGGGGTGTTGATGATCGCCGGTGGGGCGCGGGTGGCGCAGCCGGAGGTGCTGGCCCTGGTCAAGGCCGCGGCGACCGCCGCCGAGATGGATCTCGCGCTGACCGCGGCGCGATTCGCGCGGCGCGGCGCGGAAGGCCCCGGCGCGGCGGCACGGTCGAGCCCGGCGCGGTCGCCGGACCGGCTCGGGCTCGAGGTGCTGGGCCTGGGCCAGCCGCAGCTGACCGTGGCCGGGGAGCGTATTCCGTTGTCGCAGCGGCACGCCGAGATCCTGCTGCTGCTGGCCGAACATCCCGAGGGGCTGTCCGCGGACCATCTGGCGCTGCTGCTCGACGACACCGACCTGGACAATGCCACCGTGCGGGCCGCGATGTCGCGGCTGCGCGGGGTGATCGGGGCGGCGGTGGTCGGCTCGCGGCCGTATCGGCTGCTGGTGCCGCTCGCCACCGATATCGAGGCGCTGCGGGCGGCACTGGACTCCGGCGATGTGGAGACCGCGGTGCGGCTGTACGCCGGGCCGGTGCTGCCGCGCTCGATCGCGCCGGGAGTCATGGACATTCGCGACGAGTTGCGGGTGCGGCTGCGCAGCGCGGTGCTGCGGTCCGAGGACGCGGTGGTGCTCGGCCGCTGGACCGCGTGCGCCGAGGGCCGCGACGACGCCGCGGCGTGGGCGGTCTACCGGTCCACCGTGGATCGCGACTCCGCGCTGTATACCCAGATAGAGGCCAAGATTCGGGTGCTCGACCGGCGCATGGGCGTGAATGCAACGCAGATGCAACGTTTCGGCTCCTAGGCTTCCGAAACTGAAAGTCGGTTGTTCCGGAACGTTATGAAGTGGTGTCCCGGGTGAGCTGTATCTGTCGGGGGTTCAGCTCGCCAGGGTGCTACTACCGCGCCATCATGATCGAACCGCCCGGATTGTCGGTGGAGGCGAGTAGTCTGATCGTCGAGGTGGCCGAGCGAGTTTCACGCCCAGCGTCACCGCAAAGCTTCGCCGGTGCCGGTCCCGGGGAAGGTCCGGCACCGGCGGGGGTTCTCCGGTCCGCTTCTCACCACCCCCCGCCCCGGTTCCCCCTCGGGCAAGCAATGCCACCCGAATACGCGCCACGGCCTGCCCCGAACCCCCTGCACCGGCACGCCGCAGCGCCCCACCGCCCGCGGACGAGCGACCCGTCCGCGGGCGGAGGGACAACCCGAGCCGGTGCCGTCCACGCGAAATCCATTGGCGGAACAGGGCACGGCATTGCAAGCTGCTGGGGTGACTGATGATTCGGCTCGGGTGGTGACTGTTTTTCGATCGCGGTTGCGCGAGGATGCCGGGGCCAATGGGTATTACGAGCTGACGGAAAAGCTCGATGCTCGGGCGCGGGCCATGCCGGGGTTCGTGGACGCCAAGACTTTCACCGCGGCCGACGGGGAACGGGTCACCGTGGTCACCTTCGACAATGCCGAGCACCAGCGCGCCTGGGGGCAGGACCCGGAACATCGGGAGGCGCAGCGGCGTGGGCGCGAGGAGTTCTACAGCGAGTATTCGATCTCGGTCTGTGAGGAGCGGCACCGCGGGGGATTTCCGAGGGGCTGACCTGTGCGAACGGGGCTGGGGGGCAAACCGATTCGCGGGGGTGTGCCGCGGATCGGATTTTATCGTCAAACTGACGATTACAATCGCGATCATGGGCAATGCTTTTCGCCTGAATGCCGCGGTCGCCGTCGAATTGGTGGTACTCACGCTGGGGGCTCGCAGCGCACCGAACGACACCTTGTGCGCATTGCTGGTGCAGCGGCTGCTGGCGCCCTATCGGGGTAGGTGGGCGTTGCCGGGCGGATTCGTGCAGAACGAGGAGAGCCTGTCCGCGGCAGCGGTGCGAGAGTTACGCGAGGAGACCGGAATTCGCGCCGACCGCCTGCATTTGGAGCAGCTGGCCACCTACGGCGAGCCCGGCCGCGATCCGCGCGGCCGCGTGATCAGCACCGCCTACCTGGCGCTGGTACCCAATCTGCCCGCCCCCAATGCGGGCGGCGACGCCGTCGCCGCCGCAATATGGTCCGTGGATCAGGTCCTCGCCGACCGCGGCCGATTAGCCTTCGACCACCGCCGCATTCTCGCCGACGGCGTCGAACGCGCCCGCGCCAAACTCGAATACACCCCCTTGGCCACCGCCTTCTGCGGCCGCGAATTCACCGTCGCCGACCTCCGCCGCGTCTACGAGGTCATGTGGGGCACCACCATCGACCCCCGCAACTTCCACCGCAAGGTCACCACCACCCCCGGCTTCGTAGAACCCACCGGCCGTACCACCACCCGCGACGGCGGCCGCCCCGCCCGCCTCTACCGCGCGGGCCCCGCCCAATCCCTCCGCCCACCCATGCTGCGGCCCAACTGATCCCGCCAAAAAGCGCGCCGGGATGACGATTGGAGTTGCGTCGGGATGACAACGGGACTTCTGTCGGGTGGCGGCGGGGATTGTGTCGGGATGATGACGGGATTTCTGTCGGGATGACGGCGAGGCTTCTGTCGGGGTGGTGGCGGCAATTCTGTTGTGCTTACTGGATTGGCACTGGGATGTTGTCTTGTCATTCCCGTGCGTTCTCGGTCGGGATCTACTGTTCGGGCACAGGAAGTTCCCAGGGGAGCTGGAGGGGGGTGACGGGTGGGTTCTTACGGTCGGCGGGACGGGAGAGTGGAAGGAAGGCGGCGGCATGGTTTCGAGCGTCGTGGGCGGCGCCCGGGTGTTCGATGGTGGTACTGCTCGGTGGCGGGTGGTGGCGGATCAGCAGCGGTGGGCTCGGCCGGGGGTGGGGATGTTGCTGGTCGCTACGGCCGTGTTGTATTTGTGGGGGCTGCGGTCGGCGGGGTGGGGGAATCCGTATTACGCGGCGGCCGTGCAGTCGGGGACCAAGAGCTGGAAGGCGCTGCTGTTCGCCTCGCTGGATCCGGGGAATGCGATCACCGTCGACAAGCCGCCCGCCGCCATGTGGGTGATGGGGCTGTCGGGGCGGGTGTTCGGATTCAGCTCGTGGTCGATGCTGATGCCGCAGGCGATGATGGGCGTCGCCGCGGTCGCGCTGCTGTACGGGGCGGTGCGTCGGTGCAGCGGACCCGCCGCGGGCCTGATCGCGGGTACCGTGCTGGCCCTGACTCCGGTGGCGGCCTTGATGTTTCGCTACAACAACCCCGACGCGCTGATGACGCTGCTGGTGGTGGCCGCCGCCTACGGTGTCGTGCGGGCCATCCAAACCACCGGCGGCCGTGTGCTTTCCGCGAGCAATGGCTGGCTGGCGCTGGCCGGTGCCGCGATCGGATTCGCCTTCCTCGCCAAGATGATGCAGGCGTTTCTGGTGCTACCCGGCCCGGCGCTGGTGGTGCTCATCGCCGCTCCGGGTGGAATCCGTTCCCGGATAACTGGATTGGTGACGGCCGGAGTAGCGATTGTGGTCTCGGCCGGGTGGTACGTCGCGCTGGTGCAGCTGTGGCCCGCGGGCTCGCGCCCCTATATCGGCGGCTCCACCACCAACAGCCTCTGGGAACTGGCCGTCGACTACAACGGCCTCGGTCGCGTATTCGGCAGTCACTCCGGGCACGGCGGCGGTGCGCCGAGCCACCCACCGGCCGCGCACGCCGCGACCGCCGCCCACGCGGCCGGTCCGCACTTCGGCGGCATGGCGGGCGGCCAGCCCGGGGTGCTGCGGTTGTTCCAGGACTCGCTGGCCACCGAATTCGCCTGGCTGCTGCCGGTCGCGGTGCTGGGTCTCGTTGCCGGGCTGTGGATTACGCGCCGCCGCCCGCGCACCGACCCGGATCGGGCGGCGCTGATCCTGTGGGGCGGCTGGCTGGTGAGCACCTTCGCGGTGCTGGCCGCCATGAGCCGCTCGTTCCACACCTACTACACGATCGAACTGGCCCCGCCCATCGCGGCGCTGTGTGGCATCGGCATCGTGCTGCTGTGGCGGCGGCGCGAGCACCGGCGGTCCCGGCTCACCCTGGCCGCGATGTCGGCGGTCACCGGGATCTGGGTGTTCACCCTGCTCGATCACACGCCGAACTGGCTGCCGTGGCTGCGCTGGACCCTGCTGGTCGGCGGATTCGTCGCGGCGGCGCTGCTGGTGCTCGGCGCGCATCGCGCCCGCCGCGTCGGGGCCGTAATCGCCGCCGTGGCACTGATTTCCGGCATTGCCGGACCGGCCGCGTACGCGGTGGAGACGGTCGCGCTGCCGCATAGCGGCGGCAGCCCCGCCAGCGGCCCGGCGCGCGCGACCGGCGGCCGATCCGGCTGGGGCGGCGCCACCGCCGCGACCCCGCGGCTCGACTCGCTACTGCGCGGCGCCGACAATCGCTGGGCCGCAGCGATTGTCGGTTCCCGGCTGGTCAGCTCGATCGAATTGAACACGGGCGCATCGCTACTGGCCATCGGCGGCTTCAGCGGCCGCGACGACTCACCGACCCTCGCGCAGTTCCAGCGGTACGTGGCCGCCGGGGATGTGCACTACTTCCTGCTCAGCGACCGCTCCAACCAGCGATCCGGTCGAGCACAGCCCGACGATTCACAGCACGGGCACGGCGGCGGCCGTTCCGGCGCGGGTACACCGGGCCGCGGCATGGTGAGCATGCCTGCCTCGAGCGATGGGACTGCGAGTGGAACGACCGGAACTGCTGTGGGCGAAGGTAATTCGACACCCGACTCTTCGGGTGGAAGTGCGTCGAGTGTCTCGCGGTACGCGAATCACGGTGGCACGGGGTCGAATACGGCCGGATTGCAGATCACGTCGTGGGTACAGGCCCATTACACCGGGACCGAAATCGACGGAATCACCGTCTACGACCTGACAGTCCCGCAGCGCCCTTGAGCCCCGCGTATTCCACGAGGCGGGCGGCGGATCCGAGCGAATCCTTCGGACCGGAAGTAAAACGGCTCGGAACTGCGACGTTTCGGGGACGTGACGGTGCCGCATCGAGTCCGGCAAATGCGGTATACGAACGCTGCGCGGTGGTAAACCAGGGATATGACCGAGGTTGCGGCAGCGGCGCCGACGACGAGAGGGCGGTCCGCCGAGTTCTGGGGATATGTCATGTGGGGGCTGGCGACGCTGGCGATCGCCGTGCCCGAGTTGTCCGCGGTTTTCCGGCTGGCCGATTGGCCGACCATCTCCGCGACCATCGGCCACCTCGAGGACCGGCACTCCTGGGTGCGGCTGATCGTGGTCTTCGTGATCACGGTGATCGGCTACTACGCGGTCCCGCAGCTGACCACCGTTCCCATGCGGGCGGCCGTGCTCGGCACCCGGCGGCTCACCGCCAACGGCCGCCTCACCGCCGACGTCGAGGCGGTGCGGTACGAGGGCATGGGCGGATATCTGGTGGCCGCCCTCGCCGCGTACGTGGTGGGTGTGGCCTTCGCGGCGAGCGCGCGGCACCTGCACCCGGGCACCTTCGTCGGTGCCTACGTGATGTACGGGCTGATCGCGCTGATGTGGGTGATCGTGCCCAGCATCCTGGCAATGTTCTTCGCCCGCGAGGTGCCCTTCCCCACGTTGTTCCGCACCGTCGGCTATCTGGAGCGGCGGGCCACCCCGGTCGCGGCGGTGCTGCTCGGGCTGCTGGCGGTGCTGGTGGTGCACCTCGCCCTGTATCCCTGGCCGCGCATCCAATCCTGAAGCGCGGCAACGGATTATCGCGGACCGCCGAACAGGATGGTCTCCATCAGGCTGATCACCCGGTCCTTCGGGCACCGGCGCGGATCCTCGCCGAACACCCGGCCGAGGTCGACCACCAGCCCGAAGGCCGCGTGCACCAGGATGCGGGCCTGCGCCTCGGGCAGCTCCGGGCGCACCGCGACCAGCAGCCGCACCCACTCGGCCACGATGAGCCGCTGGATATTGCGCAGCACGGTCCGCTCCTCGGCCGGGACATGGCCGAACTCCGCGTAGTACACGAAGGTCAGTTCCCGGTCGGCGAACGAGCCCGCGACATACAGGTCGATCAGCTTCGACAGCGCCTCCGCGGGCGTGGCCGAGGACGCGGTGGCCGGACCGATCGCGCCCGACACCCGGTCGGCGGCCCGCCGGAACGCCGCGGCCAGCAGGTCGCTCTTGCTGCGGTAGTACCGGTACACCGCCGAGGCCGCCGACAGGTCCGCCGCCGTCGCGATGTCCTCGACGCTCACATTCGGATAGCCGCGCCGATGGAACAGCTCCACGGCCCGCTTCAGCAGCAGCTCGTGCTTGAACGACTGCGGGATCTCCACCGCGCGCGGCGGGCGCGGCCCCGACTCCACCGGCGGCAGATCGGCGCGGATCAGTGCCCACGCGGCCGAATTCAACACGGCGGTCAGGGATTTCGCCGGGAGCGCGGCGTGGTGGTCGCCGATGCTGGTGATCACGCTGAACACGGCGACCGAGCGGATCATCCGGTCGCGGCGCGACAGTTCCGGGCGGAGCTCACCGATGAGGTCGCGCAGCGCCGTGACGGCCGTGCGGAATTCGTCGCCGAGCGTCTTGCGGTCGGTCTCGTCGAGGTAGCGGCCCTCCCAGCGGATCAGCGTCACGGTCGAGCGATTGGCGATGGTCTCGGCGATCAGGGCGTCGAGCACGTGGCCGATCCGCCGCTCGGGGGCCCAGTCCGCGGCCCGCTCCGGGAGGGCGACCGCCGTCACGATGACCGCGCCCAGGCGTAGTAGCTCCTCGCGGAACAGCGCGTATTTGCTCGGGTAGTGCCGGTAGAGCGCGGCGGAGGAGATGCCGAGCCGGGAGGCGATGTCCTCCATGCTCACTCCGTGGTAGCCCAGCGAACCGAAGGCCGCCGCCGACGCGGCCGCGATCTGCGCCCGCCGGTTCTTCGGGCGCCGCCGGATCACCCGCTCCTGCGGCGCCGTCGGCTGGTCTGCTGAATGCGCGGCGCGCGATCCTCGGCTCATGGTTGCGACCTGTCGTTCGGATTGCGGGGCGCCCTCGCGGCGAGCGCGTGCGTTGTGGCGCTCCTCGACATTCATGTCCGCCATCGTAACTACCAGGCAATTTGGCACGGTTCTGTGTTACCGGCGGTTTCGGGTGACCCGCCGCCGCGGCGCGCTTCCGTGGGCTGGTCGCCGGGCTCGTTCTCGACGCCGATGTTTTCGTCGAATATGTTGTGCCCCAGCTATTTTCGTCGCGGTAGGGCATTGCGGCGGTGGTGGCGGGTGTGACCTCGGTTTCGGGATGTTCGCGCTGCGTTCGCGCGGGCGCACGAGGGGACCAGCCGTGCGTCTATCGCCGCGGCCGCGCCGTCATCGACCTGTGGACGGGGCATGACCCGGTTTCCGGCAAGCTGCGGGACGCCGAGTGTCGCGGCGACACCCTCTAGCGCGGGCAAATCGCGCTCTCGGCCCCGGTCCGGAAGTACTGGCCCGAATTCGCGACCACCGGAAAGGCCGAGGTCACCGTGGTCGAGCTGCTGTCGCCCCGGGCCGGTCTGTCCAGCCTCGACCCGGACTCCGGCATCGGCGTCACGGAACTGACCGAGGGGGTCGGCGTGCGTGACGACACTGGATCGCTCCGCGCTGGCGGCCGTGGATCACCGGTACTGTGCGCGGCACTCGTCTAGGGGCCTATATCCGGACCATGGTCCGAAATGTCCTGGGACGCACGGGGAAATGTGGCTGAAAGTTTAATCGACCGACCGGTTTTCGGCGTGGTCTCGAAATCGCATCGTTTCGTATGCAACCTCTGGTTCCGGATGCTCCACGGCCCGTAGGCTGCGCAGCGACTCTTTACTCCCCATTTGCCCGGAACGGAGACACCATGCGCACGGTGGACCTGGAGCGCACGATCCAGGCGCCCGTCGCCGATGTCTTCGACTGGCTCACCGATGCGACGAACTATCAGCGGGCGCCGTTCATTCGCCGCGTCACCCTCGTCCGACCGGGCGATATCGCCGAGCACGGGATCGGCGCGGTGCGATTACTGGTGACGCCGCTGCTGCGGGTCACCGAGGAGATCGTGGCCTACGACCCGCCGCGGATGATGCGCTACAAGATCCTCAGTTCGTTTCCGGCACTGCGCAATCAGGACGGCTGCATGCTCTTCGAGCCGATCGGCGAGCAGGCCACCCGGGTGCGCTGGCATTCCGAATTCGAGGTCGCGGCACCGATGTTCGCCGACGCCTGGACCCTGCTGGTGTGGCCGCTGGTGGTGCTGGGCATCCACGGGGTGCTGCTCACCGCGGCCCGCGAGCTGAACCGCGGTTGATCACTTCGGCATGAGCTGTCGCATGAAGTACGTGTAGCGCAGCGCCGTGGTGACGGCCGACTCGTCGATATTGGCCCCCGCGCCGTGACCGCCCTCCGCGCCCTCGTAGAACAGATACGGGACCTGCAGCGAGGCCAGCTTGGCGGCGAACTTGCGCGCATGCTGCGGCCCCACCCGGTCGTCCTTGGTGGTGGTCCAGACGAACGGCTCCGGATACCGCACCCCCGGTTTCAGTTGCTGATAGGGCGAGATCGAGGCCAGGAACGCGCGCTGGGCGGGATCGTCGACGCTGCCGTATTCGCCGACCCAGGACGCCCCCGCGGCGATCTGCTGGTAGCGCAGCATGTCCAGCAGCGGCACGCCGATGTCGACCGCGTTCCACATGTCCGGATGCTGTGTGAACTCGACCCCCATGAGCAGGCCGCCGTTCGACGCGCCGGTGATACCGAGATGTTCCGGCGTGGTGATCTTGCGGGCGACGAGATCTCTTCCCACGGCGGCGAAGTCGTCGAAGGCGCGCTGCCGGTGCGTGGTCAGCGCGGCCTCGTGCCACGCCGGGCCGAATTCGCCGCCGCCCCGAATATTGGCCAGCACGAAGGCCCCGCCGCGCGCCAGCCATAGCCGCCCCAGCACGCCGTCGTAGCGCGGCGTCATGGCCGTCCCGAAGCCGCCGTAGGCATTGAGGATGGTCGGATTGCTGCCGTCGAGCGGCATATCGGCCCGGTGCACGACGAAGTACGGCACCTGGGTGCCGTCGGCGGAGGCCACCTTCTGCTGATCGACCGTCAGATTCGCCGAATCGAATTGCGGCGGAACCGTTTTCACCGAATGCACGGCGTCGGACGCGGTGTCCAGCCGCCAGAGCGCGGTGGGTTGCAGGAACGAGGTGACGGTGAGGTAGGCCAGGCTGCCGTGCGCGTCGCTGGCCGCGGCGGCGAGAGCGGCATTGTCCGGCAACGGCAGTGGCGTCGCCGCCCACGAACCGTCCGGACGCGGGGCGTAGGCCGTGGCGCGGCCGCGCACATCGTGCAGCGAGAGCACCACCGCCTGGTCGCGGGTGGTGAACACGCCCTGATAGGCGTCCGTCGGACCCGGCGTGTAGACGGCGGTCGGATGCAGCTGCTGCGGGTCGCGGGCCACCGCGTCGGCATCGAGCGACACCAGTGTCCCGGTGGGGAAGGTGGTGCCGCCGACGGCCCACTCCTGATTCAGCGAGACCAGAATGCGATTCGCGATCAGATCCTGGACGACGGCCTTGGGCGGCAGGGCGAGCTGCGGGGTTCCGTTCGCGGTGACCAGCCGGTACTGATTCTCGAAGAACGATGGGCTGCGGTCGAGCAGGGCCAGCCGATGGCCCGCGCCGTCGGCGAGCACCTGCGGCGCCGCGCTCACATCGGTGTGCTCGCCGCGGCCGAGTTCCACGGCGGCGTCGAGGGGTTGGCCGCGCCGCCACTGTTTGACGATGAAGGCGTAGCCGGAGGTGGTCAGGTCGCCGGGCTGCCATTCCCGGCTGACCAGCAGCGTGTCGTCGTCGAGCCAGGCGACGTCCTGTTTACCGCGCGGCAGGATGAAGCCGGTCGCGACGAAACCCGGTGTGGCCAGGTCGAATTCGCGGACCGTGACCGCGTCCTCGCCGCCCTCGGACAGCTCGACCAGGCAGTGGGTGGCGGTGACCGGCGAGCAGTCGACGCCCTTCCACACCCAGTTCCTGCCCTCGTGGGCGGCGAGCGCGTCCAGATCCAGCACCGTGGTCCAATGTGGTTGCGGCGACTCGTAATCGGGCTCCGACGTCTTGCGCAGGATGCCGCGGACGTGCCCGGCGTCCTGCCAGAAGTTGTAGATCTCGCCGCCGATGATCATCGGCGTGGCCAGCCGGTCGGGCGAGTTGCCCACCTCCCGGGCCGCGGCCAGGTTTCCGGCGTAGCGCGGATCCTGTTGCAGCACACCGGTTGTCTTGGCATTCTCGGCGGAGACCCACTGCTGCACGCGGGGGCTGTCGGTCTGCTCCAGCTACTGGAACTGATCGGCAGGGGCCGAGGGCGAGCTGTTGCCGCACGCGGCCAGGGCCAGTGCGACCGCCATGACCAGCGCGGCCTGCCAACGCTTCCGTACTCGACCCACGGTGCCTCCCCGAGATCATTCCGACGCACCGAGTAAACCACGACCGACCGACAGGATGGGACCGAGAACGGATGCGGCCGATCCGGCGATAGTGGATTCCGGCCGAAAGCGCGCCGGACCAGGGGTGCGCCGGATCAGCCCAGTGCGGCGAGGGCCATGCGGCGCAGGATGGGGCGGGCGCGAGTCGCGAGGGCGGCAGAGGCGCTGTGCGGAGTGGAGTTGATCAGGCCGAAGGTGGCGTGCGCTTGAACGCGCGCGGCCGGTTCCGGGAGGTCGGGGTGCAGTTCGCGCAGGACGGCCACCCACAGTTCGACGTATTGCCGCTGGGTGCGTCGCACCTGGCGGCGCGCGGCATCGGGCAGGTTTTCCAGGTCGCGGTCCTGAATGCGGATGAGTTCCGGCTCGCCCAGCGCGAAGTCGAGATGGAACTCGATCAACCCGTCCAATGCGTCCTGCGCCGAATCCGACCGCGCCACAACGGCTTTCCCGCCGTCGAGCAGTCGCTGACTCACCCCCACCAGCAACTCGACCAGCAGCGCCTCCTTGTTGGGGAAGTGCCGGTACACCGCCGGGCCGCTGATGCCCACCGCCGCGCCCAGGTCGTCCAGCCGCACGCCCGGGAATCCGCGATCGGCGATCAGCCGCGCACCCGCCTCCAGCAACTGCTGCCGCCGCTGTGCCTTCATCTGCTCGCGGCGCGTCGGCGCGACGGAATCGCTGCTGGTCATCGCGCCTCCCATCCTGTGACCTGGACAACTCGGTTAATGCAGATTATCTTAGATTTCAGTTATTGGCGATTAACCGATCGGGCAGGATGGCGTGATGACGGTTACGCAGGACACGCGCTCGGAGAATCGATCGGCGCATCTGGCGCTTGTCGAGGACCTGCGCGCCCGGCTGGCGGTGACCGCGCTCGGCGGTCCGGAGCGGGCGCGCGAACGTCATGTGGCGCGCGGCAAACTGCTGCCGCGGCAGCGGGTGGACCGGCTGCTGGACCCCGGCAGCCCCTTCCTGGAACTGTCGCCGCTGGCGGCCACCGGCATGTACGACGGCGACTGCCCCGGCGCGGGCATGATCAGCGGCATCGGCCGGGTGTCCGGGCGCGAATGCGTGATCGTCGCCAACGACGCCACGGTCAAGGGCGGCACCTACTACCCGATGACCGTCAAGAAGCATCTGCGCGCCCAGGAGATCGCGCTGCAGAACCGGCTGCCCTGCATCTATCTGGTCGACTCCGGCGGCGCGCACCTGCCGCATCAGGACGACGTCTTCCCCGACCGCGAGCACTTCGGCCGCATCTTCTACAACCAGGCGACCATGAGCGCGCAGGGAATCGCGCAGATCGCCGCGGTACTCGGCTCGTGCACGGCCGGTGGCGCCTACGTGCCCGCCATGAGCGACGAGGCGGTGATCGTGCGGAATCAGGGCACGATCTTTCTGGGCGGCCCGCCGCTGGTGCGGGCGGCCACCGGCGAGGTGGTCACCGCCGAGGAGCTGGGCGGCGGCGAATTGCATTCGCGCACATCGGGTGTCACCGACCATCTGGCCGACAGCGATCAGGACGCGCTCGGCATCGTGCGCCGCATCGTGAGCACGCTCGGGCCGAGGCAACCCAGTCCGTGGGAGGTCGCGCCGACGGTGGAACCCGTTGCGCCGCAAACCGATCTCTACGATGTGGTGCCGGTGGACCTGCGCACCCCCTACGACGTGCGCGAGGTGATCACCCGCGTCGTCGACGGCGGCGAGTTCGGGGAATTCAAGGCCGAGTACGGGCGCACCCTGGTCACCGGCTTCGCCCGCATCCACGGGCATCCGGTCGGTATCGTCGCCAACAACGGCGTGCTGTTCGCCGAATCCGCGCTCAAGGGTGCGCATTTCATCGAGCTGTGCGACAAACGCTCCATCCCGCTGGTGTTCCTGCAGAACATCACCGGTTTCATGGTCGGCCGCGACTACGAGGCCGGCGGCATCGCCAAGCACGGCGCCAAGATGGTCACCGCGGTGGCCTGCGCGCGGGTACCGAAACTGACGGTGGTGATCGGCGGTTCGTACGGCGCGGGCAACTACTCGATGTGCGGGCGCGCGTATTCGCCGCGCTTCCTGTGGATGTGGCCGAACGCGCGGATCTCGGTGATGGGCGGCGAGCAGGCGGCGTCGGTGCTGGCCACCGTGCGCGGCGATCAGGTGGGCGATTCCTGGAGTCCGGCGGAACAGGAGGCGTTCAAGGCCTCCGTGCGGGAACAATATGAACGGCAGGGCAATCCGTACTACTCGACCGCGCGCCTGTGGGACGACGGCGTGATCGATCCGGCCGATACGCGCACCGTCCTCGGCCTCGCGCTGGCGGTGTGTGCGCAGGCGCCGCTCGAACCCGTCTCCTACGGCGTCTTCCGGATGTGATCGATGATGATGCACAAATCGCACCCCGTCCCGTTCGACACCATCCTGGTCGCCAATCGCGGTGAGATCGCCGTCCGCGTCATGCGGACGTTGCGCGCCATGGGAATTCGCTCGGTCGCGGTCTACAGCGACGCCGACGCGGAGGCCCGGCACGTGCGCGAGGCCGACGTCGCGGTGCGGCTGGGCCCGGCCCCGGCGCGGGAGAGCTATCTCGATATCGACCGCGTGGTGGACGCGGCGGTGCGCACCGGCGCGCAGGCGGTGCACCCGGGTTACGGCTTCCTGTCGGAGAATCCGGCGTTCGCGGCGGCACTGGCCAAGGCGGGCATCGTCTTTCTGGGGCCGCCCGCCACCGCGATCGAGGTCATGGGCGACAAGATCGCGGCCAAGAACGCGGTCGCCGTGTTCGGGGTGCCGGTGGTGCCCGGCATCGCCCGCCCCGGCCTCACCGATGCCGAATTGATCGCCGCCGCACCGGATATCGGCTTCCCGGTGCTGGTGAAGCCGTCGGCCGGGGGCGGCGGCAAGGGCATGCGCCTGGTGGAGGCGCCCGAGCAGCTGCCCGGCGCGCTGGCCGGCGCGCGGCGTGAGGCGGCCGCCTCGTTCGGTGACGACACGCTGTTCCTGGAGCGGTTCGTCGCCCGCCCCCGGCATATCGAGGTGCAGATCCTGGCCGACCAGTTCGGTCACGTCCTGCATCTGGGCGAGCGCGAATGCAGCCTGCAGCGGCGGCATCAGAAGGTGATCGAGGAGGCCCCGTCGCCGCTGCTGGATCCGCAGACGCGGGCCAGAATCGGTGCGGCGGCGTGCAATACGGCGCGCAGCGTCGACTATGTGGGCGCGGGCACCGTCGAGTTCATCGTGTCCGCGGACCGGCCCGAGGAGTTCTTCTTCATGGAGATGAACACCCGGCTGCAGGTGGAGCACCCGGTGACCGAGCTGATCACCGGCGTCGACCTGGTCGAATGCCAGGTGCGGGTGGCCGCGGGCCAGAAACTGGCGGTCGCGCAGGACGACATCCGGCTGACCGGGCACGCCGTCGAGGCCCGCGTCTACGCCGAGGACCCGGGCCGCGACTTCCTGCCCACGGGCGGGCGGGTGCTGGCGCTGTCGGAGCCGGAAGGCCCCGGCGTGCGGGTGGATTCGGGCTTGCGCACCGGATCGGTGATCGGCAGCGATTACGACCCTATGCTGTCCAAGGTCATCGCCTTCGCGCCCGACCGGGCCGAGGCCATCGCGAAACTCGATCAGGCCCTTGCCGATACGCTGGTGCTCGGCGTGCGGACCAATACCGACTTCCTGCGCTTCCTGCTCGCCGACCCGGATGTGGTCGCGGGCCGCTTGGACACCGGCCTGCTGGACCGGCGGGCCGTCGACTTCCGCGCGGCCACCGTGTCCGACGAGCAGTTCATCGCCGCCGCCGTCTACCACTGGCTGCGGCGCTGGCCCGCGAATCCGCAGGGGCCGTGGGAGATTCCGAACGGATGGCGGCTCGGCGACGCCGCGCCCACGGTGCTGCGGCTCACCGGCGGTGAGCGCACCGTGCATGTGCGGGTGACCGGCACGCCGGGCGACGGCCGGGTGTGGGTGGACGACGCCGAGCCCCGCGCGATGACGGCGGCGCTCGCCGACGCCGAACTCACCGTGACGCTCGACGGTGTGCGCGGCCGCTACCGGGTCGCCGACAGCGACGGGCAGCTGTGGGTGGCCGACGCGACCGGCATCGTCACGCTGCGCGAGACCGTCGAGATCGATCCGCGTGCGGGCGCCGAGCAGGTGGGTGAGGCCGAGATCCGCAGTCCCATGCCGGGTTCGGTGATCGCCGTGCCCGCCGCCCCGGGTGCGACGGTGGCCGCGGGGGCGCCGGTCGTCGTAGTCGAGGCGATGAAGATGGAGCACACGCTCACCGCGCCGCTGGCCGGAACCGTTGAGCTGCTGGTGGATTCGGGCACCCAGGTGCAGGTCGACCAGCTGCTGGCCCGGATCGTCCCCGAACCGGAACCGATTGAGCTCGATCGACACGACGAGAAGGAATCCCGCGCATGACCGACTTCCTGTCCACGGGCACGCTGCCCGACGAGTACCGCGAGTTGGCGCTCACCGTCCGCGATTTCGCGCGCCAGGTGGTGGCGCCCGTCGCCGCCAAACACGATGCCGACCACAGCTTCCCGTACGAGGTCGTGTCCGGGATGGCCGAGATGGGCCTGTTCGGGCTGCCGTTCCCGGAGGAGTTCGGCGGCATGGGCGGCGACTATTTCGCGCTGTGCCTGGCGCTCGAGGAGCTGGGCAAGGTCGACCAGAGCGTCGCCATCACGCTGGAGGCCGGGGTGTCGCTGGGCGCGATGCCGATCTACCGGTTCGGCGACGACAGGCAGAAGCGAGAGTGGTTGCCGCAGTTGACCTCCGGCCGCGCGCTGGCCGCCTTCGGGCTCACCGAACCCGGCGCGGGCAGCGACGCGGGCGGCACCCGCACGACGGCCGTGCTCGACGGCGGCGACTGGGTGATCAACGGCAGCAAGCAGTTCATCACCAACTCCGGTACCGACATCACCCGGCTGGTCACCGTGACCGCGGTGACCGGGACGACGGACGGCAAGAAGGAGATCTCCACCATCCTGGTGCCGACCGACACCCCGGGTTTCGTCGCCGAGCCCGCCTACAGCAAGGTCGGCTGGAACGCCTCCGACACCCATCCGCTCAGCTTCACCGATGTCCGTGTGCCGCAGGAGAATCTGCTCGGCGAGCGCGGTCGCGGCTACGCCAACTTCCTGCGCATCCTGGACGAGGGCCGGATCGCCATCGCGGCGCTGGCGGTCGGTGCGGCGCAGGGCTGCGTCGACGAGAGCGTGCGCTACGCCGGGGAGCGCGAGGCGTTCGGGCGGACCATCGGCCGCAATCAGGCCGTCGCCTTCAAGATCGCGCGGATGGAGGCGCGCGCCCACGCCGCCCGCACCGCCTACTACGACGCCGCCGCGCTCATGCTCGCGGGCAAGCCGTTCAAGAAGCAGGCGGCGATCGCCAAGCTGGTCGCCAGCGAGGCCGCCATGGACAATGCCCGCGACGCCACCCAGATATTCGGCGGTTACGGGTTCATGAACGAGTACGCCGTCGCCCGGCACTACCGCGACAGCAAGATTCTGGAGATCGGCGAGGGCACCACGGAGGTGCAGCTGATGCTGATCGGACGGGAGCTGGGGCTGTGAGCGAACCGGATGAGGGGAAGCGAATCGTGCAGCGCGGGTTGTGGTTCGAGGAGTTCGAGATCGGCGTGGTGTACGAGCACCGGCCCGGGCGCACCATCACCGAGGCCGACAACGTCCTGTTCACCACCCTCACCATGAACACCCAGGCGCTGCACCTGGACGCGGCGTTCGCCGACGAGCTGCCGCCGTTCAGGCAGCGCCTGGTCAACTCCATGTTCACGGCGTCGACGCTGGTGGGCCTGTCGGTGGCGCAGCTGACGCAGGGCACCATCGTGGCCAATCTCGGTTTCTCCGATATCGCCTTCCCCAAGCCGCTGTTCCACGGCGACACCATGTACGCCGAGACCGTGGTCACCGAGAAGCGGGAATCCAAGAGCCGCCCCGGTGAGGGCATCGTCACCTTCGCCCACACCGCGCGCAACCAGCACGGCGACGTGGTGGCCACCGCGGTGCGCAAGACCCTGGTGCGGAAGCGGCCCGCATGACGTGGGAGCTGCCCGGCCCGGCGTGGCTGTTCTGCCCGGCCGATCGACCGGAACGGTACGGAAAGGCCGCCGCCGCAGCGGATGTCGTGATCCTCGACCTCGAGGACGGGGTGGGGCCCGCGGACAAGGCCGCCGCGCGAGCCGCCCTCGGCGCGACGCCGCTGGATCCGGAGCGGACCGTGGTGCGGGTCAACGCCGCCGGAACCGAGGAGCTGGCGCGGGATCTGGAGGCGCTGGAGCACACCGCCTATCGGCGCCTGATGCTGCCCAAATGCGAATCCGCGGAGCAGGTTTCGGCGCTGTCCGGGTACGAGGTGATCGTGCTGGTCGAATCACCGCTCGGCGCACTGCATATCGGCGCGGCGGTGCGGGCGGCCAATGCGGTGGGCGTGATGTGGGGCGCCGAGGATCTGGTGGCGGCGCTCGGCGGCAACGCCAGTCGGCACGCGGACGGGACCTACCGGGATGTGGCCCGGCACGTGCGGTCCTCGGCGCTGCTGGCGGCCAAGGCATACGGGCGGTTCGCGCTGGACTCGGTGTATCTGAACATTCGCGACCTGGACGGGCTGCGCGCGGAGGCCGACGACGCGGTGGCGGTCGGATTCGACGCCAAGGTGGCGATCCACCCGAGCCAGGTTCCGGTGATCCGGGCGGCCTATGCGCCATCGGAGGAGGAGATCGACTGGGCGCGAAGGGTTCTCGCGGAGGTGCCGAATAATCGCGGGGTGTTCGCGTTCGAGGGGCGGATGGTCGACGGGCCGGTCGTCCGGCACGCGGAGCGCATCGTGCGGCGTGCGGGGTCGGGGGCCTCGTGACCGCGGCGCGCGATTCGGACCGGTGTGCCGCCGTATTCGGGCGCGCTGCCGGATACTCGGTATGCCGGACGGGTTCGTAGAGAGGATTGTCGTGGAGCCACAGTGGGTGCCGAGCGAACAGGACATGGCGCGGGCGCGGGTGACCGATTTCGCGCGGTTCGTGGGGAAGCGGACCGGGCGTGAATTCGCGGACTACCACGCGCTGTGGCGATGGTCGGTCGAGGACCTGTCCGGGTTCTGGGGCGGGGTGTGGGAGTATTTCGGCCTCGGCGATGCGCCCGAGACGGTGCTGGGGAGTACCGAAATGCCCGGCGCGCAATGGTTTCCGGGGACGCGGCTGAACTATGTCGATCAGGTGGTGCGGCAGGCGCGCGCCGATCGCCCGGCCATCGTGTACGCGAGCGAGGGCGGCGGCCTCACCGAGATCTCCTGGGCCGAACTGCTCGGCCGCACCGCGGCATTCGCCGATGTGCTGCGCGCGCAGGGCGTCCGGCCCGGCGATCGGGTGGCGGGCTATCTGCCCAATATCCCCGAGGCCGTGATCGCCTTCCTGGCGACGGCGAGCATCGGCGCGGTCTGGAGCGCCTGCGGCCAGGACTATTCGGCGAAGGCCGCGCTGGATCGCCTGGGGCAGTTGGAACCCACGGTGCTGGTCACCGCCGACGGCTACCGTTACGGCGGCAAGGAACACGACAAGACCGTCGAGATCGCCGCGCTGCGTGCGGGATTGCCGACGCTGCGGGCCACGGTGGTGGTGTCCCGGATCGGTGCCGAGGTGCCGGACGCGCTCGACTGGGCGCGGGTCGCCGAGCCGGGCGACACCGAAATCGGTACCGAGCAGGTCGCTTTCGATCATCCGCTGTGGATCGTGTACTCCTCCGGCACCACCGGCCTGCCGAAGGGTATCGTGCACGGGCACGGCGGCGTCCTGCTCGAGCATTTGAAAGCCGTTGCGCTGCAGGCGGATATCGGCAGCGACGACGTGTTCTTCTGGTACACCAGCCCCAGCTGGATGATGTGGAACTTCCAGGTCGCCGGTCTGCTGGTAGGCGCCACCATCGTCTGCTACGACGGCAGCCCCGCCGCGCCCACGCCGGATGCGCTGTGGGACATGGCCGCTCGCACCCGAACCTCGGTCCTCGGCACCAGCCCCGGCTACGTGCTGGGCTGCATCAAGGCCGAGGCGGTCCCGCGCCGCGACCACGACCTGTCCGCCCTGCGCTCGGTCGGCATCACCGGCTCCGCGCTGCCCGCATCCTCGTCGCTGTGGCTGGGGGAGAACGTCGGCGAGCACGTGCAGGTGTCCTCCATCAGCGGCGGCACCGACGTGGTCTCGGCGTTCCTGGGCGGCGCGCGGACGGTCCCGGTATGGCCGGGCGAACTGTCGGTCCCCTTCCTCGGCGCGGCGGTCGACGCCTGGGACCCCACCGGTCACCCCGTCCGCGACGAGGTCGGCGAACTGGTGATCACCGCCCCCATGCCCTCCATGCCGGTCCGTTTCTGGAACGACCCCGACGGATCCCGCTACCGCGACGCCTATTTCGACATGTTCCCCGGCACCTGGCGCCACGGCGACTGGATCACGATCACCGCCCACGGCAGCATCATCGTCCACGGCCGCTCCGACTCCACCCTCAACCGCCACGGCATCCGCATGGGCAGCGCCGACATCTACCAGGCAGTGGAGGCACTTCCGGAGATCGCGGAGGCGTTGGTGGTCGGCACTGAACAACCCGACGGGGGGTATTGGATGCCGTTGTTCGTGGTGCTGGCCGATGGCGCGGACCTCACCGATGAACTGGTGGACCGGATCAAGGGGGCGATTCGCACGGAGGTCTCTCCGCGCCATGTGCCCGATGAGATCATCGCCGCGCCTGGGGTGCCGCACACTCGCACTGGGAAGAAGCTCGAGGTCCCGATCAAGAGACTGTTCCAGGGGGCGGACCCGAGCCGGGTTGTGGAGCGAAGCGCGGTCGACAACCCGGCTCTCCTGGATTGGTATTCGGCGGTGCAGCGGCCGGGAAGCGAGTAGCTGCTTCAGTGCACCTTGCTCGATAAGGCAGGGTTCGAAGCGAGGGTAGCGGCGCCCACCGACAGGGAATCTCCTGGTCAAGCGGCCAAATTGGTGGGTTCGGTGGGGGAGAGGTGGCCGTCGAGCATGTGGTAGGTGGCGTCCATTCGGTGGAGGTGGGTGTGGTCGTGGGTGACCAGGAGGGTGGGGGCGGTGTGGGTGCGGACTACGTGGAGGATCAGGTCGATGATCGCGGCGCCGCGTTCCCGGTCGAGGGCGCTGGTGGGTTCGTCTATGACGAGGAGGGAGGGGGTGTTCATCAGGGCGCGGGCGATGTTGATGCGTTGGCGTTGGCCGCCGGAGAGTTGGGCCGGGCGTTTGTGTTCGTGGCCGGAGAGGCCGACTGTGGATAGGAGATCCATTGCCCTGGCGCGGGTTTCGCGGCGGAGGCGGGGGGAGATGAATCGGTGCTGGCCCAGGTGGGTCATGGCCTCGAGTTGTTCCAGGGCGGTGAGGGCGGGGATGAGGTTCGGCTGTTGGAAGACGATGCCGATGGTGTCGCGGCGCAGGGCGGCCGCCTCGCGGCGGGATACGGTGGCGAGATCGGTGGTGCTGGAATCGGTTTCGAGGAGGATGCGGCCCGAGTCGGGGCGGATCAGGGTCGAAACCACCGCCAGCAGACTGGATTTGCCGGATCCGGAGGGGCCGGTGATGGCGGCGATGCGGCCGCCCTCCACCCGGAGATGCACCGAATCGAGGGCGGTGATGCGGTCGGCCCCGTCGGGGTAGGTGAGGGTGACGTCGGCGACCGTCAGCGAGGTGGTCATCGAAAGCTCCTGTGTGTCCGAGGTATTCAGCGGGCTTGATTGAGTGCGGTGAGCGGGTCGGCGGTGACGAGGAAGCGCAGCGCGAAGGCCGCACCCAGCAGGCCCAGGCCGATCAGCGCGGCCGCGGGCAGCAGCGTGGTGCCGACACCGAGGACGAACGGCAGCGCGTCACCCATGAGCGCGCCGGCGAGCGCGGTACCGCCCACGCCGATGCCCACGCCCACGAGCAGCACCAGCAGCGCCTGCCCCAGCGCATCGCGCACCAGCGATCCGGTGGTGGCGCCCAACGCCTTCAGCGTCGCGATATCGGGCGTGCGCTGAATCGTCCACACCGTGAAGAACGCCCCGATCACCAGCGCCGAGATGGCGAACAGCATCACCGTCATCAACGTCAGCGACCCGTTCTCGGCCTGATAGGACGGCAGCGCCGACAGCGAACCCGATACGGTCGTGGACGTGGTGTGCGCGGTCGCGTCGACCGCCGACCGATCGGCCACACCCGACACCACCAGCACCGTCGCGGCCCCGCCGCGCGGATTCAGCGCCTGCCAGTCCGCCAGCGTCAGCCACACCACCGGGGTGTGGCTGTACCAGTCGTCGTCGCCGACCGCGGCCACCGTGAACGTCCCCGCGCCGAGCGTCACCGTGCCGCCCACCCCGGCGGAGAGCTTCTTCGCGGCGGGCTTGCTCAGCACCACCGTCCCCGGTTGGGTAGCCACCTGATTGCCGAATGCCGTTCCGCTCGTCCCGAACAGCGCCACCTGAACCGGCGCACCCCCGTCGTGCGCGGCCTGCGCACGACCGATGCCGACCGGGTCGACGGTGCCGCCGGTGCGCTGCCACGCCCGCACCTGCTCGGCGCTCAGCGCCGACGAATCGTAGGACGGCGTCGCCCCGGTGTCGGCGAACACGACCGCGTCACCGCGCATCTTCTCGAGGGCGGAGATGTTCTGGTGGGCGAGCCCGGCCGTGAGCCCGCTCAGAAAGCTCACCAGCAGGGCGACCATGACGACGACCAGCGTGATGAGCAGGAAGCGGCCCCGGGCGGCGCGCAGATCTCGGAAGGCGACGAACATGATCACACTCTCGCCGCGATCGGCCCCGCCGCCATCGCGAGACCGAACCAATCGCCGACCAGCCAACGATGGGCGCGCGATTACGCCTTTCGATGGATGCCGCCCGGGTAACCGCGCATAAGCTGGCAGCGTGCACCGCTCACCGCTCACCCCCGTCTTCGCCGCGCTCCAACTCGGGCTGCACGCGCTGATGGTGGCCCTGACCGCGGCGGTGGTGGTGCGGGCGCTGGTGCCCGGGGGACAGCATCCGGTGGCGACGATCACGCTGGCCGCGCTGTTTCTGATCACCTACTTCGGCGGCGGGCTGCTGCGCGGGCGGCCGCGGGCGGCCCGGGTGTGGCTGGCCGTGCTCACCGTGCTGTGGCTGGGTCTGATGCCGATCGCGGTCGACGCGATGTACCTGGTCTTCGGGCTGTTCTTCCTGTATCTGCATCTGCTGCCGCGGGTCTGGAGCATGCTCGCGGTCGCCGCCGCCACCGCGGTGTCGGTGGTCGGCTACGGCCTGGACAGGGGCTGGTCGGTGGCCGGGGTGGTCGGCCCGGTGCTCGGGGCGCTGGTCGCGGTCGCGATCGGCCTCGGCTACCGGGCGCTGTTCCGGGAGGCCGCCGATCGTCAGCAGCTGATCGATGAATTGCTCACCACCCGAGCCACTCTCGCCGAACGCGAGCGCACCGCGGGCAAGCTGGCCGAGCGGGAACGACTGGCGCAGGAGATCCACGACACCGTTGCCCAGGGCCTGTCCAGCATCCAGCTGCTGCTGCACGCCGCCGAGCGATCGGCACCGGATCATCCGGCGCTGCAACAGATTCGGCTCGCCCGCGATACCGCGGCCGACAGCCTCGCCGAAACCCGGCAGCTCATCGCGGAACTCACCCCCGCGGCGCTGGAGGGCCAGTCGCTGACCGAGGCACTGGACCGGATCGCCCGGCGCGCAGGCACTCCCGGACTCGACGCCCGGATGCTGGTGGAGGGCACTCCCGAGCGATTACCGATGCCGATCGAGGCGGCGCTGCTGCGGGTGGCGCAGGGCGCGGTGTCGAATGTGGTGCGGCACGCCCGCGCCGATCGGATGCGGATCACCCTCACCTACGCCGACGACGCCGTGCACCTGGACGTGGTGGACGACGGAATCGGCATCGACCCCGAGGTTTTCGCGCGCGGCACCTTCGGCCTGAACGCGATGCGCAGCCGGGTGGAGCAGCAGGGCGGCAGCATGAACGTCGAATCCGAGCCCGGGCACACCGCGGTGACCGTCACGTTCCCGCTGGAGGAGTCATGATCCGCCTGCTGCTCGCCGACGACCACGCCATCGTCCGCGCGGGACTGCGCGCCCTCCTGGACTCCGGCGAGGACATCACGGTCGCGGGCGAGGCCGCCACCGCCGAGGAGGCCGTAGCCTTCTGCGCCACAACCGAAGTCGACCTGGTACTGATGGATCTCCGCTTCGGCCCCGGCAAGTCGGGCGTGGACGCCACAATCGCCCTGCGCGCCTTGCCGAATCCCCCCAACGTCCTGGTGGTCACCAACTACGACACCGACGCCGACATTCTCGGCGCCATCGAGGCGGGCGCCTGCGGCTACATCCTCAAAGACACCCCACCCGCCGACCTCCTGGCCGCCGTCCGCGCCGCCGCCGCGGGCGAAAGCGTCCTGTCCCCCTCGGTCGCCTCCAAACTCATGACCCGAGTCCGCAAACCGGACACCACACTGAGCCCCCGAGAAATCGAGGTCCTCCGCCTGGTAGCCGACGGCCACTCCAACCGCGAAATCGGCAAACAACTCTTCCTGAGCGAGACGACGGTGAAATCCCATCTCGTACACATCTATTCGAAGCTGGGGGTGAAGTCGCGGACATCGGCGGTGGCGCGGGCGCGGGAACGGGGGGCGATTTGAGGGTCAGCTCCAGCCGGGGTAGGCGGGGATCGCGGCGGCGCTGGGCAGGGCGCGCGCGGAGGTGCGCGAGGCCGCGGTTCCCGCGAATTGTCGCCGACCACCTCTAGGCTGGCCGCATGGCCTCCCTCTCCGATCCCCAGGTGCGCGAATTTCTTTCCCACGGCACGCGTACCGGCAAGCTCGCGTTCGTGGCCACCGACGGTCGGCCGGTCATCAACCCGGTCTGGTTCATCCTCGAGGGCGACGAGCTGGTCTTCAACACCGGCAAGGACACGGCCAAGGGGCGGGCCATCCGGCGCGACCCGCGGGTGGCCCTGTGCGTCGATCTCGAGCAACCCCCCTACGGCTACTTCCAGGTCCAAGGCACCGCCACCGTGTCCGAGGACCCCGCCGAACTGCTGCGTACCGCCACCGCCATCGCCGCCCGCTACATGGGACCCGACCGCGCCGAGGAATTCGGCAAGCGCAACGGCGTCCCGGGCGAGCTGGTCGTCCGGGTCCGGCCCACCAAGATCCTCGGCGGGGCGGATATGACGGCCTAGCGTCAGCCGCGCCCACCGTTTCCCGTTTGTCCGATTCGACCGAATGTTAGGTTGAATTGGTCGGTTTGTCGGAGACGGTGTGCGTGGGAGTGACGGATGGTGGTCGGCGCAGTGCGATCGGATCGTCGGCCCGTGGTCGCGGGCGTCGCCGGTGGGCTCGGGTTCGGATTACTGTCCGTCGGTGTCGGTCTCGCGGCCTACAGCCGCTTCTTCGCGTCGACCAGATCCCTCGACGGCACGGTGGCCGGGCACGATCTGTTCGGCTCGTTCACCACCACCGACGCCTCGGACCTCGTAAACCGCTACGCCACACTGCCATTCGTCCTCGGGGTGCTGGTGCTGATCGCCGCGATGGCCGCCGCGGGCGTGCGCGCCGGGCGCTGGCGGCTCAATATCCTTGTGGAGCTGTACATCCTGCTGGCATTCGGCGCGGGCATCGTCGTCATCCCGACCATGGCCGTCCGCGACCACCTTCCGGGACTGTTCCTCCAAATACGCTGGCAATTCGGTCTTTTCGCGCAACTCCCGACGGCGGTGGCCGCGGCGACCCTGGTCGTCCTCGGCTCCGTCCTGCTCGCCGACATCGCCTGGCGCCCGGAGCGCATGCGCGCCCTGTCCCGACGGGCCGCGGGAGCCGCCGCGCTGGTGGGCGTCCTGGCCGCGGCCACCGTATCGACCGCCGCCGTCTACGCCGGGGACGACAGCACCCGATGGGACCACACCACCGCCGCACCCGTGGACGTGCCGCCGGTACCGGCACGGCTCGGAGACGAGATCTACCACTTCGACATTCCGCACGACAGCTCCGACATCGTTGCCGCGGGAGCGGGTTTCGTGGTCGCCACCGTCACCGGACTGACGGCATACGACGGCGCGACCGGCACACCGCGCTGGCATCTCCTGCGCACCCACCGCCCCGCCGACCGATACCACGGCCCCGCTTACAGTTCGGGTTCCCTGCACGCGATCGATGACGGCAAGACCGTTGTCGCGGAATGGAAGAACGTCGGCTGGATCGCCCTGGACGCCATGACCGGTAAAACCCTGTGGCAGATAGAGGATTACACCCGGATCGCGCACTCCGCGAAGAAACACTCCCGATATCGAATCGCCCTCGCCGAAGAAATCGTCGAAGCATCGGAACCCTCCTGGAAACAGACGTACCGAGAAATCCGCGCCTGGAGCCGCGCCGACGGCCGCCCCACCGCCACCCACCGCCACGTCCCCACCGAAACCTACTGCTCCACCCGCATAGTCGCCGCCCCCGGCGCGGTAGTCGTCTCCTGCCTGGGCCTCAAAAACTCCCAACTGGTCGGCTACGGAGCCTGAGCGACCCCCGATTCGTACGGTAGGCCCTATCCAACCCCTCCTCAGCGGCGGAAACGCCGAGTATGGCCATGGGTTCTGCTCGGCGTCTTCGGGGCGCTGGTGGTGGTGTTCGGCGGTTGCACAGCCTTCACCGCTGATATGCAGGACGGCGAGTTCGACCGGTCGTAATAGCTTCCGGGACAACAGAAGCCCTCGGCAATGCCGAGGGCTTCTTTGTATGCATTTGCGAGGGGCACGATCTGTCTGTTGCCCCTCGGCTAAGCGGCAGTCATCCCCTCGGCGAAAATCAACCGAACCTTCACACCGGTCTTCCGAATCTCCCGTGCCGCACGATATTCCGGGGAGTCGTACCAGGTCCTGGCCTGATCGAGGTTCGGGAATTCGAGCACGATGGCCCGGCCCGGCCAGTCGCCCTCCTGTACCTCCGGCTTCGTCGCTACTAGGTAATGACCGCCATACTGACGAATCGACGGCTCGGCCAGTTTCCAATACGCCAGGCCGATCGCTTCGTCCTGAACCTCCGCCTCGACGATGACGTATGCGGGCATGCGTTACTCCTGTCGATCGTTCACAGCGGCTTGATCCACCGTGACCATTCCGGTTGCGGTGCATAACCGTTGGCCTTCCATGCGCTGTGCGCGAGGTCGTTTTCGTCGAGCACCATGGCATCGGCGCGGGTGCCGCCGAGCCGAGCGAACCGATTCTCGGCCGCTTGGATGAGGCCCCGTCCGATGCCGCCGCGGCGACGATCGGGAGCGACGGCGAGACGGTAGATATGGCAACGCCAACCATCCCACCCTGCGATCACGGTGCCGACGAGTTCGGGATCGCCTGCCGTATCTTCATCGAAAGCAAGGATCAGCGCCTCGGGATCGCGCCGAATCAGCGCCTCGATCGCGGCGGTCGAATCGCTCGGCCGATGCGCATCTTCCGCCGCGGTACTCCAGAAATCGAGAACTGACCGGGCCTCGCTACTCGCGGCCGCGCGGAAAACGATCTTGGACATGCGATCAGCCTAGCGCATCGATGACAGCGGCCCTTGTCACGTTCAGGAGGGCATGAGGAGCACCCGAATGGGAGATCCGTCGCCTTTTTTCGTGGCGTTGCCGACATCGCAGTCTATTGATAAAAGCCGCCCGGTGCGCCCTCTCGTTTACGTGAATTACTGTCTGTCGGAAGGGGTTGCCTGTACGTCGGCTTGCCTTCCCTTCGCATCGCCGGTCCTTTTCATGACCCTCGCGTATGGACCCAGCGGGCGAGGGCCGCGGTGGCGGAGGAGCGGTCGGCGGCCGTGAGGTTGGCGATGCGGGCGAGATGGTTCGAGTTCGGAGCCAGGTAGACGGCGGCGGTGCGGGCAGCGGGTCCGGGCCGGAACGGTTTGGCTCGGGTGGGGTCGTTTTCGCCGTAGATGAAGATGAGGTTGGTGCCGTTTTCGCGGACCCAGCGGTCTATGTCGGGCATCGCGGTGGGGTCGAAGTGCAGCGGGATCTGCCGGGGTACGTAGGTGCGCATGTTCTGGATATCGGGATAGCGCAGTAGCCCGTCCAATTGGGGGAAGGAGAAGCGGGTCGTTCCGAGTTGGGTGCCCAACTGGTAGAACGACGGTAGGGCAATGGCCAGGCCCTGGTCGACGTAGGACGCCGGTTGAACGAGGGCGTCGAGCCAGGAGTAGAGCGCGTCGGTGGTGGCCGTGGCTGCGGGAATGGCGGCGCAGTCGGCCGGTCCGCCGTGCATCCAGAAATACAGGGGCACTTGCACGGTGATCAGTTCGACGATGCGGTCCGCGCTGCCGACGGTGTCGAAGGTGTAGCCATTCTGCCGCGCCCAAGCGGTGAGGCGGTCGCCGAATTCGTTGCGGCGCAAGAGTATTTCGCGTTGTACCGTCGACAGGGCGCGGCGGCATTCGGGCGTGCCGACCTCGGCGAGGAAGCCGTCGAAGGCCGTGCTGTCGGCATCATCGGTGATGTTCGGTGCGCTGTAGGCGATCGTGCCCGCCACGTCATCGGGGTAGAAGCGGCGGTGATAGATCGATGCCATCCCGCCCTTGCTCGCTCCGGCGGAGATCCAGGCGCCGCGGTAGATCGGTCGCAACGCCTCGATGATCCGATGATGGTCGGCGGCGGCCTGTCGGATGTCGAGGGTGGACCAGTCGACGGTCGAGGGGCGGGAGGAGCCGAAATACCGTTGCTCGGTGACGATCTGGTTGCCGTCGGCGAGATCGGTGGGTTCGGCGCGGAAGCTCGGGTCGGGGTTCAGGTCGTAGCCACCGGTATACAGCACCATGGGGCGATCGGTCGCCCTGTGCAGCAGCGTCATTCGCTGATCGAAGACGCCTCGTTCGGGGTGTTCGTGATCGGTGGGCTGACGGTAGGTGAGTTCGAAGAAACGGCCGTCCGGCGCGGCCTGTTCCCGGACGATCCGCAGGCCCGGAATCCCTTGCAGCGCAGCGCGGATGTCGGTCTTTGCGGAGCAGCCCGACAGGATCGGGATCAGCGATCCGAGCACGACCGTCACGATCAGCAGCAGACGCGCGGCGGTACGCATGGCTCCGGATGCGTCGCGGCGAAGAGCGCTGGGGTACTGCACATTACGAAGGAGGCGGTGTGTCCCTGGCATCGTATGATCATGCCCGGCCGCGACCCAGGCGGTGATCCTGGCCGGCGACTAAAAATTAACTGTTGGGTTAGTTAATGATAGAGTCGGCGTCATGGCCCGTACCGTCGATCCGAATCGCGTCGCCGAGCGGCGGCGTGCGATCATTCGCGCCGCCGCCGAACTGTTCGCGAACCACGGCTACGAGCGCACCTCGGCGGCGCAGATCGCCAAGGCGGCGGGGCTGACATCGGGCAGCGTTTTCTACTACTTCCAGGACAAGGCGGCCGTTTTCCGGGCGATCTTCGAGTCGTCGCTCCCCGCGCACACCGAACTGATTTCCAGCCACATCGACAGAAACGACTGTGCCGCAGCGATTCTCGACATTGTCGGGGCATTGGCGGCGGAGGTGATGGATCCGGCGGCGCCGGGGTTGATGATCGAGCTACTGCGCCGGATGGACCACGACGAAGAGCTCTTGGCGGTGATCACGGAGGACAGCCACCGCATTGTCGAGGCTCTGACGACCCTGCTCCGCCGCGGCGTGGAGCGTGGCGAATTCGAGCCCGGGTTTCCTCCCGACGAGACGGCGCGCTGGATTCTCGCGATAGTCGACGCCGCTTTCCTCAACGCCGACACCGGTCGTCCGCACGATCCGCGCCCGCTGGTGCGCGCGACCGTGTCCCGTCTGCTACGTCCGATCGAAACGGAGAATCGATGACGACCACATCCGCACCGATCACGCTGCGGCTCTCTCTGCTCTGGGCTTGGGCTCTCGGACTCGGCGGGCTCGTCCTGGGCGTCGGCGCCGGATTCGCGCTGCCGCCGGGGGGCCACTGGGTGCTCGGCACCTTCGGCCATGTGCCCGACTGGGTTCGGATCGCGTTGTCCCTGCCGCCGGTCTGGCTGGTTCCGATCGCCGCGGTCCTCGGCACGCTCGGTGGCCTGTTCGTGTTCTACCAGGGCCATCAGGAGAGCCTGATCCTCACCGTCGCCGAGTCGCATGTCGAGCTGGCCCACAAGGGCCGTGAACAGTTCGTTCCGCGCGAACGGATTGCCGCGGTCTACCGGGAGGACAGGGATCTGGTGCTCACCGATCGACACGGCGCGCGGCTGGCCCGTTTCGACGCATACGACCTGAATCGCGGCGCGGTCGGCTCCGCTTTTCGTGCCCACGGCTATCCGTGGCTCGACGAAAACGACCCCTACGGCGCCGAATTCACCCGCTGGGTCGACGGCATGCCCGGAATCGACGACGAAGTCCATCAGCTCTTGCGTGCCCGTCGCCGCGCTCTCGCCGACGAACGTGACCACGATGTCGAGGAACTCGACGAAAAACTCGCCGATCGCGGCGTAGATGTGCGGGACCGCAACGGAAAACAGCACATCAGAGTCGTCGAACCTACCGGCCTCGATTCGGCGCACGACTGACGAGCGCGAGCAGATCGGCTCCTTCGAATGCCGTGCTTACCTGCCGGGTAATCGACACGCGCCTGGCCGCCTGCAAACCTGGATCAGGTCGAAAGTTCGAGCCGAGAAGGAGTGTCTGTGAGTACGATTGCCGATTTCGTGGAACGCTACACCGCTGTCTGGAACGAGACCGACCCCCGGCTTCGGTCGAAGCAGATCCGGGAATTGTGGGAGCCGGACGGTCACTACGCCAACGCCTCGGTGGAATACCGCGGCTATGAACGGATCGCCGCGGCTGTCACCGAGGCTCATGACGACTTCGTCGCGAATGGCTTCGAGTTCACCGTGCACGCGTATCAAACCAACCACGATGCCGTGCGGATCACGTGGCATATGGTCCCGGCCGGTGGCGGTGAGGTCCTGGCCGTGGGGACGGAGTTCATCGTCGTCAATGCCGACGGCGCGATCGTGACCGATTACCAATTCATGGACGTCGATCCCACTGTGTCGTAAGACTGCGGAATCCTATTGGCCTCGCCGGGAGCGTTCACTTGCGGAGCCGCGCCGCCTGTTTCGCGGTTTCCTCCAGCTTGGCTCGGTGGGTCTTCCATTGGTCCGGATCGTTGGTGGGCATGTTGTCGTTGTCGGCGAGTAGGCCCGCGGTGCCGTCGATGAGCTCACGGATGATGTCGGCGTGTCCGGCGTGCCGGTTGGTTTCGGCGGTGACGTGCACCAGGATTTGGTGCAGCGTGACGGTGCGGTGGTCCTCGGACCACCACGGGACCGAGCCTTCGGCGGTGAGGTCGAGCGCGTCGATCGTGGCGTCGGCGTGGGCCCAGGCTCGGCGGTAGAACGCGACGATGTCCGCGCGTGACTCGTCGGCGGTGGCCCACAGGTCGGCGGTGGGATCGGCCACGAAATCCTGTTGGGCGATGGGTTCGTCGTAGGGGCGGGCGAAGGTGTCGCCGAAGTAGCCGAACTCGACGACGCCGAGGTGTTTGACCAGGCCGAGCAGGTTGGTGCCGGTGGGGGTCATGGGTCGGCGCGCGGCGTATTCGGAGGTGCCGTCGAGCTTCCACAGCACGGCCTCGCGGGCCGAGCGCAGGTAGCGGTGCAGGTGCGCTTTCGGGTCGGAGGCGGTCACTGTGCCTCGAAGAGGGCGCTGACCGAATGGCCGGTGTGGATCCTGCGGATCGCCTCTGCGAAAGCGGGCGCTACCGAGATCACTGTGAGTTTCGGAACCCTGTCTCCGCGTGGAATGGGAACCGTGTTCGTGCAGACTATTTCGAGGACATCCGTCTGATCGCCCAATCGCTTGAGTGCGCCGAATGAAAAGAGGCCGTGCGTGCACGCCACCCGAATCGATCGAACCCCGATTTCCCGAAGACGATCGAGCAACTCGAGAATGGTGCTGCCCTTGGCGATCTCGTCATCCAGAATAATGATGTCTCGTCCGGCGACGTCACCGATGATCGAGTTGATGACGACCCTGTCGTCGGCGAATCGCTGCTTTGCTCCCGCCGCGACCGGAACGCCCAGCCTCCGCGCGAAATGGGCGGCCTCTTTGGCATTGCCGAGATCCGGAGACACGATCGTCGTATTCGACAGGTCATAGGATCGGAAGTGCGCCGCGAGCTCCCGCAGCGCGTGCAGATGATCGACCGGAACGCTGAAAAACCCGTGCACCTGCGGAGAATGCAGTGTCATGGTGAGCACGCGACTCGCACCGGCGGAGACGAGGAGATCCGCCACCAGCCGACCGCCGATCGATATGCGCGGAGCATCCTTCTTGTCCGATCGCGCATAGGCATAATGCGGCATGACGACCGTAGTGCGAGCGGCGGAGGCTCCCCGTGCGGCATCCAGCATCATGAACAACTCCACCAGATGCTCTTGAACGGGGCGAACGACGGGCTGGACGATGAATACGTCGCGTTCGCGGCAATTCGCGCCGAGCTGGACCTCGAGGCAGTCGTTGGCGAAGCGTCGAATTTCGGTGGGGCTGAGTGGGACCTCTAGATCGGTACAGATCTCCTGCGCGAGTTCGGGATGTGCGCTCCCGCTGAAAACCACGCTCTCGCCGATGTACCCCCGCATGTGCCTCCCACCATTGATTCGTATGTCGGGCAACAGTTTAGCGGTAGATGCGCTACGAAGTGAAGCATGAAATCACCGCCGTGGGCCGTGACCAGTCCGGTCGTCACACGGACCCGCGCGTTGCCTATTCGATCCACTCGGTAAGACTGGTTCCCGCCGGATGTGTGGATGGAGAGGACTGGGTGTGCGGGTAGGGCGGATTGCGGGGGCTCTGGGTGTGGTCGCGGTCATGCTGTGCCCGGTCCCGGCGCTCGGTGACGCGGGCCCGGTGGGGGCGGAGCGGTGTGCGGAATTGCGGGATTGGGCGACCAGTAGGGTTCCGACGCCGCTCATTGATTCGCCGGGGGTCCGGGGTTATGACGGGTTCGATCGGTTGCCCGCGGCTTCCGGTGTCTCGCTGCCCGAGCGGGTCGCCTTCCGGGGCGATACCGAAACCTTCAATCTGCAATGGGATTTCGCGGTGCGGGGTGGGCGGGTCTATGTGAAGCCCGCCGATCCGCACTCGGGGCACGATGTTTGGCGGGCCGTGCCGGTGCCTGCGTGTCTGGATGGGCATGTGATGCAGGTTTCGGCCGACGACAATCAGTTGTGGGCCAGTGACGATCAGCGCAATGTCTATGTGATGGTCAATGCGCTGTATCGGCCGGAGGACGTAGCGCGACCGTGGTTTTGGACGGGCCGGTTCGGGGCGCCGCTGTGGGGTGGGGGCGGAACGCACCTGCCTGCCGATACCAAGGCGTGGAGTTTATCGGTGCTGTCGAAGTTTCGGGACCGGACGTGGACCGATTCCGCCGGGAATGCGCAGCCTGCCGGGGGCGCGGATTGTACGACCGCCTTCGTGCTGAACGATGAGGGGAATCGGATTACGATTCTGGATCCCTGGCTGACGGGTGGGGACGACTACAGCTATCGGATGGCGACGCCGATGGGTGGGCGGTTGCGTGCGCAGGCGCTCGGCTCGGCGGGGTCGGTGACGTTCATTGTCGATCGGTACGGCCATTTGTTCACGCGGAACTGGGATTTCGATCAGTCGGGGGCGGATCAGATCTTCTTCCGGTATTCCTACGAGGATCAGCGTGGTAAGCCGACCGCCCCCGATGCCACCGTGCTCGTGGCCGACAATCTCGCACCGGTCCACGGCTTCGCCGCCTATCAACTGCCCGCGTCCGGCTGGGTCGAACAGCCCGCCATCGACGGCACCATCACCGATCGGATCTCCATTCAGAAGATCGACGGGCAGACCGGAAGCGCGGCCCGGATACTGCGCGTCGAAGGCGAGAGGAATGGCGAGACCGGGTACTGGGAGAAGCCGATCACCGCGAATGCCTGGACGTTCGTCGGGACGGGCGATCCGCTGCGCGGTAATACCTTGGCGCAGAACAGCAATGCCTACGATCTCGCGGCTCCGTCCGGTATCTCCTACTCCGCGAAGCTGTTCGGCGCGGAGGCGGAACTCCACGATTTCGACACCGCGGTCGCGGACAACGATCTAATCCTGCGCGATCCCGCCACCGGCGCGACGGCCACCCTCGTCCTGCACACGGTCGACGGGCTGCGGCCCGAACTGAGCCTGGACGAGCTCACCCGGGCCCTGCGCGACCACACCACCTTCGGGAAGCGCTCGGCCGACCTCGACGGCACCGACCGCAAGTTCTACGGCGTTCTCGAACTGCCCGACTCGGTGCGCGGCGCCCTGCCCGGCCTGCCGGAATCACTGCGGCAGGCCGTCGAATACCTCACCGGCGGAAGGGAATTCACCGACTACGGGCAGGGAGCCGGACCGGCCGACCTGGCCGGGCACGGCCGGTCGGTCACCGTCACCATCGACCGGATGGTGCTGCACGGCGACCACACCCTGACCATGCACCGGTCAGGACGCGGCGCCGACGCGGGCTCGTAGGCCCTCGGCGAAGGTGCGCGCGGCCGCCAGGTCGGCGCCGTTCGGGCGGTCCTTCCGGATGCCACCGACGATCTTGAACGGGCCGAAGGTATCGAGGGCGCGGCAGGAGAAGGTGTCGACCACGTCGAAGCCCTTGCGCTCGAGCAGCTGCACCAGGGGCCGGGAGAAGGCCGTGCGCCCCGTGTCCGGGAAACCGCTGGTGGCGAAGACGAATGCCCGGCCGCGCCGCGCCTGCGGAAGCGACTCCACGAACTCGCGCAGCCGCGCGTGGAATGCCCCCAGGAATATCCCCGAGCCGAAACCCACCAGGTCGTAGGTGGCGAGCTCGGCGACGTCGACCTGATCGGGGGAGACGACGCGGGCGTGCAGGACCTCGCCCATGATCTCGGCGATCCGCTGCGTATTGCCATGGGACACGGAGGTGCACACGACGATGGCCTTCATGATGGCGGTCCTTTCGCTTCCTCGATAATTCGGACACCCCTGGGGACACCGCCCGAACCCCGACCGTGACACCGGGCGGGTGTGGCGCCGATCACTGCGATCAGTAGGCGCGGCCGAAGACCACCCGCTTGCCGTAGGCCGACGGCGCGCCGCAGCGCACGCACGAACCGGTGGCCGGTTCGCCGTCCAGGGGGACGCAGCGCGGGGTGGCGGTCGTGGTCGACTTGATGTCCTGCTCGCAGTCGGGAGCGCCGCAGTGCAGGGCCAGGGCCCAGCCGGTGGCGACCGCGTCGGCGAAGTCGGCCCAGGTGTCGACCGTGCGGGTGTGCTCGTCGCGGAAATCCGTTGCGCGCGTGAGCAGATACGCCTGGAACTCGTCCAGGATGCCCGGCATGGCCTCCGGCAGGGAATCAATCGGCACGGCCCGTTTGCCGTCGTCGCCGAGGCGCGGGACCAGGACGACCGTGCCCGCCGCCAGATCGCGGGGGCCGAGCTCCAGCCGGATCGGGACGCCGCGCAGCTCCCACTCGTTGTACTTGAATCCGGGGGTCACCTGGGTGCGGGCATCGACATGGGTGCGCACCCCGGCGGCGCGCAGGCGGCGGGCCAGCCGCTCGGCCGCCTCGTCGACCGCGGTATCGCCGCCGCGGGTGATCGGCACGATCACCACCTGATACGGCGCGAGCCGAGGCGGCAGGACCAGGCCGCGATCGTCGCCGTGGGTCATGACGACCGCGCCGATCATGCGGGTGGTCATGCCCCAGGATGTGGTGTGGCACAACTCGTCCCGGCCCGTCTCGCCGGTGAAGCGGATGTCGAAGACACGGGCGAAATTGGTGCCCATATAGTGCGAGGTGCCCGACTGCAACGCGCGGCCGTCGCGCATCATGGCCTCGATGGTGTAGGTCTCGACCGCGCCCGCGAACCGTTCGCCCGGCGTCTTCTCCCCGGCGATCACCGGCATCGCGGCCAGATCGCGCGCGATCTCCTGGTAGATGCGCAGCCCGAGCATGGTCTCCCGGCGGGCATCGGCCTCGTCCGCGTGCGCGGTGTGCGCCTCCTGCCAGAGGAATTCGGTGGTGCGCAACAGCATTCGCGGGCGCAACTCCCAGCGCACCGCATTGGCCCACTGGTTCAGCAGCAGCGGCAGATCCCGGTGCGAGCCGATCCACCGGGCCATCATCTCGCCGATGATCGTCTCCGAGGTCGGCCGCACCACCAGCGACTCGTCCAGCTGCTTGCCACCGGCGTGGGTCACCACGGCCAGTTCGGGGGAGAACCCCTCGACGTGATCGGCCTCCCGGTTGAGATAGCTCTCCGGGATAAGCAGTGGGAAGTAGGCATTCTCGTGGCCGGTGTCGCGGATGCGGCGATCGAGCGCGGACTGCACCAGTTCCCACAGCCGATACCCGTACGGTCGGATGACCATCGTGCCCTTGGCCGGGCCGCGGTCGACGAGGGCGGCCTTGAAGACCACCTCGTTGTACCAGGCGGCAAAGTCCTCGCTCTGGGCGGTCACACCGCGCTCGTCGCGTGCCATGGCTGGGGACACTACTGTGTCCCGGGTTGCCTAGTCGATGGGATTTACGCTGATGGTTGCCGTGCGACGGATCGCGGTGGAGGGCACGTCGGGCTCCGGGAAGAGCACGCTCGCGGAGCGGATCTCCCGGCGGCTCGGGATCGCGCACATCCAGCTCGATGCCATTCACCACCAAGAGAATTGGACGCCCATGCCCGTCGCCGAGTTCCGCGCCGCCGTCGCCGAGCGGATCGCCGCCGACGCCTGGGTGGTCGACGGCAACTATCACAGCAAGCTCGGCGATCTGGTGTGGGAGCGCGTCGATGCCGTGCTCTGGTTCGATCTGCCGCGCGCCCGGGTGATGTGGCAGATCATCCGGCGGACCGCGGGCCGGATCGTCACCGGGCGCGAGCTGTGGAACGGCAACCGCGAACAGTGGCGAAACTTCTTCTCGCTCAACCCGGAACGCTCGGTGATCGTGTGGGCGTGGCGCACGCACGCCGGGAACCGCGCCCGCTTCCTCGCCGCCCGAAGCGATCCGGCATACGGGCACATCGAATTCATTCGGCTCCGCTCGCATCGCGAGGCCGACGCGGTGCTCGCCGAACTTGCCCTGCGGGCGAAACTACCTGAGTAACAGGTCAATACAGCGTCGTCCCGTAGTGTTCTTCGGCCGTGGAGGCCACTTCACCCAGGTTCACCCCCATGGCCGCTGCCTTGTCGCCCATTTCGGCTCCGGCGGCGCAGTAGAAGTTTCCGTCGAGCAGCAACGCCGCCGCGAGCTCGAGATCCGGATTCCACAGGTGCGAGCGGATGAGGGCCTTGCCGCACTGGTAGAAGACCTCCTCGACACGGACGACGGTGGCCAGCAGGGCCGGTTTGCCGTCGGCGGCGAGCGACCGCAGCAGGTCCGGCTCGTCGGTAACGAAGGCATTCCCGTTGATACGCAGGGTTTCCCGGACGCCGGGGACCAGGAACAGCAGGCCGACGCCGGGGCGTTCGACCAGATTGCGGAACGTGTCGATGCCCTTGTTGCCGGGGCGGTCCGGGATGGCGAGCGTCCAGGGATCGAGCACCTTCACCGAGCCCGGCGGGTCGCCCTTGGGGCTGGCGTCGACCTGGCCCGCCGCGTTGACCGAGGCGAATACGTAGAAGGTGCTGTGCGCGATGAAGCGGCGGGCGAAGTCGCCGATGCTGGGCGACTTCTTCTCCTCGATGAATTTCGTCGGGTAGCCGATGATCTCGCGGATGCGTGTCATGTCGATGGGCCGGTAGTCGTCGGCCGCGGTGCGTCGATTCATGGTCGGCTCCTTACACGTCGAGGACCAGCCGAGGCCCCAGCGCGCGGGATACACACACGTACATGCGGTCGTTCGCCGCGCGCTCGTGCTCGTCGAGTACGTCGTCGCGGTGATCCGGAATGCCTTCCAGCACACGGGTTTCGCAGGTGCCGCACAGGCCCGCACGGCAGGACGAGGACGTAGCCAGCCCGGCCGCGCCCAGGACGTCGAGAATGCTGCGCCCGGGCGGGACCGTCAGCGTCCGGTTCGAGCGGGCACAGACCACCTCGAACTCGGTATCGGGACGAATCTCCTTGGGGCGCGGCACGAATCGCTCGGTATGCAGGGAGCCTACCGGCCAGTGCGCCATACCCTCGGCGAGGGCCGCCAGCAGCGGTTCGGGCCCGCACGCGTACACCCCGGTGCCGGGTTGCGGCTCGGCCAGCAGCTCGCCGAGGGGGATGCGTCCGGCGCGGTCGCTCGCATACAGTCCGACGGCCGGGCCGAAGGCCGCCAACTCCCCGGTGAATGCCATCGAATCCGCGCGGTGCCCGCCGTAGGCCAGCCGCCACGGCCGTCCCGCGGCGGCGGTGGCGCGGACCATCGCCAGGATCGGGGTGATCCCGATACCGCCCGCGACGAACAGGTAGCGGCTCTGTTCTCCGAGTGGAAAGTGGTTGCGCGGACCGCGAATTCGGACCCGCTGGCCGGGGCGCAGGAAGGCGTGCACATACTCCGACCCACCCCGGCTGCGCGGGTCGCGCCGGACCGCGATGCGGTAGTTCTCCCGATCGTCCGGCGGGCCGCACAGGGAGTACTGCCGCGTCAGGCCGTTCGGCAGCAGCACGTCGATGTGTGCGCCCGGTTCCCAAGCGGGCCACGGGTTTCCGTCCGGAGCGGCGAGCCACACCGACACCACTCCCGTGGCCTCCAGGCGCAGCTGCCGCACGATCGCGGGCCGCGCCTCGTTCGCCGCGGGCTCCCGGTGTGCTCGTTCGATCATGGTGCCGGACATCGCTCCCACCTCCCTTGAACAAGGATCAAGACCCCGTCCCGCCCATTACACTTGATCCAGGATCAAGACGTCAAGGCGAATCGGGAGGCACGGTGGGATTGGACCGACAGCAGGTGGTGGACGCGGCCCTGGATCTGCTGGACGAGATCGGCCTGGACGCGCTGACCATGCGCAAGGTGGCCGAACGCCTCGGGGTGCGGCTGAATACGGTGTACTGGCACGTGTCCGGCAAGCCGCAGCTGCTCGAGGCGATGGCCGATCGAATGCTGTTGGGCTGCACCGACGAACCGCTGCCCGAGCCATGGGTGGACCGGTTGCGCGAGCTGGCGCACCGCTATCGCCGCGCCCTGCTCGCGCGGCGGGACGGAGCCCGGGTGGTCGCCGGAACCTATCCCGCCGAGCCGTGCACGTTTCGTCTCGCCGACGCCATGGTCGCCACCCTGCTCGATGCGGGCATCGAGCCGCGCGCGGCGGCCTGGTCGGTATGGGCGATCGCCTACTACACCCTCGGCCTCACCCAGGAGGAGCAGGCGGCCGCGGCGCCGGATATCGCCGACCGGATCGGTGCCGCGCTCGCCCCCGGCGACTATCCCGCCCTGTCCGCCACCATGCCCCACCTCTTACCCGGCGACTTCGACCAGCGCTTCGATTTCGGCCTCGACCTCATGCTCACGACCTTGACCGACAAGCACGGGATCCGGCGCTGAGCCGGTAAGTGATGCCGAGCGCGTCATCAAGCGCGGTCGGGGTCTAACGGAGGCCGGGATTTGCCGTCGACAGTGGTGAGTTGTTCGGGGAGCGAACAATTGGAAGTCTTGACGTGCTCCGCCATTTGAAGGTGGGGGATTTTCTCCTGTACAGCGCATGCTGCACTCCGATGGCTTCCTGTTTCACCGGGACGCGCCACACCGGAGTGTGGTCTTATCTTCCCTCCACAGGCGTTTAGCCTGTCGGCCCGTCCGGCCGCCAGGATGTTGTTCGCGGCATTCACGTCCCGATCATGGACGACCCCGCACCCCTGACACGTCCACTCACGAACATGCAGGGGTTTCGGGCCGTCCTTCACGCCACACGCCGAGCACACTTGGCTGGTGGGTTCGAACCGGCCGATCCGACCGAAGTACCGGCCATGCTTGACGGCCTTGTACTCGAGCATGGCGACGAACGCGGACCATCCTGCGTCGTGTACGGACTTCGCCGACCGCGTGCGGGTAAGGCCGTTCACTGCGAGGGTTTCCACGTACACCGCTTGGTTCTCGCGGATGATCCTGATGGATTCCTTGTGATGCCAGTCTCGCCGCCGCTCGGCGACACGCGCGTGCTGCCGCGCCACCCTCACCCGAGCCTTCGCCCGGTTCTTGCTGCCGTTCTGTTTGCGGGACAGGTCCTGTTGCAGCTTCCCGAGCTTGCGTTCCACCCGCCGCAGGAACTTCGGCGCGGTGACCTTCCGGCCGTCCGACAGGACAGCGAGGTGCGTGAGGCCCAAGTCGATTCCGGTCTCGGTGTCCGACTCCGGTAGTGGTTCCGGTTCGGTGTCGGCGACGAACGACGCGAAGTACCGGCCCGCCGCATCCCGGATCACTGTCACCGACGACGGATCGGAGGGGAGTCTCCGAGACCACGCGACCTTCACGTCTCCGATCTTCGGCAAACGAAGCCGTCCGGTCCCGGTGATCGTGAATCGTGCGTTCCGGGTGAACCGGATGGCTTGCCGATTGTCTTTGCGGGACCGGTATCGGGGCGCAGCGACCTTGCGGCCCTTCCGTTTCCCGCTTAGCGAGTTGAAGAAGTTGCGGTAGGCCGTACAGCAGTCGGCGAGCGCTTGCTGTAGCACGACCGCCGATACCTCGGTGAGCCATGCCCGGCCGGGCGTGTTCTTCGCTTGGGTCACAACAAGCTTGGACAGTTCCCCGTCGGTGATGAACGGTAGACCGTTCTCGTATGCATGCCGACGCAGTGTGAGCGCATCGTTGAACACGACCCGAGCGCATCCGAACGCCTTCGCCAACTCCATGCGCTGACCCGGTGTCGGGTAGACGCGGTAGTTGTAGCGCAGCTGCACACCACAACCCTATTGGAGCTGCTGCGCCAGCACTGGCGGGCGAAGCGGTTGTAGTTTGGTTCGTACTTCGCCGAGTTCGCTGGTTGCGCGCCCGATCAGGGGTTTTGCGGCCGTACATCGAGCAGCAGGATCGTCCGGTTCAGGGCACGCTCGGCCCTGGCCGCCCTCCCGGGGCGAGGCAGTGGACGACCGGGATGGGGGTCGGTGCGTCGGGGTCCTCCAGGACCAGGAGCAGCTGGGCCGTGCCCTCGGGGACGCCGGACCAGGTCAGCGCGGGGGACAGGTCGCTGCCGCCGACGCGCTCGGCGGCGTGGATGAGGTCGAGGGTCGACTCGTGGGCGAAGTCGGGGCTGGAGAGCTCGAAGGTGTTGCCGCCGGACAGGTTCGGGCGATTCCAGGCCAGGCGGTGGTCTCCCGCACGCCGATTCCGGAGGACCTTGCCGAGGAATGCCATCGAAACTCCTTGCCGGGGGTGCTTGTTCAGATCTTGCGGGTGTCGGCCGCCGTGAGCAGCGGCTCGGCGAAGCGGTAAATCTCCACGGCGGCATCGAATTCCATGGTGGTGGCCATGCCGGGGGCTTCGCCCCACTCCCCGGGCAGCGGGGTGCCGGGCCAGGTGTGGCCGCCGCCGAACACCGTCCAGGCCGACACCTGGGTTCCGCCGACGCCGCCGGTCACGGTGTGTCGGCTGGATTGGTCGGTGGCCGCGGTGTTCTCGGGGCCGTCGCACTGATCGATCCGGCGCCAGTGCTCGGCGGATTCGGTCAATCCCAGTGTGCGGCCGCGCAATTCGCCGTTGGGGCCGCGCCACCGCGAGTAGCCGCCCTCGATGGGCTGGGTGGTGTCGTCGGTGCCGTTGATCAGCAGTGCGGAGACGGCGTGGGTGGGCCGCAGATCGCTCAGCGAGGTGGGCAGGCCGCCCGCGACCGCGGCGAAGACCGGTACCAGCTCGCTCGCCTCCAGCGCCAGCCGATGAGACATGAACGCGCCGTTGGAGATTCCCGCGACCAGCGTGCGATCCGGCGAGGTGTCGAAGCGGTCGGCGCACCAGTCGATGACGGTGCGCAGGAAGGCGACATCGTCCACGCCGTCGGCATCGGCGGCCGTCACCCCGCGCCCGTCGGCCCACGACCCCCGGTAGCCGTCGGGATACCCGACGGCGATCCCCCACTCGTCGGCATACTTGCCGAAGGTCGTCAGATCGACCATGACCCGCCCGGTGATGGCCGGATGATGACCATGCAGCAACAGCACCAGCGGCGACTCCCGATCCCGCGGCGCCCGCACGGCAAACGTGCGGGCCAGGCCACCAATGCCCACCTCACCCGAAACCAACTCGTCGGCCATGCGGCATCCTCCCCTCGCCCGATACGAAGCCCACCTGCGCGATTTCACCCTACTGTAAAGAGCCCCGGCAAAGATCTTGCTGTCGGGCATCTCACGGAGCTCGCCGAACGGCGGTGTGATTATCGCCGAAATTTACTAGCTTCGATGTCATGGATACACGAAAATTATTGGCGGACAATAAATTTGAAGCCTCGCGCTGAGTTGAACTGCCCCTTGTGGTTCCGGCGTGCTTTTGGCCGGAATCTCGCGAGGTCCCGGCCAAAAGCACGCCGGGACCAAGAGCAAGAGAGTGGGTGGCTGCTGTCGACGCAACCCGATACATAGACTCCACCTATGACCGTGCACTTCATTGGGGCGGGACCCGGGGCTGCCGACCTGTTGACCGTGCGTGCGGTGGCGCTGCTGCGGGCGGCTCCCGTCTGTTTGTATGCGGGTACCTATCTCGATCCGGAGGTGCTCGGGCACTGTGCGCCGGGGGCCGAGTTGATCGATACGCAGCATCTGGATCTTGATCGGATCATTGCGCACTGTGTGCGGGCGCACGGGGAGGGTAAGGATGTAGTGCGGCTGTGCTCCGGGGATCCGTCGCTGTATTCGGCGCTTACCGAGCAGGCCCGGCGGCTCGATGGGCACGGCATTCCGTGGGATGTCACGCCCGGCGTGCCCGCTTATGCCGCGGCGGCGGCGGTGCTCGGGGCCGAGTTGACCGTGCCGGAGGTGACGCAGTCGGTGGTGCTCACTCGGACTCGGGTTCGGTCCACCGTCATGCCCGAATCCGAGGCGCTGGTCAACTTCGCTCGCACCCGCGCGACGCTGGCCCTGCACCTGGCCATCACCCGCGCTCGCACTCTCGCGGCGGAGCTGGCGCGGGAGTACGGCCCCGACTGCCCGGCCGTCGTGGTGTACCGCGCGAGCCAGCCGGAGCAGCGTGTGTTGCGTGGCACCCTGTCCGATATCGCCGATCGGGTCGAGGCGGCGGGGCTGCGGCAGGCGGCGGTGATCCTCGTCGGGCGGGCGCTCGCCCCGGCGCTCGACTGCGCTCCCTCTCATCTCTACGATCCGGCTCGAGAACGTCACAGTTCGCCCGGGTAAGCCTGGTGAACATGACGTACATGCCTTGCCGGACGGAAGCTTTCGCGCCTTCCCGCGAAACATCCTGTGGTGATGTGATATAGCTATGAACCTTCTTCGTTGTGGAACCGGGGTGGGCGGTAGATTGGTTCGGTGTTCATCAGCAGGAGTGAGGCCGATCCGTGGCCGCCGGGAGTGGTCGGGCCCATGTAACAAGATCGGCCCGAAGGACGGTTAGGTCCTATGAACATTTTTGTCTGATTGAGATTCGAAGTGAGCCCCGTACGTTCGGACGCCGCGCCAGGAACAGGTGAGCGTCCACGTCGGTGTGTCGTCGGGGAGGAGCACTGCAGGGTGCTCCGGAAGCGAGGTTACGGTTGGACCGGCTGGATTTCGGCGGAAACGGCGAAGCTGGCAGCGAGGTAGCGCCAGTGCCGGTTTCAGGGCAGCCGGTTTCGAGCGAGCAGCTCTTCCCGCTGTCGCCGGCGCAGCTCGGTATCTGGTATGCCCAGCACCTGGATCCGCAGGTGCCGATCACCATCGCCCAGTACGTCGACCTGCACGGCGCGCTGGATGTCGAGGTGCTCGAGCGCGCCAGTATCGACGCCTCGCACGAACTCGGGTCCGGCTTCCTGCGCATCGTCGAGCGCGACGGTGAGCCGCTGCAGTACGTCGACCACGGCATCGGCGACTACGACAAGGTCTCCCGCATCGACCTGCGCGACGCCGAGGACCCGGAGGCGGCCGCGCACGAGTGGATGCGCGCCGAGTACAGCCGCCCGCTGAACCTGGTGACCGACCGCCTGATCACGATGGCCGCCCTGCAGCTGGCCGACGATCACTGGTTCTGGTACACCCGCGCCCACCACATCGCGCTCGACGGCTTCGGCGCGATGACCAATATGAACCGGATCGCGGAGCTCTACACCGCGTACGCCTCCGGCGCCGAGCCGACGCCGTCCAAGGCGGCCGACCTGCGCACCCTCGTCGAAGCCGAATTCGCCTACCGCGACAGCACCCGCTTCCGGTCCGACAAGCAGTACTGGGCGCAGCGGGTCGCGGGTCTGGAGGAGGGCTCCAGCCTCACCGGCCGCTCCGCCCCGCCCGCCCCGCTGAACGGCGTGGTCACCGCCGCGCTGTCCGACGAGCGCAACGCGCTGCTGGAAGCGGCTGTGCGGCGGCACGATTCGTCGCCCGCCGGGCTGCTGATCGCGGCGTTCGCCGCCTACCTGGCGCAGTGGACCGGCACCGAGGACGTGATCCTGTCCCTGCCGGTGACCGCGCGCACCACCGCCGTCATGCGCCGCTCCGGCGGCGCCTCGTCCAATATCGTGCCGCTGCGCCTGCACGTCGGCTACGAGACCACGCTCGCCGAGCTGATGAAGGCGGTGACGGTGGAGGTGTCGGGCGCGCTGCGGCACCAGCGCTACCGGCACGAGGACATTCGC